>CAYPEJ010000027.1:0-58892 GCA_964409685.1 uncultured Anaeromicropila sp.
AGGCGGGAAAGTAGCAGTTAAGGAAGCACCAGATGCGGTTAAGAAAGCAGGAACACTTATTAAGAAAAATGCTCCTGAAGTGAAGAAGGCTACTAAGAATACAGATGTTGCTAAAGATACAGAAAAGGCGATGAAGAAGAAGGGTGTTGAGAAGGGGAAGGATGCTGGAAAAACAAAGGAGACGGTGAAGGTTGTCGAGGAACTGAAGAGTGATAGTAAGCCTAGAAAACCATATGTGAAGAGTAGACCATCATTTGGAAAGAATCAAGTAGCAGATGTATGGGAAAATGCAAAAGATATAAGTACAGGAAAGATATATGATCCGTCTGGTATTGAAATTACTTGGAACAAGAATGAGCCGAGAAAAGGACAATGGGACATGGGGCATATACCAGGAGAAAAATATTCAGAAATGCATAAATTGTATATGGATGATATAATTTCAAAAGACGAGTTTTTAAAGTGGTATAAAGATCCTAAAAATTATAGACCAGAATTACCTAGTACAAATAGAAGTCATAAATATGAGTGAGAGGAATAAAGATGAATATTGAAAAAGCAGATTATGCAACAGTTGTAAAGTTTGGAACATTGGCAGATTTAAAGATGAAACTGTCAATAGAAAAGAAAGATATATTCAGTATTATAAATTGGAAAGATAGCAAAGGTATAAGTATTCTGGAACACAGTATAATATCAAGAAATTTTGTTATATCAAAATACTTATTGAATCATGATGCTGAAGTGAATGTTGTGTCTGAAGATGGATGTAATGAATTTCACTATTTAGCTCCTAGTATAGATGACGAGGGGGCATTGGAAATTGCAGAGTTGTTATTAGTAAAAGGGGCTTCTTTAACGCAAAAAGAGAAAAAATATGGAAATACAGCACTTTTTTCTTTATGTTTAGAGTCGCTTAAAAGACGCTTAGATAATACAATGTTGTTTATACAAAAGTGCTTGAAAGAGTCAATCAATTATGAGGAACAAAATAATAGTGGAATTAGTATTAAGCAATTAATTAGTGAAAGAGGGACTAGTGAATTGAAAATGGTATTGGAGGAGAAATATGAATAAATCAATGAATTTAGGGGGTTCGGTTGTTTCAAAAAATATATTAGAAAAAAAAGGAAGAATCAAATGGTGTTTTAGGGAAAATGGTGTAAATGAGTTAGATAACGGCTGGAGATTTCTTTCGGATATTGACACTGATGAGTTTCTAGAAGATGCTAAACATATGGCGATTTGTGACTGGGGAACAATTATTGAGATTGAGCCAGCAGTTGCAATGATTTATGAATTACCAGTTGGAACAGAACTAACCCTAGAAGTAGAAAATGGGAAAAAAATTTTTGTGAATTCAAAAACTGGTAAGGAGTTATAATTCTCATTTGTGTAAAAGCGTTTATAGGTGAAAAGTTATCAACCACGCAACCCCCAAATTCAGTATAGAAGATTGATATGTACCCCGAATTCTAGACGTATTAGTTAATGCTCATGAGCAATAGCTGTAATTAAATTTTTGTAGTAATGTAACAAGAGACTATGCATGAAAAACGTGTATAGTCTTTTGTTTCTCTCGGAATTTCAAAATTACCAATAGCTCAGAAAGCTCCTACATCAAAAAAAGCTCCAAGTGAAGCTAGTTATTCTAACAACAGACCTAAGCAAAGCTACACCCATGTTGCTACCTATAAACCATCTCCTAGCAGGGAAGGGGCAGGGCAGATGGTTTATACGACCAAGACAGATCCGAAAGGTGCAAAGGCTGGTGCTTCATTTGCAACCAGTTGTATTCCCTATGTAGGAGATGCCAAGGATATACAGGAAGCAGTAACAGGAAAAGATCTGATTACTGGTAAGAAGTTGACAGGGGGAGAAGGAGCGGAAAACAAAAACGATTACGTGAAATTGCAAATGATAATAAAGTATCATCAGCATTAAGAGGTGAAATAAATAGAGATATTAATGAGATAAATCGAGGAAAGCGGAAAAATATTCGAGTGCCAGAAGGCTATCAAATGGCTCATCGCAGAGGTTTTGAAGCGAGAAAAGGTTATGGGTATGAATTTAGTGATTTAAATACAATAGAAAATCATAAAAGACAACATAAAATAGATGGATATGGAAGGAAGAAAAAATGAGTTTGAAAAAGGAGATTTTTAGTGTTTTACAATGTACAGAATTAAAGCAATATGAATATTTTATTAAAAAAGTTGTAGATTTTGAAGAAGTGTGGTCATTAAGAGATGACAATGGATGGGCAACATTAGGAAATGATGAGAATAGTTTTTTCCCAATATGGCCCAGAAAGGAATTTGCTGAAATGTGTGCAAGCGATGAGTGGGATAATTATTATCCAGAATCAATTGAATTAGAAGATTTTATACAAGATTGGATTGATGGACTTAGGGAAGATAACATTCGTATTACTGTTATGTGGAATAATGGAAAGGGAATAGATGTAAAGTGGGATAATTTAAAAAGGGATTTAGAAAATGAAATGGAGAAATATTAATTGTTTTAAGGACATTTTCAAAAATTCTTGACAACCCGATTTTATAAGATAAGAAAAGAATAAAAAGGCACGATAGGAATTTTACATTCCATTTGTATCGTGCCTTTTCATATTAAAAATATGTACTTCCTATTCTTCCGAAGCAGCCACTTCAGACAAATCATCATACTCTTTTTGATACTTCAACTTAACTTTAAGGATTTCAAGTAGCTCTTGCTGATTCCTAGCATTTAACTGAACAAGCATAGGACAAAATTGTTCTAAAAGTTTGATATTTTCATCTTCATCTTGGGCTTCGGAAGTACTAGTGATTTGTAACTTCACAGATTCTGTTAAAGCAATATCCATTTGTGGAGTCCCATCTACGGACATTCCACGTAATATGTAATCGCAACTTACATGAAAGTACTCTGACATTTTGGCGACAACGTCACCTGTTGGTATAACAGTATCCTGTTCCACACGACTGATATTAGAGCCATGTAGACCAACGATATTACCAAGTTGTTGCTGTGTTAAGTGGCAGTTTTTGCATAATGCCTTCACGCGTTCCCCAATACTTTTCATTGATCCACCTCCTATGTAAAAAGAATTTGCAGAGAATTTATTGACAATGTGCAAATTCACAATATAATATAAAGTAGGATGAGTCATCCTTTTAAATACATAGTACCACAGTTTGTGGATTCACACAATAATGGAACTACTTTTTATTGATTTGAAAATTAATATTCCATTATTTGTAGGGATTTATTTTCACAATCAACAAAAAAATGACAAAAGCCACTCTGGGGAATGCACGATTACGGTCGTGTGTGGCAGAAAGGGAGATATAGTGCGGAGGAGTGATGTCATGGCAAAAAAAAGACAACTAACACCATTTGGTAAGGAAGTGAAACATCGATTAATTGAGCTTAATATGACTCAAGTTGAGTTAGCAGAATTAGTCGGAACATCTAAGCAGTATCTCGGCAAAATTTTATTTGGTGAGAGAGCTGGAACTATGTATTTGGAGAAAATCAATCAAGTATTACATATGGAATAAGACACTGAAAAGTACTTCTGATAAAACAAAAAATTGCCTTGTGACAGGCAATTTTTTGGAACAATATCTTAATAAATTAAATATTCGTTATATTTCTCTTTTTTAAACGTCTCTGAACAAAATCATTTAGTAAGTATGCAACAACTGCAACAACAGGAACCCCTAAGAACATTCCTAATACGCCGAAATATGCACCACCTACTGTAATAGCGAAGATTACCCAGATAGGTTTTAAACCAGTAGATTCTCCAAGAATCTTTGAACCAAGGTATAAACCATCAAATTGTTGTAAAATTAAGATCATAACAGCAAAAATGATAGCTTGTACTGGATCAAGTAACAGGTAAATTACAATTCCAGGAATGGCACCGATAAATGGACCAAAGTAAGGAATCATATTTGTAATTCCTACGATTGTACTTAGTAGGACCGCATATGGTAAACGAATTATTGACATTACAACAAAACATATGATACCAATAATTAAGGAATCTACTAACTTTCCAAAGATAAATCCACTAAAAATAGAGTTACATTTTACAGTGGTTGTACATAAGTAGTTAGCAGTATCCTTTGGTAAAATAGAATATACCAAACGTTTTAAATTAGTCATTAATATTTTTTTATCAATGATAATATAAGCTGAAATTACAATAGCTAATAAAACATTCACAATTGATTTTACAATGGATACTGAGATGTCGAATATTACAGGAAATGCACTTGTAACAAGGTTGGTACCAAGACCAATTAAATCAGGTTTAATCTCATTAATCTTATCTTCAATAAATGCTATGTCAATATCTGGGAATCGTTCTTGTAAGTTATTTAAATAATCATAAGCTACATTATACATAGCAGGTACATTTTCAGATAAGTCTTGAACACTTGTAATAAATTGTGGAACTACATAAGTGGAGATAACGATAATGATACCTAAAGCTAAGATATAAGCACTCAATATAGAGATTCCACGTCGAACAGATGTACTCAATTTATCTCTAAAGATCTTTTTCTCAAGCAAGTGATCTAATTTTTTTACAATAGGATTTAGAACATATGCGATAAAAAATCCCACAAAGAATGGAGATAGAATACTGATAATGTTTGATATAGTTGCTTGTGTCTTGCTCCAATTAGCAACACAGTAGATAAATACTGTACTTACTACTATTAAGAAGAACGCATAGATACAAATCGTAAAATACTTTGCATTTGTCTCAAATATATTCTTCTTTAACCTAGAAGTTGCGTCTGATGAGGTCTTTTTTTTATTAGAATTTAGAGACATTATATCTATCCTTTCCATATACAATTTTAGTGAATATAATAGTATTATAGACAGATAAATACCTTAAATCAATAAATAAACAATAAATATATAAAAAAAATTCAAAAAACTATTGCATTTTCATTTTGGTTGATCTATAATAACTCTTGCGTTGAGGTTACAACGTAAAGTAAATAAATGCTTAATTTAACTTAATAATTTACGCGCTTCTAGCTCAGTTGGTAGAGCACCTGACTCTTAATCAGGGTGTCCAGGGTTCGAGCCCCTGGAGGCGCACTTGAAGGTCCTTGTTTGACGAACATATGAGTCGTTGGGTAAGGGCTTTTTGTTTGCAATAATAATTGCAATTTCGTGAATAAAAATACCGTTGTTTTGTGGTATACTAGTACAAGAGCAACTAATCGGAGGAATTAAGAATGAGCAGAGATCCTTTCGTGTCACCGGCACTTAAATGGGTGGGCGGAAAAAGACAATTACTGAAAGATATAAAGCCGCTGATACCAGAGGAGTTTACTATGTATTATGAACCGTTTTTTGGTGGCGGTGCGGTTTTATTTGAGACACAGCCCAAGAAGGCTATTATAAATGATGCAAATGAAGAGTTAATGAATGTGTATCGTGTAATTCGTGATGACTGTGAACAGTTAGTAGAGTTGTTAAAAGAACATAATGAGAGAAACACGGCAGAATATTACTATGAAGTAAGAGGATATGATCGTGACAGAGAAGTCTATGAAGCTATGTCCGCAACAGAACGTGCAGCAAGAATTGTGTATCTAAATAAGACATGCTACAACGGTTTGTTTCGAGTAAACCAATCGGGACAATTTAATGCTCCATACGGAAAATATAAAAATCCTAATATTGTAAATGAAGAAACATTACGTGCCATTTCAAACTATTTATCTAAGTCAAAGATTGAAATAAAATCAGGCGATTATAAGGATGCAATAAAAAATGCAAAAAAGGGAGCTTTTGTGTATCTAGATCCTCCATATCATCCAATTTCTTATTCCAGTTCTTTTACGGGATATACAAATAATGGATTTGGAATAGAACAACAACAGGAATTAAAGGCACAGTGTGATAAATTGACAAAGAAGGGCATTAAGTTCTTATTATCCAATTCGTACTGTGATTTTATTACAGACCTTTATAAAGAATATGATATCAAACAAGTTTCAGCAAAGAGAGCAATTAATTCGAAAGCAGATAAGCGAGGAGAAGTTGGGGAGGTTCTGATTGCAAACTATGAAATCAATTAACGGGTTAAATAGGGAATTACATGAGGAAGTAAGTGAAAGCTCCAATCATAGTGAGTCAATTACGTTAAATGATAGGGCATGGGATGCGTTATTTGATAAGTATCAAATCAAAGAACGGGTACAGGAACACGGTATATTCAAGATAACAGCCAATCAAATCAAAGAATTTCGTGAACCTAGACTTATGACAAAGTTTGATACAAAAGAATCACTTCCAAAGGCATTTGGGAAAGGAAAGAAGTTATCGATCCTTCCCGATAGTCGTGGAAGTTATGTGATAGGACAGTTTCAAACCTATATGGAACTACCAGAGATGGAGAGAAAAATAAAGCATGTTGATTTTCCAGATTATCTTCAAACGATTAGCCGAACTAATATTAATAGTGAAGCGAATGTAATCAATGTGCTAGGGGTTACTAATATTTTAGAAGATTTTCTATCGGAGCATAGGTTGATTCAAACTATTAGCGGTAGAATGAAATCAGGAATATTTGATTTTAACATTCATGATAATAAAGACAGTGGAATGCATAACATTGAAGTTAAGAATGCTCAGATTGAGATTGATGCAGGATTTGAAAATGAAAATTGTGTTTGTCTAATGGAAGCGAAAAATGTAGTCCATAAGGATTTTATCGTAAGACAGCTTTATTATCCTTATCGCTTGTGGGAAGATAAGGTGACGAAACCTGTACGAACAGTATTTATGGTTTACAGTAATAATATTTTTCGTCTCTTAGAATATGAATTTATAGATAGGAATTGTTATAGTTCTATTCGATTTGTAAGACAGAAAAATTATAGTTTTGAAGATGTCGACATTAAATTATCGGATTTAATGGAATGTTATAATCAAACGAAAGCGTTAGAAGAACCAAAGGATGTTCCATTTATTCAAGCAGATAGTTTTAATACAGTGATTTCCTTAATGGAACTGATTAAGGACGAACCAAAGTCTATACCAAAGATTTCAGAAGAGATAGGGTTTGCAACAAGACAAGGTGATTATTATCATAATGCAGCAAGGTACTTAGGATTAACAGAAAAGAGCAAGGATTCTGATGGAATTGTACGAGTAAGATTATCAGAACTAGGCGTTCAAGTAATGAAGTTACCATACAAGGAACGCCAGTTGAAATACATTGAACTTATGTTTCAACATGAGATATTTCGTGTAACTTTTTTTGCATCCGCGGTATCTGCAAGGATTGTAGATAAAAAATTTATATCAGAGAAGATAATTAATCTTGGGTTATGTGGAAGTAGTTTGGTGGAGAGACGAGCTTCTACAGTAACTGGATGGTTAAGGTGGATTTTTTCGATTATAAATGAGTAAATAACTAGGGTGATGTAAAATCGCCCTTTTTTGAAAGGAAAGAAAGAGAATGATTCATGTATATTATGGAGACGGAAAAGGAAAAACAACTGCAGCAATAGGACTTGCTATACGTGCAGCAGGAACTGGAATGAAAGTGTGTATGGTACGATTTATGAAAACGGATCAATCTGGTGAGGTTGAGATGATAAATCAAATTGAAAATATTACGTTAAAGCCTTGTACACGTTCCTTTGGATTCACCTTTCAGATGACACCAGAACAAAAAGAAGAGGCAAGGGCGTATTATACAGAAATGCTGCGAGAAACGATAGAAGACAAAAATATTGCAAAGTATGATATGATTGTAATGGATGAGGCTAACATTGTGTTCTATTATGAGTTAATTGAAAAGAAAGAACTTTTAGATTTCTTGAAGAAATATGGACAGTCGAAGGAAATTGTACTAACAGGTGCAAGTAAAAATGAAGAATTGATTCAATTGGGTGATTATGTAACAGAGATTAAAAAGATAAAACACCCATTTGATAAGGGAATGGATGCAAGAAGAGGGATTGAATATTAATTGATAAAGCAAAAGGGAAGGGATAATAAATGCAGGAAATGATACAAAGTGTATTTCAACAAGTTAAGAAAGTAATAATGGGAAAAGATGATGTAGTACAAAAGACATTTATGACAATGTTGGCGAAAGGACATATTTTGATTGAAGATATTCCAGGGGTGGGAAAGACAACATTAGCAAATGCATATTCAAAAGCGTTGGGATTAGATAGTAGGAGGATGCAATTTACACCAGATGTATTACCAAGTGATGTAATTGGATTTCATATCTTAAATAATGAAAAGCAGATGGAGTATCGAGAAGGTGCTATCTTTACCAACGTTTTTTTAGCAGATGAAATTAACCGAACTTCTTCTAAGACACAGTCTGCATTATTAGAGGTTATGGAAGAAGGAAGAGTAACGGTAGATGGGGTGACACGATTTGTAGCGAAACCATTTATCGTAATTGCAACGCAGAATCCTGTAGGTTCGGCAGGAACACAACGTTTGCCAGAATCTCAGTTAGACCGTTTTATGGTTCGACTTTCTATGGGATATCCGGATATCGCAAGTGAGATTCGTATGTTGAAATCAAAAGAAGAGTGTAACCCAATTGAATATGTAGATGGAGTTATGAACAGTGAAATTTTAGTACAAATGCAGAATGAATGTGAAAAAGTATTTATTCACGATGTGATTTATCAATATATTGCGGATTTGGTGGTACAAACAAGACAAAACAAGTGGTTAGAGCTAGGAGTAAGCCCAAGAGGTACGATTGCACTGACCAATATGGCAAGGGCGTGTGCTTACATAAATGGAAGAGATTATGTGAATCCACAAGATGTACAAGCTGTATTTAAGGATGTAGTGTGTCATAGAATTGTCTTAAATACAAAGGCAAAGATTGAATTAGTAAATGAAGAACATGTGGTAAATGAAATTCTTAACACAGTTCGTGCACCAAAGATTGGATAGGGGGAATTGCTGTGTTTCGCATATTACTTTATCTGGTTTTGGTTTTATGGGGAGTTGTGTTTTCAATTTTATATTCCCAATATCAGGTGGCACTTTTTGTGGGAATATTATTGCTCTTTCCAATTTTATCAGCAATTATTTCTGTGATTCCATGCTTATTTTTAAAAGTGTCTATTGTGGAACAAGAGGCGCAAGTACATAGAAATGAAACGTTTAAGATTTATATTAAAATAAAGAATCCAACCATCATACCAATTACATTTGGACAATTAGATTTTTCGTTTCGGTATGATGTGTTAAAAAAATGGAATAAGAGAAAATTGTCTTTTCAGCTTCGAGGCAGGGATGAAAGTATCTGTGTATTAACAATGAAAAGTGAGTATTGTGGAACATTAGATATTTTATTAAAGAGGGTGTGGATAAAAGATTTCTTTCGAGTATTTTTAATTGGAAAGTGGGTTAAGAAGGGACATCGACAAGTTATTTTGCCAGAGTTAAAGACGTTGAGGATAGATGTACCAAAGACCATTTCATTTTACAATGAAGAGTATGAGGAATTTTATGAGGATCACTCTGGAAATGACCCATCCGAAGTGTTCGACATTCGGGAGTATAAAGAAGGCGATAGTTTACAAAGAGTACATTGGAAGCTCAGTTCAAAGAAAGATAAGTTGATGGTGAAGGAATTTAGTGATCCGATTGTAGTAGATACTGTGATTTTATGTGATAATTTTGCTTGTGTTTCTAGAAAGAAAATGCAAAAATGGCTTCCATTCAAAAAGAAGTCAAAAGAATTCGAATTCTTAAAAGAATGGAGTGCTTTAGTTGAGAAGACGATACAAGCAAGTTATTCTCTAATGTTACAAGGAGTTATTCATTATGTCTACTGGTTTGATGGAGAGGATGAAAGAGGTGTGAAGAGGGAAATTCGAAATGTAGAAGATTTAAATCAATGTATGAAAGAACTGCTTCGTAGTCAGCCTTATCTTGAGATTAATGAATACATAGGTTATTTAGTTCACTCCGAACAAGTTCAAAAATACCAAAATATCTACTATATTGGACATTATCATTACGAACTGTTCCAACAGAGTGGCATTTCAGCAAAGGTGGTGGAGTAGTATGTGGAAACGAAAACAGCAGACAGGAATTGAGTTGTCTTATCAACAGAAGATACATATTTCCTCCTCGAATGGATGGCATATTGCAGAAGTAATATTGGATACCATATTACTTACGTTACTACTCTACGGTTGTCTAGGAGGATTGTTTTCTACATGTGAAATGGTGACCGTATCACCAGTAATGATTGGGAGGCTGTTTTTTATTGGATTATTCACAATGATTGCATTTGATAAAAAAGTACGAAGTAAAAAGGTTATGGCAATTTACTTTGGAATAGTAGTTTTTATCTTATACATCAAATGGCGCCCTATTGCAGACGGGATGATATGTTTTGCACAGAATTTTACGGAGCATATGAATTATTACTTTGGTTCTAGATTTCAGATAGAAGTAGGTTTGGATGATTTAGAGATAAATATAGCGTTAACGGTATTGCTAGTTTTTATAGGATGGCTTATTCTATTGTGCTATTGCATATTTGGAAAAATGTATAAAAGGACATCAATAGCTTTAATTTTAGCAATTGTGATTTTTTCCCTTCCATTTGTAGTAGGATTAATTCCAGAGTTAAAATATTTATTAGCATTTCTAATGGGATTCCTACCACTAGCCATTAAGATAAAATGGAAAGATTCGATGCTTGGTATTCAGGTGAAACTAGTATCCTATGTGGCAATAGGAATTCTGACCATTTTCTGCGCTTTTTTACTGCCGAGGGATGTGTATCAAGAAAATTTGGAATCCATTCGTGCAATAAAGAAAGAGATTCAAGATATAAGACACTCCAATGTATTTGAAACAGTTTCTTATTCGTTTTCAGACACGATGTTATTTCAGGGGGGAGGGATATTTGACAGCGTAGGAGGCCTAAGTGATGGTGTTCTAGGAAGTAAGGGGAAAATTACATATGATAAGAAGACAGACTTTGTGTATAAAGAATATTGTTGGTATGGATTAGAAGATGTTGCTGACTATGATGTATATTTACGAAGTTACGTTGGTACAGATTATACGAATAAAAGTTGGCATTCTTTGAGTACAGAGGCTCAGCAGAAATATGAGGCATTATGTAATGAGTGGGATTATAGTTTTGAGCAAATCTTCATGGATTTATATGGGATTAAGCTTGTCAATAATGATCTGATTTCAGCAGATAGTAAGGAGATATTTCGCTGGTTTGAAATTGTAAAGCGAGATGTAGGAAGAAAACATATGTTACTTCCTTACGGAAACTATAATCAGGTATTTGAACAAGATGGTCTTTTGTATACGAAGCAATCTTATTTAAAGAAAGAGTATACAGAGCAATTTTTGCATGCAATTCAACAATATACGGCACAAAATTCTTTAATTGATTTGATTTATGAAATACAATTTGTGAATGAAGAGGAATATAGGGATAATATTGATTTGGATTTATACTATATAGAGTATTTGCTTGAGCAAAAGGAAAAGTATCAAAAAGTCTTTGAGAAAGAAAAGGTGTATCGGGATTTTGTTTATGAGACTTATACAAAAGTACCAGAGGATATTGCACCAAGATTTCAAGAAGAAATTAAGAGCATAAAAGCAATGAACTCTGAAGATGCATATATATTTTATAATCCAGAGAGTGATATTAGTGTATCAGATGCCTTGAGAGTCTTTCAGATTGCAGGGAATTGTAAAAAGCTAATTGACGACAAGGCATATTATTCACTTGAACCAGGAGTAACACCAGAAGGAAAAGACTTTATTGACTATTTTCTGTACGAAAATAAAAAAGGTTACTGTTCTTATTTCGCAACAGCAGCAGTTATTTATTTAAGGCTATGTGGAATTCCAACTAGATATGTTGAAGGGTACAAGTTTGCATCTGATCTGTTATGGGAAGAAAGTAAGAAAGATGAAAGAGAAGAGTTTATTTCCTATGAAATAGAAGTTACGGATGAAAATGCACATGCGTGGGTTGAAGTTTATATCAATGGATTAGGATGGATACCTTACGATGTAACACCAGGATTAGGAAGTAGAAACTATGATCAAAAATCTAACAATACAGAGCATAATGTAACAAGTAGTGTGGCAAGCGCTACTCCGACTGTAACACCTTCGACAACACCAAGTCCTCAGGTTTCAAATGATACACAGCTAAAAAATAGAACAGATAAGGGCACAGAAGTTAGTGAAAGTGTGAAAAATAAAGGAAGCGGATTACTGATAGAAATTAAGGTCATGATAGCAGTTATGATCTTTCTATGTGCAATGGTAATCAGCATACTATTAAGAAAGAATTTTATAGAGAGAAAACATAAGAAATTGGAACGAATTCAGTTTCAGAATAAAAGAGTAAAGTTTTATTACAATCAGGTAAACAAGATGGTAAGGTGCAAGTGTTTACTTCAAAAGGAACAAGAGATTAGTTCCGACTTAAACAGGGTGCAGGAAGCATTTCCAGACATTACGATAGAGGAATTAGAACAGTTTATTCAAATCGTTGAGAAGGCCACATTCGGTTCTGGACAGGTTTCGGATTATGAATGTATGAAAATAAAAATGTTATACATGAAAGTAAGAGAAACTTTGTATAGAAATTCTGGCTTTATAAAAAAAATATATTATAAAGTATGGAAGGTCTACTAATGAACAGAATCTTTCCACAGATAAATAGGACAAAAATAATCTGCCATAGATTTTTTTTCAGATCTATTGTATAATGATTTCGGTTTATGTGGAAACAACAAGTTATTAGGGAACAATGATTGGAGGAAATCAACTATGAGTAATATCGAAACAATGTCGGTAAATGCAATTCGTGTGTTAGCTGCGGATGCAGTACAAAAAGCAAATTCTGGACATCCAGGACTTCCATTAGGATGTGCAGGTATTGCGTATGAACTATGGGCAAAACATATGAAACACAATCCAGCGAATCCTGAATGGCCAAACCGTGACCGTTTTATTTTATCAGGTGGACATGGTTCTACATTACTTTACTCACTATTGCATTTATTTGGTTATGGTAACCTTTCTAAAGAAGATCTTGCACAATTCAGACAACTAGACTCAAAAACACCAGGACATCCTGAATATGGTCATACAATTGGCGTTGAAGCGACTACAGGTCCTTTAGGGGCAGGTATGGGTATGGCAGTAGGTATGGCTATGGCGGAAGCTCATTTAGCTGAAAGATTCAATAAAGAAGGTTACAAAGTAGTAGATCATTATACATTTGCTCTTGGTGGAGATGGATGTATGATGGAGGGTATTTCTTCAGAAGCGTTTTCCCTTGCTGGAACATTAGGATTAAGTAAATTAATTATCTTATATGATTCAAATAAGATTTCCATCGAAGGTGATACGGATATTGCGTTTACAGAAGATGTTCAAAAACGCATGGAAGCTTTTGGTTTCCAAACATTAGTTGTAGAAGATGGTAACAACCTTGAAGAGATCGGCAAAGCAATTGAAGCTGCAAAAGCAGATACTACAAGACCATCTTTCATTACAATTAAAACAAAAATTGGTTACGGTTGTCCTGCAAAAGAAGGAAAAGCTAGCGCACATGGTGAACCTTTAGGAGCAGACAATGTAACAGCATTAAAAGAAAACTTACAATGGCCATCACAAGAGCCATTTTATGTGCCAGACGAAGTATATGCACACTATAAAGAAATCACAGACGGTTTAGCAAAAGACGAAGCAGCATGGAATGATATGTTTGCTAAGTATTGCGAAGCGTACCCAGAGATGAAGAAACTTTGGGATGAAATGCACTCTGACGTAGATGCAGAAGCATTATTAAATAACGAAGAATTCTGGAAATATGAAGATAAGCCGGAAGCAACAAGAAACTTATCTGGAATGGTAATCAACAGATTAAAAGATATCATGCCAGGTTTAGTTGGCGGTGCTGCTGATTTAGCTCCATCCACTAAGACATATATGAAAGACATGGGAGATTTCTCAAAAAACAACTATGCAGGACGTAACTTACACTTTGGTGTACGTGAGCTTGCTATGGCTGCGATTGGAAATGGTCTTATGTTACACGGTGGTTTAAGAGCGTTTGTATCCACATTCTTTGTATTCAGTGATTATGTAAAACCAATGGCAAGATTATCTGCGCTTATGGGCATGCCACTATCATTTGTATTAACACATGATAGTATCGGTGTAGGTGAAGATGGACCAACACATGAGCCAATTGAACAATTAGCGATGTTACGTTCCATGCCAAACTTCACAGTATATCGTCCAGCAGATGCAACAGAAACAATTGCAGCATGGTATTATGCAGTAACTTCTAAGACAACACCAACTGCTTTAGTATTAACTCGTCAAAACTTACCTCAACTTGCAGGTTCTAGCAAAGATGCGTTAAAAGGTGGTTATGTTATCGCTGATTCTAATAAAGAAACACCAGATGCAATCTTAATTGCAAGTGGTTCTGAAGTTTCTTTAGCAATCAATGCAAAAGAAGAGTTAGCAAAAGAAAATATCGACGTTCGTGTTGTAAGTATGCCATCTATGGATGTATTTGAACAACAATCCAAAGAATACAAAGAAAAGGTATTACCTTTATCTTGTAGAAAGAGAGTTGCTATTGAAGCACTTTCTGAATTTGGTTGGGGTAAATACGTTGGTTTAGACGGCGCATATGTAACAATGAAATCCTTTGGAGCATCTGCACCCGCAAATCAACTATTTGAAAAGTTCGGTTTTACAACTGAAAATGTTGTGAATACAGTAAAAGGAATCTTATAATTAGAATAAGTTAATTTATAAGAAGTGTTATAATAGGCGGTTTATCTTCCTTTACTTTCTGTGAAGTATATTAAGTTTTTATAAAGAATTCAATTGTTCAATATTCTGTAACATTTTTATGGTAGAATGGAAACAGAAAATTGGAGTAGAAACCATGTAAACACAGAAAAGCATAGGAGAGGGTATATGGAGTTACCAATTTATTATGATGAGGTCGAAGAGTGGAAAAGTACATTGTTTCTGTATAATTCGGCTCTTCGCGAAATTAGTACAAAGTTCGAGATTTTGAACGACGAATTTAAACTTGCTCATAGCTACAACCCAATTGAACACGTTACTTCTCGTATCAAATCACCAGAAAGTATCGCAAAAAAGATTCGAAAAAAGAAAAAAGAACTTACTGTTGAAAATATCGTAAAATATGTAAATGATGTGGCGGGGATACGCGTTATTTGCTCCTTTACATCTGATATATATAGGCTTGCAGATGCGATTGCAAATCAAAATGATGTAAAAGTGCTAAGGGTGAAAGATTATATTACAAATCCGAAGCCAAATGGGTATAAGAGCTATCATATGATAGTAACGGTACCGATTTTCTTAACAGACAATGTAATCGAAACTAAGGTCGAGATTCAGATTCGTACTATTGCCATGGATTTCTGGGCAAGCTTAGAACATAAGATTTACTATAAGTTTGAGGGAAATGCACCAGAGAGGATTCGAAAAGATCTTAGAGAATGTGCTGATATTATTCAGTACCTTGACCAAAAAATGATGTCCTTGAATGCAGAGATTCAGTCTTATAATAAAGATGCATTGGCAGATTATAAAGAAATTATGTCGCAGAATTATATGAATTGTATGAAGTCTAGTTACGGAAGTCTAGTAGACGAAGAAGAGGATGAAGCTGAGGTTAAGTCGGAACCAGAGCCAGAGGTTGTGAAACCAGCGAAGAAGACCACTGCCAAGGAGCAAGTGAAGAAAGGTCTGTTTGGGAGACAGAAACAGGCGTAAAGAAAGGGCATTACAAGAATAAAACTTGTAGTGCCCTATTTTTTTTTATGATTCGTCTTTATTATCTGATTCTTTGTCAAATGCAGATGTTATTATGAGAATTAGACCATAAACTGCGGATATTTCTCCAACCAAAACACTAACACCATTTTGGGGTAAATATGGAGTTGCTTCAAAGCAAGAAATACTAAACAGTATAAAACCAAGTCCTACTAATATTGTTTTATGTATTTTATTCATATTAAATTCCTTTTATTAATACACCACAATTTTTACTCTAGTATACTTCCCACTACCATCCGTAGCCGCAATCTTTATATAGCAAGTCCCTTTTTTTATTCCTTTTACCTTACCAGTACTTGTAACCGTTGCAATACTTGTATTGGAAGATGTATATTTCAACTTCTTCACACTAGCATTACTTGGGGATATTGTGGACTTAATGTTGAAAGTCTTTCCCTTTTTCAATCTCTTTGTGGATACACTAGATTTTATCTTTGTAATTAACTTATCATAAACGGTAATCGTCTTAGTCGCTACAAATGTTCCATCTGACGTAACACAACTTACAATTGTTTTGCCTGGTTCTTTCGCTGTCAACACTCCATCTTTTGATATGGAAGCGATGTAAGGTTTTGAACTATACCAAACAAAGTCGAGCTGTGTCTCATCACCAGTATAATTCACTAATCTATAATTCATAGACATTTGTCTATTAACCTTCAATTTATTCGAAGAAGAAGTAACTTTTAAGTATGCGGTAGGGTCTTCCTCGGTTCTAACCGTATCCGCACACTCCATCAAAATGTAAGTTCCAGAATAATAAGCATCAAATACATATTCTCCATTTGTATTAATATATCCATCTGGAATTCCAGAAACCGATTTACGGTTTGTCGTAAAAATGATTTTACTACAATCAGCAGAAAATCCGCTAGGAATTTTAATCTTAACAGGAATTGGATTCTTCGTATCAAACGCCAAATCGTCAATATTAAATTCATAACCTATGTATTTCATCGTCTTATTTTGCGTAAATACAACCGTTTGCAATAGACTTCTATCATATGTCATCAAATTCATTTTACAAGCATTTCCATATTTCTGTTTAGAAATGTCCACAGTAACCGTCGTGCTATAAGTTCCATCTGAAATGGTTTGGCTCATAATAGTCGGGGTGGAAGATTGTTTCTCCCACTTTGCATATAAAGTCATATTGCGATAAATCTTTGTAGAAGTGTCAAACTCTGTTACCAATGACGCTTCTGTATACCAACCACGGAACCAATATCCAGCACGAACTGGATTATCTGGAAGTTCAATTGTTGCACCATATCGTATGTTATAAATACCAGGTACTGTCGAACCACCATTTGAATTAAACTGTACATAAAAGACCGTATCTTTAATACTTGCCGCATCCATCGGAGTAATACATGTTGTCGTAATGAGCAACAAGGCAAACAATACAATCCATAAAGACTTTCGTTTTTTCATATGCCCTCCTATTATAAAAATCAAAGTTTAGAACTTGAATTTTGATAGTAAAGCTCCAAGGCTTGTAGATGCCGTTTCTTGTTCTGTAAATTCAATCGGAGCTTCTTCTACATCTTCCACTACATCTTCTAATTCTTCAACCGCTTTGATGCTTAAGCTAATCTTACCATCTTTCACATCGATGATTTTCACATTTACTTCCTGTCCCTCAGAAAGAACTTCCTTTGGACTTTTTAGATGCTTTCCACAGATCTGTGAGATATGAACTAATCCACTTAAATCTTCACCGATCTTAACAAATGCACCATAGGGTGCTATTTTTTCAACTACTCCAGTTGTAACAAGTCCAATTTGAAGACTAGAAACTTTCATTTTATGTTCTTTTTCTGCCAATTGTCTTGCAACTTGTCTTGCAGAAAGAACAAGCTTTTTCTTTGTTTCATCTACTGTAATTACAACAGCATCTACACATGTACCGCGGAATGATTCTAAATCTTCCACATAGTGTAATGCTAATTGAGAAGCAGGGATAAAAGCACGAATACCTTCTACATAAGTGACAACGCCACCATTTACTACTTCTTTAATTTTACAAGAGTAAACCGTTTCATTTGCCATAGCTTCTTTTAATTTTTCCCAAGATAGAACGTCATGAGCCTGCTTCAAAGATAAAGAAACATTTCCATGTCCATCATCTTCTGATAATATCACAGCAGTTACTGTATCGCCAACATGAATATCTCCCTTAATTGAAAAGCTTGGGTCATTGCTTAGTTCAGTTATTTTAATAATACCTTCTGTATAGTAACCTAAGTCTACCATAACTTCTGTATCCGTAACACCAATTACTGTTCCAGTAATTAGATCTCCCTCGTTCATAGAACGAAAAGAACGATTTAATTCCTCTTTGAAATCATCCATTGAAGGAATGATTTCTTGTGATTCCTCATTGTTTAAAATATCTGTCATAGGTATCCCTCTTTTTCATTATTGCACCAGTCATGACAACTGGCGCATAGTCTATAATTGTTTCCATTATATCACATATTTAGTCCTAAACCAATAGGTGTATAAATATTTAAAACCTATGCTCTCATAGAGATTTCGTGCAGCATGATTGCCTTTTACTACTTGTAAATAAGCATGATCCGCACCTCTTCTCATTCCAGCGTGAATAAGTGCATCACAAATTGCATGTGCATAATGTCTTCTTCTATAGTTTGCATCTACATAAATGGCGTAGATACCGATATGATCTCGATCCAAGATACCAAGACCAGAAGCAACCATTTTACCATCTTGATAAATAGAAGCTGCAATCGTAGGTTTTGGAATGGAACGATACATATAAGGAACAATACGACGAAGTACGGGGTCATGTGTTCCGTTTAAATCAAATAGATGTTCAATCCACTCATCTGTAATTTCATTTTCAAGTTTTACACAAATTTCATTTGGAAATGGAACGAAATCTGAAAATGCAAGAGTCATATTTTCTGTTACATGTTCAATTTTATAGCCATTTTCTTCGAGATATTGGTCCACTTGTGGATCTGTAAGAGGACTCAATTTAAAGATACAAGGTGTCTTTTCAACTCTATACTCATTTTCACAAAAAATAACTTTCTGAGATAAAGGAAGGCTAGATGGGGCAATTAGGTTTACACAGTTAGTACGGTGTGTGTAATTGCTAGAGTATCTTAATATCCAACCATCATAAAGTTCCGTTTTGTGAGAAGGCCAAGCGTTAAATGAAAGCTCTTCGATTTTTCTTATGTATTCATTCATAATACATAATACCTTCTTCCTTTATAAAATTTCATGTAAGATTATATTTTATATCGTTCACAAATGCAATGAAATTTATGATATAATTACTTGAAAGTATATCAAATGTAATGGAAGGAAAATGGACATGTCATCATTTTTATCAAATCTGGAATCATTTCGAGGAACAGGACACGTAAATGAACAAGGACAAACATTAGAGGCATTTTTAGAGAAGTACGATGCAGACAAATATCCAAAGCCAAGTGTCACAGCAGATATATTGGTTTTTAGCTATCAGAAGGATAAAGAAAATCTATTTGATGGAATGAAATTACTGATGATTCAGAGAAGAAATCACCCTAGCATCGGATATTGGGCTATTCCTGGTGGCTTTGCAGAGATGAGAGAAGATTTAATTGACACAGCGAAACGAGAATTAGAAGAAGAAACAGGATTAACCAATATTCCTCTTGTACAAATGTATACTTTTGGTGAAGTAGAGAGAGACCCAAGAGACCGAGTGATTACAACAGCGTATCTAGCATTGATAGAAGATGGAACACAAAAAGAAGAAGCAGGGGACGATGCGGCAGATGCAAAGTGGTGGAACATGAGAGTAAAACTAGCAAGTACAAATGCAGAGGGCGACGTAGTTCGCAAAGAGTACCAGTTATGTATGTGTTTAGAGGGGCATGAAGATTTAACAGCAAAGGTAACAGAGGAGATACATCTAGGTTCCTTGTTGAAAGAGACAAAATTTGTGGTGGAAGAATCAAATGGAATTGCATTTGATCATGCCAGATATATCGTGCAAGCATATGCATATTTAGAGAAACAATTGAACCAATAAGAGCATTTTCAATGAGAAAGTTTTTAAGTTACAAGTAAGAGTGGAGAAAAATAGTAAAAGGAGGAGATAAACATGGCTTGGTATGAACATGCGGTATTTTATCATATTTATCCTTTAGGTTTATGTGATGCACCTAAGAAAAATGAGGGAGAAGAGGTGGTAGAACGATTAGATAAACTATTACCTTGGATTGCCCATATAAAAGAACTGGGTTGTAATGCTATTTATCTTGGACCAGTTTTTGAATCCGTGGGACATGGATATGAAACGACCGATTATAAGCAGGTAGATAGACGACTTGGTACCAATGAAACCCTAAAACGATTTGTAGAGACATGCCATGAAAATGGAATTAGAGTAGTCTTAGATGGTGTATTTAATCACACAGGAAGAGAATTTTTTGCATTTAAGGACATTAAAGAAAAGAGAGAACAATCTGCGTACAAGGATTGGTATTGTAACGTGAATTTCTGGGGAAACAACGAATACAATGATGGATTTTCTTATGATAACTGGGGTGGTTATAATTTACTAGTAAAATTAAATCAAAGAAATCCTGCGGTTATAGATTACATATGTAGTGTCATAAAATATTGGGTAGAGGAATTTAATATAGATGGGATCCGTTTGGATGCAGCAGACGTATTAGATTTTGAATATATGAAAGCAATGCGTCGTGTGGCAAATGAAGTGAAGGAAGAGTTCTGGCTTATGGGTGAAGTAATCCACGGTGATTATGGAAGATGGGTAAACGACGATACTCTTCATTCTGTAACAAATTATCAGCTTCATAAAGCATTATTTTCAGGTCACAACGACCACAACTACTTTGAGATTGCACACAACATCAAATACGTACATAACTTAGTAAGTGGTAATCTATTAAAGCTTTACAATTTCTTGGACAACCATGATGTAGACCGAATTGCGTCAAAAGTAGTGAATAAGGATAATTTAGTACCTATTTATTATTTATTATATACACTTCCAGGTGTACCTTCTATCTATTATGGCTCAGAATTTGCCATTGAAGGAGTGAAAGCCAACGGAAGTGATGATGGGCTTAGACCAGCATTAGATTTAGAAGAACTTATGCAAAAGCATAAAGACTCAAAATTGCTAAAGGAACTAAAAGAACTAGGACGAGTAAGACAAGAAAGTGATGTTCTCGCCTATGGAAAATATGAAGAATTAATGCTTACGAACAGACAATTTGCATTTGGTAGATTCTTTGAAAATGAAGCTGTGATCACAGTAGTTAATAATGATGAACAAAGTGCAGAAGTACGAGTTCCAGTTCGTATGCAAGCTACAGTTGCAGAAGACTTACTAACAGGGGAGAAGGTTGCCATTGAAAATGGTGCAATTCAAGTTACATTAGAAAAGAATTCAGGACGAATCTTTAACGTAAAATAACGAGAAGTTTTTGGGAGGTTGAATATGCAGGAGGTTCTTAGAGATTGGATAAATGAGGTGCAGTATCAGGAGTTATTAGAGGGAGTCAATAATTGTCCCCATAAATTACTCGGAATGCATGAGATGGAAGAAGGGAAAGGGATTATCGTTTACCGTCCTTGTGCACAGGCGGTCGTAGTAGTAAATGAACAAGAAGGAT
The DNA here is from genome assembly GCA_964409685.1 of uncultured Anaeromicropila sp. Classification (GTDB taxonomy): domain Bacteria; phylum Bacillota; class Clostridia; order Lachnospirales; family Lachnospiraceae; genus Clostridium_AI. The sequence continues at coordinate 21,600 of CAYPEJ010000027.1, forward strand.
TTCGAGAAGAACTAGAACCTTTAGACGACTTTGGCGTATTCGGAAAGTATTTTAAAGGATTAGAGATAGAACAATATACATTAGAAATAATATATGGGGAGCATGACGTGGTTTGCACCAGCGATCCCTATAGTTTTGAGCCTTATATTGGAGAATTAGATCGATATCTATTTGCAGAAGGCAATCATTATGAAATATTTGATAAGTTAGGCGCACATCCAATGACATATGAGGGAGTAGAAGGAACATATTTTGCTGTTTGGGCACCTAATGCACGTTGTGTTAGCGTGGTGGGCAACTTTAACATGTGGGATGGAAGGTTACATCCAATGCGTTTGTTGGGTGAATCTGGTATCTATGAATTGTTTATTCCAGGCGTAAAATCTGGGGCAATTTACAAATATTTAATTAAGACAAGAAATGGTGAAGTGCTATTTAAATGCGATCCATATGGAAACTTTGCAGAAGTAAGACCAGACAATGCATCCAAAGTATTTGATATAAACCAGTATCAATGGAACGATGAAAAATGGCAAAATACGAAAAAAACGCTAACAAGAAAAAATAGAATGGAGATGCCAATGAGCATCTATGAAGTGCATCCGGGTTCATGGAAAAAGCATAATAATGGAACAGAAGATGGTTTCTATTCTTATCGTGAGTTAGCACATAGTTTGGCTGATTATTTAGTAGACATGCACTATACTCATGTGGAATTAATGGGCATTGCAGAACATCCTTTTGATGGTTCATGGGGATATCAAGTAGTAGGTTACTATGCACCAACTTCACGATATGGAACACCTGAAGATTTTATGTACTTTGTTGATTATATGCATCAGCGAGGCATTTCTGTTATCTTGGATTGGGTACCAGCACATTTTCCAAAAGATGCACATGGTTTGGCACGCTTTGATGGACAACCATTATATGAACATCCAGACAGTAGAAGAGGGGAACATCCAGACTGGGGAACCTACATATTCAACTATGGAAAGAGAGAGGTTGAAAACTTCCTTATAGCCAATGCAATTTTCTGGCTGGAAAAATTCCATATAGATGGACTTCGTGTAGATGCTGTTGCTTCCATGTTATACCTTGATTACGGTAAACAAGATGGTGATTGGCTTCCAAACGAAAATGGTGGAAATGAAAACACCGAAGCTGTTAATTTATTACAACATTTAAACAGTGTAATTGAAGAACGATATCCAAGTGCTCTTATGATCGCAGAAGAATCTACTGCTTGGGCAGGGGTTACTGCACCAGCAGGAATGAAAGGACTAGGATTTCTATTTAAATGGAATATGGGATGGATGAATGATTTCTTAGAGTATATGAAGTTAGATCCTTATTTCCGTCAGTTCAATCACGGAAGATTAACCTTTAGCTTTGTGTATGCCAACAGTGAAAACTTTATCCAAGTACTTTCTCATGACGAAGTAGTTCATGGAAAATGCTCTATGATTAACAAAATGCCAGGCGATAGAAAAGAAAAATTTGCAAACTTACGTGCAGCATATGGCTTGATGTATGCCCATCCAGGTAAAAAGTTATTATTTATGGGACAGGAATTCGCACAAGAACGTGAATGGAGCGAAAAGCGAGAGTTAGATTGGGGGATACTACAAAACGAAGAAAATCGAAAAATGCAGAATTATGTTCGTAAGTTAAATGAGGTATATCAACAGCACTCAGCATTTTATTACAATGACTATAACAACATGGGATTTGAATGGATTGATAATACCAACTATGAACAAAGTGTAATTGCATTTATACGACGTGGAAAAACAGCAGGGGAACAGATGTTAGTAATATGCAACTTCACACCTGTAGAACGAGAGAAGTTTAAGGTTGGAGTACCTTGCCTAACAACATATACAGAAATCTTAAATTCCGATGCCATTGAATTCGGTGGTACAGGAAAGATTAATCCAAATCCACTGAAAGCGAAGAAAGTACCATACAACAAACAACCATACTCCTTAGATTTAACACTACCACCATTATCGGTTATGGTATTTAAGTACACCTACCGCAAAAGTAAAAAAAAGGGTAGTAAAAGTTCATAAAATTTTCTTGAATTATAATCAATATTCACAAAAAAGTATCTGATTTATACTATAGGATTGACAAATTTTACAAAATCAGGTATACTAAAAGTGCTCGAGTTGAAGTATTTTGTTCGTTTTAATGGGGATTGAGAGGGCAAAAACTTTAAAAGAATGATTCTATCTCGTACACTACTTGCTTAGTGTAGTTTAGAATCATTCTTTTTTCATATGTAAGGAAATAATGAAAGTAAATATAAAATACAGAATATGAGGTAAGAAAGATGAGAGTATTAATTCAGCGTGTATTAGAGGCAGAAGTTAAAGTAGATGGAGAAAGTATTGGAAAAATTGGAAAGGGATATCTTGTTTTATTGGGTGTTGCAGAAGGTGATACAAAAGAAATGGCAGATAAACTATTTGATAAGATGGTAAAACTTCGTATTTTCCCAGATGAGGACGGAAAATCCAATTTAAGTTTAAAAGATGTTGGTGGGGAATTACTAGTCGTATCACAGTTTACGCTATATGCCGATTGTAAAAAAGGAAACCGCCCAAGCTTTATCAATGCAGGAAAGCCAGATATGGCAAATGAATTATATGAATATTTCTTAGAACGTACTAGAAGTGAACTAGGAACAGTACAACATGGTTCTTTTGGAGCAGATATGAAAGTGTCTTTAATTAACGATGGACCATTTACCATCATGCTTGACAGCAATGAAATTTGTAAATAAAAAAGTAAAGTTTTCTACTTAAACAGTCGAAATAAAATGTAAGTAATTAAGTAGGAAAGTGTGAAGTTTATGAATATTAATCAAATTGGGTTATATGGTCAGGATTCGAAGCAATCGGATAAAGTTTCATATCAAACATATGGTGCTGGGGACGTACAAAAAAGTTCACACATTAGAGTGGGACAAAGTAGCATCCAGAATGCGCTTGCAAGTTCTTCTAATATTTATAGCAAAGAACAGAATAGTCAAGAATCTGCTTGCACAGAAGAAGTGAAAGAAAAGAAAGCAGCAGAGAGCTTTGAAGATATAATGAATCGAATGACAGAAGAGGACGCCAAAGACCTTGAAGAAGAAGGGATGTCCTTAGAAAAATATAATATGCAACGTTTAGAAAAAGCGTTAAATCGTATTAAAGCTCAAAAACAACAAAGGAGAGAATCCATTGAAAGTCATGTAGAGAAACGTGAAGAACATTCAGAGGATATGAAGCGAGTTGCCATTCATGCAGCAGTGAGTGGTATGAGTTCTAGCCAAGTGGAACAGGCACTTCAAGATGCTAATTTACCAATTACAGAGGAAAATGTAGCACGAATTGCCCAAGCTGTTGATATGGCGCAAGTAGCAGGAAATATCTCCGATGCTGGTATAGAATATATGGTAGCCAATGAATTAGAGCCAACCATTATGAACTTCTACCAAGCAGAACATGTAGGAAAAAGTATGTCAGCTTCTACTAATCTCAACAATGTTGGTATGTACGAGTCTGTAAATGTTGCTTACGATGTTTCCAACGCAAGCCAAAACTATCAAGCCAACCAAGCTGATTGGGATAAAATTAAAGACCAAGTAGCACAAGTCGTAGAAGATGCAGGACTAGAAGCATCCGATGAAGTAATGGAACAGTGCAAATGGTTATTTGACAAAGACCTTCCAATAACAGAAGGAAGCATCCAGCGTCTATTAGCGATTCAAGATGTAAAGGAGAACTTTAACCAACAAGATGTAATTGCTCATGTAATTGATAGTTATGAGACAGGAATTAGACCGGAAGACACGAATCTAGCCAATACAATTACAAGTAAGAATCCTACCGTTGATTTAGAAACATTTTTAAAACAAGTAGAACAAAAATTAGCGGATAGTGATTTACAGATAGAAGATGTTACCCTTCATAGACAATTAGAAGAAGTTCGTTTGAAGATGACCACAGAGGTAACGCAACAGTTAGAAGAGATGGGAGTGAAGATCGATTTCGACCATATCTCAGATATTATTAAAGGGTTAAAAGAAATCGAGAATTCTTATTATAAAGATTTATTTACAGAAGCAGGCGTAGATGCGACAGATGAGCAAGTTGCTTTATTAAAACAGACAACGGAAAAAGCAAATGCCCTATCCACTATGCCGAATACAGTCTTAGGCAAAACATTTGAAACACGCCAAACAGAAACACTAGATTCTTTAGTGGAAGCTGGTAACGAACTAAAGAACCAGTTAGAAAAAGCGGGAGAAGCTTATGAAACACTAGGAACTGAGGTGCGTAAAGATTTAGGCGATTCTATAAAGAAAGCATTCCAGAACATAAATGATATATTAAATGACTTAGGATTAGAACCAACAGAGGCAAATGTCCGTGCGGTGAAGATCTTAGGATACAACAGTATACCGATTACAAATGAATCTGTTATGGATATGAAACAATATGATAATCAAGTTCAACAGTTAATGGAAGGTTTAAAGCCAGCTGTTACCTTAGAGATGATTAAAAGTGGTATCAATCCATTAGAAACCCCAATCGAAGAAGTCAATCAACAGATTGAAGAAATTCAAAAAGAAATCGGTCCAACAGATGAAGAAAAATATAGTGAATTTCTTTGGAAATTAGATAAAAAAGATGCCTTAACAGCAGAGGAACGAAAAGCTTATATCGGTATGTATCGCTTGTTAAATCAAGTAGAAAAATCAGATGGAGCAGCCATCGGTTCTGTTATCAAAGCAGGAAAAGCGTTGACTTTAGATAATCTTATGACTGCCGTTAAGACAAGCAAGTCTGGTGGGGTGGATGCATCCATTGATGATGACTTTGGTGGATTAGACAGCTTAACACAGGAAAAAGAATCCATTCAAGAACAAGTGGCATATTATCGTCGTTTAAGTCATTCTATCTTAGATAAAGTAGAACCACAACATCTAGAAAATGGGGACATTTCATTAGAATCTTTAGATGAAATGGTTCGTAATGAAAATGGAGCCGATCACCTTGAATACCTTGGTGAAAAACAGGAGATGTATCAAGAAATGATAACAAATCCAGAAGAAAGCGTTGCATTTTTAGAAGCAAATCATCAAGACGTAACAATGGAAAATATGGTTGCAGCAGAACAGGTTATGAACGGTTCTACATGGAAAGAAGTAATGAAAGAGCTAGATGACCAAGAAAAGGATGATTTCGCAGCAGACGCAGAGTCTTTAGTAGAACAATTAGACAGTGAAACATTTGAAGAAGAGTTTCTTGAATTCACACAAAAAATTCAAGAATGTGTGAAAAAAGAAATGAATAAAGATACAAAAACTTATACAAGTGTATCGTTACTAAAACTAGTAGGAAGTAGTCTTCAATTAACAGGTTCTTTAAGCAAACAGAAGAACTACAACATTCCAATGATGTTTGGTGATCAAGTTGGAAATGTAAATGTTACAGTTCAGCATAAGGATGAAGCAGGCGGAAAAGTGCAAGTTTCATACGAATCTGATAAATTGGGAAAAGTTCAGGCACAATTAACGGTTAAAAATGGTGAAATAAAAGGATTTATCACTACGGACAATCAGCCTGGATTGCAATTGATAAAGTCCGAAAAAGATGCTATGACAAAAGGATTTGAAGCATTAGGATTTGATGTGAAACAAGTAGATTATAGTATATTTTCAAGTAATAAGATGAGCAATGTAGCTACAGAAGCTGGAGACGAAGGTATTTCCACACAGAAATTATTACAAACTGCGAAAGTCTTTGTAGGGACATTATCAGAGCTTGAAAGAAGGGAAGGTTAGTTATGTTTATTAATCATAATATGGCGGCTATGAGGACAAATAGCCAATTAAAAATTAACAACGGTTTAGTAAATAAGAGTTTGGAAAGATTATCTTCTGGCTATCGTATTAATAAAGCCGCTGATGATGCAGCAGGTATGGCAATTTCAAGAAAAATGAAAACGCAGATCGCAGGTTTAGAACAAGCTTCTAGAAATGCTTCTGATGGTATCTCCGTTATCCAGACAGCAGAAGGTGCATTAACAGAAGTCCAGAATATGTGCCAAAGAATGAGAGAATTATCCGTGCAAGCGGCTAATGGAACATTAACAGAAGACGATAGAGCAGCCATTCAAGATGAAATCAATGAATTATGTGAGGAAATTAATAGAATTTCAACAGATACCGAATTTAATACAAAGAAATTGTTAGATGGAAGTTTAGATAGAAAAAGTTATTCTTCGAATCCATTAATTCAAGTTTCTAGTGTAAATGAAATGGTTGAGGCAAAGGAGTATAAAATTACAGTACAAACTGCACCGACACAAACTGTATATACAGGAGTAGCAGGTTCTGCATTTACTGGTACAGGTGGAACGGTTTCAGCAGGTGAAACAGGAACAATTACTATCAATAAAGAAACGGTAACCATTTATGAAGGGGAAACAAGAGAAGAAGTTGTAGAAAAGCTAAGAGATTTATGTTCACGAGTGGATGTGAAGATGGAATTAGCAGGTGGTACAGATTTTACAGTTTCTACAGCGCAATATAAATTTACATCAGAATATTATGGTTCAAAACAAGATATTGAGATTACTTGTACAAATAGTAATTTAGCAAATGCACTTGGACTTAATGGTGGTAATTTAGAAAAAGGTAAGGATGGAAAGATTGAATTAGATGATGGATTTGGTGATGCAAATACAAAGGTTTATGATGATAAATATGCCATTATCACAGATTATAATGGGTTTAAAATGAAATTAGACTTATCAAATGCTGGGGATGGCGAAAGTGCAACAATCAAAGTATTTGATGCTGGTCCAATGATTTTACAAGTTGGTGCAAATGAAAATCAAACAGTTGCAGTTGTGATTCCAGAAGTATCTACAGAATCATTAGGTATTGATAATGTAAATGTTATGTCTGACGAAGGTGCACAGAGAGCAATCGGAGATGTAGATAGCGCTGTAAACCAAATCTCAGAAGTAAGAGCAAAATTAGGTGCTTACCAGAACCGTTTAGAAAGTGCTGTATCCAATCTTGATACTTCATCTCTAAACTTAACAGAAGCACTTTCTCGTATTGAAGATGTTGATATGGCGGAAGAAATGACTAAATTTACACAATATCAAGTACTTGTTCAAGCGTCAACATCCATGCTTGCTCAAGCAAATGAACAACCACAAACTATTTTATCTTTATTACAAGCATAGTTGAAGTATAAGGTTTAGAATGGAATTGGTCATAAAAATAAGAGCATGGTTGAAAATGCATAGGAATGGGGTAAATTATGAATAAAGATAGCATTCAAGCATATAGTAAGCGAATTGCACAGGCAAACCGTTCAGAGCTAGTTGTTATTACGTATGAGATTATCATAGAAAATATAAAAATTGCACAAGAAAATGTATCGGACAAAGTTCAATTTGTAGGAGCATTGGATAAGGCGCAAAGTTTTCTAAAGGAATTAATGGTTAGCTTGGATTTTGAGTATAAGGTATCCTATGAACTTATGTCTTTGTATATTTTTGTGAATAAAATGTTGATAGAAGCGAAGCAAAAGAACTCTGCTGACAACTTACCAAGAGTGGAAAAAATGATGGAAGATTTACTATCCAGTTTTCGTGAGGTAAGTAAACAGGATACTTCAGCTCCACTTATGCAAAATGCACAGAAAGTGTATGCCGGCCTCACATATGGACGTAATGATGTGAATGAAACTGCATTTGTTGGAAATGAAGAAAATAGAGGATTTAGAGCGTAGATAAAATATTTTAATATAAAAAATCCTGATGTATGTACATCGGGATTTTTTTACAATCTTATTAGTATTACTTACTATGGTGTAGGACACCAACTGCTAACCCAATTATATAAGTCGGAAAACCATTGAGGTACTTGAGTAAAAAACATACCACTACCTCCTTTATAATATTTTGGACTTATGTAAAATTTTTATGTATACATGTATTATATAGTATATCTTCATACTTGTAAATAAAATAACAAAATGGCTAAAAAAAGTTATATTTTCTTAGCCATTTTACTATTTTATGCTGGAGATGATGTACGTTCTAATTGTGAATCCAACTCTTTTACTTGTTGGATTAAGTATTGGTATCTTTGTTGGATTGCATTCACTTCGTAGATAAAGCTGTCAATTAGTTCAGGTTCTAGCACATTGTCAAAATTGGAGTAAGCAGTCTCTAGAGCTAATTGAGTTCGTTTTATCTGATAGTCAAGCATTTCCCTTTCCTTAGGGATTCTGTTTTTCCTTAATCTCATTGTTCCCTTCTTTCTGAACATAGTTCTTAAAATTTAAATTGGTACAGTTTATTATATTTATATTATAGTCATGAGAAGATGAAAATATTCCAAAAATTATCATAAAATAGAATAAAAGTAAAAAATGAGAATATATATTAGTAAATAAATGTTTGTAGGTCTGATATGAATTTATATATCTGGGTGTTGCCTATATTGGCAGGTTTGATTCTACTGGTATCCATATTATTAAAAAAAATGGAGTATTTTTTGAATTTTGCAACTAGACTTTGTGTAGGTGCAATTGCACTATACCTTACTAGTGAAATTATGACAAAATTATCTTACAGCGGTCAAATTGGCTTAAATACTACAACGTTAACAACCGTAAGTTTACTCGGGGTTCCTGGTTATTTTTTAGTACTGTTTGTAGAATTGTTTAGTAAAATTGCATGAAAATGCAAAAAGGTGTTGACGATGGTAAAAAATTCATGTATAAATAAATTATCCGAAACACCTAACTTGCGAACTAGCAGAGGAGGATTTATTTTAAAGTACATAGTTATTTTTTTGATTCTTATTATTGCAACGATACAAGATTTTCGTTGTTCTAAGATTTCTAATATTCTAGTTATTCTAGGTTATAGTATCAGTTTTATTTACCAAGTTATTTATGAAGTTAATGTTTTATTATGGTTACATGGTATTTTGTTGCCGATTGTAATGTTATTTTTATTGTTCTATTTAAAAATGATTGGAGCAGGAGATGTTAAGTTATTATCTGTGATAGGAGGTTTTGTTGGAGGGAGAAACAGTATTCAGATATTTGTATGGGCACTTTTTATTGGGGCAGTTTGGTCATTATTAAAAATGTTGTATTATCGTAATTTGAGAACACGTTTTTCTTATTTCTATCGTTACATCTATTGTCTTATTACAAATCATTCACGGATTCCGTATCGAGAAAAAGGTACAAATCAAAAGAGTTATACAATTCAATTTTCTTTCGCAGTTTTACTAGCGTATATAGGGTATTACTTGTTTTTCTTTATGAAGGGAGGTATGTAGAAGATTGTTACTTGTTATATGTGACTTAGATGTTGATTATGCAAAAGGATTGATGAATCAATTAAAGCGTAGAGAGTATTTTCCTTTTGAGATTCAGTTGGTTACGACGCTAGAGCATCTAAATGAGGTGGAACATGAAATTACATTGTTACTTTTGGATGAAAAGTTAGAGGGTGCCAATATTCATAATAAAGTCAAGCATGTCTTGTATTTGTCTGAAAATCTGCAGGATAAAAATCATATCAAGAGATATCAGTCTATAGATCGAATTGTAATGCAGATGGAAGGACAGATTCAGTGTAAAGATAAGGAGGAGGGAATATCGACTTTCGAGACAGGCAGAATAATTGCTTTTTATTCTCCTATGGGAGGAAGTGGTCAGACATATTTAGCAACTTCCCTTGCTCAAAGGTTAGCGGAAAATCAAAAAAAGGTATACTATTTTGACTTTGGACTAGTACCCAGCCTTTCAGCTGATAAGGTTCCAGATTTTTGTTATGACTTAAGACAGAAGTGCTTATTTCAACAAGATGCATGGAGTACATATTTTGAGAAGAAAGATAAATGGCATTGTGTATACACAAGTTTATACAATAATGAGCTATGGAATGTGGATAAAGATGATATTGAGTACTTGGTTAGTGGATTAAGAGAGAGGGATGAGGTTGCATATTACATATTTGATATTGGATTTATCAATTCTGCGATGATTGAGATGTTAAAAGGATGTGATTATTGGTTTACCACTACAAGAGTAGGAGAAGTAGAGGCGTTGAAGCTGAAGAATTTAAAGAAGTTGCTTCAGTTTCGGGAAGGAGGGGGATTAGAAGAAAAATTAGTTGAAGTAGATGGTCGCAATGGACTAGAGGAAATATGGCGGAGGTTGGTGTTGTGAGTTGGATTATCAAGAAATAAGGCGGCGGGTATTAGAAAGTTTAAATTATGCAGAAGATGTTGTAGATCAAGTTGTATGGAATAGTATTGATGTACAGCTTAAGCAGTATATGAGGGAAGTATATTGTGAATTAGCGCAATGTCAGGAGATAAGAAAGAGAATATTTAATAGTTTACGGAAGTTAGATGTTTTGCAAGAACTTGTAGAAGATGAATCTATCACGGAGATTATGGTTAATGGGCCAGACCATATATTTATTGAGCGAGAAGGGAGAATTCAATTTACTGAGACGAAATTTGAATCTAGAGAAAAGCTAGAAGATGTAATTCAGAAGATTGTATCAAGTACAAATCGTGTAGTAAATGAAAGTAATCCTATTGTAGATTCGAGATTAGAAGATGGTTCTAGAGTAAATGTTGTACTTTATCCCATAGCACGAAATGGACCAATACTTACGATTCGAAAGTTTCCAGATGAGCCAATTACCATTGAGACATTAATTGCACTTGGGAGTATGAGCGAGGAGATTGCAGAATTTTTGAGAAAGCTTGTAGTTGCCAGATATAACATTTTTATTAGTGGTGGTACGGGTTCAGGAAAGACGACATTTCTTAATGCACTGTCTAATTTTATTCCTAAGGATGAGAGAATTATTACAATTGAAGATTCAGCTGAATTACAGATTAGGCAAGTTGCTAATTTAGTAAGTTTGGAAGTTCGTAATGCAAATGTTGAAGGAAGTAATGCAGTATCCATACGAGATTTAATTAAGTCAGCACTACGAATGCGACCAGATCGAATAATCTTAGGAGAAGTAAGAGACTCAGCAGCTATTGATTTATTAAGTGCTATGAATACTGGGCATGATGGTTCTCTCTCTACAGGACATGCAAATAGCTCAGAAGATATGCTTTATCGCCTTGAGACATTAGTGCTAATGGGATTAGATATTCCGTTACCAGCTGTACGAAGGCAGATTGTATCAGCGCTAGATATTATTGTTCACTTAGGAAGATTACGAGATAAAACAAGAAAAGTGTTAGAGATATCAGAAGTACTGGAATGTAGGAATGGTGAAATAGTTTTGAATCCGTTGTATTGTTTTCAAGAAGAAAGTGTAATGGAAGAAGAAAAAGTCATAGGGAGCCTTAGAAGAACAGAAAATCAATTTGTTCACACGGAAAAATTACTAAAGGCAGGTATTACATCATGGTAATAAGGTTTCTAAAACAATTGTTTCACAAAGATATGATAGTGTATTGGTGCATCTCTTTGATTTTATGTTGGGGAATTGCATATTTGTTCTTTCGAAGTGTAGTTGTAATGGGAGGATTTAGTTTTGGAGCAGTATTTTTAGTGTATGTTCAGAATAAGAGGAGAAAAGAGAAAGAACAATGGCAATTAACGCTACAGTTTCGCGATGGAATTCAGAGTTTATCCAATGCGTTAGGGGCTGGATATTCGATTGAAAATGCTTTTGCAGAAGCACTCAAGGATCTATGCTTTTTATACAGTGATGATGCAATGATTGTGCGAGAATTTCAGAATATCAATTATCAGATACGATTAAGTAGAAATGTTGAGGAATTACTTATGGAGTTTGGAATTCGTTCAGGAATAGAAGATATTATAAGTTTCTCAGAAGTTGTAATGACGGCAAAGAGAACAGGTGGAGACTTAATCAAAGTTATAAGAACAACGAGCTCAAATATTAGTGATAAGATTGATATTCAGAGAGAAATTGGTACATTGATTGCTGCCAAAAAGATGGAAGGTTATATTATGTGTGTTATTCCTATTGGAATTATCGTATATCTAAATATGTGTATGCCAGAGTTCTTGTTACCGATGTATGAAACATTAGTTGGGAGAGTTGTTATGACCGTAGCGTTGATATTTTATATATTAGCAATTGCACTGTTACAAAAAATAGTGAATATCAAGGTATAAGGAGTTGAGATGATATTTTATGTTGTTGTGTTAAGTGTATTGGCAGTTCTCTTTTTGGTAGGGTGTTCTTATACAAATACTTTTTTGGAGCATTTAGATAGGAAGCGATATAGACTGCATAAGGTTATGCATGTAGTTGCTTATTGGTTAAATAAGTTTAAGTACTTTCAACACGAAAAAGTACAACGAAAGTTACAAGAATATCAGATGTTGTTTCCAGGGATTGATGTAAAAGGTCAATTTTATCTGCAATGGTATCATCGTTTTTCTATTATGTATATTCTAATTTTAGTGCTATCTATTTTATGTCTGTTGTTAAATTGTTCAAGTCAAATTATCCAAACAAATGAATTTAATATTCAAAGACCTAGTATAGGTTCTTCTTCGAAGATGGAGAAAGTTACTGTTATGTTAGAAGAAGATTCGGAAAGTGTGGTAGAAGAAATTGAACTTAATGTACAGCCAAGAGCGTATACCCAAAAAGAAGTAATGCAGTATAAGAAAGAGGCAGAAGAATATGTATTAGCTCATATGAAGGGAGAAAATGCATCATTAAGTGAAGTTTATGGAAGTTTGAACCTAATGAGTAGTATACCAAATAATCCATTTAAGGTTAGTTGGATGCTATTTGGACAATCGTTAATTAATGAAGATGGAACAATTCATAATAAGGAATTAGAAGAAAAGAAGGAGATAGTGATTAAGGTATGTCTATCTTTTGAAGAAGAAGAGACATATATGGAGATTCCAATTGGAGTTATGCCATATCAGTGGTCATGGGAAGAGCGTGCCAAAGAAGACTTTTTAGAATTGGTGTCACAAGTGGATACGGAAAATAATACATCGGAGGGATATCAACTACCAGACCATATTGGAACAATCGATATTACATATTTAATTGAATCAGAGGATAAATCCATTAAGTTGTTATTGTGTATGATGATAGGAATTTTTATATTGTGGATATATTGGGATGAACAACAGAAGGGAAAAAGTAAAAAGAGAGTGCAAGAATGTCAATTATTATATCCAGATATGGTTTACAAATTAACACTATTAATTGGGGCAGGAATGACCTTAAAGAGTGCATGGCAGCGATTAGTAGAAGACTATTTAAAGGAAAAGAAAAAGTCAGGAGTATTTTGGTACGTCTATGAAGAGATGCTTGTAACTTGGAATGAGATGGAGAGTGGAATTGCAGAAGTAGAGGCAATAGAGCGGTTTGGAAAACGAATGAAGATAAGGAGTTATTTGCGTTTATCCTCTATTGTTTCGCAGAATATGAAGAAAGGAACAAAAGGATTTTTACAGCAATTAGAGGTAGAGGCAAAGGAGGCACAAGAAGAAAGAAAGCAAATGGCAAAAAAGCTTGGGGAAGAAGCTGGAACCAAGTTGTTATTTCCAATGCTGATTATGTTAGTGATAGTTTTTGTAATTGTAATGATGCCAGCATTTTTAAGTTTTTCTAAAGGAGGATTATAAATGGATGTTATTAAAGAGTTTATAGAAGAAGAGGATGGCGTTGGTGTAGTAGAGATTATTCTAATTTTAGTTATCCTCATTGCATTAGTTTTAATATTTAAAAATGAAATTACTTCGATTGTTACAAATGCCTTTTCATCAATAAAATCAGATTCTAGTGATATTCTAGGTGATTAAGTAGGTGGTTAACAATAAGGGGACGGCTTCTGTATTTTTGATATTTCTGTTTGTAATTTTATTAGGGGCAGTAGGTGTATTGTTAGAGTTTGCTCGATATCAAGGATTACAGTCTTATAGTGAGGAAGTAACGGATATGGCAGCCGAGAGTGTTATGACTCAGTATTATAGGCCACTTTACGATGATTACCATTTGTTTTTTATGGCATTTGAAGATGGGAGTCAAGTTGTTCCGTATGTAGAAGGGCAAACAAAAGAGTTTTTATCATACTCCATTGCACCACTAGGTGATTTAGAAGGTGAAGCAAAAGGGCAATGGCTAGCGCCATTAATTATGCCATCATTGCAGTTATGTGAGGTGGATGAGCTGATATGGGCAACCGATTGTGAGGGAAAGTATTTTCAAGAAGAGGCAATTGCATATATGAAGAATCAAAGCCTAGATAAACTATTTCATAAGCTAAAGTCACTATTAGGAAAGGTAGAATCATTTCAGGAAGAAACAAAGGTGATGGAGAAGAAGATGGAATGTGAAGCTGTTATTACAGAATCAGCAATTCAAATAGTACAGCTTATGAAGTTAATTGATGGAGTATCTTTTCGTGAAAGAAGAGGAAAAGTTACGGTTTCTTGTGAATCGCAATTTATAAAACAATTTGTCCCAGGAGAACTGACCATGAACAATATGGGGATAGGAAATTCTAATATGTGGACAAAGGTAAAAAGTAGATGCACCAATGTGAATCGATTATTAGATGATATTCAAAGGAAATGTAATTCTGTTCTAGAGTTAGAGGAAGAACGCCGAGTGTTAGTTGATGAAATAAGTCAATTGTCGGAAGAGGAGAAGGAACTCCAGTTACAAAAGGAAGCAGAGATTGAATCAATAAATTCATCAATAGAATCAATAAAGATAGAGATAAAATCAAAGTGCGAAAGATTTTCTGAGTTAGTAAATAGCACAGAACAAAAGGTGGAACAGGCGATGGATGAAGTTGAAAAATTACAACTACAAAGTGAAAAGACAAATGAGGTAATAAAGGAATATAAATCTGATTTAATTAATAAAAAAGGAGAGATTGACGGTGAACTTTACAATTCGCTCTATGAGGATGTAAGAGAGATGGAAGAAGCAACAGGGTGTGGAATTAATTTGGAACAAGTCAGTCAACAACTAAACAGTAACTTGAATATTTTAAAGAATCTGCATGGTTTGGACATGATAGCTTCAAGAGGTGGGATGATTAATATTAGTTCTATATGCAGTGCTGCAAGTGATTACCAAGTAAGCTTAAAGAAATATAGCATTAATTCTATTCAATTTAATTATGGAACATATGGAGAAGAAGAATCCAACAATCCAATTAGTGCATTAAAGGAATTAGTTAGTGAAGGAATTCTTGCATTAGTGGTACCAGATGAAATGGAACTATCAGAACAAAGTATTACAACAGATCATATTCTCTATGAAGCGCAAAACGACGAGATAAGCCTAGGAATCCAGAAACTTATCGTGAGCTTAGAAGATACAAAGGAGATGGGGAGTTTATTTCATTTATTTGATGGAAACTTGGACATTAGTGAACTGGCGGATAAGGTATATTTACATTTTTATGAGCAAGATCATTTTAAGGATTTGATGGGATGTGAAAGTACACAGAATACATCGCTTTGCTATGAAAAGGAGTACATTATCAATGGAAAACTTAAAGATGAGGAGAATCTAAAAGAAACAATAGATAAAATGATGACTTGGCGAACGGTATTTCATTTTATTAGTGTGATGTCAGATTCTGAAAAAAGGGGCGTTGCCAAGAAGACAGCGCAAGCAATTGCAGGTGTAACTGGTATTCCACCACTTGTATATGTAACGCAAACACTGATACTACTGACATGGGCAGTTGAAGAAGCACTTGTGGATATTGCTACAATTCTTCAGAAAAAGGAAGTGGATATTTTTAAACGAGGAAAGGATTTTTCTATAGAGTTTGCAGATCTACTCACATTAAATCGAGAGAAGATTCAATATAAGGCGAGTCAATTAGAGAAAGGAAATGAGGGACTATCGTATGAATCATTTCTTGAGATATTAATGTTTCTATCGGATAACCAAGAAAAATCTTACCGATGTATGAATTTAATCAATGCAAATATGATATTGCATCATGATAAAAATTTTAGTTTAAGAAATTGCGTATATGGATTTCAGCTAAAGCTGAGGTTGAATGCTAATAATGTATTTTCGTCCTTACAAAGTGGGAGGATGTCAGCGAGCAATGAGCGTAATGGATGGCATTTCAACTGTGTAGTAAGTAAGAGTTATTAGAAACATGGGGTAAACCAGGATGTCCTTCTAAAGTTATATTACATAAAAAATTAAAAATTGTTTTCTATAAGAGCACTATCATCCCCTTTGTAGTATTTCCCCCCCTCATAATTAAGAAGGACATCCTGGTTTACCCTATAAAACAAGAAGGTTATTAAGGTTTTAGATTTATATGAAAAGAAGATTTATAAAAGATAATAGAGGTTCCTTAACAGTAGAAGCAGCCTTAGCAGTACCTATATTTGTATTTTCAATAGTAGTATTTTTATTTCTTTTTAAAGTAATGCTGTTTCAATTACAACTACAGACAGGATTAATTCAGGCAGCTAGGGAATTATCACAAAATGCTTATATTACATCTTGTGATAAGAATAAAGAGGATGAACATATAAGCAAAAGTGCATTAGGAGCATACTGGGAGGAGACATCAGAAAAGCTACAAGTATATGCATATGTAAAAAAATACTTCGTGGCAGAGAATAGGTTTGAAAATATTCTGAAAAGAAATATATCTTATCAAATGAGTTCGATAAATAGTGAGCAGCAAGATATCAAGTTAATTGCTCAGTACAATATCAATATCTCAGTACCCTTCTTTAACCTAGTGGATTTGCCTGTTCAGCAGCGAGTGAAAACCAAAGAGTTTATAGGAACAAGTAATCTATTAATATGTGAAAGTAAAGAGGGAGCGAGTGAGGGGGAAGAAGATTATGTCTATGTAACGGAGAATGGAATTGTATATCACCGTTCTTTAGATTGTAGTCATTTAAAATTATCGATTACACAGTGTAAGCTAAGTGGAGTGGTTAATAAAAGAAATACATCAGGAGGAAAATATAAGCGATGTGAGAAGTGCAGTAACACATGCCAAGAAGCAAGTATTGTATACATATGTGAGGACGGAGATGCTTATCATATTAATTTTGAATGTAGTGGATTAAAAAGAACAATTAATCGTATAAAACTTAGCGAAGTGAAAGATAAAATGAGAGGGTGTCATAAGTGTGGAACATAGAGAGGATAAAAAATTATTATTAAATAATAAAGGAAGTATCACAATTGAAGCAGTTTTTGTAATGCCTATTATAATTGGTGTGGTTTTTTCGCTTCTATTCATTTCATTATATTGTTTTGACCACATGTACATAGAGTGCCAACTGAGGTCAAAAGTAAGAAGTGAAGAAAGTGGAAAAATAATTGATGGCATTCTTGGTCAAGGAAATATTACTAATAATACCAAGTTAGATTTATTTCAAAGTTCTTATGAGGTGAATTACGTAATTGCATTAAGATATCCATTTACAAACGAATTTATTGGACAAGAATATCAGAATTTGAAAGTGAAGTTGAATGTATGTGAAAGGAATTCTTGTGATTTTGTTCGTAAATATGATTCATTAGTAAGAAAGAGGTGAGCCATGGAAACCAAGATAGTTCGGGATATGGAACATTGTTATTTGGTGCTGAAAGCAGATAAAGAGGCGAGTTTTCAACAAAAGATGGTATTGCAGAATGAGATATCAGGTTTATTAACAATGGAACAGCGAAAAATAGATTCTGAGTATCAATATTATTATAATATCACAGATAAGATAAGCCTAGTGAACTACTATACAAAAAATAAGATTTCATCTAAAGACATTAAGTTTCTTTTTCAGAATATAATTAAACTTATTCAAGATGCGAGGGCGTACTTACTTGAACCAGATAACTTTCTCCTTCAAGAGGATACGATCTTTTTTAACTCCAGTGGAACTCAGATATATCTTTGTTTTCATGAATTAAACCAAGTAGCAGTAAGGGAACAGATGATTAAGTTGGCGGAACTGCTTATGGAGCTGATTGATTACAAGGAAGAACAAGCAATCATATTAACATATGGACTCTATAAAGTGTTACGAGATGATACATGCAATTTTAGAAATATAGAAGAAACAATAGAAAAGTATAGTGAAGAAAGAAAGATTATAAGCAAAAAGATTGCAATGTCGGAAGAAACATTAGTATCAACTGAAAAACCTTCTTTAGATGCACGAACAATAGACAAGAAGTCAGATAGGAAAGAATTAAAAAGAACGAATCTAATAAATGCACTAGCAAGTATTTTATTTATTACAGTTGTTGTAAAGGAAAAACTAATATTTTACCATCATTCTAATCAGATAAATATAGGACGTCTTATCATATGTATTATTGCTTTAGTTATAATTAATGTAATAATCTGTCGATTCAGTAACCATATTGAAAACCAAGTTTTGAACCGTAAAAGTAATTTGCCATATTATCCAGAAGAGTGTGAAGACGAAGAAGAAGGAACAATTTTAATCGCTAATTTTACATTGCAATACGTATTACAAAGGGAGGGTGGGACAGAACAAATAAAAATAGATTCATTTCCATTTGTCCTTGGTTCAGGTAGAGAAGGAGTAAGTGGTGTTGTACAATATGTAGGAATAAGCAAACGGCATGCAATCATTGAAGAAAAGGAAAGTTCATATCAACTTATGGATCTAAATTCCACCAATGGAACTTTTCTAAATGGTGAATTACTTAATCCAATGGAACCTTATACTTTAATGAATGGTGATAAAATCACATTAGCCAACATTACATATCAGTTTATAAAATTATAAGAAATACATAATTGCACCAACTATGAAAAACAGTTAGAATAGTTCTAATATATTCCATAAAAAGAGGTGGAAAGATGTTTTTCGAGAGAGTAAATGAGCAACTTATGTTAGAGGGGTTTCGAAAGGTATCCATAGAGCAGGCTGGTCTATTTGTGTACGAGGGTATGTATGAAGGAGAAGGTACATATATTATTTTTATAAATTTACCGGAACCAATACCAGATAGTGTTCACAATATCGTCTATTCCCTACAACATTTAAAAATGCAACTTAGCAATTTAAATACAATGGAATCGAAGTTTCTATTTGTATATCTAACAGATCAACCAGTTGCAATTCGTTGGATGTGTCAACAACCAGGAGATACACATTGGATTCTAGATAGAACAGAGGGAAAGCTTATAGTATATGAAAATCAAGATACGTCTTTTGGATATGTACAAAATTTATTAGAAGAAATATTAACACCAAAGTCAAGAGTAAAAAAGAAGTTTACTTCCTATGTGACAGCAGGATTGGTAGGTATTAATGTCTTAGTATTTTTCATTATGTACGTGATACTATCTAGTGAACAAAGAGAAATATGGGTGAACTATGGAGGGTTATATTGGCCTTCTATTATTAACAAATGTGAACTGTGGAGGTTTCTTACTTCAATATTTATACACTTTGGAATCGAACACTTAATAAATAATATGGTATTACTTTTCTTTGTAGGGTCATACCTAGAAGAATATATTGGTCACGTTAAGTTTGCAACACTGTATTTTGGCGCAGGGATTCTTGCAGGAGTAGTTTCAATGGGGTATAATAGCTTTAGTGAAAAGCTAGTTATAAGCTGTGGTGCGTCAGGAGCAATCTTTGGAATTGTAGGTGCACTAGTTTATTATATTCTTTTTGCAAAAGGTATGATAAAAGATTTAACAGGTCCAAGAGTAATAGTGTTTACAGTTCTTAGTGTGTTAAGTGGAATTGGTGTACAAGGTGTAGATAATATGGCACATTTTGGTGGATTAGTTTCAGGCTTTTTACTCGCTTTGATTATAACACTATGTATGAACGGTAAAAATAGAAAAGTAAGAGTTTAAGTAAGTAGAAAGGTGGATAACTAATATGATGAAAGTTAATATCTATTATGGAGGAAGGGGCTTAATTGAAGATACTACTATTTATGTTATGAATAAGATAACAGAAGTATTAGAAGAGCTTCGAGTTGAAGTAACCAGATATAATTTATATGAAGGTAAGACGAATATTAGTGTTCTACCAAATACATTAAAAGATGTAGATGGAATAATTTTAGCAACATCTGTTGAGTGGTTCGGTATTGGTGGCTACATGCAGCAGTTTTTAGATGCATGTTGGCTTTATGGTGATAAAGAAAAGATTAAGAAGATTTATATGCTTCCAATTGTTATGTCAACTACTTATGGTGAAAGAGATGCACAAAATACATTAAATAAGGCGTGGGAGATGCTAGGTGGATTACCAGTAGAGGGATTATGTGCATATGTAGATGATAATGTAGAGTTTGAGACCAATCCAGACTATGCAGCTGCTATTGAAAAAAAGGCAGAAACATTTTACCGTACAGTAAACCAAAAAACAAAAGCATTTCCAAGTAGTGCACTTGAAGTAAAACATAGTGTTTTAAAGAGTACTAATATTGACTTAACACCACAAGAAAGTGAGCAACTATCCAAGTATGTTTCAGATGATACGTATGTTAAGAAACAAAAAGAAGATATCGAAGAATTAACAAAGATGTTTAAGCAAATGATGGGTGAACCAGCATCATCAACGTCGTCCTCTTCATCATCATCAGAAAGCAGTGACGAATACATTCGCTTAGTCAAAAATAGTTTCAGTCCAATGGAAGGCTTTGAAGCCACATATGGAATTCAAATTACAGATCGTAATAAGACATTAATTATTGAGATAATGAATGAACAACTCAAATGTTACTACGGTGTAAAAGAAGATGTTGAAGTATATGCAAAAGCAAGCGCAGATGTGTTTGATAAAATTGTAAAAGGTAAGATAACATTTCAAAAGGCATTTATGTCAGGTGAGTTAACAGCAAAAGGAAATTTCAAAACATTAAGAATGTTTGATACTATTTTTCAATTTGATAATAAATAAAGGAGGCTTTCCCAATGAGTGAAGGAAATTGTATTTTTTGTAAGATTATAAGTGGTGAGATTCCATCTAAAACGTTATTTGAAAATGAAGATTTTAAGGTGATTTTTGATATTGCGCCAGCATCGAAAGGACATGTTATTATTCTTCCAAAGTATCATGCAGCAAATATTTTTGAATTACCAGATGATGTTACAGCTAAAGCTTTTGTTATGGCAAAAAAGGTTGCAACTGTTTTAATGGAAGTGCTTGAATGTGATGGAGTAAATATTCTACAAAACAATGGAGAAGCAGCAGGACAAACTGTATTCCACCTTCATATTCATGTAATTCCAAGATATAAAGATGATAATGTGGGAATTGGTTGGAAACAAGGCGAAGCGCAAGCCGAAGTTCTAGATGATATTATAGAAAAAGCAAAACAACATTTCTAAGAGTATTTTACAGAGTTTTTCACATACTCTATTGAACTACAAAAGAGGCTAAAACACCAATTACATTGGTGTCATAGCCTCTAATTTATATTCATTATAGTAGTATAGCAACTATAATAAAGTATTTTATTTTATAACAGATTCAATTAAATTAATAATCGTTTCAATAGAATTATTCAGTTTACTCTTTGTCATTGTATTAATATAAGATTCCTTATTATTAAATACAGTTTCAACAGCTTTTTCTAAAGTCTCTCCAGTTAGTTCTTCTTCCTTAATTACATAACTGAATCCTTGTTTTTCAAAGGAACCTGCATTTAAGATCTGATCGCCGCGACTAGCAGCAGCAGAAAGAGGAATTAGGATATTAGGCTTTCTGAGTGCAAGAAGCTCACAGATTGCATTTGCACCTGCTCTTGAGATAACCAGATCTGCAGCGTCCATTAAATCGCTTAACTCTTTCTTGATATATTCAAACTGAACATATCCTTTTGTACCAGTTAAAGATTGATCAACTTTATCCTTACCACATAAATGAATAATTTGATATTTTTCAAGTAAGGTTGGAAGAATACTTCTAACGGCTTCATTTACTACAACAGAACCTAGACTTCCACCAATAACAAGGATGACAGGTTTATTAATTGTAAAGTTACAAAATTCAAGACCTAGTAACTTATTACCAGAGAACAATTCTTTACGAATTGGAGTTCCAGTCAATACAGTTTTTTCTGCTGGAAGGGCTTTAACCGTTTCAGGAAAGTTTGCACAAATTTTTGTAGCGCATGGAATACAAATTTTATTTGCTAACCCTGGAGTCATATCAGATTCATGAATAATGGTTGGAACTTTGCAACGTTTTGCAGCTAATACAACAGGAACAGAGACAAAACCACCCTTTGAAAAAACAACGTCAGGTTTCAATTTTTTCATTAACTTTACAGATTCATAATATCCTTTTATAACCTTAAAAGGATCACTAAAGTTCTTAGGATCAAAATACCTTCTCAATTTACCAGAAGATATTCCGTGATATGAGATATCGAATTCTTCAATTAATTTTTTCTCGATTCCATCGTAAGAACCAATATAATGCACATCAAAGTTATGATTTTTTAGTTCTGGTAAAAGAGCAATATTAGGTGTAACGTGTCCTGCCGTACCACCACCAGTTAAAATAATACGTTTCATAATTCCCAATCCCTTCCGCTTTATTGCTGAGCTTTATATTCTTTTAAAGCTTTTGCTAATTGGTCTGGACATGAAGTCTT
This sequence comes from uncultured Anaeromicropila sp., assembly GCA_964409685.1. Classification (GTDB taxonomy): domain Bacteria; phylum Bacillota; class Clostridia; order Lachnospirales; family Lachnospiraceae; genus Clostridium_AI. The sequence goes on from CAYPEJ010000027.1 coordinate 44,283, forward strand.
TTTAAAACCACATTTCACATTTTCAAGTTTACTGATTACATCATTTATGTTCATTCCAACTACTAACTTTGCAATTCCTTGTGTATTACCAGAACAACCACCGTTAAATTGGATAGTTTGTATTACATCATTTTCAACTGTGAATTCAATAGAATTCGCACATACACCGCTAGTTTTATAAAGCATATTTAGAACCTCATTTCTTTCTATTCATATTATTATGTTTTCTTAAAATTTAATACAATTAAACATGTATACTTATGATAAATATTCTAACCCAGCCTATTAATTTTTGCAAATTTATTTTATACTATAAGAAAAGTATACAATTAGGAGGAAAAAGATGAGTGTAATAGGTATTATTGGCGCTATGGATGAAGAAGTAAGTATCTTAAAAGAGTCCATGGAAGTTGAAAAAGTTGTAAACAAAGCAAGTATGGACTTTTACCAAGGCAAATTATCGAATAAAGAAGTTGTTATCGTAAGAAGTGGTATCGGTAAAGTAAATGCTGCGGTATGTACACAGATCTTAGTAAGTGAATTCGGCGTTAGCTCCGTTATTAATACAGGGGTAGCAGGTTCTTTAAGAAATGAAATCAATATTGGTGATATTGTTTTATCTGATGACGCTTTACAGCACGATATGGATGCAACGGGATTTGGTTACGAGCCAGGCATTATTCCGAGAATGGATGTTTCTGTATTTAAGGCAGATGAAAGATTAGTGAATCTTGCAAAAGAAGTAAACGAAGCAGTAAATACAGATATTGCTACATTTGTTGGACGTGTAGTAAGTGGAGATCAATTTATCTCTGATAAGGAGAAAAAACAATACTTAATTAGTCAATTTGATGGCTTCTGTACAGAGATGGAAGGTGCGGCGATTGCACAAACTGCATATCTAAACAACATTCCATATCTTGTTATTCGTGCTATTTCAGATAAGGCAGATAATAGTGCAGAGATGGATTACAGTGAATTTGAAAGAAAAGCAATTGAACATACTGTAAAACTTGTTACTGAATTAGTGAATAGAATGTAGAAAGAAATAATATTATGTTATTAGATATCTAATTATGTTGAATTAAAAGGGAAAAAAGTGAACGATTCTTAGGAATACTCTCTTTTCAATGGCATTTATTTGTGATATAGTAAATGTAAAATATTGGAAAGAGAGGAGTTTCACATGGTTGATAGACTTTTTGAGAGTAATTTGTTGATTTACATAATGCTGGGGTTAGGTGGTGTCGGAATTCTCCTGAAAATTATTGTTTCATGTGTATATAGAAAGTTAATAAAAGCAGCAAATCATATGGGGACAACCAATCATAAAATGCTAAAAGCATTAAGAACCAAGTTCGAGACAAACTATTCTATGAACTTGGGTGTGAATAATGTGGATATCTTTGTGGATAAATACGTTTATACACAAAAATTCTGTGGAATCCACTTATACACATGGGAGAATTTAAGTGGACAAGTTTTGCTTTTATGTATGCTAATAGGCGCAGTTGGTGCAATTGCGGGACTTTTATATGAATGTGGAAAAAGTGAAATTTTATTAACATTGTTTACAGGAGTTTCAGTTAGTGCAATGTTGATACTATTAGAACATTTCCTTAATCTTCCTGTTAAAAAGTACGTAATTCGTACAAATATTAAGGATTATCTTGAGAATTTCTTAGTGAGCAAGTTAGAATATAATAGAAGTCGTGCACTAGGTCAGCAGGGTGAAAATTTAGTAAGTTTCATGAATGGAAAAACAAACAAAAAAGTGGACAAAAATACAATGTCACAAAAAGATTTAGCGAAACTGTGCGAAATAGACAAAAACGAAGATAAGATTATCCAAGATATTTTAGACGAGTACATAATTTGATTAAAATAATGCGCAAAATGTCAACATATTTGTGGGTAAATTGATATTGTCAACATAATTTCCTTTTGATACAATAAGGTAGATAATGACCATATTGAAAAGGAGTGCAAAAGAAAATGGCAAAACAAGTTTCATTAGACTATTCATTAGCAAAACAATTTGTTTCAGATGATGAAATAAAGATGATGGAAAGTATAGCTAATAGCGCAAAAGATACTTTATTAAACAAAACAGGTGCGGGAAGCGATTTCTTAGGATGGATTGACCTACCTGTTAACTATGATAAAGAAGAATTTGATAGAATTAAATTAGCTGCTGAAAAGATCCAAAATGATTCTGAAGTTTTAGTTGTAATTGGAATCGGTGGTTCTTACTTAGGTGCAAGAGCAGCAATTGAATTCCTTAGACATAGTTTCTATAATTCAGTTGATAAGAGTGTTCGCAAAACACCTGAAATTTATTATGCGGGCAACAATATCAGCAGTACTTATTTAGCACATTTAATTCAAACAATTGGTGATCGTGACTTCTCCGTTAATGTTATTAGTAAATCTGGAACAACAACAGAGCCAGCTATTGCATTTCGAGTATTTAAAAAGTTATTAGTACAGAAGTATGGTAAAGAAGAAGCAGCAAAGAGAATCTATGCAACAACTGATAAAGCAAAGGGAGCATTAAAGAATCTTGCAACAGAAGAAGGATATGAAACATTTGTAGTACCTGATGATGTTGGTGGACGTTTCTCTGTATTAACAGCTGTTGGTTTACTTCCGATTGCAGTAAGTGGTGCAGACATTACAAAACTTATGGAAGGTGCAGCAAGTATGAGAGAGTATTGCTTAAATACTCCATTTGCACAAAATGATGCAATGTTATATGCAGCTATCCGTAACTGTTTATATGCAAAAGGAAAATCTATTGAGATTCTTGCAAACTATGAACCAGCATTACACTATGTAAGTGAATGGTGGAAGCAGCTTTATGGCGAAAGTGAAGGAAAAGACAACAAGGGTATTTTCCCAGCTTCCTGTGATTTCACAACTGATCTTCACTCTATGGGACAATACATCCAAGAAGGTAGAAGAACTATGTTTGAAACCGTTGTTGAATTAGAAAAGTCAACATGTGAGATTGTTTTAGAAGAAGAAGCTGTTGATTTAGATGGTCTTAATTACTTAGCTGGAAAAACTGTAGATTTTATCAACAAGAGTGCTATGAAAGGTGTATTGCTTGCACACACAGACGGAGATGTTCCAAACTTAGTGATTAAATTACCAGAACAAAATGAATTTTATCTTGGTCAATTATTCTATTTCTTTGAATTCTCATGTGGTGTAGATGGATATATGTTAGGAATTAATCCATTCAACCAACCAGGTGTAGAAAGTTATAAGAGAAACATGTTTGCGTTACTAGGTAAACCAGGTTTCGAAAAAGAAAGAGAAGAATTATTAAAGAGACTATAATAAAACAAATAAGGAGGAGTTGAAAAACTTCTCCTTAAACTATATGCATGTTCATTTATACATATTCAAAGTGTTGGTAATCCTTCGAATCGACCCATTCACCGCCCCAAGAAAAACCATATTTCAAAAAAGTATTATAACAAATATCTCCTTTTTGAATGATATAAGGACAATCCTGAGTTCTATCTACATATGGTTCCCCTTCTCTTGGTAATACAGAATAGACGCCATTTAAGGTACGTACATAAGGGTTATACAAAGGATTGATATCAATTGCAAGTCCCAAACTATGATTCGATAGCTTAGTCATCCCATCAATTGTTCGATAATTAAAGCTTGAGCTGTTATTAGCCGCCATAGATGCATTGTCATCTGCATCATATTCATCTACAAGACATATTTTTTCAATTGGATATTTTGCATCAAATAACTCATGAAAGATACAGGTTACCTTTTGGGCAATGATTTTATTTACAATAAGTTCGCCATTATAAATTTGTCCATCAAATCCATAATGCAATACTGTTACATATCGTAAATCATCCAAAGAGACAAAACAATTATCCTTATAGGATTTTCCTCTAATTCGTTGAAATAGTTGATTATCAATTGTACAGATATCACTACAATACTCTAGCAAAAGAAATCATCCTCCTCAATGACCTGTATTTCTAAAAAGTCAAAATCGATACTATCAATAAAATTATCTTGATGAAATCTGGTTTTATCATGGCGTTGGAACTCCGAAATATTGGTATCCAGCCAGATCGGTTTGGACAAATCAAACTCATAACATATTTCATCAATAGCTTTATAAATTTTTCGTGTTCTATTTAAAGTTTTATCATCATTTTCAATAGTTATGTCTTTTAATAGATGATTATTCCTAAAGATTTTACCCCATAAGCGAAACATAAAGGTTCTCCTTCCAGCACAGTTTTACGTTATAATAAATTAATAGTAATCTATTCACAATATGAATTCAAGAAAAATAGTATTTTTTAAGCAACTATGGTATCATAAAGGTTGTGATAATATCCTAAAAGTATAGTATAGGAATAAGTCAGCCAGTACAAACAAAAAAACAGTAAAAGTGAGGGACACGATATGAACATACTAAAAAAATGTTGCAATCGAATTTTTATTGAAGGATTAAGTGGTATGGCACTTGGGCTTTTTGCTACTCTAATCGTGGGAACTATCATTCAACAAATCGGTAAGCTAGTAGGTGGACAAGCAGGACAGTGTATTTATTACATAGGTAGGATGGCAGCCTCTGCAACAGGTGCAGGCATCGGCGTAGGAGTTGCCTACAAACTGAAAGTAAGCCCGCTAGTCACCCTATCTGCCGCAACCTGTGGAATGGTAGGTGCATTTGCCAGCAAGATATTAGCAGGAACTGCAATCGCAGAAGCATCCTATATTACTTTAGAAGGGCCAGGAGAGCCATTGGGTGCCTTTATAGCTGCTTACGTTGGAATCGAAATCGGAAGATTATTTTCAGGAAAGACACAGATAGATATCGTGTTTACTCCACTTATTTCCGTATTATCAGGTTCTGCAGTAGGTCTATTCATTGGACCAACTATCAGTCAAATGATGGCTCAGATTGGAGAAATGATTAATTGGGGAGCAACCAGACAACCATTACTAGTGGGAATCATCGTATCCGTTTTAATGGGAATGGCACTCACCCTTCCAATCAGTTCCGCAGCATTAGGAGTTATTCTAAATTTATCAGGAATTGCTGCAGGTGCCGCAACCGTCGGATGTTGTGCTAATATGATAGGATTTGCAGTTGCAAGTTTCCGTGAAAATGGATTTGGCGGATTTCTTGCGCAAGGACTAGGAACTAGTATGCTACAAGTTCCAAACATCGTAAAAAATCCATTAATCTGGCTTCCATCCATTATCACCAGTGCAATCTTAGGGCCAATTGCTACCTGTAGTTTTATTCAAATGACCAATAATAAAACTGGTTCTGGTATGGGAACAGCAGGATTAGTAGGCCAGATTATGACTTATCAGACAATGGCACCAGAAAGAGGGACAGCAGTAACCCTAATTTTAATCCTAGTATTACATTTTATTTTACCAGGAGTTTTAAGTTTACTTATTTCGGAATTCATGCGAAATAAAAAATGGATAAAAGATGGCGATATGAAGTTAAATCTATAATGAATAAGCCATATTAAGTTTACACATAACTATATGATAGTATGTAGTGAGGAGGAGTATATGAAGAGAATTGCTTTATTAACAAGTGGTGGGGATTGTCAAGCGTTGAATGCAACAATGCGAGGTGTTGCGAAAACGCTATATCACAAATTGGATGACATTGAGATTTATGGAATCTTAGATGGCTATAAAGGTCTGATCTATGGAAATTATAAAAAAATGAAACCATCCGACTTTTCAGGAATCCTAACAGAAGGTGGAACCATCATAGGAACTTCAAGACAACCATTTAAGCTCATGCAAGTACCAGATGGTAATGGTCTTGATAAAGTAAAGGCTATGAAAGCCAACTACAAGAAAATGAAATTAGACTGTCTCGTGATCATGGGGGGAAATGGTACTCATAAAACAGCCAATCTCCTAAGAGAAGAAGGCTTAAATGTAGTTACCCTTCCAAAAACTATCGACAACGATATCTGGGCAACCGATATGACGTTCGGCTTTCAAAGTGCAGTAGATATTGCAACAAATGCAATTGATTGTATCCACACAACTGCGGCATCTCACGGAAGAGTATTTATTGTAGAAGTTATGGGACACAAAGTAGGATGGATGACGTTGCACGCAGGAATTGCAGGTGGCGCAGACATTATTCTATTACCAGAGATTCCATATGATATTGATAAAGTAGTAGATGCAATTCAATATAGAGTAGAACAAGGAAAAAGTTTCTCAATCTTAGCAGTTGCCGAAGGCGCTATTTCCAAAGAAGATGCTTCATTGACTAAGAAAGAGTACAAAAAGAAATTAAAACAAATGCCTTATCCATCTATTTCATATAAGATTGGTATGGAAATCGAACAAAAAACAGGGCAAGAAGTCAGAATCACCGTACCAGGACATACACAACGAGGCGGAGGACCATGTCCATATGATCGTGTAATTGCAACAAGATTAGGTGTTGCAGCCGCAGAACTTGTAATTCAAGAAAAATACGGATACATGGTAGGATTGCAAAATAATGAAATCATTCCAGTTCCATTAGAACAGGTTGCAGGCAAATTAAAAATGGTAGACCCAAATGCTTCTATCATTCAACAGGCAAAATCTTTAGGAATTTGTTTCGGAGATTAATGGATTAAAAAATTAAGATATCAAATGCACCTCAACCACCTTATAGAAACGATCAAAAAGGTATTTGAGGTGCATTTTCATAACCAAACGGGATTTATCACATGTTTGACAAGCACATATCATATTGGTAAAATGGTATAGTTAGAAAGGAAGTGCCAAAATGTCTTATACAGCCCTTTATCGTAAATTTCGTCCTAGTAATTTTGAGGATGTAAAAGGACAGGACCACATTGTAAAAACACTAAAGAATCAAATCAAGGCTGATAGAATTGGGCATGCCTATTTGTTTTGTGGAACACGTGGAACGGGAAAAACAACAATTGCGAAGATTTTAGCAAAAGCAGTAAACTGTGAGCACCCAGTAGACGGAAGCCCATGTAATGAATGTGAGATGTGTCAAAAGATGAACCGTCATACATCATTAAATGTCATTGAGATAGATGCAGCTTCCAACAACGGTGTCGACAACATCCGTGAAATCATCGATGAAGTACAATATTCCCCAACAGAAGGAAAGTATAAAGTATATATCATAGACGAAGTTCACATGTTATCAACAGGAGCATTTAATGCCTTGCTAAAAACGTTAGAAGAACCACCAAGTTATGTTATATTTATATTAGCAACAACAGAAGTTCATAAGATACCAATTACCATTTTATCACGCTGTCAGCGATACGATTTTAAACGTATTACAATTGATATTATATCAGCTAGATTAATGGAACTGATGGAAAAAGAACAAGTAGAAGTGGAAGATAGAGCAATTCGCTACGTAGCAAAAGCTGCAGACGGTTCCTTACGTGATGCCTTAAGTTTACTAGATCAATGTATCGCCTTTTACTTTGGGGAAACACTAACTTTTGATAAAGTGTTAGAGGTACTAGGTGCTGTAGATATTGAAGTATTCCATCATTTATTAGATGTTGTTCTACAAGAAAATGTTCCAGAAGCAATAAGACTTGTAGAAGATATCGTCATTACAGGTCGTGAGTTAGGACAATTCGTAATCGACTTCACATGGTATCTAAGAAATTTATTATTATTAAAAACATCCGAAGAAGCAGAACAAATGCTAGATGTTTCAAGTGAACAGATTGCCGTGTTAAAAGCACATGCAGAAAATCTATCGGTAGATCGATTGATGCGTTATATCCGTATCTTCTCTGAACTAAGTAATCAGATGAAATACGCAACACAAAAGCGTGTATTGCTAGAATTAGCGGTAATCAAACTATGTAAACCACAGATGGAACGTAATTACGATTCCATTTTAGATAGAATGAGCAAGATAGAAGCACAACTTGCAAATGGAGTAACCGTGGTTGCAAATCAGTCTGTACAAGGCGAACAAAGTGCACCATCATCTGTGATACAACAACCAAAGCAACCAATTGAGGTGCCAAAAGCTTTACCAGAAGACTTAAAACAGCTTGCAAGACAATGGGATATGATCAAAGGTTCTATGTCAGGACATATGAAGGCAAGAATCAATAATGCAATACCATCCGTTGCAGGTGACACATTTGTACTAGTCTTTGACCAGGAAAATGACTACCGCGTCATGTCCGAAGAACAAAGAATTGAAGAAATCCAACAAATAATCAAAGATTGTATTCAAAAAGAGGTAAAAGTGCAAACTAGATTTGCAGACCAGCAGGAAAATAAAGAAAGCATAATTGACATTTCTAAAATGATCAATATGAATATAGAATATGAAGAATAGAATTTTCAAGAGCTATTAAGGAGGAAATAAACATGGCAAAAAGAGGTGGATTTCCAGGTGGCGGACTACCAGGAAATATGAACAATTTAATGAAACAAGCACAAAGAATGCAAAGACAAATGGAAGAAAAGCAACAAGAATTAGAAGAAAAAGAATGGGAAGCAACTGCAGGTGGCGGTGCTGTAACAGTTCGTGTTTCTGGTAAAAAAGAAGTTGTATCCATCAATCTTTCTGAAGAAGTAGTAGATCCAGACGATATCGAAATGCTTCAAGATCTAATCGTAGCAGCAACAAACGAAGCATTAAGAAAGGCTGAAGAAGAATCCAACCAAATGATGAGCGAAATCACAGGCGGAATTGGCGGATTAGGAGGATTCCCATTCTAGTTAGAAGGAGAAACTATGGATTACTATAGTAGTCAGATTAGCAAACTCATTGAAGAACTTTCAAGACTTCCAGGTATCGGCGCGAAATCGGCTCAACGACTAGCATTTCACATTATTAACATGCCAGAAGACCAAGTTCAGAAATTAAGTAACACCATTATTGATGCAAAGAAAAATGTTCGTTATTGTAGCAAATGTATGACGCTAACAGACAAAGAACTTTGCCCAATATGTAGCAGTCCAAACCGTGACCAAAAGGTCATCATGGTAGTGGAAAATCCAAGAGATTTAGCTGCATATGAAAAAACTCAAAAGTTTGATGGTGTATATCATGTGTTACATGGTGCGATTTCTCCGATGCTTGGAATTGGACCAGCTGACATAAAGTTAAAAGAATTGATGCAACGCCTACAAGAAGATGTAGAAGAAGTTATCATTGCGACAAACTCTAGTTTAGAAGGTGAAACAACTGCTATGTATATTAGCAAGTTAATTAAGCCAACAGGCATAAAAGTAAGTCGAATTGCTAGTGGAGTTCCAGTTGGAGGCGACTTAGAATACATTGACGAAGTAACTTTACTTCGTGCCTTAGAAGGAAGAATTCAATTATAAAATAGAGCAAAATGAAATAATACAAAGAGTGTTTAGTAATTCAAAGCTAGACACTCTTTTTCTGTATTCCCGATGTGACGCAAATAAAATTATAGTCCTCATAAACATAGATAAGAATAAAAGTATTTACAATGTAGATACTAACCCTGTATTAAGATTTTCAAAACAGGAGGAAGACTATGTCATTAATCGGGAAAAAAGTAGAAGATTTCAAAGTAGAAGCATATCATAACGATGCGTTTAAAACAGTAACCAAAAATGACCTCTTAGGAAAATGGTCCGTTCTCTTTTTCTATCCAGCAGATTTTACTTTTGTTTGCCCAACAGAATTAGAAGACTTAGCAGAAAACTATGAAGAATTCAAAAAACTAGGTTGTGAAATTTATTCTGTATCAACAGATAGCCACTTTGTTCATAAAGCATGGCACGACACATCCGATACAATCAAAAAAATTCATTTTCCAATGTTAGCAGATCCTACAGGAACATTAACAAGAATGTTTGATGTAATGATAGAAGAAAGTGGCTTAGCAGAAAGAGGAACTTTCCTAATCAATCCAGAAGGCGAGATCGTATTATACGAAATAAATGCAGGTGGCATTGGTCGAAATGCGGAAGAATTACTTCGAAAATTACAAGCTGCCCAATTTGTTGCAGAATATGGTGATCAAGTCTGCCCGGCTAGATGGAGACCAGGAGCAAGCACCTTAAAACCAGGCATCGACCTAGTTGGTAAATTATAATTACAACGATTAAAAGACACAAAAAGAACCTGTTACAATGTATCTTAACTCATTGCAACAGGTCTTTTTCTAATTATGCTGAACCGCATACCTTATGCCCACACAAATATAATCTGCCAACTTCATCACAATATCTAGTCTAGTTGTCTGCAACATCATATGATTCAACATCCCAGAGATATTCACAATTCCCGTAATAAAAATATCGCCCACAGCTGGCAAATCCTTATCCACACCAACCCCTGGTTGAATAGAACCTTCACCAACTGTAATAAAGCCCACATGTTTTGTGGTTCCTAATGAAGCATCAATAGCGATCATTAGCGGATTTGTATGATTCTTCTTAATCTCTTGAATTGTCATGGATAAATTCTTTGCATGAACAGGATTCTCTAACGTCCCATACACAAACAAATTTGGATACGACAACTTAGAAAGTTTATATCCAATAATAGGCCCCAAACAATCGCCTGTCGCACGGTCAGATCCAATACATAATAAAACAATTTCCTGTCCCGACGTCATTTTATTTTTTAATATGCTCGTAAATGTCTTGCAAAAATCATAGACACTTGAAACATCCCTTGAATTAAAATAATAAATTTCATTTTTTGATTTCGTTACACTCATAAATTCCCTTTCCCAATACATTGCATATGCGCAATACTATCTAAAATTATAATGAATCTTTCTTTAGTATTTACTGGAATCAAATAAAATAGACATGCAATTTAATAAAAAATACGCAAATTGCAACAAAAATATCGAATTGTCAAGCAACAAAAACATATAAAATCTAGGAAATGAAGAAAAAACCAAAGTAAAAAGTAAAAAAAAGCATAATAAATAAGAAAAGTTCTTGCATATCTACATAGAATTTTGACAAAAATATACTTTCTCATGTGGTAAGATTCCCATAGTGCAAATTAATAAGAAAGATAGATATAAAAATGAAATCAAAGGCGGAGGGGTCAGTATGAAACAAAGCGTATATAGCAATGAAACGCATGGAGGAACACCTCCATTCATGTTCAAAATTCCTAAGAATGTAAGACAGATAGGACAAGTCAATGAATTAAAGAAAATTTATGTAGAAGACTACGTAATGTCATTTATAAAGAAAGTCGGAACACAAAAAGATTCCAGTAGCGAGCTAGTAGTACTGCTTGGACAGTTTGTAAAACTAGACAACTGTCAATGCACCTTCATAAGTGGCGCCATTGAAATCAAAAACGTCTTATTTGAAGACGACATAGTTCTTACGAATGAAGTCTGGACCGAAATATATGATACGATCAAACAATATTTTACCAACGTAGAAATCGTTGGTTGGAGCATAATAAAAGCTGGTCTACCACTGAGCATCGACGAACGAATCCGAAAAGCCCACAGTGACAATTTCGCTGGTCAAAATAAAATTCTACTATTATACGATAGTTTAGAACGAGAAGAGGTATTCTTTGTTTTTGAAGAAAAAATGCTCAGAAAGCAAGAAGGATATTACATATTCTACGAAAAAAATACGGAGATGCAGAATTACATTATTTCTACCAAACAAGATGGGACACGAGACAAAAGTCAAACACCTTCAATGTTTACAGCTAATCAGCGAAACACTACAACCAAAAAACATGAGCGAAAAGACATATCAACCTTGCCAAGTGTATCTAACAAAAGACCAGCACTAATGTATGGTATAGGTGCTGTTGCAGCAGTAGTTGTCCTAGTTGTATCAGCGGCTATGCTAAATAGTTATGATAAAATGAAAGGCATGGAAGAAGCAATTGGTGTCTTATCTGAAAATGTGGAGCAAGGAAAACAAATATCCAATGAAAATGAGGTAAGTCTTCCTGTAGAGACCGCACAAGGCAAACTTGCAACAATAAATAATGAGGTAGTAGAAGAACCAGTTGCTGAAAAAGAAGTTACATCAAGTCCACAAGCGGAAAACAATGATTCAACTTCTGATTCTAGTACCAGTACTGAATCTACCAAAAAGGCAGAAGTAGAAAAAGAAGAGGAGACTAATAAAACTGAAAAAGCTGTAGAATCCTCAACAAAATCAGATACCTACTACACTGTAAAAGAAGGCGACACCCTAATTTCTATATCAGTAAAACTATATAACTCAAAAAGTTATGTAAAAAAAATTAAAGAACTTAATAACATTGAAGACACGGATAAAATTAAAGTGGGTCAAAAATTATTAATCCCATAAGAACATTGTCTTTTCATGTTTTCCAGAATCATGTATAATGTATGATAGTAAAAAAATACAGAAGGGGTACAGGAAAGAAACGGTGCGATAGATGGAAAGTTTAAGCGAAAGAAATGAAAGCCAAAGGGTTGAGAATGCAAAGATATGGCAGAAGCGAAAAAAGAAGATATTCATCTTTCTTGGAATAGCAGTTTTCGTTCTTATCATTGTAGTAGGTATTTGGAGGTACTATACAAAAGAATATACATCCTATGTAGGGATAGAATCCATAGAACGATCCGATACTACAGCTACGAACTTTATGGAGTATAACGGAAAGTTAATGAAGTATAGCCGAGATGGCGCAGTAGGCTACAACACAAACTTAAATATGGAGTGGAGTGGAAGCTACAATTTTTCATCTCCTATTGTTGATACTTGTAATGAATATGTAGCCATTGCTGATTCAGGTGGTACTGAAATATATGTATTTGATGGTAGCGACTCACCAACAGAGATAGATGTATTGTATCCGATTAGTTTGATACAAGTTGCTACTCAGGGGGTTGTTGCAGTTGTTATGAGTAACGATAATTCAGATTTGGTTCAAATCTATGATTCAAATAATAGTGGTGAACTCCTAGTAGAATTCACAACAAACGTTTCCGAAGATGGATATCCAGTAGACATAGTCCTATCACCAGATGGAACCAAATTAGTGACCACATATCTGAATGTAACAAATGGAACTCCGACAAGTAAAGTAACTTTCTATAACTTAGGTGAGGTCGGTAAAAATTATTCTAATAACATAGTTGCAGCAAAAACCTTTCAAAAAGAAATCATTTCAAGAGTAGAGTTCTTTGGGAATAACACTGTTTGCGTATTTGGCGAACAAGGATTTTCGCTCTATTCCATGAAACAATTAGTAGAAGATGTTGCAACCAAAGAGTTTAAGAAAATAATCAAAAGTGTTTTTTTCACAGATGAATATCTTGGATTTGTATTAGATTCAGGTAAGGCAGAGGAACCATGCACAGTAGAATTATATAATATGAATGGAAAATGTCAGATGTCAGAAGAAATTCATTTTGCATACAGTTCCGTATATATGGTAGATGATGAAATTATATTCATGTCCAATCAAGATTGCTATATACTCAGAACAAATGGAAATGTAAAATTTCATTGCACATTCAAATCACCAATATCATATATCATGCCAATCAGTAGATTTAATAAATATTTACTTGTAGATGATAACAACATTAGTACAATAAAAATTGTGGGTGAGTAGTGTATGAATATACTAGAGATAGTAGTTGCAGTTATTATGCTAATATATATTTTAAGGGGAATGAAAAATGGACTTATCTTAACAGTTTGTTCCTTTTTAACATTATTTGTTGCCATTGGTGTTACCCAAATCATAACACCGGAGGTAAGTTCGAGACTTAGGGAAAATGAAAAAATAGTCTCATTTCTAACGGAGCAAGTAGATAATGTCCTATTTGATTCAAGTGAAAATGAAGAAATTAAATATGAAAAATCCAATAGTGTCATAGAAGGATTAGGAATTCCAGAAGTAATCAAAGATGGTTTAATTGCAAATAATATAAAGAAGACGTATCAATCGTTAGGGGTGTCCTCCGTAGAAGGATATGTAAGTCTTTATATATCTTATTCCATCATTAACTGCATTACGTATGTAATTGTATTCCTAGTATCCATTATCCTATTAAAAATAATTGTCTACGCAATCAATCTTGTAAGTAAACTACCTGTAATCAACACTCTAAACAAGTTTGGTGGAATGGTTATAGGCTTAATTGAAGGTGTTATTATTGTGTGGATTGGATTTATAGTGATTACCATGTTAGGTAGTACAAAATGGGGAATTCAATTATATGACCAGATAAATAAAAGTATTTGGTTGTCCTATTTATATAACAACAATTTAATATTAAACACCCTTTGGCATTTTACCAAAGGCGTTATTTAGGGAATTTGAGCGTTTTTTCAAATTCCCTAAAATTTTTTTGAAAAAGTTGTTGACATGTGGGTTACCATCTGATATACTAGTCCAAGTCAGCAGCGAGCTGAACAAAATGTTTGAAAAGTGAAAAGAACAAACATAAAAATAGCTCAAAAAAATAAATTAAAAAAGTTGTTGACAAGCACAAAGCAATGCGCTAAAATATAAAACGTCGCTGAGGCAAACGAGTTGCTGAAATGACACAAAACATTGATAATTGAATAGTGAAACAACCTTGAAAATTCAGAGAATAA
>CAYPEJ010000028.1:0-57182 GCA_964409685.1 uncultured Anaeromicropila sp.
GTAAAATCTGAGGAGTAATATGTATCGTGAAAATACAAGTAATCAGAGGGACACACCTTTCTAAGAGAGGAAAAACCGCCTACCGACAAGGTAGTACCTAAAATGATTATAGCACTATATTTCTGTTATCGCAATTAAATATATATTCGTTTGCAAAATAATTGCAATGTGGGTTTGACATAAGTAAGAATAAATGCTAATATAATAAATAAGAAAAGGTACTACCGATAGACGGTTAGTCCCGCTGATTAGTTAAAAATAACCGTACAGTTGGCAGACCGTTGGCGGTTATTTTTTTGTGCGTTTATTTTGGCCATGTGAATACCCAAGACTATAAACTGCTATGCATAAACCAATAACAGAAATAAGACCTTCAAGTGTTAACATAGGCATCCCCTCCTTAAGCAAGATTTCCACAGTGTAAAATCTGAGGAGTAATATGTATCGTGAAAATACAAGTAATCAGAGGGACACAACCTCTCCACGAGAGGAAAAACCGCCTACCGACAAGGTAGTACCTAAAATGATTATAGCACTACATTTCTAATATCGCAATCAATAAATTTTCTATTTGCAAAAACAAAAAAGCAATTCGTAAATTCTCTCCAACATCCCTCACATATATGATACAATATACCAATAAAACATTTTATTGAGGTGAGAAAATGAAATATACATACAAAATCCAAGTAAAAGACAACGACAAACTACGAGAATCCTTTAATAACCTAACACAAAAAACATTCTGCTTTAACTTTAAAGACTGGTACGATGCTGGTCATTGGGGCGATTTATACATTCCACATGTTCTATTAGATCTAGATGGCGAAAATGTAATCTCCAATGTCTCTGTAAATATCATGGAATTCGATATATGTGGTGAACATAAAAAATATCTCCAAATTGGCACTGTTATGACCGATAACCAATACCGCAACCAAGGTTTAAATGCCTGGATTATGAACCAAATTTTAAAAGAATACGAAGGACAAGTAGATGGAATTTATCTCTTTGGAAATGACAGTGTATTAAACTACTATCCGAAGTTCGGTTTCCAACCATCAAAAGAATACGAATACTACATGTCCTATGAAGACAAATCAGATGTCTCCCCATATACATTAGAACATGTTGATATTACACAAAATGAACAAAGCGAACGTCTATATAGCTTCATAAATCAATATTCTAACGATTCCAATAAACAAGAAAACAAGAAGCAAAATCAAAATGACGCAATGTACATGAGCAAAAACCTCAACCTCTATCAATTTTGGCTTGCCATGGACTACGGAAAACAAATCTACTACCTACCAGAAACTAATACATACGTAATCGCACATGTAGAAAATGAAACATTATATGTTCACCAAATATACGGAAGAGAAAAAGTTGATATCCAACGTTTAGCCAAATCATTTACACAGCCAATTAAGGAAATCATCTTAGAGTATACACCAGTTCATAAAGATCAATATCAAGTAAGGGAATTCAAAGAAGAAGACTGTACCTTATTTATCATTGGAGAAGATTTAAAACGAATAGAACAAGATAAGATGAGATTTTCAATTATGTCCCATGCATAATAATGATAGAGAAAACTAGGGGGAAACAATAGTGTGGAATAAGAACTTTACTATGGTGGTAATCGGACAAATCATATCTTTGCTGGGAAATGCAATTCTACGATTTTCCTTACCACTCTACTTATTAAATCAAACCAATTCAGCAGCACTATTTGGAATTGTAAGTGCATGCTCATTTATCCCGATGATTTTACTAAGCCCAATTGGGGGAATTTTAGCAGACCGTGTGAACAAGCGTAATATCATGGTGATACTAGACTTTTCTACAGCAGCATTAACGCTTATCTTCACATTACTATTAGGTAAACTGAATTTAGTTGGGTTACTAATAGTAACATTAATCATTCTATATGGAATACAAGGTGCATACCAGCCATCTGTGCAAGCAAGTATTCCAGTCTTATTAGATATCAAATACATTATGCAAGGAAATGCAGTTATTAATCTAGTCAGTTCAATGGCTAGTTTAGTAGGACCAATATTAGGTGGAATGCTATTTGCCATGTTTGGAATACATCCCATTCTGTTTGTTTGCATCATATGCTTTTTGGCATCAGCAATCATGGAGATTTTTATTCATATTCCATATCAGAAGCGAGAGATACAGGGAAATATTTTTCAGATCGGATATGGCGACTTAAAAGAGAGTTTTCAATATATGCTTCATGAACAATCTATTATATTAAAACTTTCTGCAATAGTAGCCGTTATTAACTGCGTTTTAAGTGCGCTGATAATGATAGCTTTACCAATTATTATTATGCAAAAATTAGGATTTGAACAAGAACTAGCCAATAAACTATACGGATTTGCAGAAGGTATTATGGGAGCAGGTTCTTTGATAGGTGGTGCAAGCGCAGGGATTTTTGCAAAGAAATTGAAAGCAGAAAGAGGGTATATAACCATATTGATTAGTGCACTTACATTACTTCCTACAGGCATTGTATTGACCATATCAGGAAATTCCATGTTATCCTACATCATTATCATGGTTAGTTGTTTTATTATGATGGCGATGGCAACGCTATTTTCTGTTCAAATACTATCTTATTTACAGATAATTGTGCCAGAACATATGGTAGGTAAGATTATATCTTGTGTAATGTGTATTTCAGGATGTGCAATGCCATTAGGACAGGCTATCTATGGAGTTCTTTTGGAAATGTTTGTGGGGAAAGTATATGTGATTATTTTTGTAGTACTAGTTATTTTATGTGTATTCGCCATATTAACACGAAAAACATATGTAAGATTAGCAGAGGTTATATTGGAGAAGGGGGCAGTGAAAAGCGAAACTTAGTCTATATAAAAATTGAGCCTCTACAAATGGAAACATTCTGTTTTGTAGGGGCTCTTATGTACATAAAGTTTATTCAGCGGCAGCTTCAAATGAAGCACGTGCCTTAATATCCTTTGCAAAAATTACTTTGAATACTGTACGAATCAATGGCTGGATAAAGAACAATTGTGTAAAGAATGCAAATGGGAAGTTAAAGCATACAAGTTTCAACCAATTTGCAAGCAAAGTAAAGATATTAAATCCTGCATAGTAAGGATAATACATAAATGTAGCAAGTAAACTCATAGTAGGGCACATTAGACCAACAGTGGCGCAGATGATAGCACATTCAAATAGTACAGGATGGCTTGTCCTTGGGTCGAATACTTTACAAGCTAATTTGAAAGAACATGGACTACCCATAAATATTTCCAAAGAATAAGCAAGTACAAATTCTACGATTACAACTGCCCAGATAGGACACATGCGACCAAACATGTAAACACCGCCCTGCATGTTAATGGCTTCGATTACACTAGAGGTATTGTTGACGCTCATAATCGTAGCACCATTTACAACGTAAAGGCTATAAAATACATACGCGTGAACTGTGACGAAAACTGTGAGAAAGGCAAATACCATTCTCTGAAACTGATTTCTTGGCATAAATTTTACTCTCCTTTTTTGCATAAAAAAAACACAAGTGTGAGACGTAAATAGACTAAGGGTATGTATAAAATGTACCGTAATCAGATTTACGTGCTAAGCACTACTTGTGTCGTTATGCATTTTCATTTTTCTTTATTTAATTACCTCAGCAAGTATACCATTTGGAAATGGAAAAAGTCAAGAAAAACAATGGAAGATTAATCCATTTGAAACACAACCTTGAAATCTTCAAAGATAACAGGCATGTCTTCTGTGAATGTATAACCAAGTTCTTTCCCTTCACTTTTAAAGAAATACTCATGTCCAGTACGCCAGGATTCCAATGTATCATCTTCTCCTTCGCGTTTGCAGATGTCAAATGTGATATCCTTAAATGGTAAAATCGTAACATTTATTGTTTCGATTACACAACATGGATTACCATCCCAGTCGGTAATGATATACAAATCACCTATCTCAGGGACTTTATCGCCTTCTATCTCATATCCCCATAAGCTACTTGAAGTGGCTTTCTTTTGACCGATTAAAACAAGATGAAGCAATTCATTTGCCAACTCTTCAGTTAATTCAAAATGAAAGCAGTCTATGTAAGTGGTACATGGATCTCGGTTCGTTTCAATTAGAAACTTAGTCCAAAAATCTTGAACTGTCATACGGAAACCTCCTAATATTAAGTTCTTAAGAGATTCTGAAGTGGTTAAAATAAGCTTCAGGTAGATTCTTAAGACATTGTAATTATAGTATGAAATGGAATATAAGGCAATGAAGTGATATAATGAGTTTAGAAGGAGAGGGAAAATGAAAAAGTTATTATGGATCTGCCTATGTTTGGTTTTCCTTATGATGGAAAAGGCAAATGTTGTGTCGGCAGATATGGGGCCGAAGCCGTCAGTTGTGATGGAGATACGAGGATTAGAAGAAGAAAATTATTATGTAACATTGATTACAGATGTAGATGAAATAGGACCGTGGTCAAGAAGTCAAAAGAATTGTGAGACAGATGTAGAAGAAAAGGTTTGGGAGAAGTTTTGGGGATATGTTGATGAGGATGCGTATCACTTTTTAGGATACTTTGAAGAGTGTTCGGATGATGATAAATTCGAGTGGACGTATTTTCCGCCAGAGAGGTTTAAGATATTGTTCTATTTTCCAGATACAGATCGATTGGTTGGAACAGAGAAGGTTTATGAACGGTATGCATTTGATAGTTATTTTACAGTAGATGTAGTGGACTTGGAACATATTCAAGTGACTGCGTCGAAGGACGAGATTCTAGTGGAGCAGTCTTATGAGTATGGGGAAGAAATTGTTGGTTTAGTTGTGAGAATTGTGCTGACGATTGGAATTGAAGTGTTGATTGCGTGGATGTTCTTTTATCGGAAGAAGAAGGAGCTTCTTGTGATTGGGAAGACAAATATGGTGACGCAAGGGATTTTAAATGTGTTATTAAATGTGGCGTGTTATAAAGGTGGACCGATGTTACTCGGATTCAGTTACATATTGTTGGAGTTATTGGTGTTTGGAATTGAAGGAGCGGTGTATCAGAAAAAGTTGGGGGAAGTTGTGGATGATAAGAGGAGAAAAGGATATCCGTGGGGATATGCATTTGTGGCAAATGTAGTTTCATTTGGAATCGGTGTGTTGTTGGCAAAGATGATGCCAGCTTGGTTTTAGAGTGGGAGGAATGATGAGATGAAATATTTTAAGGCAGATATAAGTAGAGTAGATGAATTAGTTAAAATGCGCATTGCATATATGCTGGATGACTATGATTCTATCTCAGAGGAAAAAATTGAGGGAATGAAAGAGCAACTACCAGGTTATTTTGAAGAGCATTTGGGGAAAGATTTGATTGCATTTGTTGCAGAAGAAGAGGGGGATGTGGTTGCGACGGCATTACTTTTGATTGTGAATAAGCCAGCGAATCCTAATTTTATTAAGGGGAGAGTTGGAGAAGTGTTGAATGTTTATACAAAGCCAGAGTTTCGGAGACGTGGGATTGCTAGAAAGTTGATGGAACAGTTGATTGCATGTGGTAGGGAGAAAGAGTTAGATTTGATTGAACTGTCGGCAACGGGAGAAGGATATGGATTGTATAAGAAGATTGGGTTTGAGGAAAAGAAAAATGAGTATACAGAGATGATATATGTATTGTAAACCTAATGAAGTAGAAATCGTGTTATTATTGTGACTAGTGAAGTGAGAGTGTGCAATACTTTATGTAGTAAGATAAATTTGGAGGGTAAGATGGAGAGTTTTTTTATTAGTGAGATAGATATTGAGTCGGTGAGACATTTAAAGGGCATTAAGATTCCGTTGTCGAAGGAGAAGAGAAAGCATCTGATACTAACAGGGAAAAATGGAAGTGGGAAGACTAGTGTGTTAGATGCTTTGGGAAATTATTTAGATTATTTTTCAGCAAGGGGAACAGCAGAGTTATATATAGATAGGCGTAATTTGAGATATTACAGAGAACAACTAGAAGGTGCAATGAAAGAAAAAAAGGCGACTATTGAAATTGAAAACATAAAAGAAATGGTAGCTAGAACAGAAGAAAAAATTGTAGATATAATGCAAGGAATTGATGTACAATTTACTTATTCATTGGATAACATGAAATATCTATTTGAAAAAGGAAATTTTATTATATCGTACTATAAAGCAGACAGAATTTTTAATTCAATTAGCCCAAGGCATGTAGAGAAGGTTCAATTAAAAGACTCTTATGGTATTAAGGATAAACCAAGAGAAGATTTTATTAAGTATTTATTAGATTTAAAGACAACTCAAGCACTGGCATTGGCAGGTGGAAAAAAAGAGAAAGCAGACAAGATTCAACAGTGGTTTGAAAAATTTGATCAGTTATTAAAAAAGATATTTGATGATAAATCTGTACAATTAGATTTTGATGAGGATACATTCCACTTCTGGATTAAAGAAGATGGAAAATTACCATATGATTTTAACACTTTATCAAGCGGATATGCAGCAGTATTAGATATTGTGTTAGATATTATTATGCGTATGGAAAAGCAAAGTGATAAGACATTTTTCTTTGACACACAAGGAATTGTATTGATAGATGAAATAGAAACACATTTACATCTTGAACTACAAAAGCGAATTCTAGATTTATTAACAACTATTTTTCCAAATATCCAATTTATCATATCAACGCATTCTCCATTTATCCTAAATAGTCGAGATGATGTTGTAATATATGATTTACACAATCACGTATTAGTGGAAAATGGCTTAACCAATATTCCTTATGAGGGAATTGTAGAAGGTTATTTTAAAGCTGATGCTATGTCAGATGAACTAAGAAATAAATTTGCGCGTTATAAAGAACTTGTCATTAAGGAAGACTTACAGGATAAAGATTTTGAGGAAATAGCAAAACTTGAAATGTATCTAGATGAAATTCCAGATTACCTAGCAATTGGAATTGCAACCGAATATAAGAGGCTGAAGATAGAGTTTGAAAATAGGGAGGACATTGAAATTTGCAGAATATAAAAGGTGTTATGTAAGAGAGCATGAAAAAGAGTATGCAGAATTACAAACATTTTTATCATAAAAAATACATATAAGAAGGAGAGCAAACAATGAAAGAAACATTAATTGATTTAAAAGAAAGAAGAACATGTAGAAGTTATTACCCAGAGCAGATTAAAGACGAAGAGTTAAATGCAGTATTAGAGGCAGGGATGTACGCTCCAACTGGGAGGGGAATGCAGTCACCAATTATGATTGTAGTACAAAAGCCAGAGTTAATTCAAAAGTTATCCAAAATGAATGCAGATGTAATGGGAGTTGATACCGATCCATTTTACGGTGCTCCAACTGTTATAATTGTATTAGCAGATAAAAGCCGTAATACATATAAGGAAGATGGAAGTCTTGTTATGGGAAATCTATTAAATGCAGCACACGCAGTTGGATTAGGTTCTTGCTGGATTCACCGTGCCAAAGAAGTATTTGAAAGTGAAGAAGGCAAGGAGATGTTAAAGGAATGGGGAATTGAAGGTGACTATGAAGGAATTGGTCATTGTATTCTTGGATATGCGAAAGAAGTAGTACCGGCAAAACCAAGGAAAGAAAATTATGTGATTCGTGTTTAGTTAGATGGTATTTTAAAAAAAACTATTATAGGAGAGGATATGAAAAGATATTTTAGCGTTATATTGTGTTTGATATTATGTTTTACCTTTGCTGGATGCAATAATGGAAAAAATATTATGCCAACTACATCTGCAAACGAAGATTTACCATCAGAGACATTGAATACTCATAATGAAAAATTAGAAAGTGGTGAACAGGATAGTTTTAAGAATGTAAAATCTGTGGAAGAAAATAAGCTTAATATGGAAGCTAGTGTACAGAATTTTTTACAGGCATCTGATAAAACATATGTGATAGAGGATAAGAAATATGAACAGGTCAAGCATAAAGGAAAATTTAATGTAAACTACCCAGTGCTTAAAAGTGACGAGAATGATATGAACGTAGTAAATAGTGTTATTTTGGCAAGGGTAGTGAATGAATTATACTATGAGGATGCTGAAACAATAATAGATATTGATTTAGATTATGAAGTAAAAGAGGCAAATGATGCTTTTATCTCCATTCTCTTCAATGGTTTTTATAATACACTGGGAGCAGCCCATCCAAACAATATATCCTATACCATAAATTTTGATTTGAAAAATAATAGACCACTTAGTTTATATGATGTGGCAATTTTAGAAGATGATATATTGGAAAAAGTACATGGGGCAATGGAATTTCAGCTTGAAAAAGAAGGGGTAGAAGCATATGAAAAACTTTCTGTCGACGAATTATACAAGCAGATTTTTGATAAAAACGAAGGTTTTTATATAGAAAACGGGAAAATCTACATACGCTTTTCTATCTCTGCAGGGGCTGGATATCATGATTATATTAGCTTTCTTCTATAAATTCGGGAGAGTGGTTGTGAGTCATAGGGATAAATATTGTAAGTGGAACTGATGACCACGACAATACTTGGGATAAATTAGAGAATTGACCTAGAAAAGATTAATTATTTCACCATTTCAACCGATAAATACATTGTATGGATCAACACAACGACAGCAGACGTAACAGTTTGTTGTCTTTTTATTTCAGATAGCAACATAGCATATAGACATATAAATTGGGGAAGCCATTTTTATGTATACAATTATATGCTAATCCTGTTATCCCCCATCAATAAACCACTTGGACCTTGACTGGAGAGTGGCGCAGTTCTGAATGACAGATGAATTGCCAAACAATAAGAAAATAAGGAAGGTGAATCTATGGAGATTTCAAACAACGCAGCAAATTATGCATCTTATTACAATCACTATCAAAAATCAACCATCCAAACAAAACAACAATCAAGCACATCAAAGACTGGTACATCAAAGACAAAATCCAACGGACAGCCCAATACAGATATGACTTACACAGAACTTATACATAACAAAGTGGAGGAACTCTACGAGAAAATCAAAACAGGTGATACAGAGAAGTCCTATCCAATCGGTTCGGAATCTTACACCGAAAAAGAATGGGATAACCTTATGGAACAAATTGATCGAATTGAAGAACAGATCCGTGAGATGGCAAGGCGAGAACAAGAACGTTTAGAGGAAAAGAGGCAGCAGAAGGAGTTGCAAGAGGAAAAGCAGGAGAGAGAGGATTTATTAGAGGCTCTTTTGGCAGAATCAACGACTTCTTATGAGATAGAACCAGTTACCAATGAATGTATCTTGAAAGTCACTTGGTATACAAAGGACGGAATCTATTGCAGAAAAGAAGGACAGAAAGAAGGATATCTTTGGACAGTTCCATTTACAGAGGAAGAGCAGTATGAGAAGGTAATTGCGCATTTGAATCAGTTTGATAATTTGGATGATATGGAGTTTGCTGGACAGGAAAATTTCTGGCGAAGATTTTTGAATATGCAAGAAGTTTCTTGATGAAAATGTCAAGTATTTGAACGTAGTGATGATTGTGGTACACTTGGAGTGCTAAGGGGAAATGCAATAAGAAAATCCAATAGGAACAACAACATGGAAGAGGGGAAAATCATGACATTTGAGACGGATCGGCTAGAGTTGATTCCATTGACGTTAGAGCAGTTGAAACTTCTAAGATTTGAACGAGAGGCTTTAGAAAAAGAGTTAAATTGTACATATCGGGGAGAGCCAATCGAAGGATCTATTCAAGAATATGTAGAAGATCAGATTCGCTTGCTGACTGCGCAACCAGAGATTCGTATGTATTATGCATTTTGGATGATACTACGAAAATCAGACCGAACGATTATTGGTTCTTTGGCATTTAAGGGATTTCCAGATGAAAATCATGAGATTGAGATTGGATATGGTCAAAGTAAGGAGTTCTGTCATCATGGATACATGAGTGAAGCAGTGGAGAAGATGTGTGAATGGGGCTTGGCACAGGAAGGTGTGGAGCATATCATAGCCGAGACGGATGTGGACGGTTATGCATCTCAGCGCATTTTAGAGCGAAATGGATTTAAACGATACAAGTTTGGAAAGGAAAGTTGGTGGCGTTTGTAGAAAATCAACATAAATTTTCAAACGAAAGATTTTATTGACAGAAAAATAAAATATTGTTAAAATGTCATCACGAAAAGAGCAGGCGCGAATTATATAGTAATATAATTCGCGCCTGTTTTTTGTTTTATTGGACGCTTTCACGGACATACTAAAGAACAGAGAAAGAAAGGTGATTGTCAGAATGAAAACAGTTTTCACGAAATGCAATTTCACATGGGAAGATTTTATGAAAAGGTATTTTAATCGAAAGATTTGGATAGATATTTCTGTTGAGATATTAGGAAGCTTTTTAGTAGCCCTTGCATTATATAATTTTGCTTTGATGGCGGAATTTCCGATGACAGGATTCTCGGGGATATCAATGATTTTATACCGTCTATTTAGGTTGCCGATTGGGGTGACTACGATTCTACTCAATATTCCTGTTGCGGTGTTATGTTATCGACTACTTGGAAAAGGATTTTTCATTAGTTCCTTGAGATGTATGATTATTTCATCCGTATTTATTGATTATATCGCACCATTACTTCCAGTGTATCGTGGCGATAGATTGCTTGCGGCAATATGTACAGGTGTACTTGGTGGTTTGGGATATTCTATGATATATATGCGGAATTCATCAACAGGAGGTTCGGATTTTATTATCATGGCGGTGAAGGCGGTAAGACCGCATTTATCGTTAGGAAAAATTGCATTTTTATCGGATGTGGGGATTATTTTAATTGGTGGATTGATTTTCAAAGATATGGATGGGATCGTGTATGGGATGATTATTAATTACATCTTTGCTATTGCAGTGGATAAAGTAATGTACGGCATGAATGCAGGAAAGGTTGCGTTGATTGTATCGGATCATGGGCCTGATATTGCAGAAATGATTGAGAAAACAAGTGGGAGAGGGTCTACGATATTTGATGCGAGAGGTGGTTACAAGCAGCAGAGAAGAGATGTGATTATGTGCGCATGTAATAATAAGGAAATGTACCTAGTCGAGAAGGCAGTGAAGAAGATTGACCAGAATGCGTTTATTATCATTATGGAATCTAACGAGGTATTGGGAGAAGGATTCAATAATACAAGGGTTGCGCAGGTGGAGCAGAAGTAGAAATTATAATGGAAGAAAGCAGACAAAGCTAGAGATAGAATGGTTGTCTGCTTTTCTTATTGTAAATTTAGTAGGTGAAAATAAATTTACAATTAAGGAAGAATAAATAATGAAGAGGTAACAAACAATCTTGTTTCGGTTTCTAGATAATGCTAAAATTATACAATAAGCAAAGTATAATATAAAGGAATTGGGGGATGAAAATGCAGCAAAAGAAAGGTTACATAATACAAGAATATCATAGTGCAATGTATGAGAAAGTAATTGCATTTTTGGATAGTTGCTTCCGAGAGACTGGTCGGACACTTGATTTAGAAGAAAAACATAAAATTTTTAAGGATATCAAACATAACTTTGATGTATTTTTGTGTTTAGTGGATGATGAGACAATTATCGGAACAGCAGCGATTCGCAGATTGAATGACACCGCTTGTGAGTTGAAGACACTATTTTTATATGAAAAATATCAAGGAAAAGGATTGGGAAAACAATTATTATCCCATGCGATGTTAATAGCAGAAATGTATCATTATGAATTTATGTATCTAGATTGTTTAGCAGAGAATAATCGAGCACGGCATTTATATGAAAAAGCAGGTTTTGAATACACAGAACGTTATAATGAAAATGCCAATGACGTAGTATTTATGAAAAAAAGTCTTAGAATTCTTTCAAGATAAACAAATCAACAAGTGAAAACATAGATAAAACTAGAGACGAGACAGACATAATAAAATGGCGTATTCCATACAAAAGGGGATTACGCCATTTTACTATCTACTATTCTTTTATTTTAGCGGGAATCAAAATTTGACGTTCACAGCCATCTACATTTGCGGTAAATTGATACACAGGTCGTAAAAATCCTTTGGAATCTAAGCTGTATATAAGGTCTACGTCTAATATTTCAATAGAATAGATTAGCGTACTATTGGTATCTATTGAGAACTTACCATCTACAATTTCATTATAAGCATCCACAGGAGTTGAGATATTACATTCCTTATAAACCTTATATGGAATAATATCATAGCCAATATGAGAAATTTCGTTATCATTTTCAAGTCGAACTGATAGGCTACCATCATACATTGTGTCACCATCTATATATTGGTCAAGGCTTAGATTATAAGTTCCATCACCACAATATTCAAACTCATTTCCCTCAATCTTAGGAATGCTAACACCATATGGACGTAGTAGATTGAGAATGTCCTCTGTTGTTGCATCTTCTACAAAGTTATTATTCGATTCCACAGAAAAGTCAGTAAAATCAAATGTCCCACCAAAGTATTCAACCCATAAATGATAGTTAGAATCCTCACTTCGATAAACCGCCGTTTGATCATAGTAGTCTATATCAGAAGAATTCACATCCATTCCAAGGCGATGAAAGAACTCAGATGCAAAAACGTGTGTGTCATCTTTAGATAGGACATCGTTTTTATAAATAATCTTCTTATCAGATTCACTGGATAACGCCGTACTCAAAGTAATGCTTGTCTCATAGATGTTCGCAGGTTCCGAATAACTTATACTAAGGTTACCGTACTCTTGTGCGCTATAAGCTAAAAATATAATTCCATACAATGTAAGAAGTAGTATAAGTGGAATCTGGAATAATAACACATAAAGTCCACGAACTTCCTGGCGTTTCATACGTTTATAAAGATACATAACAATGCAAAAGACCCCATATCCAATCATGGTTCCTAGTAAGTTGTGAAATAAATCCGCAGTTTCACAGATTCCACGTCCAGTTGCATATTGAAGCATTTCCACAAACAAAGTTAGGATAAATCCACTTAGATACACTTTCCAAAAGCTTTGCAATTTTCTACTAATCAACGGAAATAGAAATCCAAACGGAACAAACATCAAAATATTCAATATCATATATCGCCATTCACGCATGGACCAGTTATTCCATGCGGAACGGTAAGAAGAAATTAAATTGAATTCTAGTTCGCGTGATTGGGAATAAGAATCTCGTGTAATTACGGTTGCTGCTAAGATAACAAGTACATAGCAGATATTTATTACCAATACAAAAAGTTTCGATAGCTTTAATTTTTTCTTTTCTCTCCCTGTGGTCTTGCAAAACACGGTATATCCGATTGTAATAATGAATAACAGGATTGCTGTAAATATGATACCTAATAATAGAAATGAAGGTAACATACTGATTACTGTTTCAAAGTGCATATAAAAACCTCCCTATTATGTTTTGGAGCATTTACATGTTTGTTCGCATGTCTGGCAATTACCCTTTCCACAAGTACCACAGCAATGTTCAGAGCGTTCACATATAGTGATATGTCCTCCATCAATATGTAGTTGTTTTCCGTGAACAATCATATCAGCAACTTTCCGATGGGCACTTTCACAGATAGCGCTTACAGATGGTCTTGAAATATTCATTTGTTTCGCACATTCCTCGTGAGTGAGTCCTTCTAGGTCAATAAGACGAAGTACTTCGTATTCATCGAATGTCATGGTAATCGTTTCATTAGATGTCGTATTACTTGGAGCAAATGTTTGTATTTTGGGAACTCCGCAGATACGACGTTTTTTACATGGTCTTGGCATATTGCCACCTCCTAACTTATTTAGAATAACATAAAATTTGTAAGTTGCAAGTGAAAAGAATTATATTATTGACATATGTCAGAAAAGACTTATAATAGAAGAAAAACGCTTGAAGGGAGCAGGAACATGAAAGTAGCGGTTACATATGAAAATGGTCAGATATTTCAACACTTTGGTCATACAGAAGAGATGAAGATTTATGAGGTAGAAGACAATAAAGTTGTTTCTTCACAAGTAGTATCAACTAATGGAAGTGGACATGGTGCGTTAGCTGGATTTTTAGTAAGCCAAGGTGTGGATGTACTAATCTGTGGTGGAATCGGCGGGGGTGCGCAAATGGCGTTAGCACAAGCCGGAATTAAGTTGTATGGTGGAGTATCTGGTGAAGCAGATAAAGCAGTGGATGCATTATTAAATGAAAACTTACAATACAATCCGAATGTACAATGTTCTCATCACCATCACGGTGAAGGACATGATTGTGGGTCTCATGGAGAAGGACATAGTTGTGGTTCCCATTCACATGGAGAAGGTCATGAGTGTAGACATGGAAATTGTAATGGGTAAGTAAGTTGAAAAGTACATAATAAATTGCTAGTAAAAAGCATATATAATTCAATGAACTGAGTTATATATGCTTTTTCATTTCGCCTATAATTTGTTATAATGGAATATAAAGAAACAAAAAAGGTAGGAAAGTTAGTAGTAAGAAAAGGGGGAGGTTGGGCTGAAGCATTATTTAAATATAGAACGAACACATCTAATGAATCCGTCTATGAACATCATCATAAAAGCCGATATCAAAGGGAAATTTCACGAAGAACAATTTCGGCGAGCAGTAATAGAACTAACCAATTCATACGCCATATTACGTTCCACTGTCCAGATGGACGAGAAAGGGCGAGCCTATTTTTTACCAGCATCCGCAGAAGAGATACAAGTGGAAATCAAACGAGAAGTAGAACCCATAGAACCATTTATTTTAACAGAAAATAAGAAGATATTTCATCTAGAACGAGAAAGTATGTTGCGTATATATGTAATGCCCATAGCAAATGCATTTTCAATTATCTTTATCAGCCATCATGTATTAGGTGATGGAAAATCAATCTTACTTTTACTAGAAGCACTCTGCAAAGCTTATGTAGGAATCGACATTCCCTATGTAGGAATTCATCTAATCGGAAATCACAAAAACTTTCCAAAGAACTCAGAACCATCTAAAATCATACAATCCTATTTAGCATATTTCAATAAAGAATGGAGAAAAGACGGAAGGCAATTTTCCTTTCAAGACTACGAAGAACTATTTCAAAAATATCATCAGGACGTTGAGTCAAAAGTATGTATTCGAATGCTAAATTCAGTGGAAACATGGCATGTACACCACAGATGTAAGAGACTTGGGGTGTCTATGAATTCAGCAGTAGTAACAGCATTTCTTATGGCAGAAAAGGAACTGGATACTCGACATAAAGACTGTGTTGATAAGATTGGAATTGCAGTTGACATTCGAAATGATTTAGATTTTGACGCAAGTCATTTAATAGGAAACTATGCATCTGCTTGCAGTTTTGAATGTGGAAATATAGAGAAGGAAACTTTTGATACTTTGGTAAAGAAAGTACATAAAAAGATTAAAAGAAAGATTAACAACCCAAGGTCAAGATGGATTTGCTTACAAGCAATTGACTACTTAGAAGAAACACTTTTGGATGCAGTACATTTTATCCAATATACAGAACCAATGAATAAAGTAGTAGAAAAGTGTGCCAAGATGTTTGGTTATGGGGCAGCGCCAATGGAGCTAGGTGTAACTAACTTAGGTAAGGTTGAGATGGAAGAATTGCCATCCATTGAACTGGAATCATTGGCATTAATTCCACCTCCTGCGCCATGTAACGATATCACAGTGGGTGTGATTACTTATCGAGGGGTAATGCACTGGGGAATCCAATACAATTCATTCTATGTACGAGAGGAAATGATAAAGAAAATAGCCAACCGTGCAAAAGAAATTTTAGTTAATGAAAATGCCAATGAAATTTACACTCTTATTTGACAAGAACATAGAAAAACAATAAACTAGATATTTGGAGTAATTAGAGAGATTGTACTACACAAGAAAATTTATATTGAAACATCATTCAATGTATTTTCATGCAAAAGTACATAAAAACAAGTACAAATAGAAAAAATAAGAGAAAGAAAAACTAGGTGATAACATATGGAACAAACTATGAAAAGCAATCCACTGGGCAACGTACCAGTGAAAAAGTTACTAAATCAATTTGCAGTGCCAAGTATTATTGCAATGTTGGTGAGTGCACTTTATAACATCGTCGATCAATTTTTTATCGGCAGAAGCGTGGGACAGTTAGGAAATGCAGCGACCAATATTGCATTTCCGCTTTCCATATCCTGTGTGGCATTAGCGTTACTATTTGGAATCGGGGGAGCATCTGCATTTAACCTTACGATGGGTGCAGGAGAACGTGAAAAAGCAGGGAATTATATTGGAAATTCAGTCGTTTTACTATTTGGAAGTGGATTAATCTTGTGTCTCATTACACAGCTTTTTTTAAATCCGCTATTAGTATTCTTTGGTTCTCCTGAAGATGTATTAGGATATGCAAAAACCTATACGAGAATTACTGCATTCGGATTTCCATTTGTTATATTTGCAACAGGTGGAGGACATTTAGTCCGAGCAGACGGAAGTCCAAGGTTCACGATGATATCCAATCTTACAGGTGCTATTGTAAATACAATTTTAGATGCAATCCTTGTATTCGGTTTCAAATGGGGAATGGCAGGTGCCGCATATGCAACGATTATTGGACAATTCGTTTCCTTCCTTTTAGTATTCGGCTACATCTGTCGTTTCAAAACCGTAAAACTAGAGAAGAAGCATTTTAAATTACATGGAGAATATATTGGGAAAATTGCTTCATTAGGTGCGGCACCATGTACCAACCAGCTTTCCATGATGGTAGTGCAAATCGTAATGAATAATTCATTAAAATATTATGGAGCGTTATCTGGATACGGCGATTCTATCCCAATCGCTTGTGTAGGAATTATTTCTAAGGTGAATATGGTATTCTTCTCCTTTATCATAGGTATTTCACAAGGATTACAGCCTATCGTAAGCTTTAACTACGGTGCAGGAAAATATGAGAGAGTAAAACATGCGTACAAACTTGCCTTTTTATATGGCTTGGTATTATCTGTGATTGCATTTTTACTATTTCAGATATTCCCAAGAGAGATTATTTCGGCGTTTGGAAATGGTTCAGAAGAATACTTTGAATTCGCAACCAACTACTTTAGAATCTTTTTATTCTTCACTTTCCTAAACTTCATTCAGCCGATTACTTCAAACTTCTTTACTGCAATCGGAAAGCCAAAAAGAGGTATATTTTTATCCTTAACAAGACAGATTTTATTCCTTCTTCCATTAATTCTTATATTACCAAAGTTTATGGGAATTGACGGTATTATGTATGCAGGACCAATAGCAGATTTGGTTGCGGGAATTCTTTGTATTATTTTACTCACACAAGAATTTCGTCTGAGCCAGTATAAAAAATAAAAAATATGAACACAAATGTATTTTTTTCATTATAATACTATATAGGATAAGTAGGAAAGGACAGAACGGAATATTACTAGTTAGATAGTTCCGATGTGAAAATGAAAAATGAATATAATTACATTAAATGCGTTAAATGCCATTGAAATCCTTGGAACCATTGCATTTGCAATCTCAGGTTCTATGGTTGCCATTCGAAAAAGAGTGGATTTGTTTGGTGTCGTCTTATTAGGAATGACAACAGCTGTTGGTGGTGGGATTACAAGAGATATTATGTTGGGGAACACACCACCAAGAATTTTTAGCAGTCTAAATATTTTGCTGATTGCATTTTTGACAGCATTGTTTGTATTTTTGGTAGCGTATTATGCAAGAGAGGATTATTACAAAAACCATGAAACAGTGGATCGAATTAATAACATCTTTGATGCCTTTGGATTAGGGCTGTTTACGGTGACAGGAATGAAGGTTGCAGCAGAAGCTGGGATTGAAAATGTTGTAATATTAGTATTCTTTGGAGCCGTAACAGGAATTGGAGGCGGATTGATTCGTGATTTAATGGTAAATCAGATCCCATTTGTGCTTAAGAAACATATTTATGCAGTGGCGTCTATTGTAGGTGGATTTTGCTATTATTTCTTGAAGGAATATGTTGCACCAGATACAGTTGCAGTTGTAATAAGCATATTAGTTGTGGTTGTGTTACGAATGTTGGCAACCATATTTAAGTGGAATTTACCGCGTGCGTTATAGAAAAATGGTGTAGGGGAAAGATGTGAATATATGAGACAATTTGCATCTTTCCCTTTTCATTTGAAATAGAATATGTTAGGATCTAGGAGAAAGATTTGTCAAGAAAGGAGTTAAAATTACATAGTAAGAGGGGAGAGTAGAAATGAAGGCTGGTCAGATTTTAGATATTTTCAGGGCCATTATACCTTTAGCGGGCATCATATTAGCAAGTGTGTGGGCACTATTTGCAATTGGATATGGTGGAATATATAAAAAAGTAATGCATGGCAAGAGGTGTGTTACGGCAAAGCAGATAATCCATTTGTCCATTATGATTATTTATTTGACAGGAATATACGGCGTTGCTTTTATGAAGCGAATAAGTGGTTTAGATGGTGGAGTATGTCTAGAACCATTTTTTTCGTATAAGGTGGCATGGAAAAGTTATGGGGAAAGTCCGTGGCGAGATATTATTTTAAATATTATTATGTTTATTCCTTGGGGAATTTTAGTTCCATTGTGTATTCCAAGGTGTAGAAAGTTTGGTAACACTTTGTTTTTGGGGATTTTAGGAACATTAACCGTTGAAGTCCTACAATTTGTCACGCAAAGAGGGATATTTGAGTTTGATGATTTGTTTAATAATACCCTTGGGACTGTGATTGGTTATGGTATCTTTATGGTTCTGTGGTGGGGACATCAATACAGAAAGAAAGAGCAGCAGGCTGTAAAGAAAGGATATTTAGTTCGAATTCAGATACCATTGGTTTTGACAATCCTTTTTTTTGCGTTCGTTACATTACGAGATGAACAACGTAAATTTGGAACGTTAGATATTTCATATCAACATCGGATGGATATGGATGGGATTGAAGTGAGTCGAGATATAGATTTATCATGGGAAGAGAAGAAAGCCGATGTTTATGTGGAAGATAAAGACGGGGAGAGCGTTGACGGAGGACAGACGTTAAAGAGTGTTCGTAAGTGTATTATACTTACAGAGCGAGATGCGTATAGTATGATAGAAAAAGGGTATTTTTATGATTATGGTTATGATAACTTGGAATCAATTCGAGTGATTGGATTCCAGATAAATTTGTTGGAAGATTCAAAGGGGTATTATCAGCCAATATATGAATTTCAGGTTGTGTTAAATGAAGAAGAGGAGTCGGTGATTATGATACCGGCGTTAAAATAGAAGATATAACTAGGAGGACTAACATGGATCGCTTACAACAACAATTTAATTTTATCAAAGAAATCGACAAAGAAAAACTAATAGGAAGACAAACCTACCTTTCCGATACCTCAAGAAAGGAAAACGATGCAGAACACGCATGGCATATGGCAATTATGACAATCTTACTAAGCGAATATGCCAATGAAAAAATCGATGTCTTAAAAACGATTACTATGCTTTTAATACACGACATCGTAGAAATTGATGCAGGTGACACCTATGCATACGACCAAGCAGGATTAGAAACGCAACGAGAACGAGAAGAAAAAGCAGCAGACAGAATCTTCGGCATGTTACCAGAAGATCAAGCAAAGAAATTCCGTGACCTATGGGAAGAATTCGAAGCGAAGTCTACTCCAGAAGCAAAGTTTGCAAGAGCAATGGACAACATCCAGCCAATGATGTTAAATGCAGTTACAGATGGTAAGGCATGGATGGAACATGGTGTCTATCTTGACCAAATTTTGAAGCGTAATGAAATTACTCCAAAAGGTTCCGAAGAATTATGGAAATACGCTTATGAAACATTTGTAAAACCAAATGTGCAAAAAGGCAGAATAAAAGAGAATTAATGTGCATGCTTTGTTGACATAACCAGTCCTCAAACGTTATAATTTAATTACAAAATTTATATGTAGGACTGGGTGTTTATTAACTTAACAAACAGGAATTTATTAGAATGGGGAAATACAGTGAGAACAGTAGAAAGTCTATATGCTATTTCAGATGGAAAAGTATACGGATTAAATGATATGGTACGGGCAGATTGCCAGGATTGTAAAGGGTGTTCGGATTGCTGTCGTGGGATGGGAAGTTCCATAATTCTAGATCCATACGATATTTTTCAAATCGTAAAAAATGAACACACAACATTTGAAGCATTATTAGTCGACCGAATCGAATTAAATGTAGTGGATGGTATTATTCTTCCAAATTTAAAGATGACGGGGCTACAAGAACAATGTTCTTATCTCAATGAAGAAGGACGTTGTAGCATTCATGCATATCGACCAAGTTTGTGCAGGTTATTTCCATTAGGTCGGTGTTACGAAGATCATTCGTATCGTTATTTCTTACAATCACAAGAATGTTCCAAGAAGAACCGCAGTAAAGTGAAAGTAAGTAAATGGATTGATACACCAGATATTAAAAGGAATCAAGAGTACATTGTAAACTGGCACTATTTCTTAAAAGACGTCGAGGAGATGCTTAGAAGAAGTGCAGATGAAGCATTAGCAAAGCAGGTTAATATGTACTTGTTAAATACTTTTTTTATTGTTTCGTATAATATGCAAGAAGATTTTTACATACAAGTAAATGAAAGAATGAATAAGGCAAGGGCGCAATTTGCCTTATAGTATATTAGGATAGATAGAAATTGAATAAGGAATAGGATAAAGCATAAAGGGAGAATGTAGAATGATGTACAAGAATCCAGTGATTGCGGGGTTTCATCCCGATCCAAGTGTATGTAAAGTAGGCGAAGACTATTATTTGGTGAATAGCTCCTTTGAATATTTTCCAGGACTACCGATTTTTCATAGTAAAAACTTAGTGGAATGGACGCAGATTGGGCATTGTATTTCAAGAAATGAGCAACTTGCATTGCTGAAAGGAGTACCAAACTGTACAGGGATCTATGCACCGACCATTCGATATCACGATGGGGTTTTTTATGTGATATGTACCAATGTTGCGTATGGGGAAAAGGACGAAGGAAACTTTATCATTTGGACAAGGGATCCAGCTGGAGATTGGTCTATGCCAATCAAAGTAGATATGCCAGGAATTGATCCATCTTTATTCTGGGATGACGATGGAAAAGTGTATTATACAGGAGCCTATGGTTCAATTGTTTTAAATGAGATAAATCCAATGACGGGTGAACTCATAGGAGAAACCATCTCTATATGGGAAGGTACTGGAGGAAATGATCCAGAAGGACCACATATTTATAAAAAAGATGGATGGTATTACTTATTCATCTCAGAAGGTGGTACGGAATATGGACATATGGTGACGGTTGCTCGAAGTAAGCAGATAACAGGACCATATGAGAGTTGTCCACATAACCCAGTATTGACCAATCGGAGTACCTCACTACCAATAAAAGCTGTTGGTCATGCAGATATTATAGAAGGGAAAAATGGTAGGTGGTGGGCAGTTTGTCATGGAATTAGACCTATTTGTTATCCATTTAAACATAATTTAGGGCGAGAAACTATGTTAGCACCAGTTATATGGAATGACGAAGGCTGGCCAATATTAGGGGAACAGGGGAGATTACTAGAGGAAATTACATTACAGGAAGTAGAGATAGAAACACAAATGATTACAAAAGAAAATGCAAATGTTTTACAAGATAACTTTAAAGGAAGTGAATTTAACTACAATTGGAACTTTATTTATAATCCAGTTGAGGAACTATATGGATTAGGAGAAAATGGACTTACTTTATATGGAAATGAAGTTGCATTATCCGAGGCAAAGCCACTTGCATGGATTGGAACGAGACAAGAATACCATGATTGTGTTGCAAGAACAAAGGTTGAGTTTGAAAGAATGCAAGATAAAGAAGAAGCAGGGCTTTCTATTTACTTAAATCATAGACATCATTATGAGGTAGCACTTACAAGAATAAATGATGTAGGGTATATTATACTAAGAAGACAAATCGGAAGTCTATGGAAAGTAGAAAAACAGATTCCATATGATCGAGATGATGTGGTATTAGAATTGCATTGCTCCAAAGAACATTATTCCTTCTGGTATGGAACTTCCAAAGAAGAATTAAAGTATCTTGGAAAAGGAGAAGCAGAGTACTTAACAACAGAGACAGGTGGTAAGTTTACAGGAAATTATATTGCACTATATGCAACTGGAAATGGAAATAAATGTAGACGAGGTGCAAATTTCCAATGGTTTGAATGTTTTCCGATTCAAAAATAGAAATCAAAATTCCCTAGAAGTGTCTCAATGAAATAAAACATAACATATAATCTAAGAAAGAACTATGACTATCTGTGTGATAATCATAGTTCTTTGTATTAAAGCTGTATTTTATAGCATATTTCTAGCAATACTTTTTGGCAATCTCAATCATTTTATCATGATGCTCAATAATCCATTTATCATAAACAGAATTATCTGCACTAACTGCCTGTCCTAGTTCAATAAAGAACTTTGGAATATCCATTGTAAGCATCACACCAACATCGCCACCAAACTGTTCCTCATCATAATATTGGCAACCATCCTCAAACATAGCAAATGCAGGTTGTAACCCCTCTTCTGTCTTCTTACCAGTTCCACGGAATCCGATTGTACCTACTTGTTGACATCCACAAGAAGAAAGACATCCAGAGATACGAATCTTAGGAAGAACACCATCTGCAAAATTGTAAGGACGAACCGCTTCAATACAGTTGCGCAACAACTCTTGAGAATCACGTAAACCAATTTGACAGATAGATGCACCAATACAAGCTACAGAAGTTTCAAAAGTAGTTCTAGCACCATCTTCTGTAATACCTAAGATCGTTTTCGCTTCATCTGCAGTACAGTTGATAAAATAAATACTTTCATTCGGAGTAATTCGAATCTCCACTTCATCCATATCTTTGATAGTATTATAAATCTCATGCCATTTCTCAGGAGATATATTACCACCCATTGGATGATACTCAATTGCATATAAGCCTTTTTGCTTCTGAGCTACCACACGTCTATGGGTAAACGCTATATCATCTCCAGTTTTTTTCACTTCACATGGATCAACTGTAATATCTAAATCTTCAGAAGCAAATGCTTCATCTAATTTTTCTTGGTAAGCTTTCTTTAAACCATCTTCACCAAGTGTCCTTTGCATATATCTTGTTCTAGCTTGAGTTCTCTTTTCGTAATTACCATGTGCACAGAAAGTATCAATCATTGCCTTAATATAATATAGGATCTTAGTTGGTTCTACATCTTCCGCAACGCAGACACCCATCATAGGATTTGGACCAAGTCCACCAGCACAATACACATCAAATTTTTTATTTTCATTGGCAACAAAACCAAGGTCACGGAAAGTAGCATGTGGCCAGTTTTCTGGTGTACTAGAAAATGCAACTTTTAACTTCCTAGGCATCTTTACTTTTTTAATAAAGCTTAATAAATAATCAGAAGCAATAGAAGCATAAGGCGTTAAATCAAATGCTTCCTCTTTTTCTACTCCTGTGAGAGGCGTTACCATTACGTTACGAGGGTAATCACCGCCGCCACCTCTTGTAATAAAACCATTATCCCAAGCCTCTTCCACAATTGTACATATATCATCTACATGTAAATTATGTAGCTGAATGGATTGGCAAGTTGTAAGGTGAATTAAGTTAATATTGTACTTATCAATACTGTTAATCAAAAATTTTAGATAATCTTTTGTCAATCTACCGCCACATATTCTTAATCGTAGCATACCAAGCTCACCACCACGTTGTGAATAGCTACCAAATGCACCAGATATACCTTTGTACTCACTTGCGGGTATTTCTTTGTTATAAAATTTTCTAGTTGCTTCGCGAAATTCAATTAAATCTTCGCGAAAAATCTCTGCAAAGTTTTGTCTCATAGTTGTCTCCTTTTGCTTGCGTTACAGTATTTTATCATAAGTTTGCATGAAAATGCAATCAACTCTGATAGAATTGTTATAAGGTTATCATGTGTAGGAAAGAACAATTCTATACCATTTTTAAATAAGTTCATACTAGGTTCTATAATAAGTAATATTTTATCTATACTTTGTAAGTAGTTTCAAAAATAACTGCCTAGACTCAAAATCCTGTTAAATAAACATATTTGGGCAAAAATTGTGCAAAGAGAGCGTGAATCGTGAAAATTTTATAAATGTAAGTTTTTTTGGGGTGAAAAGTGCACATATTCGATAGTGAAATCTTTAACAAAATATACAAAACTGACAAAATGCACAAGAAAAGTGTTGATAGCACTTACATTTTGGGTTATAATATACTCATACAAAGGAGAACGAAATAAGCAAAGGTTAAAGATAGGGTAAAAATATTATATGAATGTATAAAAAAAGAAGCATTATTGTACAAGTTGACAAATCAATGAGCAGTTAATGATTTGAAAGGGGCGGTTTTTATGATGAAAATGAACAAAACAGC
This sequence comes from uncultured Anaeromicropila sp., assembly GCA_964409685.1. Lineage (GTDB taxonomy): Bacteria > Bacillota > Clostridia > Lachnospirales > Lachnospiraceae > Clostridium_AI. The sequence continues at coordinate 24,560 of CAYPEJ010000028.1, forward strand.
AAAGAAAGCAGTAATTGGGGTATTAACAGCAGCAGTATTATCCACTTCCGCAATTGGAGGACCAGTATATTTATCAAATTATACAATTGAAGCTGCAACAAGCACAATAGAGGTTAGTGATTACAGCGGATGGTTAGAAAGTGCTTATGTTGAATGGGCACCAGTAACAGGAGCAAGTAGCTATCAAGTTTATTACAAAACAGCAGGGGCATCCGATAGTACATATACAAAAATAGATGGACAACTAGTAAGACAATATAGTTCCTATTACAGAGCAGATGTTTTAGGATTAAAAGCAGGAAACTATGATATAAAAATAGTTCCAGTTATCAGTGGTGTTGCATACGAAAGCAAAGCAGCAACAAAAACAATGACTGTAAAGGCACAAAGTAGAGAAGGATTTGCATTCTCAAAACAATCTCCAATGGGAACAGGTTCTGGTGGTTACAATGATGACGGAACAGTGCCAAGCAATGCACAAATCGTTTATATTACAAAAGACACTGTAAATACAGTAACATTAGACGTTATTACAAATAGCAAAGGTACAACAACAACTTGTACAGGTCTTTCTGATATTTTAGCAAAGAGACAAAAAGGTTACGATAAAACACCTTTAATCATTCGTTTAATCGGAACTATTACAAAGAGTGATATCTCAGGTCTTAACAGTAGCGGATACCTTCAAGTCAAAGGATGTTACAACGTATCTATCGAAGGTGTTGGAGAAGATGCAACCGTATCTGGATGGGGATTATTATTAAGAGATGCTCACAACGTAGAAGTGAAAAACTTAGGTGTTATGTTATTCCCTGATGATGGAATTTCATTAGATACAAACAACGAAAATATCTGGGTACACAACAATGATATTTTCTATGGAACAGCAGGAAGTGACGCTGACCAAGCAAAAGGCGATGGTTCTTGTGATGTAAAAGGATTCTCAAACTATGTAACAGTATCCTACAACCATTTCTGGGATTCAGGTAAATGCTCCTTATGTGGTATGAGTGATTCTCAAGAGTTCTTTGTAACATATCACCACAACTGGTATGACCACTCTGATTCTCGTCATCCAAGAATCCGTGTAGGTAGTATCCACATTTACAACAACTATTTTGATGGAAACTCAAAATATGGTGTTGGTGTAACAAAAGGATCTTCTGCATTCGTAGAAGCAAACTACTTTAGAAATTGTAAATACCCAATGCTTACATCTTTACAAGGAACAGATGTATACGGTGATAACACAGGTACATTCTCAGGTGAAGCAGGTGGTATGATCAAAGCATACAATAACAAAGTTATTGGTGCTACAAGACTTGTATATGCACAAGAAGATTCCACAGAATTTGATGCTTATCTAGCAACAAGCCGTGACGAAACAGTTTCAAGTAAATATTCCACTGTAAGCGGTGGTAATACATACAACAACTTTGATACAGCTAGTACTATGTACAGCTACTCACCAGATTCTGTTGAAAATGTAGAATCTGTTGTAACAACTTATGCAGGACGTATAAATGGTGGCGATTTTGATTTTGAATTCAATGATGCAGTAGACGATACTTCTTATGCAATGAATACAGAATTAATGTCCAAAATCAAAGCTTATAAAACAAGCTTAGTAGCAGTTGGTGAAGATATCGGTGAAATCGTAGTAAGTCCAAGCCCAAGTGCTTCTACGACACCAAGTGTATCTCCATCACCAAGCCCAAGTGCTTCTACGACACCAAGCGTATCTCCATCACCAAGTCCAAGTGCTTCTACGACACCAAGTGTATCTGAAGCACCATCACAAGGAACTTCTATGGAGCACAACTTTACAACAAGTGGAACATCAAGTAGCTACTATACAATCAGTGGAAATCTTTCTACATCAAAAGGAACTGTTACTTACAATGGATTATCACTAAGCACTTGCTTAAAGATAGAAAGTAGCACAAGCATTAAGTTTACAGCAGCATCTTCTGGAAAATTAACATTAGTATTCAACGATGGATGCAACAAAGACATTAATATTGATGGCACATCCTATACAATTAGCAATGGAGTATTAGAAGTAAACTTAGGTGCAGGAACACATACCATTACAAAGAAAGATAGTATTAATTTATACTATATTTCCTATACAGCTTAATGATTTAATAAGAAACAAATTATGTAAAGTAGAAAAATTATGAAGTGAGAACCAACTCTATATACAGAAGATGTATGTAGGGTTGGTTTTTTGTTGATAATAGTAATATATACAATTTTTTTTGGTAATTTCCAAATAGATGGGATATTGAATGGAGGAGAGAAATATACTATAATGTAAAATATAGTCAAACTAACAAGGGATTTTCTGAAGTACATATACATAAGATAGAAAATATATATTTATGGGAGGAGCATTTCATGACAGATGAGAGAGAAGAGTATACTTTTTTAGAGGAGGATTTTTTAGAATCCATTTTAGAAAAGTATGCAGATAAGGAGTTATTTATTTTTTATGAGGGGGAGGAACTGAAAGAAAAACTTACAGGAAGATTATTAGAAGAGAAAATACTGAGTTTTACAGGAGAATTAAACAAATATCTACGACCCCAAGAAAAAGTTGTATTGCTTTTGAAACAAGGATTAGAATTTATGTGTAGTCTTTTAGGCGCATATTATGCAAATGTAATTGCAATTCCAATTGGTGCCAATAAAATTGGGGATAAAGCATCGTTGGATGAAGCAATCATACCAATCTTAAAAGATTCACAAGCAAAATGTATCATTGCAAATACGACATTTATAAACTTTATGAAGGAAGACAGTACATATCAGGAGTATCAAATAATAGATGCAGAGGAAATTTACCACAATGCAAAAGGAAAGGGGCGACGAAGAGAACATGACCTAGATGATATATGCACATTACTATATACATCAGGATCTAGTTCTCGTCCAAAAGGAGTCAATATTACACATCGAAATATGTTATTCAATTCTTATTGCGGAGTGAAGTATTGTGGTATGACAGAAGATAGTGTCATTGTAAACTGGATACCACAATTTCATGCATTCGGTTTAATGTATGATGGCTTGGCACCTTTGATGGTTGGTGCTACTACCATTCTATTTTCACCTGAAGAGTTCATTACAAATCCAAAACTTTGGTTCCAATTAATTGATAAGTATAAAGCAACTCATACGGCAGGTTCAAACTTTGCATATGATTATTGTGTATCAGCAATTGAAAAAAAGGAAGTAGAAGAATATTCGCTGGAAACAATAAAAGGGATTTTTTCGGGTGGGGAACCAGTTCGAATTAAAACGGTTCAGGATTTTTCAGAGAAATTTAAAAGTTTAGGAATTCATGAAAATGTATTTTCTCCTTTGTATGGAATGTCTGAGTGTGGAGTTGCGTCGGCACTTTCTTATGAAGAACCAATGAATACACTATACTTAGATATACCAAGCTTTATTCAAGGAAAGATTCAATTATCCGAATCAAAAGAGAATGCGAAAGCAGTAGTGAGTTGTGGAAGATTAATGGATATAAATGAACTTATTGCTGTAAATTTGGAAACAATGTCATTGTGTAAGGCAGATGAAATTGGGGAGATCTGGATGCGTGGACCTTCTGTTGCACCAGGGTATCATGACCGTCCAGAGGAAACGAAAAGAAATTTTAATTATACCATAGATGGAAAAGACGGCTTTTATCGTACAGGTGATTTAGGATTTATTCGTGATGGTCATATCTTTGTCATTGGAAGAGAGAAAGAAGTTATTATTATTCATGGAAAGAATTATTATCAAGTAGATTTAGAGTGGACCATACAAAATCATTTGCCAGAGCTTACCCTTCCAATCTGTGTATTTTCTTGTGATGCGGATGAAGAAGAACGAGTGTATGTTGCAGTAGAAGTAGAAGCCGAGGAAACAAAAGAATCTTTGGATAGGATTGCAAAAGAAATTACGGTATGTATCTCCGAACAATATGCCATTTCCGTATATGAGATTTTATTTGTAACACCAAAGAGTATTCCGAAAACAGCTTCTGGTAAGATTCAAAGAAAGAAATGCAGCATTTTATATGCAAAAGATGAATTAGAAAAGGTGTATGTGGTAAGAGAATGTGAAAAAGAAAGTGAAAACGAAATCCAAACAGAAGTCGAGAAAATCGAAGCAATTCACCTAGAGCAAGATATGGATATGGAACAGAAGTCACAAAGGATTGAACAACAAGAGTTACAAATAAATATTGGAAAGAGAATTCGAGAAGAAGTATTGCAACCAATTTGTAATGCAAGTATGGAAAAAGTTCAAAAAGTTGAGAGAATTAGTGAACTTGGATTAAATTCTATTCAATTTATTCAAGTAGCAAAAAAAATGACAGATGTATTTCATGTGAAATGTGAACCAGCGTTGTTATTTAAATATAAGACAGTAAGCGAGTTAGCAGAGCATATTCATGAAAATTTATCGGATGAGTATATAGCGGAAGTAGAAGAGAGCATTGTAAAAGAAGCAAGAGGAAAGAATACAGGAGAAATGTTAGCAACCATGTTGCAAGATGGTGCTAAGGAAGAATCGAATTCTTTCAAAGAGGAAGGAATAGAAGTCATTGCAGACACAGATGTTGCCGTAATTGGGATGAGTTGTAGTTTCCCTGGAGCATCAGTAAACCCAAGAGCGTACTGGAAGAACTTAATCGAAGGAAATGACTGTGTCACAGAGATTGATGAAAAACATTTAAGATTACTAGAAGATTATCAAAAATCCTATGGAGATACAAAAGCAAAAATGCCTCAATGGGGTGGTTTTATTGAAGACCAAGATTGCTTTGATGCGCCATTCTTTGGCATTTCCAAATTAGAAGCAGAAAGTATGGATCCACAGCAACGTAAGGCAATGGAAATAGCATGGAAAACCATTGAAGATGCAGGATACAATCCAAAGGAGTTTGCAGGAACCAACACAGGCGTTTTCTTAGGTGCTCATGGAAATGATTATCTTGAATTAATTGCCAAGACACCAAATATTATGGATACCTATGGAGCATATTTGGACACAGGGGCAAATATGACTATTTTGCCAAATCGAATTTCAAGATGGTTTGATTTTCATGGTCCAAGTGAAGTTTATAATACAGCATGTTCCAGTTCTTTGACTGCAATTCATCATGCAATAGAAGCTGTACAATCAGGTAGGTGCGAGATGGCACTTGCAGGGGGCGTTAATTTAATTTTAAGTACTCGTTGTTATGCAGCAGGAAGCAAAGCAGGTATGTTCAGTGAAGATGGTCGTTGCAAAACACTAGATGAAAGTGCAAATGGCTTTGTTCGTTCAGAAGGAATTGGCGCAATTTTATTGAAGCCATATAAGAAGGCAGTAGAAGATAGAGATAACATATATGGAATATTAAAAGGAAGTACCATTAACCATGATGGGCAGTCAAATTCTTTACGTGCACCAAATTTAAATGGACAGAAGGATTTAATTGTATCAGCTTATCAGAAGGCAAATATACCAATTGAGACTATTACCAATATTGAGATGCATGGAACGGGAACGGAACTTGGAGATCCAATTGAGTTCCAGGCATTAAAAGAAGCATTTGAAGAGTTAGGGGCAGGCGAAAAACAGGCATACTGTGGATTAAGTTCCATTAAAACCATTATCGGTCATTGTGAGGCGGCATCTGGCATTGCTAGTGTAATCAAAGTATTGCTCTCTATGAAAGAAAAGCAGCTTCCAGGTAATCTTCATTTTAAGCAAATGAATCCATATATTAATATGGAAAATACACCATTTTATCGCATTGATAAGAGTTGTCAGTGGAAAGCACTTGTAGATGAAAATGGGAATGAGATACCAAGGCGTGCAGGTGTAAGCTCTTTTGGTATCGGTGGTTCTAATGCCCATGTTGTGTTGGAAGAGTGTGTGCAAAAACCACTTAGAAAAGGAGATACAGGACAAAAAGTAATTGTTCCATTTTCTGCCAAGACAAAAGAGAGCTTATTGGATACGATAAAAGAATTTGTAAGCTTTTTTGAGTCAGTAGAACGAGAAGAGATAGGACTACAAGATCTTGCGTATACGATGCAAATAGGTCGTTGTCCAATGGAAGTAAGAAAAGCATTTATTGTACATAATATAGAAGAATTAAAGGAAGCTTTGATAGGATTTTTAGAGAGACCCGTCCTAATGGAACATGACGTGAAAATTCAATTAGAGGAGTTAGATGATTTAGAAAACACTGCTAAGTACTGGGAAAATGGAGGAACAGTAAACTGGGAGCTCCTATATGCAAATGGGAAGGGCGAACTTCCAAGGCGTTTACATTTACCAACATATGTATTCCGTAAAAATTCTTATTGGCTTGTAAGTGGAGAAAATGCGAATACAGGGCAAGAAAAAGATATGGTGGAAGTGCTTCATCCTCTTATTGAAAAGAACACTTCAGACTTTTATGAGCAGAAGTTTATCAATCATATAACAAAAGAGAAGTTTTATGTGAAAGATCATACCGTTGAGGAGACTTGCATATTACCAGGTGTCATTACCATTGAGATGGCAAGAGCTGCGTATGTGCAATCCAATTCTGATATAGATTTGGAAAAAGAGCAGATAGAAATTCGGGATTTAGTGTGGAGTAAGTCCATTGCCATAGAAAACGACCCAGTGGAAATTGGAATGTCATTGTATCCAGAAAGTGATACAGAAGTGGCATTTGAACTTTATTTGACAAGTGATGAAATTGTTTGTAGTGAGGGTAGAATTGAAAAGGTTTCTCGTAAGGAAATGCAAATTGACTTAGATGAAATTGCAAAACGTTGTAAAAAGGGTGTTGTAGTAGGAAGTCAGTTTTATGAGAAATTCAAATCATTTGGAATGGGGTTTGGAAATACATTTCGTGGGATAAAAGAAATTCAGATAGGTACAGACGAGGCAATTGCAAAACTTTGTATTCCAAGTGAAGTAGAAGGTACTTTGGAAAGCTATATGTTGCATCCAAGTATGTTAGATGCATCGTTACAAGCATGTAGTAGTCTATTCGAGCAGGTAGAACAAACTTTGATTTTACCTTATAAGATTGATCGCATTCTCATTAGCGCACAATGCACCAATGAGATGTGGGCTTATGTGAAAAAGGAGCATTCGGGTAATCAAACATATAGTATTGATTTGTGTAATTCCGCAGGGAAAGTATGTGTTTCTTTTAGAAATGTGCAGTTTATTCAGAGTCTATATAAAACTTTCTCTACGAAGCAAAAGACACTTATGTTTGAAAAAACATGGATGGAACAAGAGCTTGATAGAGAGAAGGAATTACTAGAAGTAGATAAGAAAGTTTTAATTTTGGTAGAGCCATCCAACGAAATGGTAGCTATGACCAATCAATTTACGGACTATGAGTATATCATTTTAGATGCAAAAGGGGATTCCTTAAAAGAACAGTATAAGTCCAATGCATTACGATTATTTCATGAGTTAAAGAAGATCATGGCGGTTGCCAATGAGAAAAGTGTATTGATACAACTATTATATGTAGAGAAAGATGAACGCTATTTATATGGTGGATTAGTAGCCATGTTGAAAACTGCAGCAGAAGAAAATGGAGCCATTCAATCTCAAGTGATTGAGTTAGGGGATTGGGATGCTATTTCTGCTGAAAATGTGAAAGCAGAGGCATGTGTAGGTGGAAGTTCTTGCATTCGATACGCAGATGGGAAACGTTATATTAGTGACTGGAAACAGATTGCACAAGTGGCGAAGGAATCGACCTCAACCTCTATCAATCAGAATCCAATGAAGAATGTTGTGAAACCATGCTGGAAAGATGGCGGTGTATATCTTATTACTGGTGGATTAGGTGGTATCGGATTAGAAATAGTTCGTGAAATACAAAAACAAGTGAAAGATACCGTACTTATTTTAACGGGGCGTTCTTCTTGGGATACCATTGATACTGCAATCAAGGAAGAGCTTGCTGGTTTAGAAAATACAACGATTGATTATGTACAAGCTGACGTATCTGAGCGAGAAGATACCACTTATCTAATCCAATCTATAATGGAAAAATATCATGCCTTAACTGGAGTGATTCATGCAGCAGGTGTGATTCAAGATAACTATATTGTCAAAAAGACAGAACCAGAGTTTTTACAGGTGATGAAGGCAAAAGTAGATGGTATTGCAAATCTAGATCAAGCAAGTGCAAAATTACCAATTGAATTTTTCTGTGTATGTTCATCCATAGCAGGATGCTTTGGAAATATTGGTCAAGTGGATTATGCCGCTGCCAATGCATTTATGGATGAGTATGTAAGATATCGCAATCAGCTAGAAGAGAAAGGTCTACGTTTTGGTCATGCTCTATCTATCAACTGGCCACTTTGGGAAGCTGGTGGCATGTATGTAGATGAAACAACAAAACGTGTCATGAAGGAACGGATGGGCTTACATGCGATGCCATCTTCTTGTGGTATGGACATGCTTTATCAAGCATTAGTAGAAAAGAATACGCATGTTATGGTGATGCATGGAGAAGTAAACCGTATTCATCATTATATTAAGGAAAAAACATTAGAACATAGAAGACAAGTGCGAACTGCTCAGGTAGAGGAAGACGTATTAAAACAAGCAGTATCCTATTTTAAAAACATGTTATCCTCTGTTTTAAGAACACCGGTAGAACAACTGAATGAAAAACAGAATATGGATGACTATGGAATTGACTCCATTATTATTATGCAATTAAATGAACAGTTAGAACGTGAATTTGGAAGAGTATCCAAGACATTATTTTTTGAATACCATACCATTTATGAAATTGCAGAATATTTTGTAAAACATTATCAAGATGTGCTACTTGAAAAGATGAAAACGGAAAAGACAAGTGAAGTTAGTACCATACCTGTAAGTACAACTTCACAAAATAAAGTATCCTCATCCAATCAAAAGGAAAATAAAGATAGTTTGAAATCGCAATCCTATCGTCAGAAGAGAAAAGCAAATAGAAAACGAATGAGTGGAGAGGGTACTTATCAGTCAGCATTTAAAGAAGACATTGCAATTATCGGTTTAGCAGGTCACTATGCAGGCGCAGATAACGTAGATGAATTCTGGGAAAATTTATGTGCTGGAAAAGACTGTATCACAGAAATTCCAAAAGAGAGATGGGATTATTCCGATAATTTCTCGACAGATAAAAATGCAGAAGGAAAAATCTATTCGAAATGGGGAGGTTTCCTAAATGATATTGAATATTTCGATCCATTATTCTTCCACATCTCTCCAAGAGAAGCGGAAAAAATGGATCCGCAAGAACGATTATTTCTACAATGTGTAGAAGAGACATTAGAAGATGCAGGATATACAAAGACCCAGTTAGAACAATATCAATATGGAAGTGAACGAGGAAAAGTTGGTGTATTTGTAGGGGCTATGTTTCAAGAGTATCAGATGTATGGTAATCAGATGACCATGCTCGGAAAGCCAGATGGAGTATATGGAACCCTATCTCAGATAGCCAATCGAATCTCCTATTTTTACAACTTACATGGACCAAGTATGTCTGTAGATACTATGTGTTCCTCTTCTTTAACTGCCATCCATTTAGCATGTGAAAGCATTCATAATGGACAGTGTGGCTTAGCTATTGCAGGAGGGGTAAATGTAACCGTTCATCCAAACAAATACATTGTACTTTCCCAGGGAAAATTTGCATCTACAGATGGAAAATGCAAATCATTTGGTGCCCATGGAGATGGCTATGTACCAGGAGAAGGTGTAGGTGCTTTATTACTAAAACCAGTATCCAAAGCCATTGCAGATGGTGATCATATCTATGGTGTAATTAAAGGTTCTGCCATTAATCACGGTGGAAAAGTAAGTGGTATTACGGTACCGAATCCAAATGCACAAGCAGAAGTGATTCAAGCCGCTTTGAAAGATGCAAATATTCATCCAAGAACCATACAATATGTGGAAGCTCATGGTACTGGAACTATATTAGGCGATCCAATTGAAATTACAGGATTGACAAAGGCATATGAACCATATACAAACGAAGTGCAATTTTGCAAAATAGGTTCTGTAAAATCTAATATTGGACACTGTGAAAGTGCAGCAGGAATCGCTTCACTTACCAAAGTATTGCTTCAAATGAAATATAAGAAGTTTGTGCCATCCCTTCATTGTGAAGAAGAGAATCCGAATATTGATTTTGCCAAGACACCATTTGCTGTTCAGAAAACATTAGAAGACTGGAATCCAGTAGCCATTGAAATAGATGGAATCCAAAAAGTTTATCCAAGAAGAGCAGCCATATCCGCATTTGGCGCAGGCGGATCCAATGCACATATTTTAATAGAAGAGTATAATCATGCAGCAGTTGAAGAGGTTGAACATCCAGTAGATAAGGAGAATCCAGCCATCATCCTATTAACTGCCAAAAATCAAGAACAACTACATAACGTTGCAAAGGATATGTTACAGTTTATTCAGACAAAAGTCGAAGAACGTGATTTATACCGAATCGCCTATACACTACAGACAGGTCGAAACTTCTATGAACAGCGTCTGGCTATGAGTGTATCATCACTTGCAGAAATGCAAGATTTATTAGAATGCTACTTATCAGGGAAAATGTCTGATCAGATAGAGATTGGTACTACAAAGGGAAATAAACTAGTAAGCAGTTTATTTGATGAAGACGAAGACATAGACTATATTATAGAATCATGGATTGCAAAGAAGAAATATAAGAAGTTATTACACCTATGGGTTATGGGGTTAGAATTTGACTGGAATAAGCTTTACCTAGAAGAGAGCATTGAAAAGATAAGCTTGCCAACCTATCCATTTGCAAAAGTACGTTATTGGTTCCCAGATAAACTAAAAGAATTAGAAAAGAATGCAGTGAATGTAATAGGACAAGGAACATTTATTTCACCACTACTTCATAGAAATACATCAAATCTTGATATGCAGCGATTTAGCAGTACTTTTACAGGAAATGAATTTTTCTTACGAGACCACTTAGTAAACCAAAGAAAGGTATTTCCAGGTGCCGCATATATAGAAATGATCCGAAAAGCATGCGTAGAATCTGTAGACGGCGCGAGAGAAAATGGCATTTGCTTAAGAAATGTAGTATACAATCGTCCATTAAGTTTGGAAGAGGAAAGTAAAACAGTGCATATTGGATTGTGGCGTGAAGACAACGGATTGATTGGCTATGATGTTTACGATGAACATAGTTCATTTTGTCAGGGAAGTTCCTTTGTCGAAGTAGAAGAAAAGCCGTCAGTGAAAGTGGATATTGAACAGCTCCATGGGGAATGTGTTGGGGATACGGTATCTAGGGAGGATTGTTATTCCTACTTCGAAAAATGTGGAATTGTGTATGGGGAAGAACATAAAGGAATCCAAAGCATTTACAAGGGAAATCAGAAAGTACTTGCGAAACTGCATATACCGAACTATAGCAAGGGGTATTTTGTTCATCCAGGGATTTTAGATTCTGCAATTCAATCTAGTATGGGATTGTTTGCTGGGAAAAAGGAGAGTACGTTGATTTTACCGTATTCCGTCGAGACAGTAGAGTTTTATGAAGCAACAAAACCAGAGATGTGGGCATTGGTAGAATTAGTTGCTGAAGGAAATGATGAGAAGAAGGTGAATATTGATTTATATGACAAAGAGGGAAATCTAAGTGTACGTTTGCGTAATTTATGTTTCCGAGATGTGAAGAAAACAGTTGGAATTTCGAAAGAAACGAAATCTGCAGAGGCAAAATCGGTAGAAAGGACTGCTCAGAAGGAGGACTTGGTAGAGGAAAAATGTCAAGCATCCAATTCAATAGAGGATGATCAGATAAAAGCACGATTAGAAGCCTATTTAATTAAGATTTGTTCCGAAGTAATACATCTTCCACAAGGAAAAATGGAACCAGAAGAGTTATTTGGAAATTATGGATTAGATTCTGTTATGATTATGCAGATAACAGATGCTTTGGAGAGAGACTTTGGAACATTACCGAAAACACTATTTTTTGAGTATTTAACAGTAAGAGAATTGGCACAGTTCTTTATGAGAACTTATCGTGACATTGTAAATACTATGTTTGCAACAGAAAAAGTGGAGACAGTGAAAGCATCCGTTGTGGAAGAAGAATCACTAGAAACAACAAAAGAGTATAAACCAAATGCATCGAGGAATAGAGGAAGAAAACCAGAGGAATTACAACAAGCGCAGCACAATCGAAGTCAAACTCGAAGTGAGTATATCTATCAAAATAGAGTGCAAAATATAAAGCTAAATAAAAAGGAAGATATCGCCATCATTGGTTTGGCAGGACATTACGCACAAGCAGATAATATGGATGAACTATGGAAAAATATTTCGGAAGGAAAAGACTGTATTACCGAAGTTCCATTAGAGCGATGGGATCATTCCAAATTTTATGACCCTAAAGTGAAAACGAAGAGAAAGACCTATACAAAATGGGGTGGATTCTTAAATGATATCGAATACTTTGACCCATTGTTCTTTAACATTTCACCAAGTAAAGCAGAAACTATGGATCCACAAGAAAAATTATTTTTACAATGTGTGGAAGAAACTATAGAAGATGCAGGGTATTCCCATGAAGCCTTATCTGCCTATGAATATGGAGCGGAGAAAGGGAAAATTGGTGTATTTGTAGGTGCTATGTACCAAGAATATCAGCTTTATGGAGCAGAAGCTTACACACGAGGTCATGACAAGATTCTTGCAGGAATATCCTCTTGTATCGCCAATCGAGTGTCCTACTATTATAACCTCCATGGACCAAGTGTTACTATGGATACTATGTGTTCCTCGGCACTAACGGCATTACATATAGCTTGTGAAAGCATTCATAACGGTGATTGTGGAATGGCCATTGCTGGTGGTGTAAATGTATCCATTCACCCAAATAAATATTTAATGTTGGCACAAGATAAATTCGCATCCACCCATGGAAGATGTAAAGCATTTGGAGCAGATGGAAATGGTTATGTACCAGGAGAAGGTGTTGGTGCTATTTTAATCAAGCCACTTTCCAAAGCGGTAGAAGATGGAGACCATATTTACGGTGTAATCAAAGCAACGGCAATTAATCATGGTGGAAGAACCAATGGATTTACCGTACCAAATCCAACAGCACAATGTGAAACTATAAAAGAAGCCTTGCGTTCCGCTAATATAAATCCAGAAAGCATCGGGTATATTGAAGCCCATGGAACAGGAACAGTACTTGGAGATCCGATTGAAATTACAGGATTAAGCAATGCCTTTGGAGCCTTTACCGAGCGAAAACAATTTTGCAAGATTGGTTCCATAAAATCCAACATTGGACATTGTGAAAGCGCATCAGGAATGGCATCCATTTCAAAAGTATTATTACAAATGAAATATGGAAAATTGGTTCCATCCATTCACTCGGAAGAATTAAATCCAAATATCAACTTTGAGCAGACACCATTTATTGTGCAACATCAATTGGAAGATTGGAAACGAGAGATTACATTAGAAAATGGTGTTCCAGTAGAAGTCCCAAGAAGGGCAGGAATCTCTGCATTTGGCGCAGGTGGTTCCAATGCTTGCATTTTAATAGAAGAATATATAGAACCAAAAAAAGATGCCAATATGCAAAATGGGATGCAGCTCGCAGAAGGTGAGCCAGCCCTTATTCTATTGTCAGCAATGTCCAAAAATCAATTACGTGAAGTAGCATTGCGCTTACTTTCCTTTATTGAAAAAAATGTAGCGGAGAAGAAGTTAGTGGAACAAGACATCTATGGAATTGCGTATACGTTACAGACTGGACGTACGTTCTTTGAAGAACGTTTAGCACTTACAGTAACTTCTATGCAGGAACTGATTGAAAAGCTAGAAGAATATATTGATGGCAAAGAAGGAGAGTATTACTTAACCAATAAACATAGTATGGCAAAGCTAGCAGCATTTAGAGAGAAGCATAAGCAACCAGAACAGAAGGTGGAAGAGTGGTTCTATAAGAGAGAATATGAGAAAATACTGAATCTGTGGGTTGCAGGTTTATCTGTGTCATGGGCTTATTTTTACCAAGGTCAAGTAAGAAAGAAAATGAGTCTTCCAACGTATCCATTTGCAAAGGAAAGATGCTGGTTCCCAGATTGTTTAGAGTTATTAGAGCCAGTCAGCGTAGGAGGTTATGGAACACAGGCAGCAATCCATCCACTTGTGCATAAAAATGTATCTACTCTTTATGAAGAACGATTTACAAGTACATGGAATGGAACAGAAGAGTTTTTAAGAGATCATGTTATTAATGGAAAGAAGGTACTTCCAGGAGCTGCGTATCTGGAACTAGCCCGAAAAGCTTGTGTAGAAGCTATGCCAGAATTGGAGAATGCAAGTCTTCGTATTAGTGACGTTATATGGAAACGTACATTTTCAATTATAGATGAGAAAAAGTCCTTAGATATTCGCATCAATGCCCTAGATGGAGATAAGGTATCTTTTGAAATATTCCACGAAGAAGAAATATGCTGCCAAGGAGCTTTAAATGTACTTCGTATTGAACCTAAGAATCAAGTGATTGATATAGAAGCCGTGAAACAAGAATGTCAAGATGCTCCATTGACTGGTGAGCAGTGTTATCAGCAATTTGCAGAAAAAGGGTTAGTCTATGGAGATACTCATAAAGGTATCGTTCAAATTCATAGAGGAAAGGAACGTATTCTTACAGAACTTCATATGAAGCCACAAAAACAAGAATACTATATCTCGCCAGGTATGTTAGATTCCGCTATCCAGTCTGTTATCGGTCTATCTGGAGCAGAAGATAGTGAACAAGTACTTCCATATTCACTTGGAACGATTAACATTTTGAGACCAACATCAGAGCGCATGTGGGCAGTGAGTGAGGAGAAAAAGGAAGATAAGGATGGAAATGAATTAGAAGCAGGAACTAAAAATGTTAATATTTCTCTGTATACAGAGGATGGAAAACTTGCACTTTGCTTACAAGACCTTATGTTTAAAGTAGTTAAGAGAGAGCTGAAAAAAGACATTAAGAAAGACGTTAAAAAGGAAACTCGAACAGACGTAAAAGATGCACTCAAAGTAGAAACAACATTGTCTAACCCACAAAAAGGCGATACTGGAATTCTATTTTATCCAGAATGGGACATAAAGATACAAGAGGAAGAAGATTGGTTAGATGATAAAAAGCGCTTGCTTGTCTTATGTGAAACACCTTATAAGATGCTAGAAGAAGATGAGGATGAAATAGAATATTTAGTTCTACAGTCCGATGCAGAGAGTTTGGCAAGTCGATATGAAGAATATGCAGAAAAGCTGTACGAAAAAATCAAATCCATCTTGGAAGGTCATTTAGAAAAACAAATGTTAGTGCAACTTGTATTACATCACGAGACAGAACAAATGGTATTCCGTGGGCTTGCAGGATTACTAAAATCTGCGCAACAGGAAAATCCAAATCTCTATTATCAGGTCATTGAAATGGAAGAAGATATCAGTGATGAGATGATGTATTTATTATTAGATACCGAGTCTTGCCAGAAAGAAGACAAAGAGATTCGCTACATTTCTGGTGTCCGCTATGTAAAGACATTAAGAGAAGAAATAGTAGAAAAATCATGTATTTCAAATGAGGATTGTCTTCCATGGAAAGAAAACGGTGTTTACTGGATTACTGGTGGCATGGGTGGACTGGGAAATCTATTTGCAGAAGAAGCAGCAAGACAATTACAGAATGTAACGCTAATTTTAACAGGAAGAAGAAATCAAGATGAAGCGATTACACAAGAGTTAAATCGTTTGGAGGCATTCGGAGCAACGATTCAATATCGTTCCGTAGATATTTCAGATAGACAATCAGTGGAAGATTTCGTACTTTGGATCAAAGAAAAATATGGTGTACTACATGGAATCTTACATTGTGCTGGAATCACAAGGGATAACTTTATTCTGCGTAAAACAGTCGATGAATTTAACAGCGTTATTAAGCCAAAAGTTTCAGGTACTTACTATATCGATCAGACAACCCGTGATATGGAACTGGACTTTATAGTATTCTTCTCATCGCAATCAGGAGAAGAAGGAAATGTAGGACAAGCCGATTATGCAACTGGAAATGCATTTATGGATGCCTACGCAGAATATCGTAATCGTCAAGTAGAAGAGGGTACACGTTTTGGAAAAACAGTATCCATTAATTGGCCATTGTGGAAAGATGGTGGTATGCATCTATCTAAAGAAATGGAAGATAGAATGTATAGCCAAAGGGGAATTATTCCATTGCGAAGAAATATGGGATTGCATGTATTTTATAAGGCAATTGAAAGTGATACGAATCAACTTATGGTAATACAAGGTGATGTAGATAGGATTAGTAAGCAGAAAGACTTTGAAAAAGAAGCAACACCAGTCCTACCATCCGACCGTAAAGAAGAAACAGGTGGAACTGCTGGAAATAGTATGGTGTCTCATGTATTACAGGATAAAACAGAGTGGTATTTGAAAGATATTATATCTAAAATCATTAAACTTCCAATCGAGCGAATTAAGTCTACAGATACGCTAGACCACTATGGAATTGATTCCATTATGATTATGGATATGACGGATGAGTTGGAGCTAACATTTGGAACTTTATCCAAGACCTTGTTCTTTGAATATCAAACGATAAAAGAATTAGCAGATTACTTTATAGAACATTATGAAGATGTACTAGTCGAAAAATTTGATTGTCATGCACAAGTAGAAGAGAGAGAAAAGCTGATTATTTCACAAGTAGAAAATAAGCAAAAAGAGACAACAGCGTCAATTAAGCAAGTTCGTAAGTTTAAACAAAATGTAAGTCAATCTAGCTATAGTAAAGAAGAGCCAATTGCCATCATAGGTGTAGCAGGAAAATATCCACAAGCAGAAAACATAGAACAATTCTGGGAGAATCTATGTGGTGGAAAAGACTGTATAACAGAGATACCAAAAGAACGATGGGATTTAGAAGAATATTGTGGAAAACAGACAGCAGAAAAGCTGAAATGTAAATGTGGTGGATTTATTAGCGATGTAGATAAATTTGATCCATTATTCTTCCGCATCAGTCCACAAGAAGCAAAAGGACTAGACCCACAAGAAAAACTATTTTTACAGTGTGCTTATGAAACCTTAGAGGATGCAGGCTATACACCAGAATCACTAAAAGCTTATACAGGAGCAGGCATGGAAGAGAATGTAGGTGTATTTGCAGGCGTTATGTACACAGATTATCAACTATATAGTGCACAGGCTCAAATGAACGGAGATATGGTGGCAGTAAACAGCATATCATCAGGAGTTGCCAACCGCGTATCCTACACCTTTAATTTCCATGGACCAAGTATGACGGTTAACACCATGTGTTCCTCCTCTCTATTAGCCGTCCATCTTGCTTGCCAAAGCATTCGTAATGGAGAGTGTGAAATGGCACTTGCAGGAGGTATTAACGTAACCATTCACCCAAGTAAATATTTACTACTTGCCCATAATGACTTTACCTCAGCAAATGGAAGATGCAGTGCATTTGGTAAAAATGCAGATGGTTATGTTCCAGGAGAAGGAGTGGGAGCGATCCTATTAAAACCATTATCCAAAGCAATAGAAGATAATGACCAAATTTACGCAGTTGTAAAAGGAACATCCGTCAACCATGGAGGAAAGACAAATGGTTATACGGTTCCAAATCCAAGTGCACAGACGGATGTTATCCAGAGGGCATTAAAGTCCGCAGGTGTCAATGCAGAAGATATTTCTTATATTGAAGCACATGGTACAGGTACCGCACTAGGAGATCCGATTGAAGTAAATGCCTTAACAAAAGCATTTTCAAAAGATACGGATAAGAAACAGTATTGTGCCATTGGTTCCGTAAAGAGTAATATTGGACATTTGGAAAGTGCTGCAGGAATCGCAAGTATTACAAAAGTACTCCTTCAAATGAAATATAAAAAGTTAGTTCCAAGTATTCATACGGAGGAAATGAATCCTAATATTGTATTTGAACAGACACCATTTTATGTACAACAAAAATTAGAAGATTGGGATACTGGAAAGGCACTACGAAGAGCAGGAATTTCAGCCTTTGGTGCTGGTGGAACCAATGTACATCTTATTTTGGAAGAGTATCCACAAGAAGAGGTTCAAGATATAGGCAATCCAAAAGAACCTTACATGATTATTCTTTCAGGACGTGATGCAACTGCTTTGAAAGGTCGAGTAAGTAGATTGTATCATGCCATTGAAAAAGGAATCTATAGAGAGCAAGATTTACAACGAATGGCGTATACACTACAAGTAGGACGAGAAGGACTGGAACATCGATTTGCAGCGTTGGTCATGAATTTAGAAGAATTACAAGAAAAGCTTTCTAATTATTTAGCGGATGTACAAAATATTGAAAATGTATATTCTGGTACAGTAAAAGAAGGACAGACAACACTATCTTTATTTGCAGCAGATGAAGACTTAAAAGATGCAGTAAGTTCTTGGATTGAGAAACGAAAATATAGTAAGTTGTTGAATTTCTGGGTAAAAGGGTTGGATGTTGCATGGAATGAATTCTATACAGATATGACGCCAAGAAAGATAAGCTTGCCAACCTATCCATTTGCAAAAGAACGAATATGGATGTCAGAACTTGAGAAGCTTGGAAATGAAAATGGGGTATGGATTGTTAGTCCAAGTAAAACGGTTTTAAAAAACTTGCCTGTCAGTGTGATGGAACAGAAGGCAGAAAAACAAGCGAAAACTAGAATAACATCAGATGAAAATATAGATGGAAATATAACAGCGCAAAAGGCAAGTATTCAAAAACAAAAGAAAGATACCACCGTTTCACTAAAAGAGCAGACAACCTGTTATGTAAAACAACTATTCTCTAATATAACTGAGATTTCAGTAGAACAGATTGATGAAGAGACTGCATTTGAAGAGTATGGAATGGACTCCATTATGATTAAGAAACTGTCACAAGAATTACAAAGAGAAATAGGAGAGATTCCAGTAACGGTATTTTTTGATTGTCAAGATTTGAAATCCTTAGTGGACTACTTACTTAAGAATCATTTAGAAGCGTTGGAAATGTATTTTGGAGAAAGTATGGGTGTGGAACTTTCTGAAACATATAATAAGGTAGATGCCTCAGAATCAATAAGTTCCAAAGAAAAGTTGCAGTCCAAAGATACAGAATCATGTAATAAGAATGTAACAGAAAAACAAAGCGTGTATGAGACAGATGACATTGCCATCATCGGTATGTCGGGAAGATATCCAGGTGCGAACAACGTAAATGAGTTCTGGGAAAACTTAAAAGCTGGAAAAGACAGCATTACCGAGATACCGCTAGAACGCTGGGATTACCGTAAGTACTATGACAGTGAAAAGGGAAAGAAAGGTAGCCTTTATGGAAAATGGGGCGGATTTATAGAAGGAGCAGACCAATATGATCCACTGTTTTTCAATACCTCACCAGACCGTGCGGAAATCGCAGATCCAAATGAGAGATTATTTTTACAATCTGTCTATGAGACATTAGAAGATGCAGGGTACACAAAAGAATCTTTAAGCAAGTATCAGAATCTAGGACTAGAAGGTGATGTCGGAGTCTTTGTAGGGGTTACCTTTATGGAATATCAATTCTATGGAGTTGAAAACCAAGTAAAAGGAAAGAACATAGCAACTCCTGGTATTGCATCAGGAATTGCCAATAACGTATCGTACTTCTTCAATTTCCACGGACCAAGTATAGCGGTAGATACAATGTGTTCCTCTTCCTTAACGGCATTACATCTTGCTTGTGAAAGTATCAAACACGGAGATTGTCAACTTGCAGTGGCAGGAGGGGTAAACTTATCATTACATCCAAATAAATACTTATTCCTAAGCGAGAACTATTTCCTATCCTCAAAAGGAAGATGTGAGTCATTTGGAAAAGGTGGAGATGGATATGTGCCAGGAGAAGGGGTTGTTTCCGTATTATTAAAACCATTAGCACAGGCAGAACAAGACGGTGACCATATCTATGGAGTGATAAAAGCATCCGCAATTAATCATGGTGGAAAAACCAATGGTTATACGGTTCCGAATTTACAAGCACAAAGAAGCGTGATTCAAAAAGCAATCCAAGAATCGCAGATTCATCCAAGGGCGATGAGCTATATGGAAGCGCATGGAACAGGAACATCATTAGGAGACCCTGTGGAGATCGATGGTTTAACAAGTGCCTATCGTGAATATACAGAAGACTGTGGATATTGTTCCATTGGATCGGTAAAGAGCAATATAGGACATTTAGAAGCAGCATCTGGATTAGCAGGCCTAACAAAAATATTGCTACAAATGAAATATAAGACACTAGTTCCAAGTATTCATTCCCAAGAATTAAATGAGAATCTTCATTTAGAGCGAACGCCATTTTATGTACAACATGCGTTAGAGGAATGGAAACGTCCAGTGGTTGAACTAGAAGGAACCATGACAGAATTCCCAAGAATCGCGGGATTATCATCTTTCGGTGCAGGTGGTGCCAATGCCCATGTGATTATTGAGGAATATTGTTCAGAGCATCAAGAGACAAAAAACAATATTGATTCAGAACATCCAGCAGTTATCATTTTATCAGCAAAAACAGAAAGTGCGTTACATAAGATTGCAGAACACCTAGCAAATGATATAGATGCACATAAGGAGTCTTATCAAGAGGAAGTCTTATCTGCGCTTGCCTATACTTTACAAGTAGGTAGAGAACCGATGAATGCAAGATTAGGTTTCTTAGTAGGTTCAATGGAAGAACTGAAACAAAAGCTAGTGATGTATTTACAAGGAAAAGACATTTCGGATACATATGTAAGCTATATTTCAAAGAGAAAACAACCAAGCTTGTTAGAACGACAGGAGAAACGACTCATTATAGAAGATTGTTTACAGCAAAAACGATATAGAAACTTACTGGAATTATGGAGTGCTGGCTATCAGATTGACTGGGAAAAATTATATGCGTTGGAAGATAAACCAAAGCGTATGAGTTTACCAACCTATCCATTTGAGACGATGCATTGCTGGCTTGCAGAGTATGAACAGAAGATAGAGATGGAGGAGCCTACGAATGAAATGGTACAAGAAGTAGTAGATGAGAAAATGGATTTATTTACGCTGAAGTTAAGCCAACTAATTGCAGAAGATATGAAGATAGGGGTTAATCAGTTAGACCCTTATGAAGAATTAGATGCATACGGTTTTGACTCTATCAAGGCAATGACTTTAGTACAGCAGTTAAAACCATACTTTGGGGAAATACCTGCTTCTATATTCGTAGATTCCGTGACCATTGACCAACTAAGTAGGTCTTTACAAACAGAATATCCAGAATCATGTAAACAATGGATACTTGAAGAGGAGAAGTAGTAGATAGTAGGAGGTAACATGAAAGTATATGTATTTCCAGGTCAAGGCTCACAAGAAAAGGGAATGGGAAGAGAATTATTTGCAGAGTTCCCTGAGCTAGTAAAACAAGCGGATGAGATTCTCGGATATTCCATAGAAACATTGTGTTTGGAGGATCCAGAAGAACAGTTAGGTTTTACGCAATATACGCAACCAGCATTGTTTATTGTAAATGCATTGGCGTATTTAAAAAAGATAAAGGATACAGGAGAAAAGCCAGACTATGTTGCAGGACATAGTCTGGGAGAATACAATGCTCTATTTGCAGCAGGCGTATTTGATTTTGCAACTGGTGTAAAATTAGTAAAACGAAGAGGAGAACTAATGGGACAAGTGAATGGCGGCGCAATGGCTGCTGTCGTTGGCTTGTCTGAGACAAAAGTACGTGAGATTTTGCAGAATAATGGGTTAGACAAAATAGATATTGCTAACTTAAATGCACCAAAGCAAATTGTGATTGCCAGTACAGAGGAAGAAATAGAACGTGCAAAAGATATTTTTATCAAGGAAGGTGCTTCTTATGTAAAATTAAAGGTTAGTGCAGCGTTCCATTCACGTTATATGAAGAAGGCACAAGAGGAATTTGCGACCTATTTAAAAGAATTTCAGTTTGAAAGTTGTAAGATTCCAGTAATATCAAATTATACAGCACGACCTTATGAAGAACACAATGTTATACAGAACCTAACCAATCAGTTAGGTTCTGCAGTAAGATGGACGGAGACCATTCTTTATCTTATGAAGCAAGGAGAACTAGAATTAGAAGAAATCGGTCAAGGACATGTTCTTACCAACTTGCAAAGGAAAATTAAGAGGGATTACAAAGAGGTTTTGGAACAAGATGTTAGAGAACAAGAACGTGTGGACTCTAAAGTTAAGGAAACGGAAGTAATAGACGCTCCAAAACCTAAGACGGCAAAAGAACAAGTAGAAGAATGGAATTCCAAGTATCCTATTGGTACTCTTGTCACATATAGAAATGATGTTCATGGTGATGGAGAAGAACCTAAAAAGGGAAAGACGAGAACCCAAGCGAAAGTATTGTTTGGACATCGGGCAGCGATTTACCTAGAAGGCTATAAAGGATATTTTACACTAAGTGATTTACAGCCAGCTCCAGTAAAGTAGTGTTTGCAAAAAATAGTTTCCCATTCTAAAGTGATTGTGTTATAGTGGTATGATAAAGTGGTAAAATGTCGAATCTTATCGAGCATAAGATTCGACATTTGTAATAGGGGAAATACCAATACATACAAAATAGATACAAGGAGTGGCAGAACATGAAACAAAAACACATTGCAAAGTACATATGCTTACTTATGCTGGTAAGCCTTTTTGTTGCAGGAAACCTGCCTATACTTAGTGTAAATGCCTCACAAGTAAAAAATGGCGATACAACACTAGTAGTAGGTTTTGATGCAGAATTTCCTCCATACGGTTATCAAGATGAAAATGGAGAATATGTTGGCTTTGACTTAGATTTAGCCCAAGAAGTTTGTAATCGAAATGGCTGGATACTAAAGAAACAGCCAATTGATTGGAACTCAAAAGATATGGAATTAAATTCAGGAACCATTGATTGTATCTGGAATGGATTTACCATCAATGGAAGAGAAGATGACTACACTTGGTCAGCACCTTATGTAGACAACTCACAGGTTGTAGTCGTAGGCAGTGACTCTGGTATTACTTCGTTAGAAGAGCTAGCAGGAAAAATTGTCATAGTACAAGCCGATTCGTCTGCACTTGCAGCACTTACTAGCGATGACGCAGAAGAAAAGAATAAAGAACTAGCGGCGTCCTTCTCAGCCTTACAAGAAGTATCCGATTATAACAGCGCATTTATGAACCTAGAGTCTGGTGCCGCAGATGCAGTCTGTATGGATATTGGTGTTGCCAATTATGAAATAGAAGCACGAGGTAACAAGTTTGTCATGTTAGACGAACGAATCTCAACAGAACAATATGGAATTGGATTTAAGCTAGGCAATCACAAATTACGAGATGCAGTACAAACAACCCTATTGGAAATGTTAGATGATGGTACTTATGAAGAAATTGCAACGAAATGGGGATTAGAATCTTGTATCTGTTTGTCACACGATAATCTTCCAGAAACAGAAGCTACTACAGAGGATATAGAAAATGATACACAAAAAGATACACAATCCTCCGTTGAAAAAGTCTTAGATATCATGAAGCAATTAGGAGCAGGAATTGGAGATACATTACTTATCTTTTTCTTAACCCTATTATTTGCACTACCATTAGGTTTAATCATTGCATTCGGAAGAATGTCTCGCATTCAACCAATTCAGTTATTCATGAAATTGTACATATCCATTATGCGTGGAACACCATTGATGTTACAACTACTCGTTGTATTCTTTGGACCATACTATGCATTTGGAATTCGAATTTCCTCAACCTATCGTTTCTATGCCGTTATCATAGGATTTGCACTAAATTACGCAGCATACTTTGCAGAAATCTATCGTGCAGGAATCGAAGGCGTACCAAAAGGACAATACGAAGCAGCAGCAGTACTAGGTTACTCCAGAATACAGACATTCCGAAAAATCATTTTCCCACAGATGTGCAAACGCATTATGCCACCTGTAACCAATGAGGTCATTACACTTGTCAAAGATACCTCTTTGGCATTCGCCCTTGCCTATGCGGAAATGTTTACCGTAGCAAAACAGATTGCAGCATCCCAGGCATCCATTATGCCACTATTTATCGCAGGGGTATTCTACTACGTATTCAACTTTGTTGTTGCAATGGTCATGGAACGAATCGAAAAGAAATTAAGCTACTATTAATAAAACGTTTAAAATCGCTCAAAAAGAGGTGTCATTATGAGTTTAATGGAAATGAAACAAGTAAGAAAAAGCTATGGTTCTCTAGAAGTCCTTCGAGATATCTCATTTTCCATCCAAGAAGGAGAAGTTGTATCAATACTTGGACCATCGGGATCTGGTAAATCCACCTTGCTACGCTGTGCAACCCTACTAGAAAAAATGGATGGCGGTTATCTAAGGTTCGGAGACGAAGAAGTCGTAACGGAAAATCAAAATGGTGAAACTGTATATGCTTCCAAAAAGCAATTAAAACACGTACGAGAATACTTTGGTTTAGTATTTCAAAATTTTAATTTATTTCCACATTATAGCGTTATGAAGAACCTAACCGATGCACCAATCCACGTACAAGGTCGAAATAAAGATGAAGTATTCGCACATGCCAGAGAGCTGTTAAATAAGATGGGACTATCTGATAAAGAAAATGCATACCCTCATCAGCTTTCGGGGGGACAACAGCAGCGAATAGCCATTGCGAGAGCTTTGGCAATGAAACCAAAGATGTTATTTTTTGATGAGCCAACTTCTGCACTTGATCCAGAACTAACAAGTGAAATCTTAAAAGTTCTTCGTGAATTAGCAAACGAAAAAATGACGATGGTTATTGTGACTCATGAGATTGACTTTGCAAAAAATGTATCCGACCGTATTATTTTTATGGATGGGGGTAGAATTGTAGAAGAAGGCTCACCAGAGCGAGTAATTGATAATCCAAGACATGAACGAACCAAAGCATTTTTACAAAAATTAAAATAAAGTTGCTTGAATTACACATCCAAAGTGTGTATAGTTATCTGTATTGAAAAGGAGGATGATTATGGAATTCATAACAAATATTATAATCCTGTTAGTAGGATTTGTTCTATTAATTAAAGGTGCAGATTATTTTGTTGATGGAGCATCTGGAATTGCATCCAAATTCGGGATTCCTCAACTTGTAATCGGCTTAACGATTGTTGCATTTGGGACAAGTGCCCCAGAAGCAGCGATTAGTATTAGTGCGGCATTAAAAGGAAATACAGGTATCTCCATTGGAAATGTAGTTGGTAGTAATATTATGAATATCTTATTGATACTAGGTATTACATCCTGTATTACACCATTGCTGGTTGCAAAGTCTACAGTAAAAGTTGAGATACCATTTACCATATTAATATCTGCTGTATTAGTTGGCTGTGGTGCATTATTTGGGAAATTAAATGTGGTAGCAGGTGCTATTCTATGGGGACTGTTTATCCTATTCTTTGTACACTTAATTCGTATCTCTAAAAATGGTGGCGATGAAGAGGCAGATGAGGATTTAGGAAAACGTTCCGTGATTACGCTCATTATCTTTGTACTAGGTGGGTTAGTAGCCATTGTTTGGGGAAGTAACCTAACAGTTGATAGTGCTAGTGCCATTGCCAAGGTGTTTGGTGTAAGTGATCGTATCATTGGGCTCACGATTGTGGCATTTGGTACTTCACTTCCAGAGCTTATGACATCGATAACAGCTGCGAAGAAAGGAAAAGCGGATATTGCCATTGGAAATATTGTAGGAAGTAATATCTTTAATATTTTGTTTGTATTAGGAACAACTGCGTTGATTACGACAGTTCCTTATGCGAAGAACTTTATCTTTGATGGTATTGTTTGTATTGCCTCTGCGGTACTTCTTTGGGTGGCAGTTGCAAAGGACGGCAAGATGGGTAGAAAAGCTGGTGTGACGATGTTGGTTTGTTATGGGGCGTATTTTGTTTATCTCCTAGTGGCGTAAGTGACGAATCCCCCCTCCCCCTTATTGCGTAGAAATTCTCTGATTGAGGTCGTTTAGGACGGTTGGTTGTGTACAGAGAATTGGATGTGCAAGTAAGGGGGAGGGGGGATTCTGTTTTTTGGCTGGTTGGAGAGAAGTGGTTTGGATGTTGTAAGATTTAATTTGAGATGGGGGCTTGAGGTTTAGAATAAGATTGGGGAGATGTTATATTTTGATGCATTAATAGTTATCAAATATATGAAAAAATTGACAAATATGGATAAAGGATGTATTATCATATTATGAAAGGAGTCACTACTGTGGTGATTCTTTTTTTTGCAAAATAACAAAGTAAGAGGGATATATGGGAGGAAAGTATGAAAGTGAAATTTGGAATGGGATTATTAATGGGTTGCTTAGCAATTTGCTTACAAGGTTGTGCAAATGTACCAGATAATATTCAGAGTAATAAAGATGTAGTAAAAGAGGAAGAGAACCAAGAAGAGGTTCTTAAATTTGACAGTGTGGGTAATGTTATTCACACGGCAAACGAGGCAAAAAATGAGAAATATGATAATCTTTATTTTAATGTAGAGTTTGAGATAAACCAACCAAAGGAGATTGGTGTGTTGGAGATGAAACAAGAGGATGATTTTTGTAAAAATCAAGATGAGATGCTTAAGGAATTCATTGGAGAATTAAATCCAGAAGTTGAATTAGAAACCGATTTGTATGAACCAGGAGTTGTGTACAATGATCCAGAAATTTTAAATTGTTTATCATTAGGAGAAAATGGTTTTTTATTTTGGGTAAAAGAGGATGAGTACGAATGGATAGGAGTATTAAATCAAGAATATGATAAGTATAAAAAAATAGATACGATTATCTTATATAGTGAATATGAAGAACAAAGTTTTGAATATAATGGAACAACATTTTCTTTAAATGATATGGTAGAAGCTGCACAAGAACAAGCAGACGAGTTTACTACAAAATACGATTCTATGAAATGGTATCCATCAAGTGTGACGATTCTTCAAAGTGAAAGTGGGGAATATTTTTTTAAGTTTCAGTACACAAAATCTTATAATGAAATGTATTTCTTGTATAATGATTATCGTAAAATTCTAGATACAGTAAAGGATGAATATGTGTGTGTAATGCAACCGATTATGATATTAAACTCATCAAAAGAACCAATTCTAATTGATAACTTTCCAGGGGTGATTGAATGTGTGGATACAAAAAAGGTATATGATGAAATCGTAACATTACAATATGCAGCACAGCAATTATCTGATAAGTTATCGTCTTATAGGTCATATAATGTGTACGATATCAATCTTGAGTATCGACTAGTACAAACCAGTGGTTATGAAGTGGAAGATCCTAGCTTTAATTTTAGTAATTGGTGGGATGGTAATGAATATGAAGCAAGACCTTGTTGGACATTTTATTTAAGTAATGATTTAGAGCATATGACATTTGCTATGGTAGATTGTGAAACTGGGGAAATTGAGTTTGTAAGTGGGGAGTAAGTATGAAAACAATACATATCATAAAGACAGAAATGAAAAAGACCATTATGAATCCAGGTTTTTTTCTGTCTGTTATCATTACGTTTTTGTTGCAATTCACAACGCAAGTATATGTAGATGGGTTAACAGGTAAAACATATAGTGTACTAGAAGTTTTATTAAATTTAGATAGGGAAATACTTGAAAGTGATTATAGTCTGTCTTCTTATTTCATTATGAAGAGTGGTTTAGCTGGATATTTTGTTATGTTTATGCCAATATTGGCGGCTTTTCCGTTTATACCTAATTTCTGTGCAGAACGAAATAGCGGCTTAATTCGGTTTACAATTCAAAGGGAAGGAAAGTTTCGATACTACATAACGAAATTTCTTTCTGCCATATTAGGTGGTGGGGCGGCAGTATTGCTTGGATATATTTTGTTTATAGCAATTATTTATTGTTTATTTCCATCAATTCAGAATTATGGATTATCGGCAGATGAAATAAGTATGGTTATGGGAAAAGAACCTGTAATTCAGGGTATATTGATTTTTCTAGGAGTATTTTTGTATGGTTGTGTTTCATCCGTACCAGCATTTTGTATGGCTTCATTTGCTCGAAACCGCTACATTATTACATGTGTGCCATTTATGGTTGTATACCTGTATAGTTCAGGTTTAACAAAATTAATATATGATGGAATTGAAGAAAATAATCAAAGGAAAATGGATATTGGTAATATATTAAAACCAGAGCAGATTACTACTTTATATTATAGGGATACGATTTCTAGATATACTCTGTTCATTCAGCTAGGATTTGTATTGATTGCCTTTTTATTGTTTGTGTGTACTATGAACAAAAGAAAGGATTTGGGTGATTGATATGAGTAGAAAGAAAATATTAGTGACAGCGAAAACAGAGTATGTGAAGTGGATTTGTAACCCAAGAATGATTTTATTAGCAATCGTTATCATTTTTACATACAATTTTGTAATTAAACCATTAGAACAACATGCAATAAAAATGGGAGAACCATTAAATACATTAGAACCCTTTATTGCAACTGTAAATTCAGAGATATTGGTAATTATTGTTCCCGCAGTATTCTTGGCACTATTTTCTGATTTTCCAAGAATGGATGGAAATACTTTATTTTTTGTACAGCGCATTGGAAAAGTAAATTGGATCTTAGGACAGGTTCTTTTTAGTATCTATGGAATTATTACATATGTAGGCGTTATGTTTTTGGGGACCGTCTTACCAGTTATCCATAAAACATTTTGGGCAGATACTTGGTCTAATGTAGTAACAAAATATGCGATGGAGTTTCCTAATGAATCACAAAGTTTTGCATGTCTTTTAATCAAAAATAATGTATATAATCAAGTTTCACCTTGGTATGCTGCCATACAGGGTTACTTACTAATGGCGTTATATTTGTTTTTACTAGCATTGATTATGCTTATGTTTAACTGTATTGATAAAAAAATATATGGGATACTTACCGCAGCTTGTATTATTGCATTTGGTGGAACTGCAAGTCTAGTAAAAATGTCTATCATGTGGTTCTTTCCTATGGCACACGCGTCACTCTGGAATCATTACACAAGCTATTTTAGAGAGCCAATTGTAGCGATATCTACGTCCTATGGGTATTTTGCTATTGTAATAATACTATTGTTAGTAATATCCACGTTGTGTATAAAAAATAGAAATTTTGATAGTATACAAGAAATTGATTAAGGAGATAAGAATGGAAAGTGCAATAAAAATAGAAAATGTATCTCTAACCATTAAGGATACAGAGATATTAAAGAATATCACTATGGAATTGGAACAAGGAAAGATTCATGGATTAGTAGGTAGAAATGGTTCAGGAAAAACAATGCTTATGAAGTGCATCTGTGGATTTGTAAAAGTAACAAGTGGGAGAATTCTTGTAGAAGATAAGGTTGTTGGAAAAGATATTGATTTTCCACAAAACATTGGCTTTATAATAGAAACTCCAGGTTTTATTCCATATTATAGTGGATATAAAAATTTATTACTTCTTGCTGGTTTAAATAACAAAATACAGAAAGAGGCAGTTCAAAAAGCAATGGAAGCAGTAGGTCTTGATTATAAATTAAAGAGAGCAGTAAAGAAGTATAGTCTAGGAATGAGACAAAGATTAGGAATTGCACAAGCTATTATGGAAGAGCCTTCAATTTTAATTTTAGATGAGCCATTTAATGGACTAGATAAAGAGGGCGTAGCAGAAATGCGTAATTACTTTTTGAAATTGAAAGAAAAGGGAACTACGATTTTAGTATGTTCTCATTCAACGGATGACATAAGAGTATTGTGTGATACAGTTTCGGAGATGGATAAGGGAACTTTGAAAAGATTAGAAGGAAATGATATTTAAAGAAATGTGAAAAGTCTATTAATACAAGAGTTAAAGAGTAACTAATAGGAGGCGTAGATATGTTAAATGTTGCAATTCAGCCACTTGATGAGACTAACTGGCTTCCAGTTTGTAATTTACATATTTCAAAAGAACAAGAAGCAAATTTTCCGATCCCAAATGTATATTGGATTGGAATTAGTCGATATGAGGAGCATACGGAACTATTTGCTATTGTATATGATGAGAAATATGTTGGTCTAATTGGTTGTGGCTTAGATGAAGATGGGGTGAGTGGTTTTATTAATCCGTTGATGATTGATGAAAAGTTTCAGAGAAAGGGAATTGCAAAAGAGGCGATGCAAAAAGCTATTCAGTATCTTATAGATACCTTCAATGTACACTGTGTTAATTTGGGACATCGAAAGAGCAATGAAGTAGCGGGAAAACTTTATGAATCATTGGGATTTGTTATTGTGGGAGAGGATGAACAGGATTATTTTAGACAGTTAAGGATTTAAGTATTGAATGGAAGAGGTCAACTGAGTATTATGATAATTTGTCGTAATAACTCTTTTTGTATTGCAATAAAAAAGGCTCCTTCTAGATAAGATTTTCATATCTAATTCTTACCAAGAAAGAGCTATTTATTAACAAAGACAAAAGATTAATTACGACCCTTAATCTTTCTTATTAGAAAAAAAAGATTTTATAACTATGCTTATTCCAACTATTCCAATAAAGTCAGTTATTAACAGATTTAAATATGCTAAATGTATAATAATTACTACTAACAAAATTGAAATTCCCAATAATATGTTTTTTATGCTATCCATTTCTTCATCCTTTACTCTAATAGAATTTTAAACTAACGACCTGTTGCAACTATTTCTCCTTGAGCATTATATTTAAAGGTATGATGACTTTGAACCAGCATTTCTTGTGATGTACCACAACTAAATGAAATTGAATTATCCATCTTCTTCCAAGAAAGTGTAATTTGTGGATTTACTTCAATATTTAGTATCGTATGTGCATATGCAACATAAATTTGAATAGTTTGCATATTGGATGATCCTGATTGAGTTTGAACATAGAATATACCACTAATATGTTTTGCATAGGAACCACCAGCAGAACCTAATATAGGATTAGCTGTAACGATTCCATTTGAATTAGTATTTAAACTTATACTTCGAGTACCTGTTTGAATCATTCCATCAGTAGTATAATAAACAGCTTCTCCAACAGGACCAGTAGTTTTTGTTGCTAATTCATAAGAATTGCTATCTGCAGCAATCCAACCTATTCCAAAACTATCTGTAAGTGTAAAAAATGGACAAGCACTCCATGTTATATCAAATGCAATTCTAACCTTCTTCTTGGTATTATCACTTCCAGCTAATCCATATCTAAATGTTAACGTTGGATTGGTGTATGCAGAAGTAGCTGAAGTTGCAGATCTAGCATTTGTTGAAATATATTCTAATGCATCAGATTCACCATCGTAATTTTTAATTAATTTAATTTGAGAGTCATTGTATCCTGCACTTTTCAATTATTTCACATTCACTTGCCACAATTGTTTGTGTGTTAGATGTATTGTCTAATAATTGTGTAGCATTGCTACTCTCATAATTTGAATATGTACTAATTGTGGCTGCATTCACTTGAATACTTGTAATACTCATTAATACTATTGTCATAGTCATTGACATGAACTTTTTTACATTTTTTTCATAATATTTATAAACCTCCTTTTTTATATATTATATAATATTTAAAAAAACAATACTATATTAAACGCTTGAATGAAAACGGAACTTCCCCTTACTTACATGCTCTTGCTTTGTAAAAGAAACCTCTTACTTTTAGGCTTTTATTGATGTCCATATTCTTTTTTGCAGTTCAATTTACCACTCATTTTACTGTTTTCCCCCTATTTTTGCGTACACAAATAACACCATGTCGATTTTTCTCTGTAAAAGTAAATTCCACATGTTGACGTTGCTTTTTCCTATGAAATGATTCTTGCCTTGCCGCTTTCTTTGTCCCTTTTTAGCGTTTTAGTAATGCTGGTGTCAATAGTATCTTATCTGCAGCCATTTCCTTAGCTCCCGTTACTTCAAATAATTCCTGCTTTAGTAACAAGCGAGCCAGTTCGTATGGGGTTCTCCCATTCAAACTGGCTCGTACTGTGCTATTTATATGATTCATTAGCAGGGTCATATCGTCCTGAGTGTAGTCTACTAATGATTTTCCCTTAGGTATTACTTTACGTATATATTCATGATTCTTCTCCAACTTTCCTTTCTGCCAGCTGGCAAGCGGATCACAGTAAAAAATTCTGCTTCTTTGAATCCCTGATTCATCATGCTCTATATCAATAGCGTTCTTGAATTCGGAACCGTTATCTGTAAGAATTACTGGAAACAGTTCCTGAAACCTTTCCCGACCAAGCTGTTCCGTCAGCTCATCAAATACATTCTTCACACACTCTTGCCTACATTCAGGCATAAGCTTAATCAGCATGAAATTACAGTTTCGGAATAAAAGCGTCAGCATTACATTTCCCGTCTTATTGTTTCCATGCACAGTATCCATCTCCACTACATTG
>CAYPEJ010000029.1:0-55244 GCA_964409685.1 uncultured Anaeromicropila sp.
ATGGATGGAGAAGGATTCGAACCTTCGAAAGCGTTGCTAACAGATTTACAGTCTGCCCCCTTTGGCCACTCGGGAATCCATCCATATGTTTTTTGTCCTGACGACAGAAATTATTATAACACAAAATCCTAAAAGGTCAACACCTTTTGCCGAAAAATTTTAATTTATTTTAAGTTTTTTATCACAATTGCAGAGAATGGCTGAATTGTTAGGGATAACATACCATTTATGCTGTGATAAATCGTTGCATTTAACGAAAAACCGTCCATATTTGTCGCAATCAAGCTACTTAACATCATTTCATCTTGAATACCAATACGCCATACTGGTAGCTCAACACACTTCTCTACTTCACTATTATTAACAGCTATAACTGCATGTTCATGTGTGTTAAAGCGCCCGTAGCTGATAAAGTGCTTATCACCTGTTAAGAATAGGACGGAACCTGTCTTAAATACTTCATAATCTTTATGGATACGAATTAATTCTCTGTGTAGTTCAATTAAATTCTGGTCTTCTTTTCCCCATGGGTAAGTACGGCGATTATCTGGGTCAGTCCATCCGCAAACACCAGCTTCATCTCCATAGTATACCGTTGGAGCACCTGGCCAAGTCATCTGAACTACAACTGCCTCACGCATAATGCCTTTATTGATTCCTTGTTCTGCAGCTGCTGCACCTACAGATGCAATTCTTCCTACCTTATGATTGGTTCTTGTTAAAAATCTAGAGTGGTCATGATTAGATAACTCATTCATGGACACTTGTAAGGATTGAGTATTCATTTTTAACATGTTTTGATTCATAAAGTTTTCGAAAATAGAAGCATTTCCAAAAAGTTGCTCACTGAATTCATCGCTATGTTTTTCTACACCTGTTAAGAACCAAGATAATGGTTCCATAAATGCGTCATAGTTCATAACGGTATCCCATTCGTCACCTTGTAGCCAGGAAGACGGATCTCCATAGTGTTCTGCTAAGATAATTGCCTCTGGATTCGCACTCTTTACTTCTTTTCGAAAACGTTTCCAGAACTTATGATTAAACTCACTTGAGTGACCTAAGTCAGCTGCAACATCTAATCTCCAGCCATCTACATTGAATGGTGGTGAAACCCATTTACGAGCAATACGAAGTACATCTTCCATCAACGCTGGTGAATCTTCGTAATTTAGTTTTGGAAGAGTATCATGTCCCCACCAGCCGTCATATTTTCCATTATAAGGCCACTGTGTATCGT
This sequence comes from uncultured Anaeromicropila sp., assembly GCA_964409685.1. GTDB lineage: Bacteria > Bacillota > Clostridia > Lachnospirales > Lachnospiraceae > Clostridium_AI. The sequence goes on from CAYPEJ010000029.1 coordinate 1,241, forward strand.
AAAATTTAAAAAATGTATGATATGGACTGTGGCGAGCCACATAGGCCCCTAGTTCATAATCTTTTTCACTTTCATAAAGTCTTTCTCTATCCATCCATTTATTGAAAGACCCACAGTGATTAAATACACCGTCAAGAATAACTTTCATTCCTCTTCTATGAACTTCTTCTACAAACTTAATAAAGAACGCATTACTTGCTTCTAAGTTTTCTTTTGATGTTACCTTAGAAATATATTTTGTTGCTTTACTATTGTCTTTACATCCCGCTGGAAGTGGTTCTCCTTCATTTTTCAGGATTACACCAAAATGAGGATCTACGTAATCATAGTCTTGAATGTCATATTTATGATTTGACGGAGAAACGAATATTGGATTTAAATAAATCGCTTCAACACCAAGGTCTTGTAAATAATCTAATTTCTTATAAACACCTTGTAAGTCTCCACCGTAAAATTCACGAACGCCCATACAGTCTGGAATCTTACTCCAATTGGTTACTCTCTTCACTGGTTCTCCTATGTAACAATATTCATTATCTTCTACATCATTTGTTACGTCACCGTTGCAAAAACGATCCACAAAAATCTGGTAGAAAACTGCACCTTTTGCCCAATCTGGGGTCTTAAATCCTGGCATAATGGAAAAACGATATTCTGGTTTATCTTCATCCATCACCCCATAATTATTGTAAACACAAGTCATCGGACCCGCTGTTACTTCAAAATAATATTCTAATTTATCTTTTCCCAATGTAATCTCAGCTTCGTAGAAATCAAACATAGCATCTCCACTTGCAAGGACCATTGGCACTCGTTCTTTTGATGTTACGAGCATAACACCATCTACATTGTCTTTACCTGTCCTAATTCTTAAAGTCACTTTTCCATAAGCCATTGGCTCACTTGGGCTTCTATAAAATTCCGTTCCATCACTAAATAGAGCATCCTTATTCGGTGCTGATATAACGGTTTCAAAATATAAATTCAATTTCTGATATCTCGATAAACGATTTATATTTACTTGACTTGACATCCAAACACTCCCTTGTTCTGTACTAGTATATCTATTTTCTTTTGTAAAAACTGTACTTATTTTAGCGCATTTGCATGCATTTTGTAAAACATCTCTAATATAGGAAAAAAGGACAGCTTTCCGAACAGCTGTCCTTTTCTTGGAGAAGGTATTTTTGTTACTTATGGGGTGTAGCAAAAACTATATAATGTATTGGGGTTTACGTATGTTATTATAGCATTAGCAATAATAAAAGTGTGCACAAACATTATATAAAAATAAAAACATTTTTGTTTGTTTTTACGAATAATTTACAAATTTGCTTTTTAAACCCCGTCGCTTGTAACAAATAAAGATTCAAATTCATCTCTTCCAATTCTTTCTTTTTCTATTAACAGCTTTGCACAACTATGCAATATACTTTCATTCTGTTTTAAGATATCTTTTGCCTTAATATAACATTGGTCGATGATTGTCTTTACTTCTTCATCTATCTCGTTTGCGATGCCATCTCCAAAGTTTTTCGTGTGACCAATGTCACGACCGATAAATACTTCTTCATCTGAATACTCATAATTGATTAAACCAATCTTTGTTGAGAATCCATATCTTGTTACCATAGCTCTTGCCATATCTGTTGCATGCTTAATATCTTGAGAAGCACCTGTTGTGATGTCATCTAAAATCATTTCTTCTGCGATACGACCACCTAAAGAAACAATAATATCTTGTAACATCTTACCTTTTGTATTGAACATCTCATCCTTTTCAGGAAGCGGCATCGTATAACCAGCTGCCCCTTGACCTGTTGGAATAATAGACACTGTATAAACAGGTCCTACGTCAGGTAACAAGTGGAATAAAATCGCATGACCCGCTTCATGATAAGCAGTAATTTTCTTTTCTTTTTCTGTAATCACACGACTCTTCTTCTCTGTACCAATACCAACTTTGATAAATGCTTTTTTAATATCTTCTGCAATGATAAATGCACGTTCATCTTTTGCAGCGATGATCGCAGATTCATTTAATAAGTTCTCTAAATCTGCACCTGTGAATCCTGCTGTTGTCTGCGCAATCTGCTTTAAGTCAACATCTTCACCTAAAGGTTTGTTTTTCGCATGTACTTCAAGAATCTCTTGTCTTCCTCTAACATCTGGACGACCAACTACAACCTTACGGTCAAATCTTCCTGGTCTTAAAATCGCAGGATCTAGGATATCTACACGGTTTGTTGCCGCCATAACGATGATACCTTCATTTACACCGAAACCATCCATCTCAACTAATAACTGGTTCAGTGTTTGTTCTCTTTCGTCATGACCACCGCCAAGTCCCGTACCACGTCTTCTTGCTACTGCATCGATTTCATCAATAAAGATAATACAAGGACTATTTTTCTTAGCATCTTCGAATAAATCTCGAACTCTGGACGCACCGACACCAACGAACATTTCTACGAAGTCAGAACCAGAGATACTGAAAAATGGAACTTTCGCTTCTCCAGCAACTGCTTTTGCAAGTAATGTCTTACCTGTTCCTGGAGGTCCCTCTAATAAAACACCTTTTGGAATTCTTGCTCCAACTGTAATATATTTCTTAGGTTCTTTTAAGAAATCTACGATTTCTTCTAGCTCCTCTTTTTCCTCGCTTAATCCTGCAACATTTTTAAATGTTGTATTGGTATTGTCTATGGACATCTTTGCTCTACTTTTTCCAAAGTTCATTGCTTTTGAATTTGAACCACCACCTGAGCTTTGATTCATCATAAACATAAACATAAAGATTAGTAAAACTAATCCGATTCCATATGGAAGGAATGTAGTTAAAATCCAACTTGGCTTATCAATTCCATGTAATGTGTACTTTACTTCCGTATTTTTCAACTCTTCTTCGATCTCTATCGTACTTGACACATTAAATTTCTTGCTATCACCAGATGTATATGTTACTTTTACCGACCCTGAAGGAGTCTCTTCATTTTGATAAATATCAATACTCTTAATATTACTTACGTTAGAAGCAATATCTTTCTGAAAGTCAAAGTAATTATAGGCATTCCCATTGCTTTCAGTAAAACTTTTTGACAGCCACCCCGCCATCAATAGAATAAGAATTGCTATGACATAAAAGCCAAAGCCTCTCATTTGTTTTTTCAAATGTCTACCCCCTTTAATCTTCTACTACACCGATATACGGTAAATTTCTATATCTTTGACCATAATCCAGACCATATCCAACCACGAATTTATCTGGAATCTCAAAACCAATATAATCAACACTAACATCTGTTACTCTTCGTTCTGGCTTATCTAGTAAAGTACAAAGTTTTAAAGATGCTGGCTTTCTTGCACTAAGCATATCCATAAGGTAACTTAAAGTTCTTCCAGAATCAATGATATCCTCAATTACAATAACATCTTTATTCTCAATTGATTCGTCTAAGTCTTTTACAATTCTTACTCTTCCTGAACTTTCTGTTGCATCACCATAACTAGACACTGACATAAAATCTAATGTAACAGGTAGTGGAATTCTCTTTGCTAGTTCGCAAGTAAAGAAAATACTTCCTTTTAGTACACAAATCAAGTGTACTTGTTTTCCTTCATAGTCTCTTGTTATCTGTTCAGCTAGCTCTTGAATTTTTTTTTCAACCTTTTCTTCTGAAATTAGCACACTAATCTTATCAGTCATGTTCATTTCCTCCGTTAACAGTCACTTTCAATATAGTCTTCGTTTCAGCACTAACTTTATAATATTCACTGATGCGAAATCCTATTATCCACATAATATGATTACCATCTGCCAAAAGGAGTATACTATCTCTTTTCTCAGCGGGCAGTTTTTCATTAATAAAGTAGTCTTTTAATTTTTTTCGATTTCCCTCTTTGTTGCACTCGAAGAAATCTCCATTTTTTCTATTTCTTACTAAAACGGTATTTCTAATTTTATCATAATCAAACCATTTCGTATAGTCATTTTTCTTATTTGAATATAAATTTTCTAAGTCCATTTTGTTGTCATTTGTTACGGAAATAAGCTCAAAACAAACCTTTTGGTCTAGCTCTTCTATAATTATAATGCCAGGGATATTGGCTATGTTTTCAATCTGCTTTACTTTGCTTTCTGTAATTTCATTTTTTCTCACAACAATTTTATCATATTGATGAATCGCCTCCATTCCGTATGGAAGATTTACTCGCTTTCCAGCACCTTTTTGTATCAAATCAAGTACCATTTCAACATGTTTCATCTCGATATCTTTTTGTTTATGTGCAAGGGAAAATAATACTTTACGAATCAACTCTTTCTTTAAAATGGAATGCGCTTTCCCAAACTGCTCTAATAGAATCCAGTATTCTTGATTCTGCTTTTCTACCGTCCGTTCATACAGTTTAACCGTTTCCATCTCAATAAATTCATTCGCTTCTCCTATGAGCTGTGCGGACTTTACTACATGTTCAGAAGCTTTCTCGTTAATTTCACTTTCCACATAAGGTAAGACACGTAAGCGAATTTTATTTCTAGTGTAATCCGTTTCGAAATTGGTTGCGTCATCATGATACATAAGTTCCTGTTGGTGCAAAAATGCTTCAATCTCACTTCGTTCTACACATAGAAGCGGACGAATTAGGTTACCACGAACAGGTTCCATTCCAACAAGTCCTTTTAACCCACTCCCCCTGAATAGGTTTAGGAGAACTGTTTCTGCGATATCATTTTTATTATGAGCAACCACTACTTTATTACAATGATATTTTTGAGATATTTGAGAAAATGCGTCGTAACGCGCTTTACGCCCCATTTCCTCTTCAGATAGCTTTTCCTTTTTTGCCATCCTTTTAATATCTAAATATATACATTCAAACGGTATGTTATGTCCCTTACATAACATTCTTACATAATCTTCGTCTCGTTTTGCATCCTCACCTCGAATTCCATGGTTTACATGAACTACTACCATTTCTATATTATATTTTTCACTCAATGCCAACATGACAAAGAAAAGGGAAACAGAATCTGCTCCCCCCGATACTCCAAGCACGATTCTATCCCCATTCTCTATCATTTGGTGTTGAATGATATACTTTTCTACTTTTCTTAGCATACGCATTCTCCACAAGTTTTTCCGTTTTTCTTCATTGTATCGCTTAATGCAATACTTTGCAATTGGATTTTCACTTAGATTTTCTCCCAAAAACCTGCCACTAAAACAGTCATATCATCTCGAACACCATGATTTTCACTTTGTAATACACGTTCCATAATTACATTTGCCATTTCTTGTGGATTGGTCACATCAATCTCTTTTAAGATTTGTTTAAATGCCTCCTCCTTTTCTACCTCACTTAAATAATCCAACATTCCATCCGTCACCATAATTACATAATCACCATCACATAGTTTCTTCTCCCTTCCTTCAATGTCAATTTCGTTAAACATCCCAACTGGAAGATTGGTGGATTGAATCGCCTCAACACTTTCATTTCTTTTAATAAAGGTTGCAGATGCTCCGATCTTTATAAAGTTACATATTCCAGTAAACAGATTAATCGAACTAATATCTAAAGTAGATACTGTTTGATCATCTGAATTTACCACTAATATAGAATTAATCAATTTTATGGCTGATTGTTCACTAAATCCCGCTTCTAAAAATTGTTCTAGTAAATCAATCACTAGTTCACTCTCTTCACTGGCACGTTCTCCCGTTCCCATGCCATCGGATAAAATCATAACCGTTTCTCCGCTTTCTAAATTCATAAAAGAAAAAGTATCTCCTGATACAATCTCGCCATCTTTTGATAGACGAGCCATTCCTGTTATGGTTTGATACTTGGTATCTTCTACAAAACTTACTTTGTGATATTCCTTGGCAATGATATTTTTACTTTCAACGGCTGGCACCATCTTTTTGCCGTATGCTTTTGAAAGTAAATCTGCCGCCTCTCTTGTTGTTACACATCTTCCTTTTCTGGTTCTCATATTTAAATATAATTGTTTTCTTTTATTTCTCTTCTCAATTACTGATACTTTTTTGACATCTAACTGATATGTACGCAAAAATTTCTTAATTAACTCTTCATTTTCATCCCTCACTTCTACCGTTTCGTTTAATGTTTTGGAAAATTCATCAATAATGGAAGCAACCTCGCTAAGTTGTCCTGCGATTGCCACACGGCTTTCTGCCATGCGGTTACTCCAACTCATATTGTTGGCTGCAAGTGCCATACCACGATTGGTTTCATTTACAAATTGATTAAAATAAATACAACGTTGCTGAAAGGTTTCTGGAAAATCGGATGCATTTACATAACCTTGTTCTTTTGCTGCCTCCAACACTGCACTAGCTGTTTGCTGTGTATTGTAGTAGTTTTTCTCCCAGCATTTTGAACAATTTTTGCATTGTTTGCATAGGCCTGTTGAAAGACCTGTAAATATATCATCAACCTCATTTCGCTCAATTGACTGTCTTGTTTCTGCAAGCGAATAAAAGGATTTCGAGAGTTTAACAAAGGAATCTGAGAATTCTCGCAACTTATTCATTGTAACTTGCTGCAAATTCTGGTCCACCTTCCTTTTCTCTGGTTCTATTGTATATAAATCTACTTTTTGAGTTAAGGACTTTGGTAGTAAGAAAAATACCACAATAGAGGATACCAACGCTCTTACTTGCCCCACATCAAGAAAGTTAGAGGAAATAAAGTAGCACAAAACAATATTTAATAGTGCAAAGACTACTCCTGCAACGAATTTTCCTAATTCTCGGAACATGCCTGTCCCAATTCCTACGATACACAAGATAGCGATAAGCACAACTTCTTGTGATTGAATTCCTAATGCAATGATGTTTTGTGCACGAACTCCTAATACTGCGCCACAGACTGCTCCTGTAACGGCACCTGCTCCTGCTCCATATTTATACGCGACTACCAAGATAAATAGGAAGACAACGGTTTCGATAACAGAAAAGGAATAACCCACTAAGTCGGGCACTCCATAGATAAAGCAACCACCAAGCATAGCTAAGCTAATTAATTCTTGGTTGGTCAACAACTGCCTTCGGTTTCCTGATTTGATAAAGTCAATTGCGATATAAAACATATTAGCAAGTGAAATTACCAACATCCCCTCTAATACACCTAACAGAATGACTTTTTGATACTCTAAGGAAACTAGTCCATTACTAATAGAAAATGTAATGGTAATCAATCCTGATAAAACGCTTAGTGCCAATACAGATAGCATCTTATCTTTTTTCTCTGAAATATATGTAACAAATGCAATCACTAGCATGATTAAACCATATTTGACTAGTATGGTTGGTTCGCCGATTGTCAGTAAACCTGCTAGCATTGCTAGGATAAGTAGTAGGCGGCTTTTCTTATTGGTATACGCCGCCGCAAAGTAACCGATTGCAATCGGATTCATATCGAAAAACACTGTCCGTGACATGATAATTCCGATTAGTGCAATCACTACTCCTCGCAAATCAAATTTTTGAAATGCAGAAATCAACTTTTTCATTTTTTCTCCCCTTTTCCTTTGGTCTGTCCGTATTATAGGGGGCGAGTTGCGAAATGTTTGTCATTTTTAAGTGGGTAGAACAAAAAAGTTTTAGACAAATTGTGGGGGGAATCGTGTTCTAAGGGGATTTGAGAGGGTTAGAAAATTGGAAGAGGTTAAATATAGTCCTATTTTTTCCTTTTTCAGCATGTCACTAATTATATCTACATGTTTTTTCCATTCTGTTATGGCAACTTCTATTTTTTATGTTATACTATTATAAAATATTTCTAAATTGGAGGTACTTTATGAGATACACACAAAAAACAAATATTAAAACACTGCGTGATACATACGATGTTCTAGTCGGCTGGGGAACTGCACCAATGGAATATGAATCTCGTTATAATCCTACTATATACAAACTTGACTATCTTATTAACGGAAAAGGGGTAAATGTAGGAGAAATCTCCTGTGGTAATCCTATATCTGATATGAGCATTTTACAAGAACTAAAGGGCAAAAAAGTCTGTGTCATTATATATAGCAATAAGGAACCTGAAATAACGGCACAAATTCATAGCATTCTTCCTGATGCTGACATTATTATGGGACGACTTGTAGAAGCACAAGGCATTGAAAATACATATTCCAGAGATCGAGAAGACATAATCTTATTAGAACTAATTAAAAAAATCTGCCCTGATGACTTTTCATATATGGATATCGGCGTTTGCCATCCAGTAGTAAGAAACAATACTTACTTATTTTATGAAAATAATCATACAAATGGCGTATTAGTGGAACCTAACCCTGTAATGGCTGAACTTGCAAAGGTTTACAGACCTAAAAACCGCATGCTTGTATGTGGAGCAAGTGCTGACAATGAAAGCACATTAACATATTATCAAAGTGAAACACCAGGGTTTAATACATTCTCAAAAGAAGTTGCAGAAGAAAGAGGCATTTTAGCAAATAGTACTGAAATTCCAGTATGCAACATAAACAATATTATCTCCGACAATTTTGAAACTTATCCTGATATCCTTGATATTGATACGGAGGGCATGGATTTTGAATTGTTATCTGCATTAGATACTGATAAATACAAAATTAAAGTAATTTGTGCTGAAGCTGCAACATCTTCTACTATAAAAAACTGCCTATTCCAAAAAGGTTATGTACATTATTGTACTACAACAGAAAACCACATTTACATTAGAAAAGAAGAACTAGATAAGATATTAAATAATTAACTTATAACAGAACAAAGTGTGCATCCTGCCCCTGCTTTTTAGGGGCTTCTTTGATTCACAAGAAATATAGCGAAGCGGAATTACCTATAAATCAAAAAAAGCGAACACATAGTGCTCGCCTTAATTATAGTAGCGGAAAAGGGATTTGAACCCATGACACCACGGGTATGAACCGTGTGCTCTAGCCAACTGAGCTATTCCGCCGAACCGAATATCATTATATCTATAAACCTTCTTAATGTCAACTACTTTTTTCATTTTTCTACAAATTAATAAAAAACACTATAAATAGCATCTCTACCATTCATAGTGTTTCTTCAAAGTAATAGCGGAAAAGGGATTTGAACCCATGACACCACGGGTATGAACCGTGTGCTCTAGCCAACTGAGCTATTCCGCCAAAGTGATTATCATTATAACTGCATATTTACAGAAAGTCAACCACTTTTTTTATTCTGATTTAAAAATTACCTCTCCTTCATAAACAAGGCCTAGTTTTTCTCTTGCAATTTCTTCAATATATTTTTTCGTTTGTACATATGCCTCATAATCTGTAATTTCTTCTTGTTCTTGTAATAGCGCTTCTTTTTCTTCTTCCAGAGCATTCAATTGCTTCTTATTCTGCTCTAATGTATCCGTCAGTTCACTCTTCTGATATGTAACAAGTCCACATACAAACAAAACAATAATAGCAATAGCAAAATAGCTCCGTCTTCTCTTCTTTCTTTTCATGAACAGATATCATCCCTTTGCTATTTTTTTACTACTGCTATTTTAACTGTTTTCCATACTTTTTTCAATGACTTTCTAGCCAAGCGTAACGGTCGTCGAAATATCTTCTTGAAAAATTCAAAAAACCACCGAAATCTACGACAAAGCCATCTTACTGGTTTGGATATAAATTTTATAAACTTCTTAATGCCTAAGATGCATTTCTCAATTCCTTGAGATGTGATTTTTACGATAAAATTACTTATACTGTAATGATAGAGTACCATTCCGATTATAATGCCTACAATTGCAAATCCACGAATAGCTCCGTCATTCATCTGATACATTAGGCGAAATATAAGAAGCCCACTGACCGTCCAGTAAATCACATCTTCAAAGGCAGCCCAAAACTTATTATGTTTTAGGACTCTTCGAAAGATTCTAAGACAATCATAAAAGAATATTAAGATAATCCCCCACACAATTGATGAAAGGAACAACCTTAATTCTAAATTAATACCTTCCATCTATTCACCTACTTAAACAGTCTGCCTAAAAAGGATTCTCCTGACTTGCCATAGCCTGTATCTGAGTATGTAAGACTGTCAATTCGACCATCAATATCAACTTCGCCTTTTTCTAGTGTTAAACGGCTTACATGAAGTTCTTGACCTCGAATCATTAAGATACCTTGTTCTGTATCCAATAAAACCTCTCCTGCATCAAATGATAGCACATCTTTTACACCTGTGATAATCGCAATTTCTCTTCCGTGCATGCTTATATTATGATTTGTCTTTACGGACTTATCTTCCATCAAAAAAACCTCCTAATATACTATGTGTCTTTTACATGTATATTAAAAGGTCTTGAAAAACATTCTTATGTTGATTGATTTTAAACATATCGAAATAAATCCTTCGCTTCTTCTTTCTTCACGGTCTCTTGGATGTTTAAAACTTCAACTTTTACTGCTTTGTTACCGAATCCGATCTCAATAATGTCACCCGGCTTTACCGATACAGATGCTTTTGCAACTTTATCATTTACTAAAACTCTTCCTGCATCACAAGCTTCATTTGCAACGGTACGACGTTTGATTAATCGACTTACTTTTAAAAACTTATCTAATCTCATAAAATACCTCTCTAAAACAAAGTGTGTGTTCCACACACTTTCACATCTTATGTTTACTACAAAGAACACACACTTTGCCGCGCCGAGGGGGATTCGCTGTTTTTCAAGCGAATATATTCCTTTCCCCCGAGTGTGCATCAAAAAAAGGGTTGCTGGTAGCAACCCTTTGCATCTTAATTAGTTAAGAGCGTCTTTTAATTGTTTACCAGCTTTGAATTTAGGAGCTTTACATGCAGCGATTTGCATTGTTTTTCCTGTTTGAGGATTTCTACCTTCTCTAGCTGCTCTTTCAGATACTTCGAATGTACCAAAACCAACTAATTGGATTTTTTCACCTTTAATTAATTCTTCTGTTACAACATCGATAAACGCTTTTAAAGCTTTTTCAGAATCTTTTTTGGATAATTCTGTTTTTTCTGCGATAGCAGCTACTAATTCCGCTTTGTTCATGGATTACTCCTCCTCTTAATTTCTATTGTTTATTTTTACCTAGCTTCCATAATTCATTCTCATAATTTATAGATAGCTCACTGAGGCGTTTTCCTTCGCGATTTGCGATTCGCTCAATACCTACAAGTCTATTTATAAACTTATCTACTGCATTTGTCAAGGAATTTTCTGCATTTAAGTCTAAAATAGTGGATAAATTCACGACCTGAAATAATAATTGACCATATTGTTCTTCCAAGTCCACATTTTCCTTATTTTCCAGTGCATTGCAAAGGGTTTTAATAGCGTTATCGATGGCTTCCAAACTAGATTCGACATCGTCGGTATTCATTCCTACTTTCGCCAACTTTTTTTGCATTTTCGCTGCTCGCATAGTAGCTGGCATTGCCTTAGGAATTCTTAGCAAACTGTCTACAATAGTCTCTTCTTTGTGTTCTTGCATTTTAATCTCGTCCCACTGTTTTACAATCCCATCTACGCTATTTTCTTCTGAAGTTCCAAATACATGAGGATGTCGTCGTATCATTTTATCCGTGACATCACCGCACACATCTTCAAATGTAAATGCACCCTCTTCTTCTGCGATAACGCTATGTAGAACAACTTGAAGAAGTACATCTCCAAGTTCCTCTTGTAAATTCAATCTGTCCTCTTGATCGATTGCCTCTATTACCTCGTATGCTTCCTCTAACATACAAGATTTTAAACTTTTATGTGTTTGCTTACGATCCCAAGGACAGCCTTGTTCACTTCGCAACACACGAACCACATTTATTAACTCATTTAAACTCTTTTCATTAGCCAAAGTATCACCTCATTGAAATATTATTTTCAATGAGTATAGCACAATTTCATGCTCAAAACTATTGTTCCATTTGTCTTCCTAAGAAACCTGCTGCAGATTGTGCGACTTTTACCTCAATTTCCCCAAATTTTACTTTTGAGTCTTTTGTTAAGATAATTACGGCACCAATCGCATCACCTTCGGAAATGATTGGAGTAATTACTTGGTAAGCATACTCTTCCTCATCGTTGGAGATTTTGCAGTAGCTCTTATCTTTGTTCGTAGCTAAAACATTAACTCTTTCATTTATTACATTTTCTAAGTCCTTATGAATGGATTTCATGATTAAATCTTTTTTTCCACCGCCAGATACAGCTATTAACTGATCACGGTCTGCGATACAAACAATATGACCAAGTGTTTGTGCAAGAGATTCAGCATATTGTTTTGCAAACTGTCCTAACTCACCAATTGGAGAGTATTTTTTCAGAATTATTTCACCTTCTCTGTCTGTAAAAATCTCTAATGGATCACCTTCACGAATTCTTAATGTACGTCTAATTTCCTTCGGAATAACTACACGCCCTAAATCATCTATTCTTCGTACTATTCCTGTTGCCTTCATAAAAATAATTCCTCCATTAAGTTAATATTCATAAAACACCTTTATAATTAGTATTTTGTGTTAAATAGAGGAAATTATACATTTAATTCACAAAAATTTCAAGTTTTATTTGCTAAACTTTCAAAGAAAATGTTTTTTTCTAAAATCGTTTCAACATCTATATTTACTTGGTTGTAAGCTAATACTAGTTTCGTATAGGAAGCTATACTTGATATGTTACACATTGGTTTCAAACCATTATTTAACAATATATCTGTTGACTGGTAGAAATCCATCTCTTTTCTCTTAAAGGAACCACCGTAAACTTGTATGCCTCTTTCCTTACAATCTGCTAAGAATTGGAGCAAACCACTTCGCTCTGTAGATGGTCCTGTTGCAGAATGATATAAAGATAAAAATACCGCTTTTACATCTTCCTGACATGTGTAATTTCTAAAATCAATTCCTAAGTAAATTGGGATAAATAGCACTTTGTGTTCGAATTGGAATGAAAGCTTTTCTCCCTTTTCTCTTTCATTAATTGTCTGAATATCTAAAGGACAATTTTCGTTATATACAAACTTCCCATCTTCAATCCAACCAAGTACTTCTCTATCAAAGCTACGGTATTGATCAAAGTATGGATCGGAACTTAACATTCTTGATGGTAGATAAACGTCCACCTTTTGATTCATACCTTCATAGATGGTAAATACACCAGATACTACTTTTTCTTTGATAAATGTTACTGCACCTGCAAAATTATTCATTCCATTACTTCTTGCATCATCTAATGGATAATTTGCCGCTACAAATACAATTGGAATCTCAACCCACGCAAAAAGCATAGACATAAAGGATGATGTAAATGCAAGTGTATCGGAACCATGTGTTATGATCATACCATCATAATCTTTTTGTAATTCTACATTTAATACGTCTGCAATCTTCTCCCAATCGCTTGGATGTAAATTTTCACTTAGTTCATTTAAAGGTTGAACTACTTCAAATTCATCTTCTGTTCCATATCTCTCTTGATACATATTCACAATTTGAGCAGAACGTTCGGATCTTGCAGAAATTACATTTCCTTCAACGCAACTGCCAATTGTTCCACCTGTTAAAACAACTAGTATCTTACTCATTTTAATACCTCTCAATAAATATAACCTTCTCCTAATAGCAATTTAAAACTATTCTTTGCTATTAAGAAAAAGGTTATTCTAATTATGATTTAGCTTGTGAATGTTAAAGCTCTTTTACTGAAATCAGCTTCCACAAATTCACGCTAACCTCTATATTACATTGTTCCGACCAACTTGTATACTGTCTTTCAAAATTTTCATCTTGAAATTTTTCAATCGCCTCATTTATCTTTGTATCGGTAGACTCTGCTCGATCTGTTACACAATATACAATATAGTAGCCGTCTTCTCCCTCTATGACATCACTAAACTCACCAGTTTTTAATGCCATAGAAACTTCACCAATGGTTTTCGGCATATCTTCTTTTCCAAAGGTTAGGGATACTTGACTCAAGCTACTTTTCTCTTTTGCAAATGCTTCAAAATCTTCTGCTTCTTTTGCCTTTTCGAGCAAAGTATTTGCACGCTTTTTCGCTTTTGCTTTTTGTTTTTCTGTCATACTTATTGTCTTGCCAGTTTTATCAGTCCCATCCGTCATAACTTGAAGGTATTGAATGGTAACCTCTCGATAAGCCTCTTCATCCAACTTAAGTTGTACACTATTTTTAGCATGCTGATACATTTTATCCGCTAATGCATTTTCAATAAAAATAGTATTCAATATTTCTTGTGTAAAACCAAATGTTTCTTTTTCTTCTTCAGAAACTGTGTTTAAGAATGCGGTTGCTTGATTTTCTGCTTCCGATTTTTCTGCATCTGTCAACTGAACTTCTTGACGTTTTGCTTCTTCGTAAATCACTTTAACTTCTGTTAAGTTTCTAAGAATCTCTTCCTTTGCAAAATCCTCAAAAGAAGTTCCATCTTTCAAAACAACATCCCAAACAGCTCCACTTAACTGTTCTTCATAACGCTGTTTTGCCTGATAAATATAGAATAAAACTTCTCGATATGTTACCGATGTGTCTCCCACTTGTAAAATTACATCTTCTAATTCAAGTGTTGCATCTTTTGGCTTACCCGCTTCTGTTGTTTTCATTTCTTCCATTACTTCTTCAACGGTTGTTTTTGTACTGTTACATCCACCTAATGTAAATAACAGCAATGAAAGACCAATCATACTACAGATTTTTTTATGTCTTTTCATACATTACTCCTTCTTCCCATGTGCCCTAGACCCGAATCAAATAAATAAATTTATTTATCATAAATTTATTATAAGGGAAGATTACTTATCCATCAACTCATATATTTTTACAACAGTTTCCTTTAAGTAATCCAAAAACTTCATTGTATCATTCTTTGCTACTTTACGAAATCTTGCTAAATCTAACACAAAATACGGTATCTTATCTGTTGTAAATTTCATCATTCCATTATAAGACTCAATTAATGCTGGTATCTTATTAATGTCAACTTTCGCTTTCTCATACATCACAATTTTCACTTTATCATCTATTTGCTTTAATTGTGTAATATACGCCTTATGGGCTAACGCTTTAATCAATGCAATATATAGTAAATACACCACGCTGTTTGGCATATCTCCAAATCGGTCTGTTAATTCTTCTTGCATATCCAGATATTCTTCTTCTGTCTGAATCTCTGCAATTCGTTTGTAAATCTCAAGTTTCTGAAACTCACTTTTAATATAATTTGCTGGAATAAATGCATCCGCATTTAAATCCACACTAGTTTCAAACTGGTCTTCTTCGCTGGCTTCTCCTTTTAGAACACGTACGGCATCGTTTAACATCTTGCAATATAAATCATAACCTACCGCTTCCATATGCCCATGTTGCTTGGATCCTAATAAATTACCAGCACCTCGAAGTTCCAAGTCCCTCATAGCGATTTTGAAGCCTGAACCTAAATCGGTAAATTCCTTAATGGCTTGCAAACGCTTTTCTGCGATCTCACGAAGCATCTTATCTCGTTTATACATTAAGAACGCATAGGAAGTTCGATTGGAACGTCCAACACGTCCTCTTAACTGATACAATTGAGATAAACCGAGCTTATCTGCATCGTCGATAATCATGGTGTTTACATTTGAAATATCAAGCCCTGTCTCAATAATCGTTGTTGCTACTAACACATCAATCTCACCATTGATAAAATCAAACATAATCTTTTCTAATTCTCGCTCCTGCATCTGCCCATGCACAAAGGATACGCTTGCTTCTGGAACAAGGTTTGCTACATTCATAGCAACTTCATCGATGTTACTTACTCGATTATATACATAGTACACTTGACCACCACGATTTAATTCACGATTAATCGCTTCACGTACAATTTCATCGTTATGCTCTAATACAAATGTCTGAATTGCTTGGCGATCTACTGGTGGTTCTTCCAATACACTCATATCACGAATTCCAATCAAACTCATATGAAGCGTCCTAGGAATTGGTGTTGCAGATAATGTAAGAACATCTACATCTTCTTTCATTTGCTTAATCTTCTCTTTATGCGTTACACCAAATCGTTGTTCTTCGTCTACAATTAAAAGACCTAGATTCTTAAACTTCACATCTTTCGATAGTAATCTGTGGGTTCCCACTACAATATCTACTTGACCATGATTTAATTTTTCTACAGTCTTTTTCTGTTCTGCAGAAGTTCGGAATCGACTCATCATTTCTATCGTAATAGGAAAGTCCTTCATACGTTGTACGAATGTATTATAATGCTGTTGCGCTAAAATAGTCGTTGGCACTAAATATGCCACCTGTTTCCCATCGGATACTGCCTTAAATGCTGCACGAATGGCAACCTCTGTCTTTCCATATCCGACATCACCACAAATCAAACGATCCATAATCTTCGTACTTTCCATATCACGCTTCGTTGCTTCAATAGCAGTTAATTGATCGTCTGTCTCTTGATACTGAAACATTTCCTCAAACTCTGTTTGCCAAACGGTATCAGGGCTAAATGCATACCCTTTGCGTGATTGGCGTTTAGCATACAATTCTACTAACTCATTGGCAATATCTTTTACTGCACCACGAACTTTTGCTTTGGTATTCTTCCATTCAATTGAATTTAATTTATTAATCTTTGGCTTCTTTGCTTCCGAACCTGCAAATTTCTGAAGAACGTCTAAACCAGTTGCAAGTACGTACAGAACTCCACCACCTGCATATTCAATTTTTAAGTAATCCTTTGTTATCTTGTCGACTTCTATCTTCTCGATTCCACGATAGATTCCAATACCATGATTTTCATGTACGACATAATCTCCAATATTTAAGTCCGTAAAACTATTGACTTTGGTTCCGTCATAAACTTTTTTCTTTTTCTTCTTACGACGTTCTGCACCGAATATATCACCTTCAGAAATGACAACAAACTTAATTAGCGGATATTCAAAACCATGATGAATATTTCCATAGGAAACCATGATTTCACCCTTTTCCACGATACGGTCTAAGTCTTCTGTATAGAATGCAGTTAAATCGTACTGTTGAATATCTTCGCTTAATCGTTTTGCTCTTGTTCTAGAATTAGATAAAAGAACAACTCGATAACCATTTTTCTTCCATTGTTTTAAATCCTTAATCAGCAGTTCAAAATTATTTTGATAAGATTGTATGGATTTTACAGATAGATTTTCCTTTGCCTTAACTGGAAACTCTTTAATGTTATAATCTAATGTACTTACTAAAACTAAAGAATGACTACGTAGTTTTGCTTCTACCTCCGCAATGGAATAAATAGCTTGTATTTGCTTTGGTAAAATATAACCTTGTTCAATTCTGTGAATCATACTTTCACGGAATTCTAATTCCACTGCATTACCACGCTCTAAACAACGATTTGGCTCATCTACAAACAAAATACTCTTTTGGTCTTTGAAATAGTCTAAGAAACTAACCGTATTATTGTAAAAGTACAAAATGTAACTTTCCAATCCCATTGCACCGTTATACATCTCTAGCTTTTCTTTAAACTCTTCTACGACTTCATTGATTCTGCGAGCTTCATCAAACTTTTTATCTTTCTTAAGCTCTGCTGCATAGGTCTCCTTTTCTTGCTCAATCCCACGAATCCCTACTGCCAAACGAGACTTGTCTACTACGATTTCTGTTGCTGGATAAATCTCAATCGCATCGACTTGTTCAATGGAACGCTGACTTTCTGCATCAAAAGAACGAATGGTATCGATTTCATCATCCCACAGCTCAATTCGATACGGACATTCCTCTGTTAGGGGATACACGTCAAAGATCCCTCCACGCACTGCAAACTGCCCTGGACCTTCTACTTGTGCTACTCTTTCATAACCTACACCAACTAACTTTTCTTTTATTTCGTCTAAGTTCACAACTTCTGCTGTCTTTAGTGTAATTACTTTACTTGCAAGCACTTCTAGCGGGAGAACTCTGTCCATCCCGCCATCTATTGTCATAACTATGGTAATTGGTTTCTTTTCAATGATTTTTTTTAATATTCGAAGTCGCTGCTGAACAATGGCATTTCCATGGATATCTGCACTGTAGAAAATGACATCCTTTGCTGGATATAGATAAACCTCTTTATCGAAAATTCGATAATCCTCATATATTTCTTTTGCCTTCATCTCGGAATAGGTTACAATAATTTTAACTGGGTATTCCGTTCCCAAAGCATATATAAAATGTCCTTTTTGCGAATCAATTGCCCCAGTAATGTGTACGGGCTGAACACCCTTTTCTAAGAGCTCTCTCAACTTGTTATATTCTTTCAATTCACTTAATGGCTCTACAAATGTCTTCACGTTTCATAACTCCATTTCACATCAACTTTTAGAATTATAACTCAATTTCTACTTTTCTATTATATTGATTCATTGTGTATTCCATACCTTTTGAAATCAAATCTTTACATGCATCCGATGCACGTCCTAACGCAAAACGTACTACTGGTTCTTCTGCTTTTGGAAAACGTCCTAATACATAATCTGCTAAATCCCAACCGTCTGGCTTATTTCCAACACCAACACGAATTCTTGGAAACTCCTGAGAGCCTAGGTGACTAATGATACTCTTAATCCCGTTATGTCCACCTGCACTGCCTTTTGGTCTCACTCTAAGCTGTCCAACGTCTAAGGTAATATCATCATAAATAATAATGACATTTTCCAATGGAACTTTATAAAAGTCTACTAATTGTCTTACACTTTCCCCACTTAAATTCATAAATGTTTGTGGTTGTGCTAAAATTACCTTTTGTCCTTCTATATAACCAGTTCCACAGATTGCTTTATGTTTTTTCATATTTAATGAAATATTAAAATCATCTGATAATCTTGTAATCACATCAAATCCAATATTGTGACGTGTTGCTTCGTATTCTCTTGACGGATTGCCTAACCCAACTATAATGTACATCTTATTTCCTCCATCTAATTTGCTTTCCAATTTTCATCTGACATCTGATAAGTCTGATGAAATTCTTCTGTATCATATTCTTCATCTCGTATGTGATCTGTAAAATCAGATTCACTTTTTAGAAAATAATCATACTGAGCATTATGATTTCCTCCACCTATTGGATCATCCCAAGTACAATCTAAGTTATACCATTTGCCATCTAATTCTACAATATTCCATGCATGTGCTTCTCCATCTGCAACTCCAGTAATAATTCTTGCTGGAATTCCTGCTTCAGTCAAAAGCTTATATGCTAGATTGGCATACCCCTGACAGGCAGTTACTTGATTTTTTAGACCTTCATACGCCGAATTATTCTCTACTGTAATGTCATAAGATACATGGTCTATAATATAATCATGTATCATTTTTACCTTTTCATACTCAGTTTTTTCTTCAAAATCAAATTCTTTTAGTATGGATGCAACTTCCTCGTTGACCCATTCTGTTTGTACATCAGTCTCACTATATTCGAATTCATAGTGTATTGTATATACTCCCATCCCTTTAATGGAAGCCGTATATCCTCGATATTTGTTCTTCATATAATCAAAATCATCTGATGTATCTTTATTATCAATAAGAAATGCTTCTTCTACCACACTTTGTGTGTATTGTTCTAACTCCTCTTTATTACCAGAATACTGAATTGTCGCTTCTGTATCACCATTCATTAATGCTTCATACACGACTTGTATTGCTTCTTCTTCGGCTGGGATATTTTCAAATGTGTTTAAAACAGATTTTACATCTACGTTTCCTGTAAGCTGTAATGCAATGATAACTACTAGTACGCTCGAAACTATGTAGAAACAAATCTTCTTCAAGCAAAGCCCCCCTTTTTCATAGATTAACTTTATGCTTTCCAAGAAGATATGTCAAGAAAAAAGGGATTGTCAACAGACAATCCCTGATTATGTACAAGTTTTTTCTATTCGATTACTCTGCGTCAGCTGCTGCAGTTTCTTGCATTGCTTCTTCCTCTGCGTTTGCTGCTACTTCATATTTTTCAAGAATAATTGTTTGTATCTTCTCACGAGTTTCTGAGTTTATTGGATGAGCAATATCTCTGTATTCTCCGTCTCCTGCTCTACGGCTTGGCATAGCGATAAACATGCCTTTTTCACCTTCGATAATTTTGATATCATGTACAACAAATTCGTTATCAAGCGTAATTGATACTACCGCTTTCATCTTTCCTTCTTTATTTACCTTTCTGATTCGAACGTCTGTAATTTGCATTCGTATATCCCCCTTTTATTTTATAAAAAATATCTTTCGTTTTTTTCAACGACAATCTTAATATTATCTGGCTCACCCACATATGTGGTATTAGCCCTAATTGTATCTCTACTTTCCACGATACAATTCTCAATGTACACATTGTCACCAATGTACACATCATTCAAAATAATTGAATTTTTAATAGTACAATTGTTTCCTACATAAACCTGCTTAAATAAAATTGAATTTTCTACAGTACCGTTTATGATACAACCACTCGAAATCAAGCTGTTCTTTACCGATGAACCTACATTATATTTTGCAGGTGGTAAGTCTTCTACTTTTGAATATACATCCGGATATTGTTTAAAGAAGTAATCCCTGATATCCTTTTTTAAGAAATCCATGTTTGTTTGATAATAAGAGTCAACTGAAGCAATATTTCTCCAGTAGCTGTCCATATTGTATGCATATATTCTCTTAACTCCTTTATATCGAATTAATATATCTTTAACAAAATCATATCTTTCTTCTTGTTCTGCCTTTTCGATCAACTCTATCAGTTGTCTTCTTCGAATAACATAAACACCTATGGATACTGTATTCGCATTCGTTATGATAGGTTTTTCTTCAAAATCTGTAATTCTACCCTCCTCATCTGTTTTAATAACACCAAAGCGGTGTGCGTCTTCCCCTTCAGGAAGCTGTTTTGTCACAACTGTGATGTCTGCTTTCTTGGAAATATGATATTCCAATACCTTATTATAATCTATTTTATAGACGCCATCACCTGAGGCAATGACAACATAAGGTTCATGACTATCTTTTAGGAAACCTAAATTCTGTGCAATTGCATCAGCAGTTCCCCTATACCAAAAACCATTATCTGCTGTAATGGTCGGTGTGAAAACATATAAACCACCTTGTTTTCTACCAAAGTCCCACCATTTCGATGAGTTCAGATGTTCATTCAATGACTTAGCATTATACTGTGTAAAAACTGCAACTTTTTGAATATGTGAATTGGACATATTACTTAATACAAAATCTATACTACGATATCCACCAGCAATCATCATAGCAGCGACTGCTCTCTTATTGGATAACTGTTTCATTCTTGCGCTATTTCCACCAGCTAAAATAATTCCTATTGCTCTCATAGCTTGTCACCTGCCTTGATCAACGTTCCACCGCTTTCTAATATGCCATCTTGATAATCTGATAAAACTGTGACGCCAGAAACGGCAGTGTTTTTACCTATTTTTACTCCATCAGGGACTACTGAGTCTTCCCCAATTGTTACTAATCCAAACGAATAAATATCTGGTTTCTCTTTGTTTGGAACTTCGTCACCAACTCCTAGCACTACATTATTGCCTACTTGAACGTTTTCAGCAATAATCGCCTTATCTACAATCGTATTTTCTCCAATAGAAGTGGACGCCATTAATATAGAATCACGCACAACAGCACCAGGTGCAATGTATACACCCGAACCAATTACTGAATTATGCACTTCTCCATATATCTCAGCTGATTCACCTATTATTGCCTTATCTATTACCGCAGTATCTGCAATATACTGTGGAGGTATCTTTTCTGTCTTTGTGTAAATCTTCCAGAACTCTTCGTATAAATTAAATTCTGGAATTAGGTCAATTAATTCCATATTGGATTCCCAGTAGGAACCAAGTGTTCCAACATCTTTCCAATATCCTGTATACTCGTATGCAAATATCCTACTGCCTTTTTCGTGACAGTATGGAATGATATGCTTACCAAAGTCACAGCTTGGTTGCTCTTTCAATGCCAATAATGCTTCCCTCAAAACTGGCCAACTAAATATGTAAATTCCCATTGATGCCAAATTACTTCTTGGCTTTGGTGGTTTCTCTTCAAATTCCAGTATTCGTTTCTCTTCGTTCGTAATAACTACTCCAAATCGACTTGCCTCTTCCATAGGCACTGGAATAGTTGCTAACGTGATATCAGCCTTTTTATCTTTATGGAACTGTAATAAAATCTCATAATCCATCTTGTAAATATGGTCCCCCCCTAAAATAAGAACATATTCTGGATTATAATATTCCATATACTCAAGGTTCTGAAAAATTGCATTAGCTGTACCAGTGTACCATTCACTGCTTGTACTTTTCTCATATGGTGGCAAAATGGAAACTCCACCTATGTTTTTATCCAAATCCCAAGGGATACCTATACCTATGTGTGTGTTTAATCTAAGTGGCTGATACTGGGTAAGCACCCCGACGGTGTCAACTCCTGAATTGATACAATTACTTAATGGAAAGTCTATAATACGATATTTTCCTCCAAAAGCAACGGCTGGCTTTGCAACTTTAGCTGTTAAAACTCCAAGTCTGGAGCCTTGTCCTCCTGCAAGTAACATTGCAATCATTTCTTTCTTAATCACGCAATCCCCCCTTGTTGTTTAATGCAACTATTATACCATTAATTTATACAAATGTGAATAATTTTCACTAATTTTTTGCAATATTTATTTTTTTTTATAGCAAATTATATAAATATTAATTCTACTAATATGAACAGCACGAAAGTGTAAAATAATTATACGTTATAAATCTTTAAATTATATTTGTATTTTTTAGTCAAATGATTATAATATCTTTAGAAAGATCATAATAACATTATAAGGATTAGATAGGAAGGATTTATATGTATAAAATTGATTTTACAAAGCCAATCCACATTCATTTTATCGGAATAGGCGGTATCAGTATGAGTGGTTTCGCTGAATTGCTTCACTCTTACGGATTTACGATATCCGGTTCCGACATGCAACAATCAAAAATTACTAAGCATTTGCAATCACTTGGTATACATATAATATATGGACAAAGTGATTCAAATATAACAAAAGATATAGATTTAATTGTGTATACAGCCGCAATTAGTTCTGATAATCCTGAATTCATCGCAGCGAAAGCCTCTGGAATTCCTATGATGGACCGTGCTGAGATGGTTGGTCAGGTTATGAAAAACTATGAAAATGCAATTAATATTGCGGGTACACATGGAAAAACTACTACTACATCCATGCTTTCTCATATTTTCCTAAGTGGAAACTTGGATCCTACTATATCAATAGGCGGTATCCTTGATGCGATTAATGGAAATATACGTGTTGGGAAATCCAATAATTTCATAACAGAAGCATGTGAATATACCAATAGTTTTTTAAAGTTTTATCCAACTGCAGGTATTATATTGAATATTGAAGCGGATCATATGGATTTCTTTAAAGACTTAGATGACATAAGACACTCTTTCCATGAATTCGCAAAGCGAATTCCAAAAGATGGTCTTCTTGTTCTTAATAGTGACATTACTGATTATAAGGAATTTATCGAAAATTTGCAATGCAATATTGTAATTTATGGTTTAAATTCTTCAAAATTCGATTACAATGCGCAAAATATTTCATACGATTCTCTCGGAAGAGGTAGATATGATTTATATAAAAAGGAAACATTTGTTGGAGAAATCCAATTAAATGTTGTTGGAGAGCATAATGTATCCAATTCTCTTTCTGCCATTGCCTGTAGTATGGAATTAGGAATTCCTTTTGAAACAGTAAAAGAAGGTTTATTTGCCTTTACTGGAACAGAACGAAGATTCCAGAAGAAAGGTGAATTTAATGGTGTAACAGTAATTGATGACTATGCACATCATCCAACAGAAATTGAAGCAACTTTAAAATCTGCTAAAAATTATCCACATAAAGACTTATGGGTAATCTTCCAGCCTCACACTTATACAAGAACAAAGGCATTTTTATCGGATTTTGCAGGGGCTCTCTCCCACGCGGATAAAGTTATCCTAGCTGATATCTATGCTGCCAGAGAAAAAGATCCTGGTGATGTTTCTTCCTTAGATATTGTGAAGCAGCTGAAAGAATTAGGTTCTGATGTGTACTATTTCCCTACATTTGAGGAAATTGAAACATTTGTCAAAGAAAATTGTACTAACGGTGATATGTTAATAACTATGGGGGCGGGAGACGTTGTTTTAATAGGCGAGCATCTAATCAAGGAATAGTTATCCACTTTATCCACAACTTTATCAACATTTCCAATTTGATAGAGTTGTGGATATTTTTTTAGGTTAATGTGGAATTTAAACAAAAAACATTAACTTCTTAAAAACCTTATAAAATCAAGGCTTGTCTAATTTTATTTTCCAAAAAATGAAGTTAAGAACATAGTTATCCACATTATCCACATTTTGAATGTGTATTGTTTTTGGATTTTTACCCATGATGTGCTATTTGCAGTTTTTCGGAAACATGCTATAATGTTGATACTTTGATGAATGGATGAGGTGTAGAGATGAATACAATTATTTTAAACTCAAATCATATCGCGAAAAACACTGTGATTTCTAACATATTTATTGATTCATATATGCCTTGTGCAAACGGTGAATACGTGAAAGTATATATTTACTTACTTCGATGCATGTCTGATTCTAATTGCGCATTTGGCATTTTACAAATTGCAGATCAATTGGATAGTACGGAAACAGATATTATTCGTGCATTACATTATTGGGAAAAGGAAGGTCTTGTTTCCTTAAAGAAAGATGGACAAGGTCAGATTTGTGAGATTACTTTATTAGAGCTGAAAGATACAAAGGCGGAACCCGTATTAGAACAGGAAATGGTATCTCCTACACAAGAGGCATTTGTTTCTGAAGTCGCTGCTACTATTGCACCTACTATAATAGAAGAACCTAAGAAGGTAATTGAACGTCCGACTTATACAGAAGCGCAGATTGCAGCATTAACAGAAACTGATGAAGTAAAATGGCTTATGAACATTATTGAAGTGTATTTAGAACGATTATTAACACCTACTGATGTTCAATTAATTCTTTATTTATATGAAACACTTGAATTCTCAACTGAATTAATTATGCACCTTTATGAATATTGTATTTCAAAAAATAAACGCAACACTTCTTATATTGAAGCCGTTGCAATTGCTTGGGCAGAAGAAGGAATTGATACAGTTGAAAAGGCAGATACTTCTATTGCAAAATACAATAAAAGTTATCAAGCTATCAGCAAAGCTTTTGGTTTAGGTCGTCAACCTGGACAGATTGAAAAACAATTTATTGATAAATGGACTCAAACTTATGGTTTTGACGATAATATTATTGTAGAAGCTTGTAACCGTGCATTGCTTCGAACAGGAAAACCTGATTTTAAATACACAGACGGAATTATTGAAAATTGGTATAAAAATGGAGTGAAAAAGTACGCAGATATCGCAGCACTTGATAATGCACACTCTCAGCGTAAGAAAAAACAAGCTCCTGCTGCACCAAAAGCAGAATCTAAGCCAGCTCCAAAGAATCAATTTAACAGTTTTGAGCAAAGAAATTATTCCAAAGAATATTTTTCTGATTTAGAAAAAAGATTATTAAGTAAATAACTATAACTTACACAGGAGTGTATTATGGGACTAAAAAACTTTCAATATAATAAGATAATACGTGAATATGATGAACGACAATTGGCAAGTCGTCATGCTTTAGAAAAAAACTATGAGATTGCCTATAAGACGATTCCACAACTTCACGATTTTGATGTCAGTATCGCAGAACAATCCGTTGCTTCTACGAAACTGGCATTAAAAGGGGATACCAGTGCTGTGGAAAAGTTAAGAGAGCGAATCAATGAACTTTCCATGGAAAAGGAACAGTTGCTTCTTGCACATGGATTTCCAAAAGATTATTTACTACCTAAGTACTATTGTGAAAAATGTAAAGACACAGGTTATGTGGGGCGCGAAAAATGTCAATGCTTTAAACAAGCAATTGTAGATTTACTTTATAGCCAATCCAATATTAAAAAGGCGATTGCTGTGGAAAACTTCGACACATTCCGTTTGGACTACTATTCAAAGGATTATGTAGAGGAAACCACAGGGCTCTCTCCATATGACAATATTCAAAGAGTACTTAGAGAGTGCTTAGGATTTGTTAACCATTTTGATGAAGACGATTATGGGGTAAAAAATCTCCTTTTTTACGGAAATGCTGGCGTTGGAAAGACATTTATGACAAACTGTATTGCACATGCGTTATTAAATACTTCTCATACCGTAATCTACCTTACTTCTTTTCAGCTTTTTGATTTACTAGAAAAGAATAAGTTTAAAAATAATAATGAAGACAATTATGAGATGGTGGAACAGTTTAATGGTATCTTTCAATGTGACTTATTAATCATTGATGATTTAGGGACAGAACTAAATAATGCGTTTATCTCTTCTCAGCTTTATTTAGTGATTAATGAGAGACATTTAAGCAAGAAATCTACTATCATTTCAACGAATCTTTCTTTAGAGGAATTGAACAATCGCTATAGCGAAAGAATACAGTCACGTATTACAAGTAATTATAAATTACTTAAAATTGTAGGTGACGATATACGACAGAAAAAAGCATTTGCACCTTGACGAAGTAAATGGAAAATGATATAAAATATAACTGGATATTTATACTTAGAAAAGGCACTATTAATTTAACATTAATATATTTTATGGAGGAAATGCAATGTCACACCAAGAAAAAATATTTAACACTATACCTGTTGGAACGTTAGGAATAATCGCACTTGAAAGCCACAAGAGTTTAGGGGACAAGGTTAACAAGTATATCGTAGATTGGAGAAATGGTCGTAACGATGAACGCACAATCGAGTTCGCTGGTTATCAAAGAGATTCCTACTTACTAGATGCATCTTGCCCACGTTTTGGTTCTGGAGAAGCGAAAGGTGTTATCAAAGAATCCGTTCGTGGTTCCGATTTATATTTACTAGTCGATGTATGCAATTACAGTTTAACTTATAGTGTTTGTGGACATACAAATCACATGTCACCAGATGACCACTATCAAGATTTAAAACGTATTATCGCAGCGGTAGGTGGAAAAGCACGTAGAATTACAGTAATTATGCCTTTCTTATATGAAAGTAGACAACACAAACGTAGTTCTAGAGAATCCTTGGACTGTGCACTAGCACTTCAAGAATTAACTAATATGGGCGTTGAAAGCATTATTACATTTGATGCTCATGATCCTAGAGTACAAAACTCTATTCCTCTAAAGAGTTTTGAGACAGTTCAACCAACTTACCAATTTATTAAAGCTCTTCTTAAAAATGTTCCTGATATCAAGATGAACGCAGAGCATATGATGGTAATCAGTCCTGATGAAGGTGGTATGTCTCGTGCTGTATACTATGCTAACGTACTTGGTGTAGATATGGGTATGTTCTACAAGAGAAGAGACTATACTCAAATCGTTGACGGACGTAACCCTATCGTAGCACATGAATTCTTAGGAACTGATATCGAAGGAAAAGATATGCTTATCATTGATGATATGATTTCATCTGGGGATAGTATGATTGACGTTGCTACTGAGTTAAAACGACGTAAAGCAGGTAGAATTTTTGTTGCTACAACATTTGGTTTATTTACAAATGGTTTAGAAAAATTCGACAAAGCTGTTGAAAAAGGACTTATTGATAAAGTTCTTACTACTAACCTTGTGTATCAACCAGAAGAACTTTTACAAAGAGATTGGTATATTAGTGTTGATATGAGTAAATACATTGCATTATTAATAGATACTTTAAACCATGATGCTTCTATTAGTGAACTATTAAGTCCTACAGAACGCATTCAAGAGGTTTTAACAAAATATAATCAAAGATAGTTAAATCTATCTAAAGTCAAAGGCATCTTATCCACAATGTTGGGGTTCGTCCATTGTGATAAGATGCCTTTGCTTATTCTATATTTTCTATATCAATAGTGCATGTACTCACATAGTACGGATTAAGGGGGAGTCTGTATCCTTTCTGCACTATACATATATTTTACTCTCTCTCTAGAAAACCAAAAGGAGCGCATGTTCTACATTGCTAGAACTTGTGCTCCTTTTTTATCCATTTTATAAGCCAATAAAGATACAAAATACAATGAATAGTAAGATTCCACGTACTAGATTCCATAGGAATACATTTTCTTTTCCATGGACTGCATCTGTATGCACATTTGACTTTGGACAAGTCTGCATGCACTTACCACAAGAAAAGCATTCGCCCATTTTAGCATGATCACCTTCTTCCATGCTTGCGATATCTAAGTTGGCAGGACATTTCATTTTACATGCCTTACATCTTGCAATACAGTTCTCACGATCTCTCTTGATAGAAGACGCTGGAATCACTGGTAGTATGGAGAAGATTGCTCCTAATGGGCATAAAAAACGACAGAAGAAACGTTTTTCAAATAGCATTCCAATAGAGATTAGTAGAAATACTAGTACTCCAACTCCTAACTTCGGCATATTTAATGTTTGTAATCTTGAAAATACATCCCACGGACTAAATGTGGATACTACACTACTCTTTCCTGCTACACATAAAAGTAAAATTGCAACTAATACAACGTATTTTACATAACAAAGTACATTTCCTAATTCTTCTGAAAACTGAAACGGACGTTTTTTTCGTTTCTTTCTTACCCTACAAGAGATTTCATAAAGAAAGTCTCCATAACTTCCAAAGGAGCAAGCGAAGCCACAAAAGAATCGCCCAAATAGTATCGTAAATAGTAATACAACCAATAATGTTACTACAAATGCTGTGAACTCAATATGCTTTCCTGCACCTATCTGTGTTGCGACATATTTTACTCCAGAGAATGCTGTGGAGAATACCGCAGGAAATAGAATGAAGAATAATATTCTCATTATGATGATAATGCTGTTCTTTATGTCAAATTTCTTTTTCTTCTTCACTATTTCACCATCCCTTCTAATGCATTGGCAACTGCATTGATAATTCCAGTTGATGTAAATGTAGCCCCACTGACTGCATCCACCTCGGCAGTCTGGCTTGATAACATGTCCTCAATTACTTCTTGTGCCATTGTTACATAAGCAGGGTCTTCTTTCGATGCATCTAAGATAGTAATTTTACTTATCTTACCGTATTCAATTACTACTTCTACCTTTACAGCACCACCAAATCCATTGGCTTCCCCTGTATATACACCATCTTGGTATCTTGATTCTGCTTCCATATCAGATTCTGCTTCCTCTACAACAAAGCCTGAATTTCTTACACCTTCTATGGTTTCTTTTGCTATCTCTAATTCATGTTCAAGCTGTGTAATTTGAAATTCCTTATCTCGGGTCACAGTAATACCTTGATATGCCACTAAAAAAATTGCAATCCATAATATATTGATTACCTTTATATAAAATGTTTTATTTTTCATGTCTTACCCTCTTTATTTTGCCGATTCTAATGCTTGCTTACATGCTTCTACGATTGCAATGGAAGAACAAGTTGCACCGCTGACTGCATCGATTCCTGTGGTATCATTTTTCTGAATAATTTGATTTACAACTCCACCTTTTCCACCAAGTCCATTTGCTGCCATATCAATAAACCATTGATTAAATGAGTCCCATTGATAGCCACTTCCCTTTAGGTTTGTAATGGCAGTAATTCGATTTCCTGACACAGTTACTTGTAAATCAAGATCATATTCATTAAATCCTTCATCTTGGTCTGGTTCACAGATAGCTGTTCCTGTATAAATACCATCTTTATATTGAATTCCACTTCCTGTTGTTGCAGAAGGAGATGGGACTAGAGATGGACTAGGTGTTACTGCTTCTGGTGTCTTAGTTGGTGCTACTGAAGGCGATGGAGATGGAGTGCTTTCGCTTTTTCCCATTGCCTTATTCAACGCTTTTTGGCATCCAGCAATGATAGCGTCTGAAGTACAAGTTGCTCCACTTACTGCATCAATTCCAGATAACGTTCCTTTGTTTACAATCTGTGTTACTACGCCTTCTTGACTAGATGTTCCACTTACTGCACGAGTAATAAAAGAATCATTTATACTGTCATATGAAGAACCCGTTCCCTTTACTCCACTGATTTTTGTAATCTTGTCATTCTTAATCGTAACATTCATCGCAAGATCGTACGCTTTAAATGCATTCATTGCATTTGGGGAACATAAGGAAGTAACTGAATATGTTCCATCTTGATATGTTCCAGGAGCCACAGATACTTGTGGTACTGAACTTGCTGTTGGTTTAGAGGATGGCTTTGTTTCTGTTTTATCAGAACTGCTTGTACCTTTTTTCGCTGCTTTAAATGCATTTTTTAACGCTTCAATAATACCATTTGAGCTATAAGTTGCTCCTGATACTGCATCTAAGTCTGTATTCTGTTGGGCAACCGCCTGATCTAAGATAGCTTTTGCTCTCGTTAAAAATGCTTCATCATCTGTAGATTCTGTAATAATTGCAGCTTTTAACGTTTTATCTGCAATAACAATTGCTACGGTTACATCTCCTCTAAAACCTGTTCCCGTTCCATAATATACTCCATCCTTATATGGAAGAGTACCTGTTTGAATGGTTGTTGTTGTATTTCCATCGGAATCTGTTGTTCCTGCTGTATTTCCTTGTGCTTTTGCTAGTGCATTACGAACCGCTTTGATTAAGCCATTTGAAGTAATAGTAGCCCCTGATACGGCATCTACATTGGTGCTATTAGAAGATACCATTTTACTTAAAATAGTTTTTGCTTTACTTAAGTAAGAAGCGGTTTCTCCATTTGCATTTAAAATCTTAATATCGGACAACTTACCGTCTTTTACAGTTACTTGTACTTTAATCGTACCGCCAAAGCCTTGCGCTTCTCCTGTATATGTTCCATCCTTTAGTTCTCCAAAACTTACATCCTCAACTGTTTCTTCTTTTACTTCTGTAGTTGTGCTTCCTACTACTTGCTTTCCAGAAAGCGCATTTTTTATCGCTTCTAAAATTCCATTTGAACTATACGTCGCTCCTGATACGGCATCTACCTTCGTGCTCTGCTCTTTCATAACACTTTCGATTACACCTTTTGCACGTTCTAGAAATGGTTCATCATCTGCTTCATTGGAGAGAACCCATATATTTGCAATTGCTTTATTTTCAATCTCAACTGCAACGGTAATGAGTCCTTTAAATCCTTGACCACTACCTTGATATAAACCATCTTCCAAATCAAATGTACCTTGCTTTATCTCTTCAATGGATTCTTGTTCTGTAGAATCGGCTTTAAATGCAAAGACTTCTGGCTGATGTTGAGCCAATTGTGGTTCTTCATAGGAGACTAACTTTCCTATTACGATTCCTGCTACCAATAACGCAGGTAAAAATAGTGCAAAACCTTTTAATTTTTCTGCTAACGTTTTTAAGATATCCACGTTTTCTTCCCTTCCTTTTCTATTGATAAATTTTTATTACTTCTTTGGTTCCATACAAACACTGTAACTATACTACACGAGTTCATAAAATTTTTGCAATACAAAATATGAAAATGATATTAATTTTCAATTAAACCCTTGAAATTTTATAAAATAAAATGTATACTCCCAAAAGTGGTTAGTTTTGACTAACTAATTTCAAACATATAAATATGATATCTAATAAGGAGGATACATGAAAAAACATTCAATTCAAAGAGGGCTTGCTCTTTCTTTCGCAACTGCTCTACTTATGACATCACAACCAGTTACTGCTCACTCTACATACTCTGTGGCAACTTACAGCCAAACACAAGCAGAAACTACTACTTTATACAATGACGGCACATACTACTACGCCACATTAAATATGCCTTATGCCGACTTTTACTATGGTGAAATAAATCAAGTAACTCTTACAGAAGCGGTTTCTTTGGAAACACCAGATCCAGTACTTGCTTACCGTGCAGCTGGTCAATACGATGCGGTTTCTTCTGCAACCACTTCAAAATCCACAAGATTTCCAACTACCTATTATGAAATGACAGAAACAGGGGTAGACATTCTTGGTATTAAAGATGCTCAAGTTGCAATTCCTGTTGCGCTTTATAACAGCATTATGGAGAACAAAGACAACGCTAGTTCTTGTCAAAATAAACTTTACGAATTATTTAACTCCATGACATTTTCTGATAGCCCATTTACAGAATATAAAATCATGAGTGGAGACGGTACTTTTTCAGCTATGACTACTTCTGCAAATGCTGGCTACGAAGCTCAAACGGTTGTAGAGACTGCATCAGCTACCATTACAACAGTTAGTAAATATGGTAACTATCAATTAAGTATCAGCGGAACTAGTGTAGATAGTGGCAAAATGCTTGGTGCACTTTTACATACTTCTGATGGAAAAGTATACGGATTAGGTCACTTAGAAAACCTTTGGTTAAAGACTAGCGAGATTTCATTTGCTGTAGAAGAGTTTACTGAATCCCATGGCAACAAAGTTGACTACCTACGTCACCAAGATTTAGTTGGAAAAACAATTACAAAAGTAACTTATTTAGTTGCAAATGAATCTGATATTGTTGTTAATACAAACTTAAAAGTAAAAACACTTCTTACGCAAGCGGAAGAAGCTTTAGTTACTGTAAAAGATGTGACTCACAATACATCTGGTATGACAACAACTGTAACTAATGGTTTAGCAGAAAGTAAATCTTATGACGGAACACTTTCTTCTATTACATTTAACAATACTGCTTTATCTTCTGAACTTTACACTGTAAATAGCGACAGTACCCTTTCCTTAAGTGGAACATTAACACCAGGACAATATACTGCTACATTTACAGATAATGAATATGAAGATGTAAATGCTACATTCCTTATTAACTCTGTATTAAAAGCAGAAGATATTGCTGTGAAAAATAATCAATTAGCAATTACAAGTACAGATGCTACGATTGAAGAATATAGAAATGCTGTTACTGCTGTATATGTAGATGGTACAAACATTAATGGTAAAGACTTAGGTACTATTTTATTTACAGAAACAGGTGCAATTGACTTTAATGCTGTAATTACTAATAGAGGAACAACAACTCCACTATTTACAAATGGTATCAATGGTAACTACACATTAAAGGTAGAAGCCGCTGGTTATCCATCCATCGAAGCTCCTGTTGGTGCTTCCCAAGTGTTAAAACCTATGACTGGTATTGCCTTAAATAAAACTTCCCTTACTTTAAAGGCGGGTAATAAATACCAACTAAAGACTACTATTACTCCTGCTGATACTACAGACGCTACAAAAGTTACTTATAAGAGTTCTAACCCTGCAGTAGCAAAAGTTTCTGAAGCTGGTGTTATTACTGGGGTCGCTGCTGGTACTACTAAGATCACAGCCAAAGTAGGTTTCTTTACATCCACTTGTACCGTAACAGTTACAGAAGTTTATGGTAGTGTGAAGTTAAGTGCAACATCTTTAGTATACAATGGGAAAAACCGTACTCCATCTGTTATTGCAAAAACTAAGAGTGGAAAGACAATTTCTTCTAAGTATTATACTGTAACTTATCCAACAGCAAGAAAAGCAGTTGGCGCATACACTGTAAAAGTTACATTTAAAGGTATCTATACGGGAACAGCTACTAGAACATTTACCATTTCACCTGCGAAAACTACAGTAAGTTTAAAATCTGCTAAGAAAAATAGCTTAACAGTAAACTGGAAAAAGGCATCTGGTGCAACTGGTTATGTAATTGAATACAGTACTTCAAAATCCTTTAAGAATTCTAAGACTGTAAAAGTTGGTTCTGTTTCTTCTAAGAAGCTTACAAAATTAACTTCTAATAAAACATACTATGTTCGTGTGAAAAGTTATAAAACAGTAACAGTAGAAGGGAAAAAGAAAACACTTTACTCTTCATGGTCTACTGTTAAATCATTAAAAACAACTAAAAAATAAATATAACGAAGCGAAATTTCCTATGAATTAAAAACCAGCACATTCGAAATGTGCTGGTTTTTCTGTTTTCATATATAAATTATATTCACTATATAATAAGAA
The DNA here is from genome assembly GCA_964409685.1 of uncultured Anaeromicropila sp. GTDB lineage: Bacteria > Bacillota > Clostridia > Lachnospirales > Lachnospiraceae > Clostridium_AI. The sequence goes on from CAYPEJ010000029.1 coordinate 35,432, forward strand.
AGTTTATTCTATTTCTTCCATGACATCTTCTGTCATTCCTTCATCTGGAACAACTTCCTGTCCAGGCTCTTCCACCGTCGTATCATCATCGATAGTGGTATCATCTTCTGGGATATCTTCTTCTCCAAATCCTTCTGAATTATCAATATCCTCATCTGGAGTTTCGACTGTAGGTTCTTTCGATGGTGCCGTAGTACTTGGAGTAACTGGTTTTACGGCTTCTGGTTGCTCTTCTTCTGGCTCATCATCTACAACTAGTTCATCATCTGGGACGATTACTTCTTCTGGTTCCTCTTCAACCTCTTCGTCCTCTTGGATTTCCTCTTCTTCCTCTTCAGGTTCCGTTGTAACTACAACAGGCTTTTCGCCTTTATACCCTTCAAATCCGATATCTTCTAACCCTTCATTTGCCCATTCCATATAGGTCTTCCAAATGGTACCTGGGTAGCTTGAACCAGTTAAAGAACTTACTGTAGTTGGTGTATCATATCCAACCCATACACTTGTTGTATAGTAAGGTGTATATCCAACAAACCAACCATCTTTCTTATCGTTTGTCGTACCAGTCTTACCAGCACATGTCATGTTAGACAACCTTACGCTTCTACCTGTACCTTCCGTCATAACATTTTCTAATGCACTCGTCATCATACGAGAAGCATTTTGCGTGTAAATGGTTTTCTCTTTTACTTCATCACTTACAATCGTTTTTCCTTCTGCATCTGTTATTTTTATGATACAAGTTGGTTCACGATAGATACCGTCATTTTCAATGGTAGCAAAACCAGATGCCATTTCTAATGGACTTGTTCCAACCGTGAAACCACCTAAAGATGCGGCTGGTACATAATCGGAACTTGATATCTTTTGATAATTCATAGCTTTTAAATACGATAAACCGATCGTTGGGGTGATTTCCTCAAATAACTTCCAAGCAATTGTATTCTTTGATTTTGCAACTGCTTTTCTCAATGTAATATTTCCAATGTAAGAACCATCTGAGTTCCTAGGTCCACCTTCAAATTGGGTATCGCTCATAATACTTTCTGGTGTATAACCATTTTCAAATGCAGGCGTGTATACGATTAAAGGTTTAATCGAACTTCCTGGTTGGCGATAACTTTGGAATGCACGGTTTAGTGTGTATCCAGAAGCATTCTGACTTCTACCACCAACAATAGCAACTACTCGACCAGTTTCATTATCAATAGAAACTGCTGCTCCCTGCATCAAATAAGTTCCTTCTGAATTCTTATCTGTAAAATCAGTTAACGCTTCATTTACAGATTGCTGTAACTTCTTTTGATGTTGCATATTGATCGATGTATAAATCTGATATCCACCACTATACAAACTCTTTAAGCACTCATTATATAACTCATCATAACTTTCCTTATATGCTTCTTGGTCTTTTTCTGTCTCAAACTCTGTTTGGAACTCAAAACCATTTGCCTGCATCAATGCTCTTGTCGCACTATATAACACAAATGTTGTAACATAGTTTTTCTTCGATGTCTTTGGCATATTCAATTGAATTTCTTCATTTACAGCTTCATCGAATTGAGACTGATCAATCCAACCATCGTCTAACATCTGTTTCAAGATTCGATTACGACGTTTGATTGTATTATCTGGATTATCCACTGGATCATACAAGGTCGGATTATTTGGAATTGCACATAAGTAAGTAATCTGGGATAAGGATAACTCAGTCACGGAACAATTAAAATACCCCCTACTTGCTGCCTCAATTCCATAGTATCCATTTGCAAAGTAAATGTTATTTAGATAAAACTCTAAAATTTGATACTTAGAATATTTCCTTTCTAATTCTAAGGAAATAAACATCTCTTTAATCTTTCGCTCCCAGCTTACCTCAAAACTTAAGAAAATGTTTCTTGCAAGCTGTTGCGTAATGGTACTTGCCCCCTGGGTAATCTCACCTTTATGTTTGATATACGCAAGCCCCGCTCTCACAATGGCCTTATAATCCACTCCATTATGCGTTGTAAACTTCTTATCCTCAATGGAAATCATAGCTTTCTTTACATAATCTGGAATATCATTATAATCCAAATAATATAAGTCTTTTTCTCCTGATAAGGTCAATAATTCTTTTCCCTTATAGTCATATACAGTACTTGTCTGCGACTGTCTAAATGTATCGACTGTTGATTCACTGACAAGCCTCTTTGCCTCAGCCTGCATTGCAAGAATATCTCTTCCATATTTAAAATAGAAGAAGGTCCCACCTACAAGCATAACACATAGTAAAGTTAAAAATGTAACTTTAAAGGCTTTTCCAAATGCAGACAAAACTTTATTTTTCTTTTTCTTAGGCTTCGCCTTTTTCTTTGATTTCGCCATAGTAATCCCTTTTCCTTTTATTTTAAGAATATGCATGCTATCACATTCTATTATAACACAAAAATAAGATTTGCATTATAATGGAATATAGTATAGTCCATTACAATCTGTTATTCAAGTTCTAAAATCTTACGATTTCCTATCATTTTGCATTTATTAATTGCATTATACCATAAAGAATATACAAATTTTGTATATTTATGTGTATTACTTAAGAGTTTTTCTTTTCCGACTCATTTTAGAACAAAGTGTGTGTTCCACACACTTTGCCGCGCCGAGGGGGATTCGCTGCTTTTCAAGCGAATATCTTCCTTCCCCCCGAGTGTGCATCCTGCCCCTGCTTTTTAGGGGCTATTTTAATTCATAGGAAATGTAGCGAAGCGGAATTTCCTATGAATTAAAATAGCTCCACAACGAATATCTGTTGTGGAGCTATCGTATATGTACGCTACATTTTATTTTCTATGTAATGAGAAATTATAATCTTTGTTACTATCCATAGTGGACTGTATCGTTCTATCATCTGCTGCTGCCAATAAAGTTTGTCTATCTTTCTTAAAGCCTAATTCTGATTTTACATTACCAGGTCCATTGACGCATCCACCTTGACAGGCCATACCTTCGATAAAGTCCTCTGGAAGACGATTTACCTTTAATAACATAAGTGCCTTCTTACAATCTACTGCACCGCTACACTCTTTTACTTTGAAGTCAATATTTTCTTCTTTTTCCTTTAAGGATTCTATTACTGCTTTTGTTACACCGCCAGCACTCGCAAAGTTCTTACCATAGATACTTCCTTGTTGCAGATTACCACCAAAAGTAGCAAGTTGAATGCCTTTTGCCTTGAACATAGAATATAATTCATCAAAGGTAAGTACATAATCTGCAGTATCTTCATTTTGACGAATCTCATCTTTCTTCGCTACACAAGGTCCTACAAATACAGTAATAGCATCCTTGTCGATCTCACGAATATATCTTGCAGTTGCTGCCATTGGAGATACTGTAGTGGAGATGTTGTCCACTAATTGTGGGAAATGTGTTTTTATCATATTTACAAAGGCAGGACAGCATGATGTTGTCATCTTCTTTCCTTCTTTATGAGCTTCTAACCATTCACTCGATTCTGCATCTGCAACATAATCTGCACCTAATGCAACTTCTATCATATCATGGAAACCTAATTCTTTTACTGCCTCAGCTAAAACACCCATAGATACATGACTACCAAATTGACCTTCTCCTGCTGGTGCTATCATGGCATAGACACGTTTTCCTTTATTAATTTCCTCAATTACATCTACCATAGAAGAACGAGCTTCAATGGCACCAAATGGACAGTTCTTAATACAAGAACCACATTTAATACATTTTTCTTCATCTATCTTTACAACATTATTTTCATCCATGCTAATTGCATCAACTGGACAGCTTCTCCTACAAGGACGCATTAAGTCTGCGATTGCATTATATGGACAGGCTTCGGAACATTTTCCACATTCCTTACAGTGTTGAGGATCTATGTACGCGCGGTCTCTTAACATGGTGATTGCTTTAAAATTACAAGCTTGTTGACATTTTTTCATCATACATTTTTGACAGTTATCTGTAACTACAAATCTTGTAATTGGACATCCTTCACATGCAGATGGAATAATCTGAATGATATTATCTGCATTTTGCTTTGGTGATGGTGCTTTCCCCTGCGCCACTTGAACACGCTGTCTAATAATTTCTCTTTCTTTATAAATACAACATCTAAAATGAGCTTGTGGCCCAGGTATCATCTCATATGGAATCTGGTCTTGCTTTTCTTCTAACTCACCAGCATAGGCTAATTTTGCCACCTTATGTAACACCTCATGTTTAACATTCCCTATTGTTGCATCCTTTTCTAACATGGTGAAAACCTCCTACATTATAATCTATCATCCTATGTAAAAATGTTGTTAATTTTTTAACCAACTTCATATAGATTATATCGAAAATATACTAATTAATCAACGAATGTTTTCTTTTTGGAATGAATTTTTTTAGATACAATTTCTAATTATACACAAAACAAAGAAATCTTGATTAAAAAATGCAGATACGCATTTTCACTAAGAAAATCCCTTTCGATTTACTATTTCTGCCTTCTGTTCCTTGCCCAACCACTTTTTTAGTGATATCATATTAGTATGAAAGTACTCGCGGCATAATTCTGTTACATTTTTAACAACACTTTCTGTTGCATGCATACCATATTTTTTCATACATACAATTAGGTATACATGACTATTCTATGTCTTTCGACGAAAGAAAGGAGATTCTTATGCTTAACCAAGATGAAATCAAAAAGATTGATGCAATTTTACAAAAGTATAATTATAGTAAGTCTGCTATAATTGCCATCATGCAGGATATCCAAAAAGATTATCACTATCTACCAGAAGAAGTCTTAGCATACATCGCCAAACACTTAGATGTTAGCGAAGCCAAAATCTATGGTGTTGCTACATTTTATGAAAACTTTTCTCTTGAACCAAAAGGAAAATATGTGATTAAAGTTTGCGATGGAACAGCTTGCCATGTCCGTAAATCTACTCCTATATTAGAAGAATTCAGAAAACAACTAAATGTAACTGCCAATCATCCAACAACTGATGATCGACTATTTACAGTGGAAACTGTTTCTTGTTTAGGTGCTTGTGGACTAGCCCCTGTATGTACCGTAAATGACAAGGTACATGCTAGTATGACACCTGAAAAAGCGAAACAACTTATCAAACAGTTAAAGGAGGAGAGTACCAATGGCAACAAGAATTAATACCTTAGAAGAATTAAATCAATATCGGAAACAATTCAAGAAGTCATTAAGCTGTCAACAAAAACAGATTTTAATTTGTGCGGGTACTGGCTGTGTCGCTGGTGGCTCTCTTGATATTTACGCTAAGTTAAAAGAACTGATGGAACAAAAGGGAATTACCTGTTCCTTAAAACTAGAAAAAGAACCACATGACAGCGTCGGATTAAAGAAAAGTGGTTGTCATGGTTTTTGTGAAATGGGTCCTCTTCTTCGCATTGAGCCAATGGGATGGCTGTACATAAAAGTAAAAGTAGAAGACTGTGAAGAAATCATTGAGAAAAGTATTTTAAATGATGATATCGTAGAACGACTTGCTTATCATGATAAAGATGGCAAGATCTATAAGAAACAAGAAGATATTCCTTTCTATAAACAACAAACTCGAATTGCATTAGAACATTGTGGACATATTAATGCAGAATCTATTACCGAATATATCGCCGTAGGAGGATATGAAGCCTTTTCCAAAGCACTCTTTGAGATGACGCCTGGGCAAATTGTAGATGAAATCACAGAATCCTCTTTACGTGGACGTGGAGGCGGTGGATTTCCAACAGGTCGAAAATGGGCTCAAGTATTAGCACAAGAATCGGATATTAAGTACATTGTTTGTAATGGTGACGAAGGTGACCCTGGTGCCTTTATGGATCGAAGTATGATGGAAGGTGACCCACATCGTGTAATTGAAGGCATGATGATTGCGGGTATCGCTACAGGCGCTCAGTATGGTTACATCTACGTTCGTGCTGAATATCCTTTAGCCGTTGCAAGACTTTCAAATGCCATCAAACAAGCTGAAGAATATGGTTTACTTGGAGATAACATTTTAAACTCAGGATTTAATTTCCACTTACATATTAGTCAAGGAGCCGGTGCCTTTGTCTGTGGTGAAGGTAGTGCCTTAACCGCTTCTATTGAAGGAAATCGTGGTATGCCTCGTGTAAAGCCACCTCGTACTGTGGAAAAAGGGTTATTTGAAAAACCTACTGTATTAAATAACGTAGAAACCTACTGTAACGTTCCACCGATTATTACAAATGGTGCAGAATGGTACAAAGGATATGGTCCTGAGAAAAATCATGGAACCAAAGCGTTTGCTCTAACTGGAAATGTAAATAATACTGGATTGATTGAAGTTCCTATGGGAACAACCTTGCGAGAAGTTATCTTCGATATCGGTGGTGGCATAAAAGGTGGCGATTTTAAAGCCGTTCAGATTGGCGGACCTTCTGGTGGTTGTTTAGTAATTAGTCCAACAGAGAATCATCTGGACATGAAGCTTGACTTTGATTCCTTGAAAAAAGTAGGCGCTATGATAGGTTCTGGTGGTCTCGTTGTTATGAATGACAAAAGTTGCATGGTTGAAGTTGCCCGTTTCTTTATGAATTTCACTCAAAATGAATCTTGCGGAAAATGTGTCCCTTGTCGTGAAGGTACCAAACGCATGCTTCAAATTTTAAATGACATTGTAGAAGGTCGTGGTACACTTGAGGACATTGATATGCTAGAAGAACTTGCAGAAACCATCTCTGCTACTGCCTTATGTGGACTTGGAAAAACTGCTGCCTTCCCTGTAATCAGCACATTAAAGTATTTCCGTGATGAATATATCGCCCACGTAGTCGATAAAAAATGCCCAGCTGGTCAGTGTAAAGCACTTGTTACTCTTCAAATTGATCCAACCCTTTGTAAAGGTTGCACCAAATGTTCTAGACTATGTCCAGTTGGCGCAATCAGTGGTACTGTTAAAAATCCTCACACCATTGATACTAGTAAATGTATCAAGTGTGGTGCTTGTAAAGACGGTTGTAATTTCCATGCCGTTATAGAAGTATAAAATATACTGGAAAGGAGATTTGCAAAATGTCTAAATACATGATAATCGACGGAATACGCGTTGATTTTGATAATGAAAAAAATATATTACAAGTTGTTAAAAAAGCTGGGATCCATCTACCAACCTTTTGTTACTACTCTGATTTATCCATATATGGTGCCTGTAGAATGTGCGTTGTGGAAGATCAATGGGGTGGCATCATCGCTTCCTGTTCTACACCTCCAAAAGATAAAATGGTTATTAAAACCAATACACCAAAACTTCATCAGCATAGGAAAATGATTCTAGAATTACTACTAGCCTCTCATTGTGGTGATTGCACTACTTGTGAAAAGAACGGTGCCTGCCGCTTACAAATGCTTGCAGGTCGTTTCGGTTTAAAAGAAATCCGCTTTAAAAAGGACGAACCTAGACATGAAATTGATAAATCCTCAAAATCCATCGTTCGCAATCCTAATAAATGTATTCTTTGTGGTGACTGCGTTCGCGTCTGCAATGAAGTTCAAAATGTTGGTGCCATAGGTTTTGCAGAACGTGGTGCAAAAATGGTTGTCACCCCTGCATTCAATAAAAAGTTAGCCGAAACAGACTGTGTAAACTGCGGTCAATGCGCTGCTGTCTGTCCTACTGCTGCCATTACGATTACAAAAAGTACAAAGGAAGTTTGGAAAGCAATCTATGATCCGACCAAACGAGTTGTCGTACAAGTAGCTCCAGCTGTACGTGTTGCCCTTGGAGAAGCCTTTGGCATGGCTCCTGGAAAGAACTCCATCGGACGAATTTTCCGTGCTATGCGTATGCTTGGCTTTGATCAAGTATTTGATACTTCACTTGGTGCTGATTTAACAATTATGGAAGAAGCAGCTGAATTGGTAAAACGATTAGAACATGAAGATAATAAATTCCCACTTTTCACCTCATGCTGTCCTGCTTGGATTCGTTATGTAGAAACGAAACATCCCGAATTGCTTCCATACATATCAACTTGTAAATCCCCAATGCAAATGTTTGGTGCTGTCTTAAAAGACCATTACAAGAACATTGACCAAGAGGAAGGCAAGGAAACTATATCAGTTGCAGTTATGCCTTGTTCTGCAAAAAAATACGAAGCATCCAGAGAAGAATTTATTCGTGATGGAATTCCAGACGTAGACTATGTTCTTACTACCAATGAATTGATTCACATGATAAAAGAAGAAGGCATTCAATTTGCAGAAATAGAACCAGATGCACCTGATATGCCATTTTCCATTTACTCTGGGTCTGGCGTTATCTTCGGCGTAACTGGTGGTGTAACAGAAGCCGCTCTTCGTAAAGTATATGCAGATAAAACTACTAAGGCACTTCAAGACATTGAATATCTTGGTGTTCGTGGTTACGAAGGAATTAAGGTTGCAGAAGTTCCACTAGGCGATCGAGTAGTTCGTATCGCGGTAACTAGTGGCCTCGGAAATGCAGAAGAAGTGATTCGTATGATTGAAAGTGGTCAGGAACACTTTGACTTTGTGGAAGTAATGGCATGTCCCGGTGGATGTATCGCAGGTGCAGGACAACCATTCAGCCATAAAGCCGAAAAATTGCAGCGTACATCAGGTCTATACAAAGCCGACAAAACAAGTGTTATCAAACGTAGTGAAGAAAATCCAGTTATTACACAACTTTATGATAGTGAACTCCTAAAGGGAAAAGAACATGAATTACTGCATGTACATTATAAACGAAATAATTCATAGTTCATAATCTTGCATTCAATAGACTGATATCCTAACTCCTAAGTAGAAAAGCTATATAGCCCAAATCTACTTAGGAGTTTTTTATTTTCATCAAACTTACTATTATTCCTCCACTTGTAACTATGTTTTGAGTTATCACATGCTAACTTAACTATTGACTTTTCCATCACTTTTTTATAAAATAATAATAGTTACTATTTATATGAGAGGAGATTCAAAGTGTCAACCGTTAAATACAGCAAACAAAGAGAAGCAATCAAGATTTACTTACAGCATAGCAAAGCTCATCCAACTGCTGCAAAAGTCTACGAAGATTTACGTACAGATTACCCTAACATCAGCTTAGGAACTGTCTACCGTAACCTAAACTTCTTAGTAGAACAAGGTGAAATTATCAAGATTTCATGCGATGACGGCAGCGACCACTATGACGGAAACATAACCCCTCATTATCATTTTGTTTGCCGAAAATGTAAACAAGTAACAGACTTATCTCTTCCTTCCTTAGAACACATTGATATACTTGCTGGCTCTAACTTTAGTGGAACAATCGAAGGTCATGTAACCTATTTTTATGGAGTATGCGAACATTGTTTAAACAATTAGTTAAAAACTATTTTCTAACTTATATCCAAATTTATAAAACAGTAAAGAATTTCATACATTCTTCTTAAAAAGCAGTCTTACACATATATCTTATCTACAGATACCTTGTGTTAATACTGCTTTTCTTTGTATTTATAGGCTTTCTAGCTTTTATCCAAAATTATTAATAAATTTTTTCAAAAAAAGATTGACAGAATAGATAAAATAGATTATTATATCAATATCAGTAATGATTACTATTATTAAAGTTTAAATATATATGATATTGAAAGGTGGAAACAAATTATGAAAAAATATGTATGTTCAGTTTGCGGTTATGTTCACGAAGGAGATCACGCTCCAGAAGAATGTCCATTATGTAAAGCAAAAGCAGAAAAATTCAATGAATTAACAGGAGAGCGCACATGGGCTACAGAACACATTTTAGGTGCTGCTCAAGGTGCTAGCGAAGACATCATGGCTGACTTAAGAGCGAACTTTGAAGGTGAATGTTCAGAAGTTGGTATGTACCTTGCAATGTCTCGTGTTGCATTTAGAGAAGGTTACCCAGAGATCGGTTTATACTGGGAAAAAGCTGCTTTTGAAGAAGCAGAACACGCTTCTAAATTCGCTGAATTATTAGGTGAAGTTCTTTCTGACAGCACAAAGAAAAACCTTGAAATGCGTGTAGAGGCTGAAAACGGTGCTACAGCTGGTAAATTCGATTTAGCTAGACGTGCAAAAGAACAAAACTTAGATGCTATCCATGATACAGTTCATGAAATGGCAAAAGACGAAGCTCGTCACGGTAGAGCATTCGAAGGTTTATTAAAGAGATACTTCGGTTAAGGAGATATTTCTTCCATATAAGTTAAGTTGTAAAACTGCCAAGAACTTCACACATAGTTCTTGGCAGTTTTTATTACTATCTATTTTTATTAATACTCACATTTTATTTCAAGGGAATACAAATCTCACACTTATGCTCTGCTACCAACTTCGCAGAATATCTTTCAATCATTCCTCTTGAAGCATCTGTCATATGCCCCTTACTTTTTAACTCCGTGAAAATATTTTGCCATGCCTTTTGAATTGCCTCAGCTGTATGTTCCAATGTAAACACCGCATATTTTCCACCTTCAAATTCTCCAAGATGAATTACATCTGTCTCTTCTACTTCCTCATCCCCTAATACAAGACACGCATCGTATCTACAAGAATCTGGATTTACTACAGAAGGGTTATCACGAGCAACCCCTAAGATTACTGTATCATCATTTTCAAATCCACTTTCCTTTACCCATTTCTTGAACTGTCCCATCATCATACTATTAGCAGGACCATACATCCCAATATTTCTCATATAAGCCACCTTCATAGCTGGCATTGTCTCGATATTCATTACCATACTCTCTTCTCCTTTTCAAAATGTCTTCTCAAAAATCTCTTAACAATATGTACACTTCAACTGTCTATTCTCAGCATATAATGAATTAAAATGAAATTCAACTACTATTTTTAAAATGTATTAGAATCATGTAAAACAAGTAAATTTTTCATAACAAAAAAGCGATAGGCCCTATAAACCTATCGCTTTTCTTCTATATAAAATACCAATCCTTCAAAGTAAATATTATTTCGAATTTGCTGGCTCAATGTTAATAGATTTTCCACGAATCTTCGCATCTTTCATAACATCGATAACTTGTTTTGCGCATTCTCTTGGAACTTCAACGAATGTGTAACGATCATACATATCAATTGTACCAATTAAGTCACCAGAGATACCTGTTTCACCAGCGATAGCACCTAAGATATCGCCAGGTCTTGTACCTTGTTTCTTACCAATGTTTACGAATAAGCGAACCATACCGTCTTGAGCACCAGTTTCACCGAAATCAAATGCTTCTTGTTCTACTGTTTCACCTTGACCGATTGCTAGTTTTAATAAAGCTGCTGCAACATCAATAGATGTAATATCATCTTGATTAATTCTATCTTCGATATATGTGATAAATGTTTCTAAATCTTCATTTTCAATTACATCTGCAACTTGATTTAGCACTTTTTCAATCTTAGTGCTTTGTACATCGTGTACAGAAGGAATTGGTTTTGCAACGATCTTAGTTTTGCAATATCTTTGAATATCACGTAATTTGTAGATTTCTTTACCGAATACAAAGTTAAATGCCTTACCTTGTCTACCAGCACGTCCTGTTCTACCAATTCTGTGTACGTAAAATTCATCATCTTGTGGTAAATCGTAGTTAAATACAGCTTCTACATCATCTACGTCGATACCTCTTGCCGCAACGTCTGTTGCAACTAAAATATCCGCTTGACCACTACGGAAACGTTTCATAACGCGGTCTCTTTGTTGTTGTTTCATGTCACCATGAAGACCTTCTGCAAAGTAACCTCTACCTTTTAAATCTTCGACTAATTCATCAACACCTTTTTTTGTGTTACAGAATACTAAAGATAATTTTGGTGCGTAAATATCAAGAAGACGAGATAATACTTCATTTTTATTTCTACGTTTTACTTCATAGTAGTATTGTTCAATCTTAGGCACTGTAAGTTCTTTCTTTACTACTTTGATGATTTCAGAATTCTTTTGGAATTTTCTCGCAATGTCCATGATTGGTCTTGGCATTGTTGCTGAGAATAAAATTGTCTGACGTTCTTCAGGGATCGCTGTTAAAATAGTTTCAATATCTTCACGGAATCCCATGTTTAACATTTCATCCGCTTCATCTAAAACAACCATCTTTACATGTTCCATCTTTAAAGTATGTCTTCTCATATGGTCCATTACACGTCCTGGTGTTCCGATTACTACCTGAATTCCACCTTTTAAAGAACGAATCTGTTTTGTAATATCTTGTCCACCGTAGATAGGAAGAATCTTAATTCCATGAGAAAATTTAGAAAGCTTACGCATTTCTTCCGCGATCTGAATCGCTAATTCACGAGTTGGAGCTAATACAAGTGCTTGCAGATTTTTATCCTTTGTATCGATCATTTGTAATAATGGAATACCAAATGCTGCAGTTTTTCCTGTACCAGTTTGCGCCTGTCCCACAATGTCTTTACCTTCTAAAATAACAGGTATCGCTTTAGCTTGAATTGGACTCGGCTGTTCAAATCCCATCTCTGTAATCGCGCGAAGAAGCTTCGCATCCAAATCAAACTCTTCGAATTTCTTTATTTCCATATATTCTTGCCCTTTCTTCTAACCAAATGTGGCTCTAGCCAAATATGGCTACATGTTTCTATATATAATTTCTATTACTATGAATAGAACTATCTTTCAATATACTTCTACTCACTAAAAAAAGCTCCAGCCTATTGGTATGGAGCCAAATTTATATCTTTATGCTTCATTCGCAAGTATAACACGTAAAAACTAGCATTGTCAAGGTATTCCTAAAATTAGGGAAAGTTAATTTTCCCTAATTTTAGCTACCAAACTACCATTTTCAACATCGATTAAAATGGTGTCTTGTGGTTTTACTTTATCTTGCAAAATTAATCGTGCAGTTAATGTTTCTACATTTTTCTGAACAAAACGTTTTAATGGTCTTGCACCATAATAAGGGTCATACGCATTTTCCACAATATAATCCTTAGCTTCATTGGAAAGCTCTAAGTGTAATTCCTTATCTGCAATTCGTCGATTCACATCTTCAATCAAAAGGTTTACAATTCCTTCAATATTATTCTTTGTAAGAGGCTTAAACATAATGATTTCATCCAAACGATTCAAGAACTCAGGACGGAAACCTGCCCTTAATTCTTCCATTACACTTTCTTCTGCCTCTGGTCGAATCTCTCCCTTTTCATCAATTCCTTCTAATAAATGAATGGAACCAATATTGGATGTCATAATTAAAATGGTATTCTTAAAATCAACTGTTCTTCCCTGAGAATCTGTAATACGTCCATCGTCTAACACCTGTAACAATACATTAAATACATCTGGATGTGCCTTCTCAATCTCATCAAATAAAATAACTGCGTATGGTTTACGTCGAACTGCTTCTGTTAACTGTCCACCTTCCTCGTATCCAACATATCCCGGAGGTGCTCCAATTAAACGACTTACAGAATACTTCTCCATATACTCGCTCATATCAATACGAACCATATTTGACTCGTCATCAAATAAGCTTGCTGCAAGAGATTTCGCTAACTCTGTTTTACCAACACCTGTTGGTCCTAAGAATAAGAAGGAACCAATTGGTTTGGATGGGTCTTTAATTCCCGCCTTAGAACGTAAGATTGCTTCGGATACTTTTTCAACACCTTCGTCCTGTCCAATCACTCGTTTATGAAGCTCATCTCCTAGATGCAATGTCTTTTCACGTTCCGACTCCGTAAGTTTAGACACAGGAATACCAGTCCATCTTGCAATAATCTTGGCAATCTCCTCGTCTGTTACACTCTCATGAACAAGTTCTCTCTTTTCTTGTTTCAAACGTTCTTCTTCACTCTCTAACTGCTTCTGTAATTCTGGCAGTTTTCCATACTGAAGTTCCGCCGCCTTATTCAAATCATAATTTCTCTGTGCAATCTGAATTTGGTTATGAAGTTCTTCGATTTCTTCTTTTAACTTCTGAACCTTCTCTACACTTGATTTCTCTTCATCCCATTTCGCCTTCTTCACTGCAAAATCTTCTCGCAAAGTCGCAAGTTCAATCTGCAATTCTTTCAAACGCTGTTGACTAATATTATCTGTCTCTTTCTTTAAGGCTGCTTCTTCAATCTCTAACTGCATAATATGACGTTGCACATCATCTAATTCCATTGGCATAGAATTTAATTCCGTCTTAATCAATGCACAAGCTTCATCAATTAAATCAATCGCCTTATCTGGAAGGAAACGATCACTAATATAACGATTAGACAACGTAGCTGCTGATACAATAGAAGAATCTGTTATCTTAACACCATGATATACTTCATAACGTTCCTTTAACCCACGCAAGATAGAAATGGTATCTTCTACCGTTGGTTCTTCAACCATAACTGGCTGAAATCTTCGTTCCAATGCTGCATCCTTTTCAATATACATACGATACTCATTCAAAGTTGTTGCTCCAATACAATGAAGTTCTCCTCTTGCAAGCATTGGCTTTAACATATTTCCAGCATCCATGGCACCATCCGTCTTTCCTGCGCCTACAATTGTATGAAGTTCATCAATAAATAAAATAATCTCGCCTTCACTTTGCTTTACATCTTCCAATACCGCCTTTAAACGTTCCTCGAATTCACCTCGATACTTTGCACCAGCTACTAAAGACCCCATATCCAATGCAAAGATTCTCTTATTCTTTAGATTTTCAGGAACATCTCCTCTTACAATACGCTGCGCAAGCCCCTCTACAACTGCCGTTTTACCAACACCAGGTTCACCAATTAACACTGGGTTATTTTTAGACTTACGAGAAAGAATTCGAATTACATTTCGTATCTCTTGATCTCTACCAATAACAGGGTCTAGCTTCTGCTCCTTTGCACGTTCCACTAAGTCATAACCATACTTCTCAAGTGTATCATAAGTTGCCTCTGGATTATCGCTTGTCACCCTCTGATTGCCACGAACGGTAGATAATGCTTGTAAAAATGTCTCCTTATTAATACCATATCGCTTGAATAATTCTTTCACTTCGCGACTAGGATTCTTCATAATGCTTAAGAAAAGATGTTCAACCGATACATACTCATCTCCCATCTTCTTTGCAATATCCTCAGCATAAATCAGCGCCTTATTCAAATCATTTCCGATATAAGCCTGACCACCTGAAACTTTTGGTCTTTTATTTAAAAGTTGAATAATATCATATTCAATTTGATTAACATCTAAATTCATTTTCTTGATTAACTTTGGAATCAGGCCATCTTCTAATGTAAATAAGCTTAATAACAAATGCTCTTGCACAATTTCTTGATTGCCGTATTCATACGCAATCTTCTCACAGTTATTCACTGCTTCAATTGACTTTTGCGTAAATTTACTTATATTCATATAGTTCGCCTCCTCGAATCTGTGTTTGTTCTATTACAACTATAACACCTATATCATTTACTGTCAATCTTTTTGTTTCGATACTATTTGATTTTATTTTAATTTTAATACTATAATACTTCCATTTTCTTTACTTTTTATACGTTCAATGATAAAATTAATTTAAACAACTACATACAAAATTATTTCTTTTATTAATTTTATTCGGAGGTTAAATCTGTGAAAAATAACGCTATTTCTATTTATAAGCTTGGTATGACTCCACTTGTTTTATTCGTTAGTTTTCTGGCACTCCTTTTTATTAGTTTCAGTTATGCAAATTATAATGATTCTCTAACTCGTGAACTAGAAAAGAATGCAACGGACGATTTAACAAGTAGTACAATATTAGCAAAGAATACATTAAATCGCACCATTTCCAATATCTATGATGATATGTATAACCTGGTGAATAATTATAAAGAAAATAACAACGATACCACTTTTTCAAAGTTTGATGAATATGTTTCAAAGTATAGTAATTTAGGAACATATGGTGAGTTATCATACATACCGATAAACATTTTAAAAGAGGACTATAAAGATAAAGCATCCAAAACCGAATATAAAACCTTTATTGAAAATATTTTAAGACGTAAAGAACAACTTTATGTTCCATCCGATGAACATGTTTTAATCCAACTTGCAGTTCCAGTTGTTGAAGAGAGCAAAGTACTTGGATGTATTATGAGTTCCTACGATAAAACTCATATTAGCGATACTTTTATAGAAACAACTTTTGATGGAGAAGGCACTGCCATGTTAGTGACTTATAGCAATGGTATGATAAAACCATGTATTCCTGATAAAATTAATGTATCTGAACTCTTTTCAAAAGTCGACTTCTATTCCGGCTACTCTCTTCAGAAATTATATCAATTAATTGGAAGTAAATCCTCTGGATTAGTTCATTATAAATTCGAAGGTAAAAGTTATTACACTTACATAACTCCCAACGGTAATACCAATGTTTTTATTATTAATATTATTCCATCTGAACATCTTGAACAAAGAACTCATTATTATATTGATTCTGCTGTAAATATGATGATTCGTATTTTATCCTGTTTCATTTGCTTATTTGCATTTATCCTGCTTTCGCAATTATATAATAATAGGCGCTTTAAGAAGAATCACGATCTCTTAGTAGTTCAACAAGAACGTTTTAATACGATTTTAAAACACAGTCAAGGTGCCCTATGGGAATACAATATTTTAACAGAAACCTTAATAAAAACAGACCCAGATTTAGGAATCTATAGTGGTCTATTTACCATTCCTAATACAGGAACCTACATGTTGGAAAACAATCTAATTCATCCTGATGATGTTGAACTCTTCATAGAGTTTTACAATAAAGTAAAAAGTGGCGCCCCTGAAATCTCTGCTGAACTGAGAGGAAAGGCAATAGGTGGCAAATACGTCTGGTATGAACTAATCGGTACAACCATCTGTGACCATAAAGGAAAACCGATTACTGTAATCGGACAAACCAATAACATCAATGACAAAATGATTCGATTACACGAGTTAACGGAAAGTGCTAAAAGAGATCCATTAACCCAACTTTATAACCGACGTTGCGGTGAAGAATTGATCAATAGAGTAATTGCTTGTTCGAGCCATGAAGGTGAATATCACGCACTCTTTATGATTGATGTTGATAATTTTAAAGGAATCAATGATACCTATGGACATACCTTTGGTGACGCCGTACTATTAGAATTAAGTACGAAAATGCAAAAGACCTTCCAAGCCGACGATATCATCTGTCGTTTTGGTGGAGACGAATTTATCGCATTTTTAACCCATATTCCAACTGAGGAATATGTAAAATCACTTGCAGCAAAAATTAGCAGTGTCTTTGCTGGAATTGTCACCGATGACGAAACCCTTGGTAAAATTACAGGAAGTATTGGTATTTCATTATTTCCAAAGGATGGAACTACCTACAAGGAATTATTTCAAAAGGCAGACATGGCACTCTATTATTCAAAGAGTATGGGAAAAAACTGTTATAGCTTTTATAATCCAGAACTAATGTCTTCTATGGACTATTTACCAAGTACAAAAGATGATATGATGGAACAATACCTTCACACAGGATCAAAGACGTTGATTAATAGCTCTATTCTTTCCAATACTTTAGAAATCCTTTGTGATGCGAAACAACTTAGTATTTCCATTAACTTAGTTCTAAATTTAATTGGAAACTACTATGAATTAGATTATCTATGTATCTATGAATTATCAGAAGATAAGCAATTTCTTCAGATTACATTTGACTGGGCGTCAGAACAGTCTATGAAACTTAGTAACTTCTTACCTCAGATACCAATTGAAGTGGCGCATGATTTACAATTTTATCGTAATTCCTCTGTTGGAATATTCTATCACAATGATGCTTCTTCTTTACCATACAAAGAGTCTGAATATACCGACATCATAAAAAAGGTGCACACCCGCTCCATCTTCCAATACGGTATTCGAGAATACGGAGACAACCATGACTTTATCGAAGCAGTAAGAAATAATCCTTCTAGAACATGGACTAAAGTTGAACTTGATACATTAAGCATGCTTGCAAAAGTAATCAGTTCTTATTTAATAAAACTCCGTACCGAAGAAACAGCTAATGAACTAGCAAAGAAAGATTTATTAACACGTTCCAATAACTTATTTTCTTTTATTGATGAAGCAACTAAACTAATACAAAAATATCCACATCAACAATATGTCTTAGTATACACAGACATTAACAACTTTAAGTCCATCAATGAAAGTTATGGATACAGTGAAGGAAATCACATCCTTTGCATACTTGCCGAGAATCTGGCAAGTATGTTAACTGAAAAGGAAACCTATGGTCGTGTCAGTGCAGATAAATTCATTGCCCTTTTAGTCTATCAAAATGAAGAAATGCTCAGTATACGACTTAGTGAACTGAACACGGCCATGAATAGCATTCAGAAAACCTTATCAGATAATTATAAAATATCTCTTATTATGGGATTGTATTTAATCCGAGATGATGATATTGACATAAGCGCATGTATCGATCGTGCAAATATTGCACGAAAAACGATTACGGATCGACACAAAACAAAGTATGTTTACTTTGATGAATCTATGAAGAGCCGTCTATCCAAGCAAAAAGAAGTTGAGGACATTATGGAAGATGCATTGAAAAATCATGAGTTTGTCGTCTTCTACCAACCAAAATTCCGTTTGGATACCAACCAAATATGCGGTGCTGAAGCACTTGTTCGCTGGCAGCGTAACGATGGAACCATGATTACCCCAAATAACTTCATACCAATCTTTGAAGATAACGGATTCATTGTAGAACTAGACTTTTATGTGCTAGAACAAGTATGTAAGAAGATTCGATCGCTATTAGATAAGAACAAACGAGTAGTACCAATCTCCGTAAACTTCTCCAGAATGCATCTTCGCGACCGCATGCTGGTTCCTAAACTTACCACTGTTGTAAAGGAATATAACATTCCACCTGAATTAATCGAAGTTGAAATAACAGAAAGTGCTCTTGTAGATGATAATGATTATCTACTTACAATCTTACAAGATATTCATAAGAATGGATTTAAGCTTTCTATGGACGACTTTGGTTCTGGTTTATCATCATTAAACCTATTGCGTGAATTGCCTTTCGACGTATTAAAACTTGATAAAGATTTCTTCCAAAAAGGAACTACCACTCCTCGAGAAAGAATTATTATTGAGTACATCGTAAAAATGGGATTAGAACTTAACATGGAAATAATCTCAGAGGGTGTTGAAACAAAAGAACAAGCTGATTTTTTGCGTTCTATTAAATGCCCAGTTGCACAAGGTTATCTGTACGAAAGACCTCTTCCTGAAAAGCAATTTACTGAAAAATATTGTAACGATTAAATTTTATTTGCAAACCCCCAAGTCTATCCTTAATTTTTGGAATAGACTTGGGGGTTCTTCTTATCTTATTTTTACTATGATATTTTCTCGATTAATCTTCTTTTCCGTCTTTTAAAATACGTTAGTCAATGAAAATTATCTCTATAGAAAGGCTGTATAAAATAAAAAATCCTATAGAATAATCTATAGGATTCAAAGGCGACAATCAGATTTGAACTGATGATCAGGGTGTTGCAGACCCATGCCTTACCACTTGGCTATGTCGCCGTATCAACTATTATAGTTTAACATAACATTTGCTATATGTCAATAGTTTTTTTTAAGTGACTCCAAGGGGATTTGAACCCCTGTTACCGCCGTGAAAGGGCGGTGTCTTAACCGCTTGACCATGGAGCCAAAACTCCCCGAGTTGGGCTCGAACCAACAACCCCACGGTTAACAGCCGTGTGCTC
>CAYPEJ010000030.1:0-50287 GCA_964409685.1 uncultured Anaeromicropila sp.
TGTTGATATTGCACTATTAGTAGTCCTATTCTGAGGACCTATCACTGTTTTATTGTCTGATGCCGTCTTAACTGTTTTCTGATTATTTGTTGTACTAGTCTTCGCCTGTGTCGCATAGCTTTGGGCTGGTCTTCCTGTTGATATCGAACTTGGAACCTTGTTACTTGTACTCTTTGCAGAAGAACTCGATACTGTTTTTGTCTTTGCTGTTGTTGTCTTCGCTGTGGTAGCACTTCCTGTTGACTTCTTACTATTCGTTGTACTGGTCTTCGTCTGTGTCGCATAGCTTTGGGCTGGTCTTCCTGTCGATACCGAGCTTGGGACTGATACCTTTTTCCCAGATGCATTATAAATGGCTGCAGCATTCGTTACATATTTTGTAGTTGTACTTTGCTTGGTGGTGCTACTTACCTTACTTACACTAGAACTCTTGCTACTTCCCGATGTCTTATTTCCAGAGCTAGAACTCTTGCTTTTGGTACTAGACGACTTACTACTAGAACCTCCCGTCACCTTACTTACGTTCTTAGAAACAGTACTGACAACCGACTTATATGCACTAGTGATACTTTTTCCAAATAATTTAATTGCCATGATATTCCTCCTGATTTCATTTTGTCCTATATTTTAACATGTGTAAACTCTATAATCTATACAAAAATGTCCAAAATTTCGCCATTTCTGCATAATTATTTTGAGTTTAAGCAGTATAAATAACAAAAATGTAAAAAAAGGCTACTAAAATCAAAATATCCTTGACAAATTACTCACCCGAAAGTTTTTCAATAAACTCTTCAAAATTATTTCCCTATATTTCTACTTCATCATTCAATTCCTCAATATCACTTTTTTCCCCACAAAATCAAATATGAATTTTCTCCGCTCTTACCTTATAAAATCGAGTTTGACAAAAAAAAGAAATAATGTTACATTTTACACATTACAAGAAGTGTAAATTTGGTAGTGATTTTGTTTAAAGGAGTGGTGGGTTGTGAAAAAGAAGATTGCTTGGATTATTATTCTTATTATAGCAATCGTTCTAATTTGTTCTGCAATATTTTTACGTCCGAAAAGTATTGATTTAACACTACATGGAGTTATGTATTCAGGTGATACTGTATTGGATGATAATGTTGAAGTACATATAAAAGGTAGTTATGTTGATTCACCTATTAGAGAAAACTCCTTTACGGGAAAATTTGAAGTATCAAGCTTTGATTATACAAGTACTTATGATTTGTGTACAGTTGGATTTATCAATAGTTTTTCTGAGAAAATTGGTTCATTGACATATGACTTATCAGAAAATGGAAATACCAAACTAAAGACATTAGGAATCATGTGGCTAGGAGATGAATGGAAATCTATCATAATAAAAGTACAAGATGAAGATTACTGTAAAAATATAGAAGGTTCGGTCTTTATTGTAGTACCAGCAAAAGACTTAAAAGAGGCAAGAGACTTGAATAAATATGAAACGAGCTGGATATCGTAGATAATTAGTTTTATTAGAGTATATTCACAATATTTGCAATGAATATTGTGAATATACTTTTTTTAGTATTGGTGTAGCTAATATTTATAGTGCAGCGGTGAAGAATAAGAAAAAGGGTTAAACTAACCTTTTTGCTATATATTCCTCATATGATTTCTTCACTTTATCTTGATTACGGACAGATATTTCATAACTAATACCTCCTCGCAGATTGACTACATTGCTTTCTATATCAAATATGTAGGACATATTCACAATTACTGAACGATTTAATTTAACAAAATTACTAGATAGACGTTTTTCTATATCCCGTATACAATCATAGGTCTGAATCTCTTTTTCTGTTGTAACAATTTTAACTTCGTGGGTATTTGGCAATTTTTCAATGCTAATAACAACTCTCTCCTGTAGGACAATTTTCTCATTATGAAATTTTGCGATATTATGATTCATATTGATAAGACGATGACCATTTACTTGTTTAATCGCCCTTTTTAATGCCTCTTGAAAATCATACTGATTTATTGGCTTTGCTAAAAAACCACTTAAATAGATCTTCGCTGCCTCCAATGCAAATTCTTCATGACCAGTAATAAAAATAAATACCGTACCAGGATTCAGTTCCAGCATTTTTTTAGCTAATTCTATTCCATTTACTATACTTCCCTCTAAATCAATATCCAGAATTGCTAACTCGATGTCCTTTAAGAAGTCTCCGTCCTGTTCCTTATAATTATGACAGTATGTAATCTTAGCTTTTATTTGATTTTTTTTCAAATAATTCTCCAGAATCACGCGGGTTATTTCCAAACTAACCTCTTCATCTTCGCATACAAAAACTCTTAATGGTTTCATGATGTTCTCTCCTTGTCATATATTTTTAGATTAACCAATGTCTCCCCATACCTATATCTATTCTCTTTTTAATCGAATTTTTATGGATACTGTAACATATCCCGCATCTTTTTGTTCTTTCTCCGTATATGTTCTCTCGATACTTCCATGATTTCTTGCTACAATCTTATTCACAATCTTCACACCATGTCCATGATTTTTCTTATCTTTCTTTGTAGTGTGTTCAAAATCAACACTTCCAACACAATCATTGATGCATACAATTTCATACCCTAACTCTGTAAAAAATATCTGCAAAGATACATGTGCTTCCCCATACGGAACTTTAGACGCTGCCTCCAAGCCATTCATTACAAGATTTTTTAAAATAGAACAAATATCTTCATCATCCATACCAAATTCTTTTACTTGAATCCGAACTGTGAAAGGAATCCTCATTTGTTTTGCAGTCTTAATTAATCCACTTATTAAAATTCTTACTGCAATATTCGGATGATTGAATAATAACTCTGCCTTCTCTACAGTACGAAAGGTTACATCCATATATTTACCAAACCTCTCGTATTCCTTATAATAAAATAGATTTTTCATAAGGATAATATTGGTGGAAAAGTTGTGTTCAAAATGCTCTATCTCTGCTATTAACTCTTTTTGCTCCTTCATATAGCTTATTTCCTCATTTAACTCCATAATACTCTTATCTTTCTTTTTGAATGAAAATAAGGAACTCATTATGTACCACTGGGCAAGAATTATACTGATTCCAAATAGTAAAACAACATTTCTATTTCTCTGGCTTTGTCCATTCCCCAAGATTACATATGATACAAGAATGCAAGTTACAACCATTAGTGATAGTACTTCTTGGTTGTTTTCAAAAAATTTCTTCCGCTTTTTCTTGTGAAACACCCAATAACAAATGATTGCCTGCAAGCCTTTCAATACACTACTACAAACTAAATTTATCACACCATTATTTGTTATTTTATCCAAAGTTCCTATATGAAACGTCAAGCAGACTCCAATTACAATTAATTCTGTAGCAAATAAAATGCAAAAGAAAATACCAGAATACAGCACTTTCTCTTTCACTTTTCCTCCAAATACAAAAATAGTGGTTCCAAAAAGATATGCTGCCAGAGTTATTGTAAATAGCTTACTTATCGTTTCCATTCCCTCATGTGCTGCTGTATATCCCTTTCCCACAACCAATATATAACAGATTAAGAAAACACCTATGCACTGTTTTCTACTTCTTCGGAAACCTAATATTGACATGGATCTCATCCATATTAGCGGATCGATTAAACCAATCAAAAATGTTCCTATTATGGACTCCATAACATCCTCTCCATTATAGATACTATTATATCATTTCCCATTTTTCGAGACAACATCGATAGCTTTTACAATTCTAGTGGAATAAATACAGAAACTCTTGCAAGACAGTTCCCATCTTCCTTTACTGCTCTGTAATCTCTTGTGACTTTACCATTATGCGTTTCTACAATTCTACTCATAACCTCATCCAATTCATTTTCTTTCCTATCAGATTCTTTGATACAATCAAAAATGCATTGAATCTCATAACCTGCATTTGAACTTATAACTTTTAAAGAAACACTGGGTTCTTGATATGAAGTTTTAACTGTTTCTTCTAATGCCTCAAATACGAGACTCTGAAAAATAGCACATATATCCTTATCCCCCATTCCAAATTCTTTTATGTCTATTTGAATATGAAGCATAATTCCCGCTTTTTTTGCCATTTGCATCATGAGACTAATTAAAATTCTGACAACAAAATTGGGATGTTCGTAAACTAATTCTACTTTTGGTATATCCTTAAACACTTTGTCCATGTATCTTTCTAATTTATCATACTCGTTACAATACCATAAATTTTTCATAATAAATGCATGGGTAGAAAATTCATGTTTAAAATGGTCTATATTCTTTCCCATTTCTTCTCTGTCCAGATTACTACATACTTCCTGATGCAGTTTAAGTAGTTTCCCCTCTTTCCTCTTCAACGCCAGCAATGTGTTTAAAATATACCATAAGAACACAATCTCTATGATTGCAAAAAGTAACATAGCATTTGTATTATCTTGATTATTTATGTACCTGAGTATAATATCCGCTGCTAAAACCAAACTAATTAGTAATAAAGAAGCCCCTTCTTTATTTTCATAGAAAAAATTCAAACTCTTTTTATTAAATAGCCAATAACAGCTTATGATCAGTAATAATTTAGAGATCAAGGTATAAATCAAATTTATTAAACCATCCTGCATGATTACTTCCAATGCATCAGGTTTAAAAAACAGGCAACTTCCAATTACGATTAACTCGGTTGCTAATGTAATGCCACATAGCATGCATACATATAGTATTTTTTCTCTGACTTCTCCTTCAAACAAAAAAATGGTAGCAGCAAATAAGTACACCGCTAATATAATCGTAAGCAAGGTACTTATTGCTCCCACACTTATGTATGTTGCTGTAAATGTTTTTCCTATCACCAGTATATAGCATATAACAAAGGCAACAACATACTGTATTCTACTTCTTTTTAATCCTAACGTTGACATGGATTTCATCCATATTAGTGGATCGATAAAACCAGTCAAAAGTGTTTCCAATATGGAATTCATGATATCCTCTCCCATTTTCATAAAGTATTTTTCTAAACAAATGTTGCTCTTCCTACTTGTTTATCATGTATTTCTTTGTTCGTCAAGTGGAGAACATGAGGACAAATAGTGTAATAGAACGTCACATTTTTTCACTTTTGTTGGCTTTTTGCCATTCTTGACATAAACTTGTGTCACTCAGACATACTTTATTACATTTTGAACGGATTTTTGACATTTTCGTTTTGAGAATTTTTTTTAGACAAAAAATATATAAGTGAACTAGCTGAGAAATCGTTGAATTATAAATTTACACATGGTAAACTCTACATAGTAAATTTACATTTTCTTTTTATGAATTATATTGGATTTAAAAGGAAATAATAGAAAGGATGGAATAGTCAATGAGAATTTTAGAAAAAATATTATCAAAGTATTGTATCATTATTATGCTTAGCATTATACTAGCAGAAATATTACATATTGTTCCTTTTAATGTCGGTATACCTATACAATGCTGTTTTGGCATATTGTTATCCGTACTTAAAATTCATAAGTTTTATTCTGAAACTCACGAACTGAAAACTTGTGTACCTTATATTCTGCCTATTATTGTGCTGATAGCATTTATATTAATGTGAATTTTTCCGTTTTTTAGGCACGATGCAAATGTAAACTTCCTATCGTGCCTTTTCGTATCTTATATAAAGCGATGTGTAAATGAATATGTTCTTGTATAAATATTAAAATGCCTCAGATATTCTAGTATACTTGAATCGTAATCCTTGACTTGTCCATATAGTTCTGCTGCGTTAAATATCTGGGCGAGTTCTCCCAAACTGGTTGAACCGTTAAATGGGATATCTACTTTTCGTTCCTTTTCCCCATTCCAAACAATCATAATGCCCTTTTGTGAATCTAGCGTAATGGCACCAGTTGCATCTGCTATGGATGATGTCTGATTTACCTTGTAGAAGAATCGAAAGCCTGCGGGCGGTTCTTCCATTATTGCAGTCATATTACCAATATTGGCTCCGTATTCTGCACTATCAGCCCATCTACTGTTGAAAGTAAGACCTCCTACCCTATCACATTCAAACATGGCACATGTACAGTTTGTATTCTGAAATGATGAAAATGCGCGCATAACAGCCTGTTCTTTTGCCTCATTGGTTTCAAAATCTTCTCCTGTTTCGCACAACATGTCAAGGTATAGCGCACAGCAATTTTTATATGAGTTTTTCAATTCCTCTTCTGTTATGTTTCCATTATAATATTGTTCCATACTCTCTCTAGCTGTTAAGGTAATTTTTCTTGAATAATTATACTGTATATTGTCAATAAGCTTCTTTTTCTTGGCGTATGTATGCATATTATTATAATTCTCGCAAGGTAAAACCTCTTTCTGCTCTAAATTATGCTCATAGGTATCTATTTCACTTTTAATGCATCCTGTTATTTCCTCATTGTTTATTGGAAAATCTATTGTTTCTACATTAATTCCTGCATTGATACCTGATA
Organism: uncultured Anaeromicropila sp.; assembly: GCA_964409685.1. Taxonomy (GTDB): domain Bacteria; phylum Bacillota; class Clostridia; order Lachnospirales; family Lachnospiraceae; genus Clostridium_AI. Next base: position 6,508 of record CAYPEJ010000030.1, read on the forward strand.
CTATATTAATATTCATAAAATCCCCCTAACATATCTCATTAATCTCCAAGTTCATAATAATATGTACCTTATTATTATCGGTATCATACAAACGAAATTTTATATTTTTATCATACGTCAAAACCCATGAAAATTTTTATGCATATATTAGATAATGCAATTAATTCCAGATTGGATAAACATACTTCTGTCGATGATACTATCTCAATAAAAAAATTCCTACCATTGTGGATAAGTCTTCTATTTCAAAAATATGTGTGGATAATTTTGCAATAAGAATATTGTTTGAATAATATTTCAATATATGTTAAAATTTATGAGGCGTACATATTAGATAGCGTATAAATGTATAAGAACATATTAATAGTTGTTACATTGGAAGTGTAAAAGTAGGAGTGCCAAGAAGTTCATATTTTAGATTAGGACTATTGTTTGTAATAATAGTAACTCTCGCTTGATTTCTATAACATATGTTATATTTTAAATCTGGACTATCTAATTGAAGGGTGGAATAGAAATTTTTGATATAGTGTGTATAGAATAAAGCAAGACGAATGATAAGTCTGTATTTGAAATACTAATACTGATGGAGAAATGTAAGATTACAATTGATATGTTCATTATGTATTTAATCAAAGGTACATATTGTAATATTAAGTAATTATTTAGAGGTGAATTATGAAGCGTTTAAAAGTAATAATATCTTATGTGTTATGTTTTTCAATTTATTTTGCAACAGAAACAAGTTTTAGTACATATGCGGAATCAGCTGCCATAAGCAAAAAAGAAGATATTTACGAGTTGGATTGTATGCAACCATATATTCAAATTTTAAGCGATATTAATGAAAAGTATCAAACAGATTTTGCTATTCCAACAGAAAAAATAATTAAAGAAACATCTTTGGATAAAGCAGAAATGATAAAATATTTTACATCATTTGATGTGGATGAATTTGAACAACATATTATTTCTAAATATCAAGCAAGCCTAGCAAATGAAAATGTTAAAAATCAAAATGCAGATATTAGCTTATGTGCAGTTATTGGTCAAAAGCAAAATATTAACTTCTCAAATGGAAATAGTATCGGTTTTTGGTCAAATACATATTATGCAGATGGTTTGACACGTTATAGTAGTATTTCTAATAGTTGTTTCGATTATGTAAAGACTCCTTATTATAAACCAACAAAATTTACATATACTTTAAAAAATCAAAGTTCACAAGTTGAATGTATATTTGTATGTGGTCTGTATTTAAGTGAGTATGTTTTATATACAACTACACCAAGAACATTTACTGGCACTTTTAGTGCATCAGGTGGTGATTTGAACCAAGTTCTTAGCATGTAGTATTTCAAAAAATCACTGATTAGGAGAAATAGATGAAAATAAATATTAAATGTATTATTTTGTTGTTTGTATGTGTTGTTATTTGGTATAATAATAAGGTTATGATATCCAATAAGGAACATGTTTTAATTAATTCAAATAATAGAGATAGTATAGATAGCCGTTGGGACTATGAAGAAATTAACAATTCTAAGAATGACTTAGTATATCATGAGTATGGAGATGCATTGCTACTCGATAAAGGATGTACATGCTATATTTACGATTTGGTTATAAATAAAGTGCCAAAAGGACAAGCATATATTGTAATAGCTAATATTTTAACAGGAGAAGAGAAAATAATAGATAGTTATAACAATCAAGATTACATGGAATATACAGTTGAGGAAGATGGAGTATTTTATTTTTATTTATCATCTGAAGAAATGAAATATGATTTGACAAAACAAGTAAGAGTATCATATATATGCAATAATGAATCAAAAGGAATTATTAATTGTCTAGTTTGATTTATAAAGAAAATCCTCTAATTATCTAATGATAATTGGAGGATTTTTTATAAATATTTATAAGTTTATGAATAAATTATCTGATGTAAATTGTTTATATAATGAAAGGAGGAGTTATGGAGAAGAAGAAAATGCTCATTGATGAATTAGTAAGAGAATATTCAAATATGTTATTTCAGATTGCATATCAAAATACATTGGATCGTGAGGAAGCTAAAGATATTGTCCAAGATGTTTTTGTAAAATTTATAGAAGTATATCAAGACTATAGTGATAAAGAACATATAAAAGCATGGCTTACTAGAGTAACAATAAATATGAGCAAAAATTACAATAAATCTTCTTGGAAAAGAAAGCGAAGTTTATTTGAGGAAAATGATTTTATATTTGAAGAGGAGGATAGATTACTTCGATTTGTTTTAATGAAACTTGCCCCTAAGTACAGAAATGTTTTGTATTTACATTATTATCTTGGATACACTATAAGTGAAATTTCTCACATCATGGAAAGAAAACAAGGAACTATTTCATCATGGCTAAGGCGTGGTAGAAAAAAAATGAGACAGGAATTAGAAGGAGGAATTAAGAATGAATAAATCCTATTTTAACTTTTATGATAAAGTAAGACTATCAAAAGATGAACAGATAGAAATTATGAATCTAGTAACTCAAAAAGAAAGTAGACCAGTAGTAACATCCAAGAAGGCGAATAAGTTATCATTTGCTTGTTGCATAATAATAGTTATTCTATTGGCTGGAAATTATTCTACTTGTATTACATTTTGTAAAAATTTATATAATGAACTACGAGGGATTGTTCGTGTGAATGGTAAAGAAGAAATTATGGAAGAAACAGATATAGTTCCAATTAGTATTCCAGAGAATATGGAGGAAATTTCTTATAATGGAATAACGTATAAGTCAAAAAAATATACTAACATATTTGAATTAGAAAACGAGTTGGGAATTGATGTCCTAGAATATCCTTATACGGTAGAGTTAAACACAGTATTACAAATAGAAGATAACAAAGATGTACTTATACATGTTGAACCAAAAGCAAATACAGAAAAAGAACCTATAATGATATATATGAATTTCTCAATTATTCCAACTGAGCAAAATAGCATATTTCAATTTGAAGATACCGAAGCAAAAACATATATTGATCAAGAGGGGAAAAATAGTTTTGAGCAGCTAGGAAATGAATACAAAATTGTTGAAACATATAATAGCGAAAATTTAGGAATTAAAGTTGCAATTGTTAAAGATAAACTGCTATCAACTAATAATTTATTAGAAGAAGATGAAGAATTAGTGTATTTTCACGCTTTATTCGTGTATAAGAACGTTGAGTATAAAATTAGCATGAGTGGTACACTGGATGAAGTGAAACAATGTGTGGAGAAATTTGAGCAATAGTTTTATTAGATTATTGTATATTACTACTTAATTATGCATAAAAAAATCAACTTGAAAATTTGCAGAAATAATACTACTGTATTTCTAAAAAGACATGTCAACCAGTATAATAAACTTACTGGTTTGAACATGTCTTTGAATTTTTACAGCATTCTGGTATCTTCTCTGACCACGGCAACAGTTCTTCCATCTTCAAGTCCTTTGTCAACTGTATCTGTTCAAATATAAATTCCAAATAAGACAATGGCTTCAAATCATTCGCAATCGCAGTCTGAATGATACTATATATCAATGACGATGCCGTTGCTCCATTTGGTGTATTCGCAAACAGCCAATTTTTGCGTCCAATCACAAATGGCTTTACAGATTGCTCTGCTAGATTATTACTTAACTGGATTCGTCCATCTTTCAAGAAATTACATAAGTACTCTTTTTGATTTTGAGCATAAGTAATAGCCTTGCCAAGTAAACTTTGTGGCAAGGTTTTCTGTGCTGTTACTTCAATCCATTGGTAAAATTCATCCAGTACTCTCTTGGATTCTGTCTGCCTTAATTTCAATCTTTCCTCGACCGAATATCCAAGTTTATCTGCTTTGCTTTCAATTGCAAACAGCTTTTGTATAAAGTTTTCTCCACGTTTTGCATCTTCGTTGCTGTCATTTACTTTCCATGCTTCATGGAACTTTCGTCTGGCATGGACCAAACAACCGCACAGTATAACGCCTTCCAGTTGCTTATAGCCGCTGTAACCATCACAATGAAGATACTCGCCTTTCCAGTTTTTCAAAAATGATTTCGCATGGGATCCACTTCGCCCTTGCTGATAATCATAAAGAATGACTGGATGCTTCGCACATGTCGATGTACGATACACCCACATGTAGGATTTTGCTGAACTCGCACGTCCTGGTTCATGCAAAACTTCTAACGTTGTCTCGTCTGCATGAAGCAATTCATTTGTTAGTAGTTCATGTTTCATTTCCAACATCAGTGGTTTCAATAATTCAGCACCTTTGATGATCCAGTTAGAGAGATTTTGACGGCTAATCTCTACACCATAACGCTGAAACTCTTGTTCTTGACGATAGAGAGGCATTGCGTTGGTATATTTCTGATTTAATATGTACGCCATCATGCTTGGTGAAACCATACTTTTGGGTATCATCGCTTTTGGGCTTTCCGCTTTTTTGATAAAACCAGCAATTCCGTTCTTATCGCAGTTTCTACAACTATACACATAGGTAACATGCTCTATGATACTTACCTTAGCAGGAACTACTTTTAATTCTCTGCGAACTTCTTTTTTCATTTCAGTCAAAGTAGAACCACATACATCACAAATGCGTTCTTCTTCTGGTAATTCATAATAAATCGTTTCCACTGGTAGTGCATCCAACTTGGAACCACGTTTTCTCTTATTCTTTTTATGTGCAGCAACTAAAATCGTTTCATCTGGTTCTGTTGCAATCGGTTGTCTTAAAATTTCCGCTTCATTAAATAAGTCAAAAAGAGTAATCTGATTTTCATCTGTTTTTTCAGACGAAACACCAAACTTCTCCTTTTGACGTAGTTTTAATTGTTCGATATACCATTCATTCAGTTTTTTTAAGGAAACGATTTCCTCGTCTTTTTTCTTTAATTGAGATTTTAAAGCATCAATTTCTGCCTGTTTTTGTTGTAATAAGTTCACTTTAAAATCCTCCCTTTTCCGCTCAAAAATATATCTTTATTTTACCATTTTTCGAGCAAAAAAGCTAGTAAAATCAACGCTTTTTCCAAACTTCACAACGTTTTATTTTTTGCCTAACGCCAGGTGCATGAATAAGATTTTGAAAATCTTCTAAGGTAATATTCATTGTTGCTTCATCATCGGATAGTTCTGGCCAATCAATGCTTCCTTTTTCTAGTCGTTTGAAATGCACCCAAAAACCATTGTCTTCCCAAACGAGAAGTTTCACACGATTTCGACGTCAATTACAGAAAGCAAACATGATTTTCTGTGTAGGATCCAGTTTGAAGTTGTGTTGTACGATTTCACAAAGTCCATTGATACTTTTCCTCATATCCGTCTTTCCACAAGCTAGATATACTTTGTAGTCAGCGTATTGAAACATCAGATTTATTCACCCCTTATTGCTTGTATAATCAACTGGAGCCCTGCTTGTTCTGAGACGTGGATTTTACAGGCACCGATTTCAATCAATATTTCTTGTGTTTTTGGTATGTAGGTAGAATCTGATTTGTTTTTTGCAGAAAGAGGGATAAACTTTGTTTCCTGATGGTTTGATTTATACTCTGCAAGCCAGGTTCTAAAAGTTGCAAGACTAACATCGTTTTCTTCACACCAAGTTCGTTGAGTACTTCCACTTGCAAGGAAATCTTGGATACATTTTTCTCGTTCTTCTTTTGTTGAATTTTTTCTTTTACTCATACTAAGCTACCTCCTAGTTTTAGAAGTAGTATAGAAGAAAAAACGAGTTATGAGTAGGCGTGTGATATTTGACGATTACAAAGTTTTGGTCAAACTCCTTTATACCTCTACTCGCTAATTCTTTCTATTTGCCATTCGCAAAAAATGACAAAATAGTAGTTTACAATTCAATATTTTTATTCCTTTTTTATTATGTGTAATTATAAAAAAATTATAAAGATAGCTGGTTATCCAAATTTATTTAGGAGGAATAATATATGACTACAACAAATGTTAGATATGCCAATTCAGGTGGTATATCAGTTAGAAATACTGCTGCAGGAACTAAAATAACAACTTTAAATGCTGGTACATTGATGTATGATATACCAGGAATAACTACAGTAACAGCCTCATTAAAGGGAACTTCATATGTATGGGTAAAGGTATGCTATTACAAGATTAACAGTGATAACTCAACTACAACGGGAAATGGATGGGTTGCTAAAAGTGCAACTACACAAGTTTCAAATACAGTTCCTAGTAAATCAAGTACATACAGTTCTAATTCTGTATTAACTCAGAATAAAATGTTAGTAAATGCAACATATATTTATAATTACTTATCCAACAAGGGCTGGTCTAATAACGCCATCTGCGCATTACTTGGAAATATGGAAACAGAAAGTTCTATTAATCCTGGTCGTTGGCAAAACGGTAAAGTAAATACATCACTGGGATATGGTTTAACCCAATGGACACCATCAACTAAATATACAAATTGGTTAAGTAGCAGTGCAGACAAGGGTGATATTGATAATCAGTTAAAACGAATATTATATGAGGTTTCAAGAGGAAATATACAATGGAATTCTTCTAAGTTAAGTCCATCTATGACTTTTTCAGAATTTACTACTTCAACCAAAACAACGTCTTCTTTAACAGAATACTTTTTTAAATGTTATGAGCAGTCACAGGATACATCATCCAATCCATTATCAATTCGTCAAAGTAATGCTACTAAATGGAGCACTTTAATAGGATTTTTAGTGTCCTAACTCTTCTAGTGTAATAGCAATTAATTGAAATTAACCTTTAAAAATAGCCAAGAGATTTCCAAAATTTATTTTCGGACAATCTCTTGGCTATTCATTAATCATAAATTTGAAACTCATAATAAACATTTATCAGATAACAAACTCGTCTTAATACCATATTTCCCCACACAAAATACTTGGATTGTTCCTTTAGCTCATCCATACTATTTACTTGATGTTCATCTAAAAATTGAGACATTTCTTGCTCTAAGTTTTCTTTCCAACACAACTGATTATTACTTAAAGTTTCAAAGTTATCTTTTGACATTTTCTCATTGCACATTTGAAATATTTTATTCATTTCTTCTATGCAACTATTGTAGTATTTTTTTGCAATATCATTTTGTTCATCTTGATTATTACTCTCATTTGTAGTTAAGTCAATTAAATAAGAAAGCGAATTTAGATAATTTTGTCGTTCTTCAATTACTATTTTTGACATTGCCGATGATTTTCCTAAAATGGAATCATCTGAAACCCATTTTAATATTGCTTCTTTCGAATAATCATGCCAAGTTATATCTGGTGATTCCTCAAATAAAGCAAACTGTTTATCCCAAGTATTTTTATCTATTGGGATATCATTGATAAAGTAAGAATCCGTAGGAGAACCACCTATTGAAGATATTTTATCGTCAGTTATAAATGTATCTCCTATAAAAAATATCTTACTTATTTTATTGTCACTTGCTCCGTTAGATGACAAAAATCTACCATCACTTTTTATTTGTACAAATGTTCGATATACAACAATATTGCCATGTATATTTCCATCTTTGTATCGTAAGATAATAAAGCCTTTGTAATCCTCCATCGCTAATACAATCTCAGAAATATCATCACCATCTAAATCAGCAATAGCAAACTTCGATACCTTTACAAGACTTTTGTCATATGTAAGCTCACTTAAATAGACATTGTTTTGTTGAATTGAACTGTAACCAAGCACTTTATCTGTATACGAGAATTTTTTTTCATTCAATAGTACTGATTGAAAAGCTTGCACAACGGAATGTATAGATTTATTTGAATTTGAAGGAGATAGACTAACTTTCATCTCGGGTATAAGTGCTTCATCTGTACTTGGTGCCATAGTACTTTGACTACTTTTATATGTATTTTTGTTACCTAGTGTACCACAGGAAGTTATCGAAATTAATGTAAGTATTGCTATCAATAAAAATTTCTTTTTCATATTTTCCTCCTTTTCACTTATGTATATTCAAAATTAAGAGGACACATCATCCGACATGCCCTCAAAAATGTTAATATAAATTACCCGCGAACTTCTTTCACAATTTCAACTGCTTCTTTTGTAAGTTCTGTAATCTTAGCAAAGTCACCAGAGTTCACTAAGTCGCCTGGTACCATCCAGCTACCACCACAAGCGATGATACGGTCATATTCTAAATAGCTTCTTACGTTGCTTGGTTTAATTCCACCTGTAGGCATGAATTTCACACCAACATAAGGTGCAGCCATAGCTTTGATCATTGGAAGACCACCTGCTGGTTCTGCTGGGAAGAACTTCACAACTTTTAAGCCATTTTCTAACGCCTGTTCAATATCACTTGGATTTGTACAACCTGGGCAGATTGGGATATTCTTTTCTACACAGTATTTTACGATTCTAGGGTTTAATCCTGGGCTTACGATGAATTTCGCACCTGCTGCTACCGCACGGTCAACTTGTTCTGTTGTAAGAACAGTACCTGCACCAACTAACATTTCAGGATATTTTTCACTCATAATACGGATAGATTCTTCTGCTGCATCTGTACGGAAAGTTACTTCTGCACAAGGAAGTCCACCTTCCACTAAAGCTTTCGCTAAAGGCTCAGCATCTTTCACATCATCTAGTACTACTACTGGTACAATCCCTAACTCTTGTAACTGGTCAAAAATATTTGCCATTTTTACTTCCTCCTAAAATTGAAAATAATTCATTGCGTTATTTGCGCAAATGTTTTCTATCATGGAACCAAGGTAATTCATGTCGTCTGGGTACTCACCATTTTCAACGATAATTCCGATTTGATTACAAAGAATACGACGGAAATACTCATGTCTAGGCATTGATAAGAAGCTTCTAGAGTCCGTAAGCATTCCAATAAATGTACTGATTAAACCAACACTACCTAGTACCTCTAATTGACGTTCCATACCTGGTTTATGATCTAAGAACCACCAAGCACTACCTAATTGAATCTTTCCACGGATGCCTTGTTCGTTAGATTGGAAGTTACCCATCATAACCGCTAACATGTGGAAGTCTTTATCATTTAGGTTGTATAAAATAGTTTTTGGTAACTCATTTGTCTTATCCATGGAATCCATAAGTTTAGACAATTGAGGTGCGAAATTCATATCTGTAGTACCATCACCACCAACGTCTACACCTAATCTTTCAAATAAACGTGTAGAGTTGTTACGAATTGCGCCAATGTGGATTTGCATTACAAGATTATTTCTTGCGTATTCACGGCCAAGTTCAGATAATAAATAACCGTGGTATTTTCCACACTCTTCTTCTGTAAGTTGTCCACCTTCTAAAGCTTTTTTAAAGATGCTATCCACTTCTTCCACAGTTGTTTCCACGTAAAATGTGCTTTCAATACTGTGGTCAGATACACGACAACCTACTTCCATAAAGTATTGTAGACGTTCTTTTAAAGCATCTACAACATCCGTAACGTTGTTAAGTTTTCTATTCACAACATTACCTAGAGATACAATATACTCGATAAATCCAGTTTTTTCAATAGCAATTGCCTTATCTGGACGGAAAGTTGGTAATACTTGAATCTCGAAACCTTCTTCTTTTAACAATTTATGATATTCTAAGGAATCAATTGGATCATCTGTTGTACAAAGTACTGCAACGTTTTGCATTTTTAATAAGTTACGAATAGAGAATTCTTTTGTTCTTAACTTAGCGTTACATTCATCCCATATTTCTTTAGCTGTTTCTTTGCTTAATTGTTTTGTAATACCAAAGTATCTTTGAAGCTCTAAGTGAGTCCAGTGATATAGTGGATTACCGATGCAGTTTTGAACTGTTTCTGCCCATGCAAGGAATCTTTCATATGGATCACACTTACCTGTTACGATTTCTTCGGAAATACCGAAAGTTCTCATTGCACGCCATTTGTAATGGTCGCCACCTAACCAAACATCAGCGATGTTGTCGTAGCATTTATCTTCATAAATTTCTTTTGTATTTAAATGATTGTGAAAATCGATGATTGGCATTGCTTTTGCATAGTCATGATATAGTTTTTTTGCTGTATCATTAGAAAGTAAGAAATCATCAGACATAAATTTCATCATAATTTTTCTCCTTATCATACAAAAGGGGATAAGCCCACTTAGACAGTAAGCCTATCCCCCCCAGTTATTATTTTGTATATTTTTCTAAAGTTGCACGAACTGCACCTTTACCTGCAATTAATTCTTTGAAGTAATCACATACTGTTGAAGCCATACCAAGTTTGTATAAATCAACACCAAAGATTTTTTGGTCTTCTAAAATTGGTCTTAATACTTCTTCTGCATTGATATCATCGCCTAATTTAATGTCAGCAACGTAAGGTCTTACTGTTTCTAACACTGGGTCAGGACTGATTTCAAATGCATCGCCGTTATCATTAATACCCATGATGTAACGAATCCATCCAGCGAATACAAGTGGGATTAATTTTAAATCAGCTACGTTTAATTCTGGAGATGCATCGTATGCTTTGATTGTTTCACCAAAACGGATTGCTAACTTTTGAGAAGTATCTGTTGCAATTCTTTGTGGTGCATCAGGCATAAATGGGTTTGGTAGACGGATACCAACTACGTCATCAATGAATTTCTTAGGATCTAAGATACCTGGATTGATAACTACTGGAAGTCCTTCTTGGTATCCAACGATCTCTACTAATTTCTTAAGTGTAGGATCTTTCATCTCTTCAGAGATTAATTTATAGTCAAGTAGACAACCGAAGATAGCTAATGTTGTGTGAAGAGGGTTTAGACATGTACAAACCTTCATCTTTTCAACTTTATCAACTGTTTCTACGTCTGTGAACATAATGCCAGCTTTGTCTAATTGTGGTCTTCCGTTAGGGAAAACATCTTCGATAACTAAATATTCACATTCTTCTGCATTTACGAAAGCAGCTACATAAGAGTTTTTAGATGTTACGATTGGAGCAGCATCTTCTAAACCATCTTTTTGTAACATTTCTTCTACAGATGGGTCTGGTCTTGGAGTGATTTTATCGATCATAGATAGTGGGAAGGAAACCTTCTTAGGATCTTCGATATAATCAGCGAATGCTTTATCAACTAAACCATTTTCAACCCATTTCGCAGCGAAAGAATAGATAGCATCGTGTAATTTTTTACCGTTATGAGAACAGTTGTCCATTGATACCATAGCAATTGGTGCAGCACCTGTTGTAAAACGGTGATATAATAATGCAGCAACTTTACCAAGGTAGCTTTGTGGAGCTTCTGGTCCTTTTTTGTAATCCTCTTCGATAGCTGGAATCACAACACCTTGTCCGTTTACTAAGCTGTAACCTTTTTCTGTAATTGTGAAACTTGCCATTTGTAAAGATGGTGCAGCAAAAATTTCTTTTAATCTTGTAAAATCAGCTACGTTGTCTGTATCTAAACATAAAGATTCAACGATAGAACCAACAACTGTTTTTTCAACTGTGTTGTCTGCTTTTAATGTTACAAGAAGACTTAAATCATCGTGTGGATGATTCATTTTTTGAACGATTTCGTAATCGAAACCTTCCGCAACGATTAAACCAGTATCAGCGATACCTTCGTTTAAAAGTGTTTGTAATGCATTCGCTTGGAATGCACGGAATAAGTTACCGCCACCAAAGTGAATCCATGTTGGTCTCTCTTTTGTGTTTTTTGTAATTTGTTCACGATCATATTGTGGTAATTTATAGCCTTTGCTTTCCCACTGTGCTTTGTCTTTAAGACCTTGTGCGTCTAATCTCATGATTATTTTGCTCCCTTCTCAATTGCTTCCCATAAACCTTCGATATAGCAAGCACCTAAAGCTCTATCGTATAAACCATAACCTGGCATAGCAACTTCATCCCAGATCATACGACCGTGGTCTGGACGAATAGGACCATCGAATCCGATTTCATAAAGTGCTTTTACGATTTCGTACATATCGAATGTACCATCAGAAGATAAGTGAGCAGCTTCTTCGAAATCTGTTGGTGTGTTGAATTTTAAGTTACGAACGTGTGCAAAATGGATTCTTCCTTTTAAGGAACGGATCATATCTGGAAGATCGTTTTGTAAGTTTGTTCCGTAAGAACCAGCACAGAAAGTTACACCGTTGTGTGGGTTATCTACCATCTTAGTCATTCTTAAGATGTTTTCTTTGTTGATGATGATACGTGGTAAACCGAATACAGACCAAGCTGGATCATCTGGGTGAATCGCCATGTTGATGTCGTATTTATCACATACAGGCATGATTCTTTCTAAGAAATATTTTAAGTTTTCGAATAATTTTTCATCATCGATATCTTTGTACATTTCAAATAATTCTTTTACTTTTGCCATACGTTCTGGTTCCCAACCTGGCATAACTGTTCCGTTCATATCGCCAGCGATAGAATCGAACATTTTTGTAGGATCTAGAGCGTCTACAGCTTCTTGTGTATAAGCTAATACAGTAGAACCGTCTTCACGTACACGAGCTAACTCTGTTCTTGTCCAGTCGAATACAGGCATGAAGTTGTAACATACTAAATGAATATCTTCTTTACCTAAGTTTTCTAATGTTTCAATGTAGTTATCAATGTACATATCTCTTTCAGGAGCACCTGTTTTGATAGCATCATGAATATTTACAGATTCAATACCTGCAATGTGTAAACCAGCTTCAGCTACTTCCGCTTTCATAGCTTGGATTCTTTCTCTACTCCAAACTTCACCTGGTTGTGTATCATATAAAGTTGTAATAACCCCTTTAACACCTGGGATTTGTCTAATTTGCTTTAAAGTAACGGTATCGAATTTTGAACCATACCATCTTAATGTCATTTCCATAGTAAGATATTCCTTTCTTTACAAAAAAGTCGTTCTTTGATACTTTTGATTATATAGAATTCATTTTTTGAATCCTATGGCTAAAATTGTTGTAAACATTGCAAAAGTTGTTTATTATATAGTGACTAAACTAATTGTAATATTAGCAAACTATACAAGAGATAGTATTTTGACGTTCATTGTAAATATTGTTTGTTAAGAATATGGCTATCTCATTACAAAACTACATTGTGGAGGCATCATGAAGAAGAACTACAAAACAAAATTTCATCAAAGACAGTATATGCTCTCAAAAAATTTCGAGATCTATTACTATGAAGATAATACGTTAAAACAAGTAAAAGATCACATTCATAACTACTATGAATTTTATTTTTTCCTAGAAGGAGATGTATCCATGATTATTGAGGATGTTGCTCATCCTGTTAAGACAGGTGATATCATTCTCATTCCACCAAATGTAAGGCACCATGTGCTCATTCATTCACACAAAATTCCTTATCGACGTTTTGTATTTTGGATCAGCAAAGACTTTTGCAACGAACTACTACAATTGTCCCCTGATTACGTTTTTCTTATGCAACATGCATTTGTGAAAAAAGAGTATATCTTCCATAATGATGTAATTGCATTTAACCGCATTCAGTCTAAAGTATTTTCACTTATTGAAGAAATGCACGGTGACCGTTTTGGAAGAGATGCACGTATTACTTTATGCGTGCAGGACTTAATTTTGCATTTAAATCGAATTGTCTATGAAAAAAATAATACAAAAACAGCTTCCGATGAAGAAAGTTTATATCAAGGACTATTAAACTTTATTGACGAACACCTAGATGAAAATCTAACTCTAGACCGTCTCGCCGTTGAATTCTATGTAAGTAAATTTCACATTTCACATGTGTTTAAAAATAATATGGGAATTTCCCTTCATCAATATATAACAAAAAAGCGCCTCTACGCATGTAAAGACGCCATTTGCTCCACCATGTCCATTAGTGAAGCCTATCTTATGTTTGGTTTTGGGGATTACTCTAGCTTCTTCCGTGCCTTTAAAAAGGAATTTGGACTTTCCCCTAGAGAATATAAAGATACCCATGTAAATAACAATACACTAGACTCCTTTCGTGATTAATTCATGGTATTTACTTGGTGTAATTCCCATTCTCTTTTTGAAAATACGTGAATAATAGTTGGCATCGACAAAACCACAACAACTTGCGATATCCTGTATTTGCATCATCGTTGTATTTAGTAAAAATACCGAATGGTCGATTCGCCTGTTATTCACGTATTCTGTCAATGTGACTCCTACTTCTTTTTTAAAAGTAGTTGATAAGTAACCCGAACTAATATTAAACTTTTCTGCTAATGACTTTAAACTTAGTTCTCCTAATAAATTCATATTAATCTGATTTACAACACCTTGTATAATTGGTGAATATCCACGTAGGGATTGATTTTGAACCAAAACACAATATTTTCTTATCATCTCTTTTTCAAATCTCAGATCATCTGGTGTTGTTTGTTCTTCAATTGCATTTGCAATCTTAGTCGAAACTTCATGTAGGTAAATGGAAGGAACAGCCCCTCTTTCTGCTGCCTTTCTAAGTAATGTATTTAAAATAATTAAGTAATTCTTATAATCTCTTAATACATTTTCACTTTTCTTTATCCTTTCAATTGTGGAATACTTTCGAAAGAGCTCTTCTATTTCTTTATAATTTCCATTTTGGACAGCATTCATAATTTGATTTTCCATGTTATAGCGAAATTCAATTTCTTTTACTTGTTCCTCAACAATCTCAATTGTTTGCTCTTGTTTTAGTTGAAAATCATAACCTTTCCAAAATGCATCATTTACATAATAACTTGTCTGATAATTTTCTTTTCCCCATATCTTATTGGCAACAGCGGAAATTGCAACCTTAAATTTGGTCTCCTCTCCAATCAATTGTACCTCTTTATAGTATTTTTTCATTACCGCAATCATATTTGGCGAAAACTTAGCTTTTCCTAAATAGTCCATAAATCGTATTTGGTCTATTTTTACAAATGTATATGGTCCTATAATTAAAAAACGCTGTCCATCTCCATCTGGTAGTTTCATGCAGATATACTCACAGAAAAAACTGTCTCGCAAGTAGTACAACACGTTATTCTTTAGCATCTGTAATCGTTTCATCATTTCATCTCGATTATATTTCTCACCCAGAAAGGTGGAACGTAACCCCATATCTATATCCTCTAAATTATTATATGGCGGCTCCACAATGTAAGAACGTATGTGCCCCATTGCAAGTAACTCCCTAACAAACTCTACTACTTCTTCGTAATGCAATCTTTTGTAACCTCTCAATTCTTTCTTCCTAACCAGTATAACAAAATAACATTCTCTGTTGCATTTTATCATAAACAATATAAAAATTGTGCGATTTTCAATGATTTTTATCCTAACACTTTTCAAATTTGTATGGTAAACTAATGCCATAGTTAATTACTTAACAAAACTCTTTCGCATGTTAGCTTAGAAGCACATAGCAAACCTTTTTAATGAAAATTAAAAGCACATACCAACCTTCTTTCTAAGCTAACATGCGAAAAACACATACTAAATTTTTAAAATCATGTTTTAAAAGCACATATACAAAAGATAAAACACAAATACTATCTCTACTTCCTACAAATCTTTATTTTTCATAAAAATATGGGTAAATCTACCACTAGAATACCACACTAATATGAAATAAAATTCCATTATTGATATGTAAGAAAAGGAGAACAATATGAAATTAGCTGAATTTACAAAGAAAAAAGATTTTCTAATCTGCGTTGATTCCGATGGCTGCGCTATGGATACAATGGATATCAAACACATTAAATGTTTTGGTCCTTGCATGGTTGCAGAATGGAATTTAGAAGAATGGGCTGAGCCAATTCTTGCAAGATGGAATGAAATCAATTTATATACATTAACAAGAGGAATTAATCGTTTTCAAGGTCTTCTTGCTGCTCTTTTAGAAATCAATGATCAATATAAAAAAATTGATGGTATTGAAGAGTTAGAACAATGGGTAGAAACAACTCCTGAACATTCTAACGATTCTTTAAAAGCAGAATTAGAACGTACAGGTTCTGATGTATTCAAAAAAGCTTTAGATTGGTCTGTTGAAGTAAACAAACAAATCGCTGCTTTACCTGAAGAAGAGAAAAAGCCTTATGAAGGTGTAAAAGAAGCTTTAGAATATGCACATCAATATGCTGACATCGCTATCGTTTCTTCCGCTAACCATGACGCTCTTGTAGAAGAATGGGAAATGCACGGTTTATTAGATTCTGTAGACGTTATGTGTTCTCAAAATGAAGGAACAAAAGCATTCTGTATCGCAGAGTTATTAAAGAAAGGTTATTCTGTGTCTAACGTAATGATGACAGGTGATGCAGTTGGTGATATGAAAGCGGCTCAAAAGAACGGCGTATTCTACTACCCAATCCTTGTAAAACACGAAAGTGAATCTTGGAAAGAGTTTGTAGACGTTGCTGTTCAAAAATTAGTAAATGGTGAATTTGCTGGCGAATACCAAAAAATGAAAATTGATGAGTTTACAAGTAACTTATCTGGCAAATAAAGTAAAATAAAAAAAATTAAACCTCCTGTATTGCTCAATACAGGAGGTTTAATTTTTTTATTATTTTCCAAATGTTAATTTTGCTATCTCCTTTTCTCCAATGCTTATAACTACATAATATTCATCATTGGATTGAATTGGCTCTTCCAAATTGTAGTAGCACTTATCTATTTTATAATTTTGAATCCAATCAGACCCTATGTAATGTACAGGACCTAACATTTGACCACCTTCACGATAAATTTTTACCTCTAGTGATTGATTTTTAGGAATATCTTTTTCTCTATAAATAATTGAAAATGATATTTGTTGTTTTTTTTCAAAGTATGTGACATTTGAAAACTCTAGTTTCTTAATATCACTTTCTTGTTTTATTGTAGTTAAACTTATTGGATCGCCAATATCTGAACATTCTTCTTCGATACTATCTGGATAGTAACACACAAACTTTTCATAATGTTCCCTCTGATTATATAATTTCACTTGAGGAATTATAAGAAACCATAGAATTCCTACTATAATTACAAATAATAACAAAATTATTTTCCTTTTCTTTCTCATATATCTTCCTTTCCTATCTAATATTACTTGAGCATTTACAAAACGTCATATGCCACATAAATTATGATAACACAAAAACAGAGTACTTTGACAGATTTTTTAGGAGACTTCCAAGAAATTTTTGAAAATAACAAATCTCAGTTTCTCTCTCTTCTAGAAAACCATATTGACTCTGATTCCATTATTCCGTTATCTTCTCGCCAGCATTACTATGCTTCTACTTTTCCTACTATTAAAAGTATAAAAATAAGGCAATATATTGATATTGCCCTATTTCATATATTTATATTATGTATATGACATTAATATCCTAATGTTCCTTTTCCTTGCGTCCATTTCTTATAGTATTTAATTTCATCATTATACAATGTAATTGCTTCTTTAATATACTTACTATTGCTCTTTTCAAAACAATCTGGAATTGCTGTTATTTTCCATTGAGCATTTGCAAATCCATTGTATACCAAGTCATATCCAAGAGAATATGTTCCTGGGTACCAATCACCAATTACTTCTACATTTGCTTTATATGTAATTGGGTCATATACTGTGACTTCCATTCCTCCCATAAAGTCATATTCATGCTCTTTAATAGGCTTAGTTGCTTGATCAATGGCTCCAGAAGTTGCAACTGCAACATCTGCTATTGCATAAAAACTTTTTGCAGTTGTTTTGGCAATATCCCACCATGTTGCTGCAAGGTTTATATTTTCTTTTGCTTTAATAAGAATAGAATCAGCAGTTATTTCATCAAAATCTAAAACAGAACGATAAACATTAACTGGCTGCCATGCTGTATATCCCAAAGTATTTAATGCACTGAAATAAGATAATTCAGATGTTTGGAATACAGCACTTTTTTTATACTTCGTAATAGGATAAGGATCAACCCTTTTGGCAGATGCACATACTTCTCTATCGTCTTGGTCTTCTTCTACATCTGAAACCATCATATCTAGTGAATCCTTTTCTGTATACTTTTCATTATTAAAGTTTTCAAAGTATTCAAAACTACCGTCTTGGCGAAATTTAACCATTGTCTTCATATATGTTCCATCACTGTTGTAGTCAATTATATATCTTACCCCATCCTCTTCATAAGTTATTGTCTTTTGCTGAGAATCTTCTGCAACTTCTAAAACCTTAAAGTCACTGTTTACACTACGTTCTTCTATACTGTCAAGATTGTCAATAGATACGTATTCGTAGTTCTTTGTTTCATGAGATGTTCCTTGTTCTGCTAATAAAGAATCTATTAAAGATTCTAAAGACTTATCAGAATCTGTGATATAAAGTGCATCTTTTTCCGAGCAAGTCTCCCTTTCATCTTTCATTAAAGAATTTTTCAAAGAAAGAAATAAATCTTCTTTCGCCTGAACTTTTACTGGTACATGTACTTGAGATAATACCATACTTGCTAATAATACTGTTCCTATTGTGTTTTTTAATTTCATAACTTTCCCTCCGAATTTTTAATTACTACCTAAACAATATATTTTTGTTACATACACCTCCTACTCAAAAACTTCAAAAATTATCTTGTGTAATTAAATTCTGCATATATAACCTCTTTATGATTTAATAGATAATTAATGACAGATTGTAAAAATTGCTTATTTTCTACTTCAATTAAGTAGCTATCAATTGATGGCAGTTCATCTACTACCCTTATACTATTGATTAATGAACTTTTATTATATTCATTAACTAATGAATTTATACTATCCTTATTTGAAACCTTAACAATAATTTGATTTGTGCGATTTTCTTTTGGAAATAATGTCACAAATTGTGTTTCATCACAATATAATTCCTTACTGTTTGATTGTACAAAACATTCTACTTCCGAATTATAATTAAAACTCTCAGTAACACATTTATAGGCATTAATAATTCCACCACTTCTTACCTTTCCATTAAGAGTATCTATTTTAGTTATATTATCCGTATTTGTTATTATATCTTTTATTTGTATTGCACTTAAATTTTTATTCACAGATAACATTAATCCTGCAACACCAGATACAAACGGTGCGGCAAATGATGTTCCACTTTCCTGTCCATATTCATTATCTTGAAAAGTACAATAGATATTTTCTCCTGGTGCGGCAATATCACATGCATTTCCAAAATTTGACGAATCTGAAATAGTTGCATCTATTCCAATAGAGGCAACTACAATGCTATTATCTAATTTATAACTTGCAGGATACATTGGTTTAGTACTTAAATCAAAACCATTATTTCCTGCAGAGATTATAAATAAAATATCCGATTGAGACATTGCATCTTTCTCTGCCTGTGAAGGAACACTTCCGCCAAAACTACAGTTCATTATTTTTATATCATTTGCCTGTGCATATTCAATTGATTTAATAAAAGCTGCTACAGAACCTATACAGTTACTTTCATCTTTTAATCTCTTTCCTAATACCTTTAAAGGTATTACTTCCGCATCAGATGCTACTCCACAGATACCTTCACTATTATTCATTTCTGCTGCAATAATACCAAATGTATGTGTTCCATGACCAAACTTTGCAGAAACAGTGGATGACAATTCCGTCTCTGGTAATAAATCCTTTGAATCATGAATAAAGTTATATCCCAAAAGTAATCCTCTATTATTATTAAACTCTTTGTGCGATACATCCAACCCGCTGTCTGCAATACCAATTTTAACCCCAGCTCCCTGAGTATATTCTAATGCTGGTAATAAGTTAATATCATAACTAGTATTTGCATTCAAAATCCCCCACTGATTATGAAAGAGAGGATCATTCGGTTCACTAATATTCATTATTCCAACTTCATATTTCTGATTTGTAGTAGCAGTTGTACATATTAAATATTCTTCCCCTTTTAATAGAGTTTTTGCAATTGAGAAATTTTTACTATTCAAGAAGTTCTTATTTGTGTCAAGTATTGTAGAGCAACCTTTACTATACAAAGTAGCCTTTGTATTCGCTGATCCAGTCGAATAAATTTTGTAGCTTCCTGTCTTAGATGGAATAAATCTATACCAGCTATTTTTATTAATAATATTATGTTGTGTAGGAAGAATTTCATTTAACATAATATTTTGCGGTTCCTGCAATGTGTATGTTTTTCGATGAAAGGTTATATATACATTGCAAACACCTGACACTCTCTTATAATTAGGAACTATTATGTAATAGGATTTTCCCTTTAAAAACTCATACCTAACCGTGGATTTAGTTTGATTTGAGCTTTCTGGTGAGATATAATTAAAATCTGTTGTATATATTTTTTCAATTGTATTTATTTTTCCTTTGACTTTTATATTGTAATATCCATTCTGCCTTGGAACAAATTTTAGATATAATAGTTCAGTATCTTTAGTTATCCTCAGTTTTGTAGTCTTATTAACTGATACTGTTTTGCATCTCTTTTTAATTTGCTCCTTGGTATTATGCTCTACAACTACCTTGTCTTTCTTTGTTACATAAAATGTACCTTTGTATGCTAATTTCTTCTTTTCTAATAATTCAAATCCATATACTCTACTTTGAATTACATTTTTTATCTCAACTTTTGATTTACAAGTCCCACTTTGTAATACACTATTATCTCTATTGTATATGTTATATTCATAGGTCTGATTTGTTTTTAGAGTTATACTTTTTGTTTTTTGATTCATTTCCAAAGAAAAGTTACTTGCTTTTGCATATATCATTTCTGAACAAGACCCTTTTTGACTCACTAAAACTGCAAACACAGTCAAAATATTAATTACAATGATTAACACCCTTTTTATATTCATTTATTTTTTCCTTATATAATATATTTAGGTTGATAAAGATAACCTATAACCCTTTATTTACTGTATATTGATACAATTCTACCTTGTGTAATTGCTTTATTCCATGAGTGACATTGATTTCTCCTTGAGCTCTAGAACCTCGTAATTAAAAGAGCAATGTCTCTTTCTGTAATGTTTTCGTAAAACATCAAAAGAATTATTACTTCATTTAAACTCACCAACTCACCTATTGACTCTTGATCATTTTTCTTTCTTAAGTATAGTATCATAAAGCGCCATTCAAATCTTTACTTTTTTCTTAATAAAATATAAAGATTTTCAAACTTTTCCAAATAAAGGTTTTTGTAAAAATAAAAATAGTCCTAGCAAAAAGCTCAGTATAAGACATCTTTTCACTAGAACTATTATTTTCAATTCCGCTTTATCTTTATTTGAATTCCGCAATCTTCGCTTCAAATACTTCTTTCTTCTCAAGACCAATAATCTTATGAACTACTTCACCATTCTTAAAGTATAAGATTGTTGGAATTGACATTACTTTATATTTTGCTGCGATTCCTTGTGCATTATCTACATTTAACTTTCCAATCTTAACACCTGTCTGTTCTGCTGCTAGTTGCTCAATAATTGGTCCAACCATTTTACATGGACCACACCAATCAGCATAAAAATCAACGACTACTAACTCATTTGATTTTAATACTTCCTGTTCAAAATTTTCCTCAGTAAATTGAAATGCCATCTCACATTCCTCCTTCTGTTGTTTACTACTTAATATCTCTTGTTGTCTAATTTCTTATTCCAATCTAAATCTAACTAAAATTCAAAATTTTGTTTTCAATTTTATGCTTTACCGTCTGACTTTTTCGTTTCTGATTTTTTCGTTTCTACCTTTTTACGCTTTCCTTTTCCTGTTCCTTCTAATAATTTTGAAACATCATCCCATGACTTTTTCATCGATAAAACCTTTTTATCCAAAGTTCTATAATTTCCTGTCATTCGTGCTAAGGAACGCTTATAATTCATTCAATCACCAAAAACTCTTTTCTTTTATAGTATGCAATTTCACGTAACACTTTACGCAATTTACCCAATCAACTACCTAGAAATCACCATTCTACAAATAGGGTTACCCATACTAGAGAATTTTTCTTCATACTCTGTCATCACATTACCTTCGTTATATTCACTGTGATGAAGATCATAAGTATGACTCTCTAATGTCCATCCTGCAACTGGTACTTCTTCTAATGAAAAGTCAAATAAGTCTTTATTATCTGTCTTAAAGATAACAACGCCATCTTTCTTTAAGAATTTATCATAACGTGCTAAAAATTGATGAGATGTCAAACGACGTTTTGCATGTCTATCTTTTGGCCATGGATCGGAGAAGTTTAGATAAATCTGGTCAATCTCACCTTCTGCAAATACATCATTAATATCTTCTGCATCCATACGTACAAAGTAAAGGTTTGAAAGCTCTACTTCTTCTCTCTTTTCAATGGCACGAATTAAAACGCTTGAATATTTTTCAATTCCTATATAATTAATATTTGGATTCAACTGAGCAAGTTCCATAAGAAATCTTCCCTTCCCCATACCTACTTCGATATGAATGGGATTATCATTTCCAAACACTTCTCTCCATTTTCCCTTCATTTCTTCTGGGTTATGAATTACAAAATCATTTGCTGCAATCTTTTCTCGTGAACCCTTTACATTTCTTAATCTCATAATAATGCCCTCGCTTGCTTACTAAACAGTTTCGGTATTATTATAAAAGCTTACTGTTCTTCTGTCAAACTCCCGTTTATTACATTTTAGAACGTTTTTTTCTACTAAGTAAAACCGAAATCATAAAGTTAATTAATAATTAAGAAACAAAAAAAGTATAGTCTATTTTCCAAAATAGGAGTATGATATATACGTTGAAATTGTTTTCTCAATATCATAAAATTGTCATAACACTTTATGCAAAACTTAAAACAAAACTTAAAAAACTTAAAATAAGTTAGGAGGCGTTTTATGGAAAAGGTAATCAATCTATTAAATGATATTGAAACAAAAGCAGATAAGATTTTAAGTCGAGTTTCTGATGACAAAGCAAGATTAAACGAAGAAATGAATCAAAAAATGAAATCTTTTGATTCTAAGATTCAAATAGAAACCAACGAGAAACTTGATGCCCTCCGTAAGAAAGCGGATATGGAAGTAGAATCTGAATTATCCAAAATGAAAGCTGACCAAGAAAACTACTTGCAAAAGCTAGATGAAAACTTTGAGGAGAATTGTGAACAGTATGCCAATGAAATATTCAAACGCATTATAACAATTTAACTCCATTAGGAGGTGTAGCATGGGAAATGCTCTTACTTATGGTGGCATTATTACAAAAGTGAAAGCTCTGTCTAGTCATCTGATTACAAAAGCAGAATTTCAACGAATTGTAGAACTAGATACTACTGCAGACTACATAAATTTTCTACGCACTAAGCCATCATATGAAACCATTTTTAAAGATGTGAATGAAATGACCATTCATCGTGGACAGATTGAAGAGTTGATGAAAATATCACTTCTTATGGACTTTAGTAAGCTCTACATTTTCTGTACAAGAGAACAACGTGCTTACTTAGATATCGTGTTCTTTCGATATGAAGTGAACTTTTTAAAAGAATGCCTAGAATTGATTTACAATCATAAAAACACCATTCACCTAGCAGACTTTTTATCATTCTTTCAACAACATTCAGAAGTAAATATTACTGCTTTGGCAGAGTGCCAATCCTTAGATGAATATATCTCTTGTTTAAAAGGCACAAAGTATGAACCTATTTTATCTAACTTATATAACTCTAATGATAATATTTCACTTAGCGATTACGAGGCGCAGCTTGATATTCTGTACTATCAACGCACCTGGAAAAAGCTAAACAAAACATTTACAGGAAAAGAAAAAAAACGCATGTTAACGCTATTTGGAACACAAATCGATATTCTAAACATAATGTGGATTTACCGGTCAAAGAAGTTTTACAATGTGGATGCTAAGGAAATATATCTTACGATCATCCCAATACATTTTCATTTGAAAAAAGAACAGATTGTAAAGTTAGTAGAGGCACCTGGAATCACTGAGATGATTCAGATCTTAGAAAACACCTACTACAAATTTCTTAAAGAGGACTACCAAAATGGCTCTATTGAAAAAACTTATGAAAGCATAATGAGACGTACCTATAAAAAACTTTTACAGGAAGATCCTCATTCTATGCTTCATATTCTTTACTATTTATTCTTAAAAGAAAAAGAACTTGACCACATAACCACTGCATTAGAGTGTATACGTTATCATTTAGAACCAGAAGAAGCATTAAAATATATTTATAGTACATAACGAAAGGGGTATGTGTAGTGATTGAAAAAATGCAATTTTTAACCATTACGGGACCAAAGGATGATATCGACCGCGTTATGAACCTCTATCTATCCAAATATGAGATTCACCTAGAAAATGCTCTTACAGAACTTGCTTCTGTGCATGATTTAAAGCCTTACGTGGAACTAAATCCTTACAAAGATGCCCTAACCAAAGCAGAATATTTGCTGGATAAGTTAGGTGATACATCTCGAATTGCCACACAAGATATGACTATGGAAGAAGCCGCGCTGATTGTAAATGAAGCATACAATGGTGTTGAAAATCTGTCTATAGAAAAGAAAGCTCTAACGGATGAAAAAAATGAATTAGGTAAGAAATTAGCAGTAATCGAACCATTTCGAATGTTGGACTACGATTTAAAGAAAATCCTACAATTTAAATTCGTAAAATTTCGTTTCGGAAAGATCTCACATGAATACTTCAACAAGTTTTCTTCTTATGTATATGAAAATTTAAACACTGTATTTATAGAATGTGACCGAGATGAAAATTATGTATGGGGAATTTACTTTGTACCTGCTTCTTCCGCAGTTCAGGTAGATGCTGTATTTTACTCTATGCACTTTGAACGAGTTTACTTACCAGATGAGTATGATGGAACTCCTGAGACAATTTACCATACACTTATTACACAACAAAAAGAATTACGCACAAAACGCAAGCAAGTGACAGACCAGATTCGTGAACAACTTTATGAAATCGCACCTCAACTAGTCCTTGCACATCAAAAGCTAAAAGATTTCTCAGATAACTTTGAGATTCGTAAATTAGCAGCCTGTACAAAAGCCACGAGCCAAGGTATTGTCTTCTACATACTATGTGGTTGGATGGCAAAACGAGATGCTAAGAAATTTATGAAGGAAGTAGAAGAAGATCCTCATGTATACTGTATCTGTGAAGATCGAAATGAAGATTCACTTAGTAAACCGCCGACGAAATTGAGAAACCCTAAGATATTTAAACCATTTGAATTATTTATTCAGATGTACGGGTTGCCTGCTTATAATGAGATGGACCCAACAATATTTGTAGCACTTACCTATACATTAATCTTTGGAATCATGTTTGGCGATGTAGGGCAAGGTGCCTGTCTTACTGTAATTGGATTCCTAATCTATAAGTTTAAAAAGTTAAACCTTGCTGCAATAATTAGTGTTGCTGGTATATGGTCTACTATATTTGGGTTCCTATACGGTAGTATATTTGGATTTGAAGAAGTACTAGAAGCCGTCTGGCGTAGACCAATGGATGATATTATGACAACGTTAATTATGGCAATATGCTTTGGTGTATTCTTAATCCTGATTGCAATGATTTTAAATATCATCAATGGTATTCGTGCGAAAAGCATTGAAAAAATCTTCTTTGATCCAAGTGGTCTTGCAGGTTTTATATGTTACGGTTCTGTAATTGGATGTGTTGGTCTTTACTTCTTAGGCTATACCATTCCTGGAACAATTGTACTCTCAATCTTAGTTGGTGTTCCTTTACTTTGTATTTTCTTAAAAGAACCACTAAGTAACTGGATTGAGAAAAAACATAAAATCTTCCCAGAAGGAAGTAAAGTCATGTTCATTGTTGAAAATTTAGTAGAACTCTTTGATGTAGTATTAAGTTACGCTACTAATACTATTTCCTTTGTCCGTGTTGGCGCATTTGCATTAAGCCATGCTGGTATGATGGGTGTAGTTCTTTCTCTTGCACAAGTAGAAAGCGGTCACCCAAATATTGCGGTCATTGTCATTGGAAATATTGTTGTAACAGTACTAGAAGGCTTAGTTGTCGGAATTCAAGTATTACGTCTTGAATACTATGAAATGTTTAGTCGTTTCTACCGTGGTTCTGGAAAGGCATTTAAACCATTCCGAACGAAAAGCCAAAGTTAAAATGATAGTCCAAACTATAATATTTAACATAAGGAAAAATTTAATTTAGGAGGAAATAAACTATGATTACAAAAATCTTATTATGTGTTGTTTTAATTGCAAGTATTGTCATTCCATTCGGAGCTTATTTACTAGGAGAAAAGAAGAAAGGGAACTTCAAAGCCGCACTTGGATTTAATGCACTATTTTTCTTTGGAACTTTAATTGTCGGTGACATTTTATTATTCAACGGAACCATCTCTGCTGCTGAAGTAACTGAAACTGCTGCAAGTAGTGTAGAAGGCTGGAGATACCTTGCTGCTGCATTATCCACTGGTTTATCTTGTCTTGGTGCTGGTATCGCCGTTGCTTCTGCCGCAAGCTCTGCTTTAGGTGCATTAAGTGAAGATTCTAGTATCATGGGTAAAGCGTTAATCTTCGTTGCCCTTGCAGAATCCATTGCACTTTATGGATTAATTATCTCCTTCACAATTTTAGGTTAATCTTATAATTTCTGATAAGAGTTTCTGATGAGAATTTCTCATGGTAACCAACCTGAGAATGGAGGAATCATATGAAAATGTTTTTAATTAGCGACAATGTTGATACTTATACAGGAATGCGTTTAGCTGGAATAGATGGTGTCGTCATCCACTCCAGAAAACACCTAAAAGAACAATTAGAAAAAGCATTTAGCAACAAGGAAATTGGAATCGTTCTTTTAACTGAAAAATTTGGTCGAGAATTCCCTGATATCATTGATGACGTAAAATTAAACCGCCGTCTACCTCTTATTGTTGAAATACCTGATAGACATGGTACAGGACGAAAACCAAACTTTATTACCGACTATGTAAATGAAGCAATTGGTTTAAAACTGTAAAAAGGAGGCGCACTATGACGCTAGAAGAAAAATTAGATGTATTTTACAATGCTGCAATTAATGATGCCACTACCCAAAGTGAAAAATTAATAGCGGAATACAAAGAAGCTTTAGGTAAAATGCAGAAAGAGCACGAAGAAGAAACATTAAAAAAAGCCCAAGATACTATAAAATCCGAAACCGAATACTTAATTCGTAATAAAAATAAGCGAATCTCTGATGAATCCCTTTTATTACGCCGTACTATTACCCAAAAAGTAAATGCATGCGAAAAGAAAGTATTCGATAAAGTGGAACAAAAAATTCAAGCATTTATGACAACACCACAATATAATGAATTGTTAAAACGTCAAATTCAAAATGCTCTATCATTTGCCAAAGGGGAACCAATTGAAATCTACATCAATGCGACGGATGCATCCAAAAAGCAAGAATTAGAAGACATGCTTCATTGTTCCATTATAATTAGTAAAATAGATTTTATGGGAGGCACTCGTGCTGTTATAAGGAATCGAAATATCCTAATTGATAACTCCTTTGTTAGTAAATTAGTCGAAGAAAAAGATTCCTTTACCTTTAAGTAATACGTTGAATTATATTTGCGAACCGATATCAATAGATAGGAGGCTGCTCCAAAATGCAACTAACTGGTGAAATATATGGAATTAACGGGCCTATCGTTTATTTAAAAGGAAACCTAGGCTTCAAAATGGCCGAGATGGTCTACGTTGGAAATGAAAAACTCGTAGGCGAAGTAATCGGGCTTACCAAAGACATTACTACCATTCAAGTATTTGAAGAAACCACTGGTCTAAAACCAGGTGAAACAGTTTATTCCACTGGAAATGCTATCTCCGTTACCCTTGCACCTGGTATCATCGGCAACATTTTCGATGGAATTGAAAGACCATTAAATGAAATTGCTAAAACAGGTGGTGCATTTATTCCAAGAGGTGTTAATGTAGACTCTCTTGATAAAGAAAAGAAATGGGATGTACATATCACAGTAAAAGAAGGAGACCACATCTACGGTGGCTGTATTATTGCAGAAGTACCTGAAACCTCTGCAATCGTACACAAGTCTATGCTTTCTCCCGATATCAATGGTACTGTAACCAAAGTATATCCAGATGGCAAATACACCATAGACGAAACTATCATTGTAATTCAAACCGATACAGGAGAAGAAAAAGAACTTACCTTAACTCAAAAATGGCCTATTCGAGTTCCACGACCTACCCAAAAGAGATATCCATCGGATCGCCCACTTCTTACAGGGCAACGAATCCTAGATACTCTATTTCCAATTGCAAAGGGTGGCACTGCTGCCATTCCAGGTGGATTCGGAACTGGAAAAACCATGACACAACACCAACTTGCCAAATGGTCTGATGCAGATATTATTATCTACATCGGTTGTGGAGAACGTGGAAATGAGATGACCAACGTACTAGAAGAATTTTCACAATTAGTCGATCCAAAGTCGGGTAATCCTTTATTAGATCGTACTACTCTAATAGCCAATACCTCCAACATGCCTGTTGCAGCTCGTGAAGCTAGCATTTACACAGGTATTACACTTGCAGAATACTATCGAGATATGGGATATCATGTGGCAATTATGGCAGACTCTACATCTCGTTGGGCGGAGGCCTTAAGAGAACTTTCTGGACGTTTAGAAGAAATGCCTGCCGAAGAAGGTTTCCCTGCATACTTAGCTTCTCGATTATCCGCATTTTATGAACGTGCAGGATTTATGCAAAACTTAAATGGAACAGAAGGAAGTGTTTCCATCATCGGAGCCGTATCCCCTCAAGGTGGTGACTTCTCCGAACCAGTAACCCAAAATACCAAACGTTTTGTTCGCTGCTTCTGGGCACTGGATAAATCCCTTGCTTACGCAAGACACTTTCCTGCTATTAACTGGCTTACCAGCTACAGCGAATATGTATCCGACCTAGCACCTTGGTACACCAAACATGTGGGGGCTGACTTTGTAAACAATCGTAATCAATTAGTAAGTCTACTTACTCAAGAAAATAGTTTAAATGAAATCGTTAAGTTAATCGGTAGTGACGTACTACCTGACGATCAAAAATTAGTCTTAGAAATTGCCCGTGTGGTAAGACTAGGTTTCGTCCAACAAAATGCATTCCACAAAGATGATACCTATGTCCCAATGGAAAAGCAGCTAAAAATGATGCAATTAATTTTATACTTATATGATAGATGTAAAAAGTTAATCGCAATGAATATGCCAATGTCATTACTAAGAGAACAAAATATTTTTGAAAAAATAATCTCTATTAAATATGACATTCCAAACAATGAATTAGAAAAATTCGATGATTACTTTAAGATGGTTGATGAATTCTATGAGCACTTAATTGCTACCAATGCTTAGAAATGTATAGAAACATTTTTTCTTAATAGAACATAACCATCCAATCAGAAAGGAGTTTCATTATGGCAATTGAATATTTAGGCCTAAGTGAAATCAATGGACCTCTCATTGTATTAGAAGGTGTTCAAGATGCTTCCTATGAAGAAATCGTTGAATTCACCGTTGCACAAAAACAGAAGAAGCTGGGTCGAATCGTTGAAGTATACGAAGACAAAGCCGTAATTCAAGTATTTGAAGGAACGGAAGAAATGTCCCTTCAAAATACCCATACCAAACTAACAGGACACCCTATGGAAATTGCTCTCTCCGAGGAAATATTAGGACGCGTATTTAACGGTTTAGGTCAACCAATTGACGGCTTAGATCCAATCGTTTCTGACATAAAACGAAACGTAAATGGTCTTCCATTAAATCCATGTACTAGAGAATACCCACGAAACTACATTCGCACTGGTATCTCTGCAATTGACTGTCTTACTACTTTAATTCGCGGTCAGAAACTCCCCATCTTTTCTGGAAATGGTCTTCCTCACGATGAACTTGCTGCCCAGATCGTAAAACAAGCTTCTCTTGGTGACGATTCCGATGAAGATTTCGCTATTGTATTTGCTGCAATGGGCGTCAAACATGACGTTGCCGAATTCTTCCGCCGTACCTTTGAAGAAAGCGGTGCAAGTTCCCACGTAACGATGTTCTTGAACCTAGCGAACGACCCAGTAGTAGAACGTCTTATTACACCAAAGGTAGCGCTTACTGCTGCCGAATACTTAGCATTTGAAAAAAACATGCACATCCTAGTAATCCTAACCGATATGACTTCCTTTGCTGAAGCCATGCGTGAAGTCTCCTCCTCCAAAGGAGAAATTCCAAGCCGTAAAGGTTACCCAGGATACTTATATAGCGAACTAGCAACCCTATACGAACGTGCCGGTATCGTTCAAGGCGTAAATGGTTCTGTAACCCAGATTCCTATCTTAACCATGCCAAATGACGATATTACGCACCCAATTCCTGACCTTACTGGCTACATTACCGAAGGTCAAATCGTACTAGACCGTTCCTTACACCAAACTGCTATTTACCCACCAATCAGTGTCCTTCCTTCTCTATCTCGTCTTATGAAAGACGGTATCGGTGCAGGTTACACAAGAGAAGACCACCAAGACTTAGCCAACCAGCTTTTCTCTTCCTATGCACATGTTGGTGATGCTCGTGCCTTAGCAAGTGTAATCGGTGAAGACGAACTTTCACCATTAGATAAAAAATACTTAAAATTCGGTAATGCCTTTGAAAGCCGTTTTGTTGCACAAGGTAAAAATGAAAACCGTACTATTGAAACCACTCTAAACCTAGGTTGGGAGCTCTTATCCATGCTTCCTAGAGAAGAACTGGATCGTATTGACACTAAGATTTTAGACAAATATTATCGCACCGAGGAGGAAATTGCGAACGAAAAACAAGCAAAATCCCAAAACATCCTTGATGAAACTAATATATAATTGATATAATAAGGAGGTGAGACGATGAACCCTAATACATTTCCAACGAAAAGTAATTTAATTCTTGCAAAGAATTCCCTTGCTTTAGCTCGGCAAGGCTTTGAACTAATGGACAAGAAACGTAATATTTTAATTCGCGAATTAATGGAATTAATCGATCAAGCTTCTGAGATACAAGCAGAGATTGACAAAACATTTTCTTCTGCATACTTAGCCCTACAAAAGGCAAATATCGAATTAGGTATTTACAACGTAGAAGAATTAAGTCATACTGTACCTGAAGAAAATTCTATCGTTATCAAACAAAGAAGTATTATGGGTACGGAAATACCTCTTGTTGAATTTGAAAATACAAGTAGCAAACCAGCTTATTCATTTTATGGAACCAAGATTTCGCTTGATGAGGCTGTAATGAAATTTAATAAAGTTAAGGAATTAACCATACGTTTATCTATGGTGGAAAATTCCGCATACAGGCTCGCAACGAATATTAAGAAAACCCAGAAACGAGCAAATGCCTTGCAGAATATAACCATTCCTAACTACACCGCACTTACTATTGAAATTCAAAATGCACTTGAGGAAAAGGAGCGAGAAGAATTTACTCGATTAAAAGTCATTAAAAGAATGAAACATAAACAATAGCATACGGTTGAGGGATTTATAATGAAAAAGCTAGTAAAAATGATTTGCATCATGCTCACTTTTATGTGCATGATGCAAACCCAAATGATTATGGCAAGTAGCACGGCGGATACTACTTGGCCAAGTGGCCCGAAAGCATCTTCCATCGTTGCAGATTCTGCAATTATTATGGAAGCATCTACAGGGCTTATTTTATATGGTAAAAATATAGACAAGCAACAATACCCTGCAAGTATCACTAAAATTATGACAGCATTACTTGTTGTAGAAAATGCTTCACTAGACGAAGTAGTGACTTTTTCACGAAATGCAGTCTATGGTATTGAACCGGGAAGTAGTCATATTGCAGTAGAAGTTGATGAACAACTCACTATCGAACAATGTCTATACGCAATCATGTTAGAATCCGCAAATGAAGTCTGCCTAGGGGTTGCCGAACATATCTCTGGAAGCGTAGAAGCATTTGTAGATTTAATGAATGTTCGTGCCAAAGAACTTGGATGTACTAACACGAACTTTGTGAATCCAAATGGTCTACATGATGATGAACATTATGTAAGTGCCCATGATATGGCTTTAATTGCACAAGCAGCTATACAAAATGAAACATTTCGAACTGTAACAGGTACCAAACAGTACACCATTCCTGAAACAAACAAAAAGGAAGCCCGTACTTGGATTAAGAACCACAATCAAATGCTTTACGGTTACAAATATCCAAAATATCAATACGACTACTGTATCGGTGGTAAAACAGGATATACCACGAAAGCACAATCCACACTTGTTACTTATGCCGAAAAAGATGGAATGACCCTAATCTGCGTTGTTCTTAAAGATCTCGGTCCATCCTATCAGAAAAACGAATACACAGACACCACATCACTATTTAATTATTGCTTTGACAATTTTTCTTTATATAAAGTATCATCTGAACATGAGAGTTCCAAGGAAGTTAGTTCTTCCCTATTTACAAAATACTCTGCATTATTAAATGATGATAACCCACTTATCTATCTATCCGATAATACCAACGTTGTTTTACCAAATGGTGTATCCATAGATGATGTAGAACAAAACATTACTTATAATAATCTAAGTTCCTTCCAAGAAGGCGAAAATACGATTGGTACTATCACTTACACATACCAAGATAAAGTATTAGGTACTGGAAATATTATTTACAATATCAAAGACCTAACCCAACTTATAACCAAGACAGAAGTCTCTGTAAATACAGATCTAGTGCCTATAAATCAGGGTTCTAGTCGCTCTGTAAATGTAGTCGCTATTATTATTGCCGTTGTAGTAGTTGGTGGAATTATCTACTACGCTTTTATTGTTAAAAAGAGACGCCTTCGTAGTGCTTATTATCGTCGTCGACGTGACAACTACTATTCTAAGAAATATCCATATGACGATTTATAAGAAAATTGGAATAAAACAAACTTAAATAACACCTATGAACATGCTGCGGCATCTATCATAGGTGTTTTATTCTTTGCAAAAATTACATTCTAAGATATATCTCAGAATTCTACATTACATACTAGACTAGTTCTTTGCCCTTGGCAAACTAACTCTAAAAATATGTCGAAAAAGTTCTTTTCCATTGAATGGAATTAAAGGATAAATATAACTTGTTCCAAGTAATGTCTTATTTGTCACAAGAGACAATATTGCAATAATAACGCCTGCAACAAATCCCCATATTCCAAAGATAGCGGTTAAGATTAGTAAAATAATACGCAAGAACTTCAATGCATAGCCAAGCTCGAAACTTACCTGCGTATAATTTGCAATGGCCACAAATGCCATATACAACATAACCTCTGAATTAAACCAACCTGAACTAACGGTATAATCTCCTAATACAATACCTGCTACAACTGATAATGGCGTACTCAACATATCTGGTGTATTCACAGAAGCCAAACGTAATCCATCAATTGCAAACTCCAATATTAAAAACTGTATCACTACAGGTATATTGATTGGATCTTTAATCTCAATAAAACTAAGCCAACTTGGTATATACTCTGGATTCTTAAAAAAAAGTAAAAATAATGGTGTCAAAAATACTGCCAACAGATTAAATATAAATCGACTAATTCTAAGATATGACCCTGTAATCGGTGGAAAATAGTAATCATCTGCTTCTTCCACAATATCAAACAAAGTTGCCGGTAAAATCATTGCTGACGGTGCATTATCTACAATTACTACTATACTACCCTCTAAGATAGAAGCTGCTGCTGTGTCAGGTCTTTCTGTGTATTTAAACTTTGGAAATGGATTATACCATTTTCTTTGATACAAACACTCTGCTAAACTTTCCTCATTCATGGACAATGCATCTACATCTATATTTTCAATCTTCCTTCTAATTTCACCTAACGCCTTTTTATTTACCCGATCATTCATATACGTAATTACGATATCTGTCTTTGAACTAGTCCCAACTCGAACAATTTCATTGGTTAATTCCGTACTTCGAATACGTCTTCGAATCAACGCCGTATTAAATACAACTGTTTCTACAAATCCGTCCTTTGAACCTCGTAACGTTTTATCTTTTTCTGGTTCATCAACACTTCTCGCTGGATATGTTCTACAATCAATTAGAATGACCTTATCATAATTTTCAATAATCATCATAGGTACACCAGACAATATGTCCACAATAATATCCTCAATATTGTCCTTTAAATCTACCTCACCATAAGGGACCAAATGTTTCGAAAAACCATGCGCATCTTCTGGCACATCCTCCGTTTTCTTTCCCTGCAAAAATTGCATAATCTTTTGTAGTACTTCATCTTTTACAAATCCATCTATAAAGAATAGTGCTGCCCTTTTCTCTCCCATTTGAAACGTTCTATAAATAATATCAAAACTTTCATCCACTCGTAAAATATCTTGAAATAACTTCAAATTATCTTCAAAGTTATTCGCTATACTCCTTTGCATATTACCATCCTTTCCAGCATAAAACTATAGGTACTATTTTACCCATTTACCATTATATTATTTGTTTTTTTCTAACTCTTATGCTAAAATGAATCTGTATGTACAAAAATATACATAACAAATATGTAGGAGGGTGCGTTATGGATTTTAATAACAATGATGGTGAAAATTCAGGTTATGATAATAATGAACTAAGCAATCATAGTTCCGAAAACAATAATAATAACCTAAACAATGGATTTAACAACGATTATAACAATAGTTATAATAATGATAATAGCTTCAATAACGGAAATTTTAATAATAGTAGCTATAATAATGGTAGCTATAATAATGGAAGCTATAACAATGGCTTTAATGAAACCTATAATAATGGCTATAACAACGGAAACAACAATTACAATGGTGCCAATGGATATGCTATTGCCAGCTTAGTACTTGGTATTTTATCTATTCCACTTGGATGTTGCTACGGCTTAGGACTTATCCTTGCTATTATCTCCATCGTATTTGCTTTTGTTTCACGTAAACAAAGTGGTGGTAAATTCACTGGTATGGCAATTGCAGGTATCATTTGTTCCGTACTTGGAATCATCTGCTCCATATTTATGATTTTCTGTGTAGTAGCAGCGTTTTCGGCGTTTGATTACAATTCTATGAGTGAGATAATTAACTCCTTAGAAGATCCATCATCCTATGACTTTTATTAATTCATATAATAAGAGAGATTGGATACTAACATCCAATCTCTTTTTATATGATAGAATACCCATAATAAACAAGTACATTTTTCACAATAAACTGTACTACCAATATGACTCCCATCAAATATACATATACACCTCTAAATTTTATTCCCCTTACGCTTCCCTTCGTAACACGCTCTAATGTATGAGTAACCATAAAGATTGCACCCCCAATTCCCAGATAAGGTACTAATGGATGATAATAAAAGCTCTTCAAAATACGTCCCGATAGAAAGTATTTTACCGCCCTAGTTCCCCCACACCCAGGACAATAGTATCCCGTAATTATATGAAATGGACAAGGTATCATCCATCTTGAAAAAAAGTCTGGAAAAACCTTCAATCCCACTCCCCCAATGATTATTATTGCAATACTTATCCATCCTAATTTATACAAAACATTTTCTGCACTTCTCTTTTCCTGCATCAATTCCTTGAATTCCTCCAATTACTAAACATATTAAATTACTAATATAATATTTGTTCCTACAATATCATATCCTTCTCACAAACGCAACAAAGAGGATATCTCCAATAATGGACATACCCTCTCTATTCATTCTCTTATATAACTATTTAATAATAAAGGTAAACTCAGCTTCCGCCATTAATGTATCATCAACGTAAGCTTTTCCTTTTCCAATTCCAACAGGTCCTTTTATCTTTGTTAGCTCTGTTTCAAGACGCAATAAACATCCTGGTTTCACTTGCTTACGAAACTTTGCATTATTAATTCCACCAAAAAATACAAGCTTATCCTTATACTCTTCATTACTTAATAAAGCAACTGCTCCTGTCTGTGCTAAAGCCTCTACGATAAGCACTCCTGGCATAACTGGATAATCTGGATAATGTCCTTGGAAGAAAGGCTCATTATATGTCACACCCTTATATCCCACAGCAGAAACACCAGGAACAATCTCATCCACACGATCCACTAAAAGCATCGGACTACGATGTGGAATAATTTTTTTAATATCTTCAAGTTCTAACATCGTATCACCCACTCTTAATCTTCAAACTTTTTAACAATTATACTTGCATTATGTCCACCAAAACCTAATGAATTGGATAATACATAATTTAGTTCTGTATTTCTACCTTCATTTGCAACATAATCTAAATCACACTCTGGATCTGGTGTATTTAAACCAACTGTTGCATGAACATATTGCTCTTCAATTTCTTTTACGCAAGCAATACATTCTACTGCGCCTGCTGCACCTAGCAAATGTCCAATCATAGATTTTGTAGAATTTACTGTTAGCTTACTTGCATGGTCACCAAATGCTAACTTAATTGCTTTTGTTTCTGTCATATCATTTAAATGCGTACTTGTTCCATGAGCATTTACACTATTAATATCCTCAGCAGTGATTCCTGCTTCGTTCATCGCTAATTTCATAGCCTTTGCAGAACCTGAACCATCTTCCTTTGGACATGTAATATGAAATGCATCACATGTAGCACCATATCCAACAATTTCAGCTAAAATAGTAGCAT
This sequence comes from uncultured Anaeromicropila sp., assembly GCA_964409685.1. Classification (GTDB taxonomy): domain Bacteria; phylum Bacillota; class Clostridia; order Lachnospirales; family Lachnospiraceae; genus Clostridium_AI. Next base: position 43,311 of record CAYPEJ010000030.1, read on the forward strand.
TTCTAGCTTTTGCATGCTCTAATTCTTCTAATACAAGCACACCAGCACCTTCTCCTACTATAAATCCACTTCTTTCTTTATCAAAAGGTATAGAAGCCTTCTTAGGATCATCACCAATACACAATGCATTTAATGAATCAAAACCTGCTACACCGGAAGCTGCCATAGATGCTTCTGAGCCACCTGCAAGCATGGCGTCTGACTCTCCATACTTAATAGATCGAAAAGCCTCGCCAATACAATGAGTTCCTGTAGCACATGCTGTACTAATTGAAAAACATTTCCCACATAAACCTTGATCAATTGCAACATTTCCAGCTGCCATATTTGAAATAAACATTGGCACCATAAAAGGAGAAACCCTTCTTGGTCCCTTCTCTAACATTTTTTTCGTATCTTCCTCTTGTGTTCGAATACCACCAACACCTGAACCAATAATACAACCCACACGGTCAGCATTTTCTTCTGTTACAATAAGACCAGATTGTTTCATTGCCTCTCTTGCTGCTACTATTGCATACTGACTAAATAAATCCAATCGTTTTACAGCCTTTGGATCAAGATAATCTTTTCCATCAAAATCTTTTATTTCTGCAGCTAAATTTGTCTTGAAATTAGTTGCATCAAACTTTGTAATGGGTGCAATTCCTATCTTTTTCTCTTTAATTCCTTGCCAAAATGCCTCAACATTATTACCTATTGGGGTTACTGCTCCCATTCCTGTTATTACAACTCTACGTTCCATATTCTATACCAAGCCTTTCTAAAACTCACTTTACATATTCATGCCACCATTAACTTCTATTATCTGTCCAGTAATATAACCTGCTTCTTCAGATGCTAAAAAACACACTGCATTTGCAATATCAGCTGGTACACCTATTCGCTTCATTGGTACTGAATTGATAAGATTTTGTTTTGCCTCTTCAGAAAGAACATCTGTCATATCTGTTTGAATAAAACCTGGTGCTACTGCATTTACAGTAATGCCTTTTGAAGCAACTTCTTGGGCAATACTTTTGGTAAGTCCAATTAATCCAGCTTTTGATGATGAATAATTAACCTGACCAGTATTTCCTGTAATACCGACTACCGAGGTAATATTAATAATTCTTCCACTTCTCTTTTTTAACATACTACGAAGTGCATGTTTACAAACATTAAATGCTCCTTTTAAATTAATATCAATAACATCATCAAAATCTGACTCTGTCATTCTTAAAAGCAGATTATCCTTCGTAATTCCTGCATTATTCACAATTATATCTATCGCTTTACGTTCCTTGACGATATAATCAATCATTACTTTTACATCATCAAACTTATCAACGCTACACTGATAGGCTTCTCCATTACCACCTGCTGCTTTAATTTCACTCACAACACTTTCAGCAGCTTGCTTATTACCTGCATAATTTACAATTACATAGGCTCCTCTAGATGCTAATTGTAATGCAATCTCGCGTCCTATTCCTCTACTAGCCCCTGTTACTAAGGCAGTCTTATTTTTAAACATAATTGAACCCCTTTTCAAGCATTCTATTATTCTGATTGAATGAAACTGTCTAGTTTATCCAGATCTTTTACAGTATTGATATTAATAAACTTAACATCTCTTGAGATTCTCTTAATAAATCCACTTAAAGTCTTACCAGGGCCTACTTCTATAAACGTATCTACCCCTTCAGAAATTAATGTTTCAACAGCCTGCTGCCAACGAACAGATACATGTACCTGTTTCTCTAACAAACTTTTAATCCTATCTGCATTCTGAGCTGGTTCTATTACCTCAGCATTTACACTTGAAACATAAGGAATGTCTCCATCATTAAACTTTACAGATTTAAAGTTTTCTCTCAATTTTTCCTCCACTCCCTCTAACATAACAGAGTGAAATGGACCACTTACGTTTAGTAGTACAACCTTTTTAGCTCCTGCTTCCTCTAGTAATTCTTTTGCCTTAACAACCGCACTCGTTTCACCAGAGATTACAATTTGTCCAGGACAATTATAATTTGCAGGTTCAACAGGGTTACCAGTATTCTCCACAACTTTATTGCAAATTTCTTCTACCTTGTCAGCATCTACTCCAAGTACAGCTGCCATAGTACCTTTTCCAGCTGGAACTTCATTCTCCATGTAAATTCCTCTTTTTCGTACTACCTTCACTGCATCTTCAAATGATAAAATATTGCTTGCAACAAGTGCAGTGAATTCTCCCAAGCTAAGACCTGCCGTATAATCAGGTTTAATATTCTTCTTCTCAATTGCTTTTAGTATACTAGTGCTTGCAGTCAATATTGCCGCCTGAGTAAACTCTGTTTTATTAATATCATCATTTTGTTCAAAGCAAACCTTTTTGATATCGAAATCTAGTTCTCTCTCTGCTATATCAAAGATTTCCTTAGATTCTGAATATGTATCATAAAACTCTTTTGCCATTCCTACTACTTGAGCACCTTGCCCTGGAAATACTAATGCTAACTTACCCATATCTTACTCCTAATCTCTTACTCTGCTAATTTATCTTCGATATATTTAGCAGCATCGCCTACTGAAATAATTTTTTCTAAATCTTCACTTGGAATTTCAATTTCAAATTTTTCTTCCATAGCCATAGCTAATTGGAATAAATCTAAAGAGTCAGCACCTAAGTCATCTACAAACTTTGTGTTCTCTGTTAATTCATCCACTGATACGTTTAACTCTTCTGCAACAATTTCCTTTAATTCATCTAATCTCATGATAGACCTCCTATAAATATACATTTTATTATTTTTTTATTTTGATAAACATCGTTTTTACAAACACTGTTTATTACTCAACAAATATTACCACTCCATTACATTCGCAGCCCAAGTCAATCCTCCACCAAATGCACACAATACTATCTTATCGCCTTTTGTAAGTTTTCCTTCTTGGTTCATCTTATCCAATAGTACTGGTATCGATGCTGCTGATGTATTCCCAGTTTCATGAAGATTACTTGGGAACTTCTCACTTTCTTGCTTCAATTTCTTTGCAATTACCTCATTCATTCTCTTATTTGCCTGATGTAATACAAAATATTTTATATCCGATAGTTCTAAACCTGACTTTTCAACAACACGTTTTATCAATCCAGGAATTTCCTTTACTACAAACTTATAAACTTCTTGCCCATCCATATGTAAATAATCTCTTACTTCTTCACCTTTTACAGCTAAATTACTAATTGGCATCTGCTTACAGTATAGTACATGCGACTTTGAACCATCAGAACCTAATTCACTTGTAAATATAGAGCCTTCTGTTGCTTTTACTACAACAGCACCAGCTGCGTCTCCAAATAAAATACATGTTCCTCTATCTTCATAATTAATTAATCTAGATACTGTTTCCACACCTACAACAATTGCATTTTTAACAGTTCCAGCAGACATAAAATTATATACAGTACTTAATCCATACATAAATCCTGAACATGCTGCATTTATATCGAAACCAATTGCATTACTTATTCCTAATTCTCCTTGAATCAAACAAGCCAAACTTGGTGTAAAATAATCCGATGTTACTGTAGCAACAATAACTAAGTCAATTTCTTCTGCCTTCAAACCAGAGCTTAATAATGCCCTTTCTGCAGCCTTGATTGCCATATAAGAACAACCTTCTCCTGTTGAAATTTTTCTTTCTTTCATTCCAGTACGTTCAGTTATCCATTCATCACTAGTATCAACAATCTGCGTAAGCATTTCATTTGTCAAAAGAAAATCGGGTAAATAACTACCTGTTCCAATTATTTTCATTTCTATCCCTCTTATTATGTATTCTTTACTCTTTCAATAAATCAAGTCATAGCAATATACTTTGATATTCAAAGTATATTCTCCCTAATTTATTTTGTCAATATATTTATATATACTCTTCCATAAAAAGTAAAAACAGCATCAAATAAAAGATGTAATATTTTCCATTAATTACGATATCACATCTTATATATAATTGCAAATAGCTTATTTAAATTTTTACTAATTTCATTACTTCTTTAAATACATAGGCAATGTCATCGTTAATTACCAAGTCTGCCTTGCTATCTGCTGATGTAGCCGTTTTATTAATTTGAACTAGGTTCTTTCCTGAAAAATAATTAATTAGTCCAGCCGCCGGATACACCACTAAGGATGTTCCTCCAATTATTAATGTATCAGCCTTTCTAATTGCCTCAATCGCTCCACTTACCACGTCATCATCAAGACCTTCTTCATATAAAACCACATCTGGTTTCACAACCCCACCGCACTTCTTACAAATTGGCACTCCTGAGCTCTCTAAAATAGCATTAACATCATAAAATTCCCCACACTTTGTACAGTAATTTCTTAATACTGAACCATGCAACTCATATACAACCTTACTACCTGCTGCCTGATGTAGTCCATCAATATTTTGAGTAACAACAGCCTTTAACTTTCCCATTTCTTCAAGCTTCGCCAAAGCAATATGACAATCATTAGGTTTCGCATCTGGATATACGAGATTTTGCTTATAGAATTCAAAGAACTCTTCTCTATGACGCAAGAAAAAAGTATGTGACACTGCTTGTTCAGGCGTAAAATTACGATTTAACTTTTTACTATATAATCCGCTTGAACTTCTAAAATCAGGTATATTAGAAGCTGTTGATACTCCAGCTCCACCAAAAAAAACAATATTATTACTTTCATTTAGTATATTGACTAAATCTAATATCTTATTTTCCATATAACTCTCTTCTTTCATCCATATTTAAATAAAAGCACCTAAGACCAATATAAACTCTTAGATGCTTTCGTATAAATCCTTACTATTATTCTTCCTTATCTTTTACTTCTTTTCTTCGTGATATTCTTTTTCAGTATTTACATTCCAAATATTTTCTTTATCCTTACGACCACTTAAAATATTTTTAACTGTTTCAAAAGAAGTAACCATAGAATGATCCATATTATTATAGCGATGTTGACCATTTCTACCTACACAATATAAATTTTCAAACTGATTTAAATAAATAATCACTTCATCAATATTATTATAGGTATCAAAATATGCTGGATAAGCCTTCTTAACCTTTTCCTTATGTGCATCTAGTACATTGTTTTTATTATCAATTACACCCATTTTTATTAATTCATTTGTAGCAAATCTTCTACTTTCTTGATCACTCATATTCCAGAAGGAGTCTCCCTCTTTACAGAAATATTCTAATCCAATCCAGACCTTTTTATCAACTTCTTTTACCATATAAGGCGACCAGTTATTGAAAATCTGTATACGCCCTAATTTAACTCCTGTATCCTGAACATAAATCCAGCAATCTGGAACAATATTATTTAACGTTTTTATATTCGTTAAGTTCTTCATATTTAATTTATCTACAAGCAATCCAATAGTAACAAAGTCTCTATATGGAAGTCCTGCTGCAATTTCATTTACTCTCTTTGGCACTTCATGTCCCATGCTTTCTACTAAGTCCTTTACAGGCATAGATGATATAAATATATCTGCATCCTTTTTTACAACTTGTCCATTCTCATCAACATATGAAACACTAACTATTTTATTACCCTCAAATTCAACATCATTTACTAGTGCCTTCTTAGTAATAGTTCCACCCATCTTTTCTATCTCAGATGCAACAGTTTCCCAAAGTTGTCCTGGTCCATACTTTGGATAAATAAACTCTTCAATTAGTGATGTCTCTACTTGACGCTGCTTTTTAGATGGTATTATCTTAGAAAACATATCTTTAATAATTGCCATAATAGAAAGTCCCTTAACTCTCTGTGCTCCCCAATCTGCTGAAATCTCTCTTGGATGTCTTCCCCATAACTTCTCTGTATATCCTTCAAAAAACATAGAATATAACACTTTACCAAATCGATTTATATAAAAGTTTTCTAATGAATCCTCTGGTAATTTATGTACAGTTGATTTTAAATAACTACATCCAGCCTTCACAGTTTGTACAAATCCCATATTAATAAATGTCTGTGGTTTCATTGAAATAGGGTAATCAAAAAATTTCTTTTTATAATATATTCGTGAAACCCTTTGTCTCACTAACATAACTCTATCTACTTTTTCTGGATCTGGTCCACCTGGTTCTAGTGTCTTTTCTCTCCCAAGTAATTTATCATCATATGATGGTGCACCCTGTATTGGTAAAATATCTTTCCACCATTGCATAACACTCTGATCCTTTGAAAAGAACCTATGACCACCAATATCCATCCTATTATCTTTATACCTTACAGTTCTTGATATACCACCAATCTCTGTAGTTTCTTCTAATATTTCAACTTCATAATCCCTTGATTGCTTTAGTAGGTTGTAAGCCGCTGTCAATCCGGCTGGCCCTGCTCCAATAATAACTACCTTTTTCATCACTCATTCTCCTCTTTAGCTCTTATTCTACTAACCCCATGTCAAATTTTTGTTCCATATTATTATAACATATAATAAGTTAATTCACCAACATATATAACATTATAATACCTATATTTCTTTATAACAAAAAAAGAAGTATTGAATCTTCAATACTTCTTTTTTTTAATGAGACATCGGGGATTCGAACCCCGGACAACTTGATTAAAAGTCAAGTGCTCTACCAACTGAGCTAATATCCCATTCCTTAGTTTTCTACAAACTAAATGCCCAGAACCGGAATCGAACCAGTGACACGGGGATTTTCAGTCCCCTGCTCTACCGACTGAGCTATCTGGGCAAATTAATATCAATTATTAATTTAAACTTTAATGTCGATACTTACTGTCATTGTGTTACTTTTTAGTAACAATTGCGGGGACAGGATTTGAACCTGCGACCTTCGGGTTATGAGCCCGACGAGCTTCCAGCTGCTCCACCCCGCGATAATATTTATTTAGTTGGATTTTAAATCCTAATGGATGGAGAAGGATTCGAACCTTCGAAAGCGTTGCTAACAGATTTACAGTCTG
>CAYPEJ010000031.1:0-43958 GCA_964409685.1 uncultured Anaeromicropila sp.
GAAAAACATATCAAAAACAATGCAAATCTTATCTTGACATATCACCAGATTGCTTGTTTCTCCTACTCGAACGAATCAAGTATCAATTGTGACAATTCCTCTATGTCATTTTTGCTCCGACGAGAATAATTATCCATTATATAATTAATATCAAGAAGAATTCCTTCTATATGCTCATAATGGTTCTGAATATCTTTCCAGTCTGCATCAGCAAAACCAATGTATTTATAATTCTTATCGGTTTTAAAATACTTACCAGTCTTTGAAAATGGCATTATAAATGCATTATATGTTTTCAGAACATTTCCCTCATTATCTGTCATCTTATTTTGCTCTATATACTCTGCATATATAATTTGTTTTGCTATTGATGATGTCTCCGGCAAATGTCCTGGATCATTCGTGATACCATATTTATAATATTTTGCATCCAATATATAAGCAATACTATCTTTAATCATAATGGTATCTGGTTCAAGTGCACTATTCTTTTTATTCGTACTCTTTAAATGCCAATTACTATGTGGGAAATAATCTTCCTTGTTTTCCACACCAAACATATAGTCAATCATATTTTCCCACACATACTCGAACCTTGTAGTTCCAAATGTAAAATCTGCAACCACCTCTTCATTTGATTCCTCTTTTATTACTTTTAACAAATGACCAAATAGTTCTCTCTTATTATCATTGAAAGTCTTTTCCATACTCTGGATAACCACTGTTTCAAATAATTTTTTGTCAAACTCAAGCCTCGGTTGTGCTGGCATAAACGAGGTATAAAGCCATCCTAGTTTTTTAAAGCATCTAAACACACATGCCTCATGCACCAATGTAATTAATTCTTTTTGATTGATAGAATTATCTTTTACAACAAAGTCCAAATAGATAAATCCATTCTCTGATGCATAAAACTTTTGAGTTTTAATGGTTCTGTTCCAGTTGATTTTACCTCTTTTTGCAACATTATATTTAATTTCTTTTTCTACATAGTATCCATTCGCGAGATAATCCCTGATAATGTGCAGATATGAGTAGAAAGGAAATTCTGTAGTACCTTTTTTAGATTCCTTATTCCACTCAGAATCTTTCCTGTTCGTAAATTCTGATAATATCTGCATCAATGATAATATATTTTTTCTAATCTCAACGTTTTCTTTCCCCAACTTGTAACCCATAGGAAAAATAACTTCTATATTATCCTCTTTACATCTAATTCCAACGAATGAATCCTGAGAGTATATATCTACATTTCGACATATATTTTCGAGATTTATCTCATTCATGGTGCTCACCCCTAATTATTAGATTCCTCATCCTTTAGTTCGTCTTCTAATAGTTCTGCAACTTGTCCATCTTCAGCCCGTTTCTGAATCTTAAATATACCATCTTTAAATACTTTTAATCGTTCATCCATAGATGAATTTTCAAATTTTTCTATAACAACCTCTAACGTAGGGTAGTCTTTATCGTTAAAGATTATATCTCTTGAAAACTTAACTGCATCATCCCAAAGATACTTAATAACCTTTTCAGGGAAATTCTTGCTACCCACAGCTAAATCCTCTGCCTTAATAAAGTATGTTCCAAGTCTCTTATCCTCTGTTGAGACCATTGGATTCTTTCTTACAATTATCTCATTAACAGTCTCATTAAATACTTTCCAAGTAACAGATGTATCAGAAATAGGCTTGTCAGCAAATTCATGGTCTGGCTTAAACTGATTTGTTATCTGCGTCATTTCCCATCTTCTTTGGAAAGCCGTATCAAGAGTAAATACATTTTGGTCTGAGGTATTCATAGTTGCAAGTATTGTCACATTATTAGGAATTTTCACATCAGCTAATTTATTCTCTTTACCAAATACCTTTTCTGCAATATCAACATTCTTGATACCATATTTACTTGCACCTGTATCGTCCCTATCAAGCAACTGGAATATGTCACCGAATATAGCTGGTGCGTTTCCTCGATTAATCTCCTCTATTACAAGATAAAACATAGTATTCTTGTTCTCTTCCTTATAAGCAGTTTGAAGAATTCTTGTGAATGGACCTTCAATAAATTTATACTCAATAGTTTTTCCATCCTCAGCTACCTGTGGCATAATCTGACCAACAAAATCTGAGTATATATATTCAGGATGGAATACTACTCTTTCCATTCTTGCTTTATCAGAACATATCTTATCTACAGCATGACTTTTACCACTTCCAGGAACTCCGTAAAATAATATATTCGTACCTTGCACAATCGAATTTGTTGTAATACTTTTTCCTTGCTGTACTCCTATATTATCTGTCTCTAATTCAAACAACGACTTAGTAGAGCCTAAAAATCTTAAATAATTATCTGATGTAAATATATCTGGATTCTTTTCAAAAACAAACACTTTCTTAGCAACTTCATCAATTTTGTCCCCACTAATAGCAATTGTATCCTTTGTAAATTCTAATGTACTTAACTGCTTTAATGCTTGATTTAATCTATTATCAAATTTACTCTTATACTTTTCAAACTCTCCTTTCGCTGATGGTTCTTCTCTAAGCAATTTAATCCAAAGCAAAGTATCCAAAAAGCCTTCAAATGTTTTTGTAGTAGCAACTAAATATCTATATTCCGTTAATGATATTTCATATTTGCCCGAAGAACGTCCAAGTTCCAATAAAACCTTATACAAAAGCATAACTGGATAAAGTCTAAACTCTTGTCTAACACCATTACTTGCCTCATCCACATCAGAACTGATAAACATCTTCTCAATTTGACGCTGAATTATATCACCATACAATTCAGTTTTTTCAAATTCGCCATTACATCTTTTATTTATCTCTTCAAATGTAGGTGTAATTATAGATTCTTCATATTTATTAGACTTCATTGTTATAAGTCCAAAAAAAGCAGCAACTCTTAATGCTCTATAATTATTTGAAATTTCAACATTTGGCTTAACTTGTTTTAATTTCTCAAGCTTTTCACTAATAAATGTCTGAATATTATTGCCTGTATCTTTTGACATGTATTCTTTCAAAAACGACACCAGATAACAAATATTGTCAAAATTTGTTGATTGTTTTACTAAATACCAACACTCATAATCACTTGCGTTTTCTAATTCTTCTAATTTAGATGCTAATATTGAATTCACCTATTTATACCTCCTCTGCCAAAATGTTATCCACCAGTCTAGCCAAGAAATATGACACTTTAGGTGGAACTGCATTTCCAATTTGTTTACATACTGTTGTTTTATTTCCATAAAAAACAAAATCATCAGGGAAACTCTGTATCCTTGCCGCTTCCCGCGGAGTCAACGTTCTATTATCAACTGGGTGAATAAATCTTCCACCTGCTGGAGTATCAAATCTTGTGGTTATTGTTGGAGCCTGTTCATCCCAACATAATCTTCCATAAGCTCCACTATGAACAGAATTAATATTTTCATTCAATACAGTAAAGTTCTCTCCATTCCCAACACGCTGCATTCTATCCACAGCTACTCTAGAATGTTTCGTTTTTATATGATTAGTTAGTACATTATTATCACTCGCTAGATATCTTTGATAATCCGTACATGGTTTTGGATTTACTATATTCCCTTCTTCCGATGCTACTGGCAAATTTCCAATTGCATCTTCCACTGTCACTTTAGCAAAGTAACTTGGCATCTCTTTTTTCATTTGTTCAATTGTGATATCCCATAATTTCTCTATATTTGCATTTTTAATTGTCGTCCCAATAATAATCATTCTCTCACGTTTCTGTGGCACACCAAATTCTACAGCCTTTACAATCTGATGATATATTATATATGGTTCTCCATCTAGCAAAGAGGCATCTTGAAAAACGCTTTTTATTTCTTCAAATATTTTTCCTGCTTGCATAGTCGCAATACCTTTAACATTTTCCATTACAAACACTTTTGGTTTAACTGTTTTAACAACATTAAAATAATGCTTAAACAGATAATTTCTTGGGTCATCTATAAATCCATCCCTTATCCGTGCCCCAGCCATCGAGAACCCTTGACATGGCGGTCCCCCTATTATTACATCTGCGTCTCCTCTTTTAAATAATCCTGAATGGTCTATATTTTTTATATCTTCTACTATTACATCTACTTCTGGATGATTCATTTTATAAGTATTTGCTATTTTTGCATCATACTCTACTGCCTTTTCCACAGTATATCCATCCTTCATAAAGCCAAGAGATAGACCACCACATCCTGCGAACAAATCAATTATTTTTTTCACTTGGACCACCTCCTATTCTATATCTGTACGCGAATTCCTTTATATAAACCGACTCCTCATCTGTTAGTCCATATAATTTATTAATATAATCATCAATTATGTGAATTGTATCTGTACACAATTTATGCTTATATTCATAATCAACTTGTTTCGTTCCAACATATACTTTTGTTTTTTCTAGCTGATGTTCTAATTCATATGCCATATTATTTACTATCAGAAAATCATCAATTTGTGGAACCATGAAACCATTTAGTTCTTTTTTCGTTATATGCCAACAATCCGATACACATATCCAAAACCACCAAAAAACAGAAGAATTCAAAATGCAACTTATATAGTTACGTTCTTTTTCAGCTTTGAACCTCAAAATTTTATACTCAGAGCCATCATGCTCATTTAAAAATGACTTAATCCAAAATGTAGCTCGCATATTTAAATAAATTGTGTATTCACCTGCATCCGTCATAGAACTTATTGATTTATCGCCAGCTCGACTTATTTTTTTATATATTTCATAATCTAGTTTATTTCCGAGTTTAGGAATAAACAGCTCATTTTCCAAATTATTATTAATTATCGCAACATTCTTAAATAATTTTGCTCTTTCTTCCCTATACCAAAATTGATAATTACCAGTGTATATATTTTTTTTAAGTTTCTTTGCACCTATCAAAATATTCAATTTTTGATGAACAGATGAAAATAAACAATCAGGTCTATCTGCATAACTCAATATCCATTGTTCTTTTAACTCATTTTCTAATTTCTCTCTCAGTATTTTCATTCGCGGAGTAGATATATATGATAACGGTATAACGAACCCCATCACGCCATCTGTTTTCAATATTTTACATGCATTTATCAATACGTTCGCATAAATATTCCCATACTTTTCTTTTAAAAGAAGACCACTCTTTGAATCTTCTACATAAGGTGGATTTCCAACAATTGCATCATACTTTTCGTGATGTTGCATATCTGATACAACAAAATCTATATTTTCGAAATTGTCATTCAAGACTCCACTAATCCCATCAATATATTTTTTCCCATATCTTTTTATAACACACAAAAACAATCTGAGTTTTGTTATTGTTGTCGATTCTTCATTAATATCATTCCCCTTAATTGTCCTTACAATGTCAATGATATCTTTTGGAGATAATTGCTTTACATACTTATCATACAAATCGAATTTCATTTCTAATACTGCAAGTAAAAACTCACCCGCTCCACATGTAGGGTCATAAAAAACTTTCTCAAAACATATTCTTTTGTAATCTAAGATATCCATACTCGTATCACTCATATTTTCACAGCACAAACATTCTTCTGCTAGTTTCATACAATTAGAAATGATAAAATTAACAACATCCGACGGAGTATAATACACTCCCTTACTTTTTCTAATAGATTCTTTCTCATTTAATTTTGAAAGCAAATTCTGTATCTCTTCATATGAACGAATCGCATTCTCAAATTTTTCATTGATGATTTTTTGATCTTTTCTACCAGTGATTGCATTTAATTCAAGATTGATTGTTCCGCTAAATTCTTCACTATTGTTAAACAAATAATTATATGTTGCATGTAATGCCTCTGTTATCATTAAGCTCATTTATTTTTCAAACCTTTCGTTAGTATTCATTAATATCAATACCTTGCTCATATAACCGCTGAAATCTTTCATATGACATTACTACAGCTATTGGTTTTCCATTCTTCTGTATATAGGCAGTATTATCTTTATTAACTAAATCCCTTATCAACTTAGAGGACTGTCCTCTATTGAATTCACCAATGTTGAAATGTTCCATCAATGTTTTTGATTTATCACTCAAAGATTAACTCCTCCTTTTAAACACATAATAACTCATGTCTATCATACCATATTTAAATTATAATTACAATGTAGATTAGGTTTTTAATTATATATATTTTTTACCAATTAATTGTAATTACTTTTTTTATTAAAATTTACAAAGCCATTATACATTGTCCCTTTAATATCACTTATTTATCCCCCTCAACATGCTACCAAATTGTTTCATCATCCATTACATTACACACATTTTCTATAAACTCACTTCGTAAATTCACATATAAAATGTAACGCACCTGCTCTCTAGTGTCAACGCACACATTAAAAGAGGACCTGCTTTTTAGCAAGTCCTCTTTTAATCTACAAAGTCCTTATTCCTTTTTTAAAACTTAGTGTAGTTGTGGTGTAAAAAACGAATTTTACACCACATATAAAATCTCGCAACCCTTGATTTTTCAAATAATTTCGGCTTATTACTTATCTAACGACTTCATCGTCGGGAACAATAACACATCCCTAATCGCTGCAGAATCCGTTAATAACATAACCAATCTATCAATACCGATACCAATACCGCCTGTAGGTGGCATACCGTATTCTAACGCACATAAGAAGTCTTCATCACAGTGGTTCGCTTCTTCATCACCTGCTGCAAATAATTCTTCCTGAGCCATGAAACGGCCTCTTTGGTCGATAGGGTCATTTAATTCGGAGAATGCATTTGCCATCTCTCTTCTTGTAATGAATAATTCAAAACGTTCTGTAAATTCAGGATCGCTTGGTTTTCTCTTCGCAAGTGGAGAGATATCAACTGGGTGATCCATGATAAATGTAGGTTGTACTAATTTTTCTTCACAGAATTCTTCGAAGAATAAGTTAATGATATCACCATATTTGTGTCTACCTTCGAATTCTACGCCACGTTCTTTTGCGATTTTCTTCGCTTCTTCTTCTGTTTTGATTTCATTGAAGTCAACGCCAGCGTATTTCTTAACTGCATCTACCATTGTAAGTCTTTCGAATGGTTTGGATAAGTCGATTTCAACACCATCGTATGTGATAGTTGTTGTACCAAGTACGTTTTGAGCTACTGTACGGAACATGCCTTCTACTAAGTCCATCATTCCATAGTAATCTGTGTATGCTTGGTAAATCTCTAATAATGTGAACTCAGGGTTATGTCTTACGGATAAACCTTCGTTACGGAATACACGACCCATTTCATATACACGTTCAAATCCACCAACGATAAGACGTTTTAAATATAACTCTAGGGAAATTCTTAAGTTTAGGTCTTCGTCAAGAGCATTATGGTGTGTCATGAATGGTCTCGCCGCAGCACCACCAGCCATACCAACAAGTACTGGTGTTTCTACTTCCATGAAATCTTGTCCATCAAGGAAGTTACGGATCTCACGAATAATCTTAGTACGTTTTTCAAATGTATCTCTAGATTCTGGATTCATGATTAAATCGATGTAACGTTGTCTGTAACGAACATCTGTATCTTTTAATCCGTGATACTTTTCTGGAAGCACTTGTAAGCTCTTAGAAAGTAAAGTTACACTTGATGCATGGATAGAAATCTCACCTGTTTTTGTTTTGAAAACTTCACCTTTGATACCAATGATATCACCGATATCGTATTTCTTAAAGTCTTTGTAGCTGTCTTCTCCGATGGAGTCTCTTGCTACATAACTTTGGATGTTGCCGTAACGATCTGCAACGTTACAGAAAGAAGCTTTACCCATAACACGTTTTGTCATAATACGACCTGCGATGGATACTTCTTTTCCTTCTAAAGTTTCAAAGTTTTCTTTTACTTCTGTGGAATGATGTGTTACATCATACTTTGTAATTTCAAATGGGTTCTTTCCAGCTGCTTGGAAATCAGCAAGTTTTTGTCTCTTTACTTTTAATAACTCATTTAAATTTTGCTCTGGGGCTTGTTGATTATTCTGACCTGCCAAAATCTCTCTCTCCTTTTCCTAATGTAGATATTAGTTCGAACGTTGAATGTCTACAATTTTATATTTTAAAGCGCCTGCTTGTGTCTCAACTTCAACAACATCACCTTTTCTAGCGCCAATTAAAGCTCTACCTACTGGTGATTCGTTAGAAATCTTACCTTTTAAGCTGTTTGCTTCTGTTGAACCTACGATTTTGTATTCTAATTCTTCATCATACTCTAAGTCAATGATTGTTACTTTACAACCAACGTTAATCACGTCTAGGTCAACATCTTCTTCTACTACTACTTCTGCATTTTTTAAGATTTTTTCGATTTGCTCGATACGTGCTTCGATATCACGTTGTTCGTCTTTCGCTGCATCGTATTCTGCATTTTCGGATAAATCGCCTTGTTCACGAGCTTCCTTAATCTTTTCTGCTACTTGTTTACGTCTATTTACTTTTAAATCTTGTAATTCATCTTCAAGACTTCTTAAACCTTCATAAGTTAAAATATTCTTTTTTTCTGCCATGTTGCCCCAACCTCCATATTAAATAATAATGGTCTTTCACATTCTTAGTATTATAACCTACCTCCGCATAGTTGTCAATCTGATAGCCATTTATATCAATAATTTGAAATAACTAGTGGGTCATAAATGGATTACTTTTAGCTTCTCCAATTTTAGTCCATAATCCTTTAATATAAATGCGATTTCATCTTGGGATAGTACCGATTCACTTCTTTTTACAAATCGACTTAATTTCCAATTATCTCGCACCATTACTTCTGCTAACAGTTCAGGCTCTATCTCCTCACCATCCGCTGATATTTCATAATCATATAAAATGTGAACATTTCGTTTTCGATTGGTTAAATACTCAAGCTTTGTATTGGTAAATGCCAGATCCATAATGCATGCATTTTCTTCTATCCCAGAATATAAACGATATTCCTCATGGTCTAAATTAATGATAAAGTCCCCATGTATCTGTTTCTTATTCCTTTTTGAAATCATATCCACCATCAAACCAGTTTCCTCATATATGATATCCACTGCATTTTCAAAATATTGCTCTCTGTCTGTCATAATCGTAAGATAATTTGCATAATCTAAAATTGCCTGTAAGATAACTTCTATCTTCTGATCACCTGAATCAATCAATACAAATCTTGCATCTTTTTTAGAAATACCTTGCTCTTTCATAAACAAGTCCATTCCTTTTTGAAACATCAAATAGGAAAATATCCATTTCTTTGACTTTCCAAACTTCCCTTGCATACAGTTTAGTTCTCTCTGTAAATAACATTCTGGAATATCATATTTATCTAAAATAGTTCGTATATATAATTCAATGTAACTCAATTCCATATCTACAATATCATTTTCTGTAAATGGCAGTTCAATCTCTAATCCGTATCTTCCTACTACCAAGACACCTTTTTCTACATATGGAAGCTTACTCAGTAATTTCTTATAATATTTCTCCTTTTGATATTTCAACATAAGACTTTCTAACAATGTCTTTTTTCTTTCACATGCTGCAAGCCTCATAATAATAAATTTCACATAAAAATCTTCCACAATACATCCTCGCTTCACTTTGCTAGTATAGTTTATTGTAATGTCATGCGTTTTATGTAATGTGGAAGATAAAATTCCAATATAAAAATGTAAAAAAACTTTATTCTTTCAACGTACTTAACCTATATAACTGAATAATTACGCGCTCTGTCATTTTTTGAATCATATCGCAAATTGAATCACTCAATTGAAACATACTTCCCGTTTCAAGATAGTTGATTCCCAAACACCCATTGCAACTTACTCGTGCAAGGCACTCTTTACACTTTTGATTTTCTTTTTTATTAAATGCTCGAAACTTACCATTTATATACTGATATTGTTCCGATTGAAATAAGGTATCATCAAACACACTACCCATTTTCAACTCTTTATTATCAGTAACAATAAAGCAAGGATATACCTCTCCTTTCGATGAAACTGAAAATGTTTTTGTTCCTGCTTCGCAAATATAACTATGATACTCTCTATTAATAAAAGCTTTCAAAATTCTTTCCACTAATGCATAATTATATTCACCTATTCGATTCTTATCTTGGAAGATATCATCAACCGACTGAATAAAAGCTTCTTTATCTTTCAAAATGTAATCATATGTTTCTACTCCACCAGCTGGAACAATATGTAATGGAATGATTCCTACTGATTCATGAATGGAATCGGCAATATTTTTTATCGTAATTCCCTGTTCCACATGATGTTGATTATAAGTAATTTCAATTAATCTCGGCTGACCTGTTTCTGCTTTTAATTTTTTTATATTTTCTAAAATAATATCTGAGGTTCCTCGTCCATCCTTATACTTTCGCATTCTATCATTAACAATTGGAACACCATCGTAACTTACTGTGACACCAATTCCATATTCTTTTACTAGTTGAATAAATTCATCTGTTATAAGTGTTCCATTGGTTACTATTCCAATCCTTGTTTTCATTTCAGACTGTGCATTCTGCTTTGATACATATTCACAGATATATCGAACTAGAGGCAAGTTCAGCGTTGGTTCTCCTCCAAATAATTGAACGAGTTGAATAGAATCCATCTCATTAAAAAAAGCATCTAATGCCCGTTTTGCTACCTCCACAGTCATAATGCTCTCTTCTGATTGATAATTCCCCCCATTTGCATAACAGTATTCACATTTCAAATTACACTTATTGGTTATATGCAACACTAATTTATTAATCTTCTTCTCTTCATACTCTTCGTTCACTTCTTGCACATTTTTCTCATTCAAAATAGTCTTTATCGTATCATATGTTTCCTGAGTGATTCCCTTTGGTTGTAATTCTTCAAATGACGCTCCTTCTGATATGCACTCAATCATATATTTTGTTGTTTCATTTATTTTAAAAAACTGAAGTGTCTCTGGAAAAAAAGCTAATATATCTTGTTCATCCCTTAAAAATTTTACTTTCAATCTTCTCCCCCTTTTGTATCTTTATGTACATGGTAGCATAACTACCATGTACAATTTTGTTCAAATACAATTTCTACCACAAACCACTTAAAATAATATCAGAACCTGTTGGAAGTGTTGGGATTATGATATTAGTTAATTCAATTTTTTCACATTCTCTCATAACATACTCTCCTTTCATTAAAAATCAAAGTTATCAAAATTCTTTATGTATACTTGCAAGTCTAATAATTTAATTATAATATTTCCCATTTATTTGTACAAGTCCTTAACATATGATACATTTTAATAAGTACATTTTTACTTATCATTGCTGTTTATACTTAATTCCAATCAAAAAAGCTGTGAGCGCGCTACTCACAGCTTTCTTTTCGATCGATTTATTTTTAATTGCAATTGTTATTACTTTAAAACTTCAATAATATTATTGTTCTGCTTTTTTTACAAGAGCTTCGTACTTAGCTTTTGCATCCTTTTCAGCCTTAGCAAATAATTCTTTTGCCCTTTCAGGATTAGAACGAGAAAGTCTGTTGTAACGAACTTCACTCTGTAAGAATTCCTGATAATCAGCTGTTGGAGCTTTAGAATCTAATTGGAAAGGATTCTTTCCTTGGTCTGCTAGACGTGGGTCGAAACGGAATAAATGCCAGTAACCAGATTGTACTGCACGTTTTTCTTCAGTCTGAGCACCCTTCATACCGCCCTTGATACCATGGTTGATACATGGAGCGTAAGCGATAATTAAGGAAGGACCATCGTAGCTTTCAGCTTCTACAAATGCTTTGATACATTGATTGTAATCAGCACCTTGAGCGATTTGAGCTACATATACATAACCATAACTCATAGCGATTGCTGCTAAGTCTTTCTTCTTAACTTCTTTACCAGCTGCTGCGAACTGAGCGATAGCACCTGTTGGAGTAGCTTTAGAAGATTGTCCACCTGTATTAGAGTAAACTTCTGTATCGAATACAAGAATGTTTACGTTCTTGTTGCTTGCTAATACGTGGTCAACACCGCCGAAGCCGATGTCGTAAGCCCAACCGTCACCACCAAGAATCCATTGAGATTTCTTTGCAGCGAAGTCTTTATTGTTTAAGATATAATCTTTTAATTCATTGTCACAACCACAAGCTTCTAATGCTGCTACCATTTCTTTTGTAGCCAATGCACTTTCACCACTTGTTGCGTCTTTTGCTGCTAAATATTTTTCAAGAGCAGCTTTTACTGTGTTGTCAGATGTTTCGCTAGCTAACTGAGCTGCTGCATCTTCTACACGGTTTCTTAAAGCTGTTTGAGCAAGATTCATACCGAATCCGTATTCAGCATTATCTTCGAATAAGGAGTTAGCCCAAGCAGGACCTTTACCTTCTTTATTTACTGTATAAGGAGATGCTGGTGAAGAACCACCCCAGATGGAAGAACATCCAGTTGCATTTGCAATATACATTCTATCACCAAATAACTGAGTCATTAACTTAGCATATGGTGTTTCACCACAACCTGCACAAGCTCCGGAGAACTCAAGTAATGGTTGTTTGAACTGACTACCTTTTACAGTAGTTTCTTTGAATTTTTCTGTTACAGCTACAGGTGTGTCTAATGTTACACCATAGTCGAACATCTTTTGAGCATCTAATTGAGATTCTAAGCCAGCCATTGTAAGAGCTTTTTCACCTTTCTTACCTGGGCAGACATTTACACAAGAACCACATCCTGTACAGTCAAGTACAGATACGCTCATTGCAAATTTATATCCTGGCATACCAGTTAAGTCCATAGTAGAACCTTCTGGAGCGTTAGCAACTTGTGCTTCATCCATAGCAACTGGACGGATACAAGCATGTGGACATACATAAGAACAGAAGTTACATTGGATACAGTTTTCTGGATTCCAAGAAGGAACGTCAATTGCAACACCACGTTTTTCGTAAGCTGCAGAACCAGAAGGTAATGTACCATCTGCATATTCAACGAATGCACTTACAGGAAGGTCGTTACCTGTTTGTGAGTTGATTGCATTTTGAATTGTATTAACATAAGATACAACGTCTTCTCTATCACCTGTAACATCTTGACCAAGTACTTCGTCAGTTGCATTTGCCCAAGATTCTGGAATTTCAATCTTAACAAAGTTCTTAGCACCAGCTTCGATTGCTTCGTGATTCATCTTAACGATGTCATCACCCTTCTTAGAATATGTTGCTGTAGCAGCATCTTTCATGTATTGGATAGCATCTTCTGCTGGAATGATTTCTGCTAATTTGAAGAAAGCAGATTGTAAAATTGTATTGATACGTCCGCCAAGACCGATTTCTTTACCAAGTTTGAAACCATCGATTGTGTAGAAGTTGATCTTGTGGTCATACATATATTTCTTAACTTGTCCTGGTAAATGAGTTTCTAACTCTTCCATGTTCCAAGAACAGTTTAATAAGAATGTTCCGTTGTCTTTTAAGTCTTGAACCATGTTATATTTTCTGATATAAGCAGGCATATGACATGCAACGAAGTTTGCTTTATTAATTAAGTATGTGGACTTAATTGGATCTTTACCAAAACGTAAGTGGGAAATTGTTACACCACCAGATTTCTTGGAGTCATAATCAAAGTATGCTTGAGCATACATATCTGTATGGTCACCAATGATCTTAATGGAGTTCTTATTAGCACCTACAGTACCATCCGCACCAAGACCCCAGAATTTACAGCTGATTGTGCTTTCTGGTGAAGTGTTTGGATTTTCTGTTCTATCAAGAGAAAGATTTGTAACATCATCCTTGATACCAAGAGTGAATACTTTCTTCTCTGTGTTTCTGTAAACAGCGATAATATCAGCTGGTGTAGTATCTTTAGAACCTAAACCGTAACGTCCAGATAATACAGGAACATCATGGAACTTAGAATCTTTTAAGGAAGCTACTACATCTAAGTATAATGGTTCGCCAAGAGCACCTGGCTCTTTTGTTCTATCTAATACAGTGATTTGTTTTACTGTATCTGGAATAACAGAGATTAAATGTTTTGCGCTGAATGGTCTGTAAAGACGAACTTTAACAACACCAACTTTTTCGCCAGCTTTTAATAAGTAATCTACTGTTTCATCGATTGTTTCACAAACAGAACCCATAGCGATGATAACTTTTTCAGCATCTGGAGCACCATAGTAATTGAATAATTTATAGTCCGTACCAATTTTTTCATTTACTTTGTTCATGTATTCTTCTACGATGTCTGGAAGAGCATTGTAGTAAGAGTTAGATGCTTCTCTAGCTTGGAAGAATACGTCTGGGTTTTGTGCTGTACCACGTTGTACTGGGTGGTTTGGATTTAATGCTCTCTTACGGAACGCATCAACAGCATCCATATCGCACATATCTTTTAAATCATCATAATCCCAGATTTCAATTTTTTGAATCTCGTGGGATGTTCTAAATCCGTCAAAGAAATGTATAAAAGGAACTCTACCTTTAATAGCAGCTAAGTGAGCAACAGGACCTAAATCCATAACTTCTTGTACACTGCTTGTACATAACATAGCGAAACCTGTTTGACGACAGGCATAAATATCAGAATGATCACCGAAAATAGATAAAGCATGGGAAGCTAATGCACGAGCTGTTACATTGATAACGCCTGGTAATAACTCACCTGCAATTTTATACATATTAGGAATCATTAATAACAAACCTTGGGAAGCTGTGTATGTTGTTGTTAACGCACCAGCTTGTAAGGAACCGTGAACTGCACCTGCAGCACCTGCTTCAGATTGCATTTCAGATAATACTACTTCATGTCCGAAAATATTCTTTCTACCTTGTGTTGACCACATATCTGTGTAATCAGCCATTGGAGAAGATGGTGTAATAGGATAGATAGCTGCAACGTCTGTATACGCATAGGAAACGTGAGCTGCTGCTGTATTTCCATCCATGGTCTTCATTTTTCTTGCCATTGTAATTTATCCTCCTTCAAAAAATACATAACCTGCCTCTTTCACACTGTATCACGCGCTTTTATACCATGTAAAAAAGGTAATATGTTAGTGCCTATTTTATCACTTTCAATAGAAAAAGTAAAGTTTTCCATCATTTCGCAAGGTCATCTCCTTCCCCTCAAAAATTAGCTGGAGCCCCTATTTTTACAAGGTTTTCTTTCTTTTTCGCCCCTGTTCAGATAATTGTATTTTTTTCCATACATTGACTTGATCCATACACGATACTTATGAATTTTTTTCATTTTAAGTATTGACAGAATATTTTTCCAGGTGTATTATTGTATTAACAACTTAATACAATAACTCAATAATACAACAACACAATAATACAACTTCAACGAAAGGAGGACATATCATGTCATGGAATTTATTAAATGATAGACCTATTTATATACAGCTCGTAGAACAGATTAAGGCTCTTATCATCTCAGGAGTTTACAAACCAGGAGACAAAATTCCTTCTGTAAGAGATTTAGCCGCCGAAGCATCTGTCAATCCTAACACAATGCAAAAAGCATTAAGTGAATTGGAACGAGAGAATTTAATTTATACCAACCGCACAAGCGGAAAATTCATATCGGAGGACGAAGCTATGATACAGAAATTAAAGAAAGATATTGCTAAAAGTGAAATTGAAAAGTTCTTAGAAAACATGAGTAAATTAGGATTTTCAAAGGAAGAAACCATTGCAATCTTAGAAGATATATCTAATAAGGAATAATAATTTTTGAGAGGAAAGCGAGGAATTCTTATGCAACCAATTCTAGAGTGTCAAAATTTAAAAAAGCTTTACACAAGTAATACTGGCCTCTTAGATGTCAATCTTACTCTTCAAAGAGGTAAAATCGTTGGTCTACTTGGACCAAATGGAAGTGGTAAAACTACACTTATTAAATTAATCAACGGCCTACTTGTTCCTTCTTCTGGTACTATACGAGTAGGTGGTTTTGAACCAGGATTAGAAACCAAACGTATTGTTTCCTACTTACCTGACCGAACTTATTTAAACAACTGGATGCGTGTTGGTGAATGCCTTGATTACTTTAAAGATTTTTATGCTGATTTTGATATAAACAAAGCATATGACATGCTACAACGTTTAAACATCGAACCATCTGCTCGCTTAAAAACATTATCAAAGGGTAATAAGGAAAAAGTACAATTAATTCTTGTTATGAGCCGTAAAGCTGATTTATATTGCCTAGATGAACCAATCGGTGGAGTTGACCCTGCATCCCGTGATTATATTTTGAATACCATTTTATCCAATTACAATGAAAATGGTACGGTGCTTATCTCCACTCACTTAATCTCTGATATTGAAAATATCTTAGACGAGGCAATTTTCTTAAAAGGTGGATGTGTTCAAATGCATGCATCCGTTGATGATATCCGTATGCAGCAAGGCAAATCTATCGACGCATTATTTAGGGAGGTGTTTAGATGTTAAGTAAATTATTAAAATATGATTTCAAGGCTATCTACAAGTATTTTGTTCCAATGACAATATTTATGCTGGCTTACTCACTATTAGGAACACTTTTATTTAATATTAGTAATCCAAGTGTATATGAAGGATCCACACTTTATAACATCGCTGTTATGCTCGTAATTACAGCATTTATAGTAATGGTAATTGCTTATAACCTAATTACACAAGGTATTATCGTCGTAAACTTCTATAAGAGTATGGCAACAGACACTGGTTACTTAACACATACACTGCCTGTAAAAAAATCAACGATACTTCTTTCCAAGACATTGACAAGTGTAATTATTTTAGCGATTAGCACTTTAGTATTGGGCATCTGCTTAATCGTATTTTTAGATGTTCCATCCAACTTTGCAAAACTTTACCCTACAATTGCTGACCTTCTTACTGAGATAAAAGATATTGTAGGTACTGCTACATTTGTATGGACTATCATCGCTGGTATCCTAGTAGTCATTGCTAGTTATCTATTATCTACTAGTATGTACTTTGCTTCCATCGCATTTGGTCAATTAATTAATCGTCATAAGATTATTGGTTCTTTTGTATCCTACTTTGTGATTTCACTTATTTTTCAAATTTTTACATCCGTATTGTCCTTCCTATTTAGCACAAGTTCAGTCGTACTAGATTCTGTTGAATCTCTTGCGGAGGTAAACACAAGTATTGTTCCACTTTTCTTAGTTGGTTGTTCTGTACTTGAACTTGTAGTTGGCTTTGGATTACTATTTGTGACACATTGGATTTTCACGAAGAAGTTAAACTTAGATTAACTATTTACTATTTTTTGATTATATATCTTCATAAAAAATGAAAGAAGAGGTAAGGATTCGTTCCTACCTCTTCTTTCATTTATAGATATCGCGCCTATAATGAACTATGTAATTAAGCCTTATATGCTTCTTTTTTTCAAGATATTATTCCATTATGACTAGAAATCAATCTTACCCGAATTAGGAATTCCATTTACTACATAGTAAACAGCGCCTTCTTCTGGCTTAACATAGAGTTCTAAGTTCTTAATACTCTTTGCATCGTTCCCCTGTCCGATCCAATTTTCTTTTACTTTTTCAATGATGTCTGCTTCTACAATTTCTTTTCCTAGATACTGTATGTATGTTGAAACTTTTATCTTACTTGCAGCGGTCTTTTTCGTCGTTTCCTTAGGAGTGGTTTCTTTCTTTACTGCTTCTTTCTTGGTTGTTTCCTTTTTCTTTGCAGGTGCTTTCGCCTTCGTTGTCTTTGTTGCTTTCTTC
Organism: uncultured Anaeromicropila sp.; assembly: GCA_964409685.1. GTDB lineage: Bacteria > Bacillota > Clostridia > Lachnospirales > Lachnospiraceae > Clostridium_AI. The sequence goes on from CAYPEJ010000031.1 coordinate 17,786, forward strand.
CTTGGAGCTGCTTTTTTAGGAACCTCTTTTGTTTCTTCAACTGCTGTTTCTTCGATAACTGCATCCTCTGGTTTTACGCCTGAATCTGTCTTTGTATCAGCTTTTACTTCAACTTTTTTTTCTTCGCTCACTATACTTTTATCAGACTTCGTCTCTTTCACTTCTTCAACGGCTTCTACTTTTTTCTCCTCAACCTTATCCAAAATGTCTGATGCCTTACCACTAGTAGTCGCTGTAATTTTTGAATCCTTTGCCATAATTATCATCTCCTCCTTATACGATACAAAAAGTACCTATTTAGATAATATACCCAAAATTATTGTTTTTCAAGTATTATGTGAATAAACTTTAAATAAGTACTTTTACCTCCATCTTTAATTTTATGTATGATGTAGGACAGATTATGCATGATTTGACGAATGAATTGCATGAATTATGAGGTAAAATGTACAAAAAAACCATCGTAATTACTTACGATGGTTTATAAGACTGGGCTAGAAGGATTCGAACCTTCAGATGCTGGAATCAGAATCCAGTGCCTTACCGTTTGGCGATAGCCCAATGCAGTAGTGAATTCACTAACGAATGTTATTATAAACTACTGCTATTTAAAATGCAAGCTTTTTTTCAAAATAAAAGCCTTTTTGCATTCTCTCCAAGTATCCTATTTTTTTCATTATCACTAAGTGGCAATGACTTTACATACTCAACCGTTTCCTTCTGTCCATCCCATGGAGAGTCAGAACCTAATAAAATCTTATCCACTCCATGATTCTTTATAATTCGAATCATCTGTTCTTGTCGCATTGCTTTTCTAGAAAAACTTATGTCAAAATGAATATTGGTTCCAACTAAGAACTCTTCCACTTCATCAGCCATTAAAAGTCCACCTGTATGCGCTAATACAATTCGCTCTGTACTTACACACTGTTCCACTTCACGAATCATCTTAATAGACCTTTCTGGTGGACAGTATACGGGATCTGATAACTCTGAATCTACCCCCGCATGAATCACGATAATTAACCCTTTTTGTAATGCATACGTAATGAGCTCAACATTTTCCTTCTCATCAATATACGTAACTTGAAAATCAGGATGCAACTTAATTCCCTTTAACCCCAATTCCACAATGCGGTCGATTTCTTCCCGCATGTTCTTTGTCTTTGGATGAATTCCACCAAAGGAGATAATTCCGTCTTTCCCTGTAATAGACGCTGCAAACTTATTTACCGTATCAAACTGTTCTGGTCTTGTAACAACTGGAAGTACAACCGAATAATCTACCCCTGCTTCTTTCATAGATGCCCTTAACCCATCAAATGTTGCATTGGTATAAGGATTCTCATGTATTCTTGAACTTAATTTTGATATAGTTTTCTCTGCCATGCTGTCTGGAAATATATGAGTATGAAAATCTATAATCATTTTAGTACCTCTTTCTTAAAACTTATCTTACTGATCTTAGTTATCTTACCTTTCCCACTACCAAAAGTCATGCATTAAGCTTCATCATTGATATAGCCATGTTCTAACGTAATGTTACATTCATATCGACTATCTTCCTGCTTCATTGCTTCTTTCAAATTGACTACTAAGTCATCTTCTTGTTTCACTGAGTAATTATGTGGGACAACTAAGTCAAACACTAACTTTAGTTCCTGTTCACCTTTTACTAAGCGGAAATCGTGTATGGTTCCATTGGCATCAATTTTTTCTAACTTACTCAATACGATTTCTTTCGCTTTTATCGCTTCCTCATCATCTATTGCAACTGGATCCATATGAATCACCAATAATATCCCCAGTTCATCTTTTGCATCTCTTTCAATCTGATCAATGATATCATGCGCTTTCTCCATTTCAATCGTATGAGGTACTTCTACATGAATCGTTGCCATAAGATTGGATGGACCATAGTTATGAAGAATCAAATCATGTGTTCCTATCACTTGGTCATATTTTTCAACAAATCTAGTAATTCTCTCATAGTCTTCTACCGAAACCGCAAGACCAAGAAGTGGTTGTATTGTTTCTTTTAAAATATTAACTGCTGATAATAATACAAATATTGAAACCACAAATCCAATATAACCATCAATATTAAATCCTGTAGTCTTACTGATAATTAACGAAACAACCGTTGCACTAGTAATTCCCACATCACCAAATGCATCCGTTGCCGTTGCTTTCATAATAGAAGAATCAATTCGTTTCCCCAAACGACGATTTAAATAAGCGAGCCATAACTTTAAACCAATCGATAGGAGCAAAATAACCACTAGATAGAATTGATACCCAATCACTTCTGGATGTAATATCTTCGAAAATGAACTCTTTAAACACGTTAAACCAACTTCAAATACTAAGAACGCCACAATCAACGCTGCCACATATTCATATCTTCCATGTCCAAAAGGATGTTCCTTATCTGCTGGTCGATTCGCTAACTTTGTACCAATAAATCCAATAATACTAGACGTTGCATCCGATAAGTTGTTAAATGCATCTGCTGTAACTGCAATACTATTCATCAGCAGACCAATGATAAATTTAACCCCAAATAAAATTACATTGCAGATAATTCCGATTACACTAGTAAACACCACATACGATGTCCTTACTTTCTGATTTTTCACATCTTCGTAATCTTTTACAAATCTTCGAACTAAAAAATCGATCATTCACATCCCCCAATTCTATATATCTAATTTGCACAATTCATGCTTTTGAAACTATACACTTAGTATCGAACTTAATAACTTCTTCGTATACTCCTTCTTTGGTGCTGTAAATATCTCCTCCGTTGTTCCATGTTCAATTAACTCCCCTTGATTCATAATATATACGCGATCACATAACTGATAGACCACATTTAAATCATGAGAGATAAATAAATAGGATAAATCATAACGTTCTCTTAACTCTAACAACAACTTTAATATCTGTGCCTGAATGGTAACATCAAGTGCCGAAACAGGCTCATCTAACACAATAAATTTAACATTCGAAATCAAAGCTACTGCAATGCTTACACGTTGCCTCTGACCTCCACTTAACTGCCAAATATAACGTTCCTTATATTCCGCTGGTAACCCAACTTGCACTAACATTTCTTCTACTTTTTTTCTTCGTTCTTCTTTCGTATATCCACCATTTATTCGCAAAGGTTCTTCTACAATCCAGCCAACCTTTTTGGAAGGATTGAGAGAGGAATATGGATCTTGAAATACCATAGATGGACGTTTTTCCTCCATCACAACACTTCCTGCTGTAATATTAGCCAATCCTAAAATTGCTTTCGAAAGCGTTGTCTTACCAGAACCACTTTCGCCTACAATCCCCACAATTTCGCCAGCCTTCACTTGTAAAGATGCATTTTTTACTATTTCCTTTGTCTGTTTCTTACCAAACAACCCTTTCTTATTAGAATAACTCACAGACAAATTTTCAACCTGTAAAATGTTTGGTGTATTGGATTCCTTTGTTCCCTTTTCCAAAGGATTGGAAAACTGGTGTTTCATTTTTAAGCTTGGTACTGCTTCCAATAGCTTTTTTGTATATTCTTTCTTTGGATGATAAAACAGGTTGTGAACTGTATCTTCCTCAACGATATTTCCTTCGTTCATAACAATGGCTCTGGAACAGTATTTTTTAATAATTCCTAAGTCGTGTGAAATTAGTAAAATAGATGTTCCATAATCCTTATTCAATTTTTGAATTAAGTTAAGAATCTGTGTCTGTACCGTTACATCCAATGCTGTGGTTGGTTCGTCTGCAATTAGTAGCTTAGGTTTTAGCAACATAGCCATCGCAATCATAACTCTTTGTCGCATTCCACCTGATAGCTGATGAGGATACTGTTTTAACAATTCTTCGCCACCTTTTAAACCAACTTGGGTAAGCATCTCTAGGATTTCTTGTTTATATTCTATTTTATCATTTTTATGAATACGGTATACTTCTTCTAGCTGTGTCCCTATCGTAAGTACAGGATTTAGAGAAGTCATCGGTTCTTGGAAAACCATTGCAATTTCATTTCCTCGAATGTCTTCTAATTCATTTTGAGATAATGTCAACATATCTTTCCCTCGAAATACAATCTTTCCACATGATATCTGTGCATCTTTTGCTAATAACCTCATAATAGATAAGGATGTCATAGATTTTCCAGAACCGCTCTCACCTACGATACCAACCATTTCTCCTTCTCCAATGGAAAATGAGACATCTTCTACAACCGTTTTCCAACAATCTTCTTGTGGAAAACAGATTTTTAAATTTTCTACTCGTAATAATTCTTTCATGGATGTCTCACTCCTTTTCATTGATTAAGCTAAAACTTAATACGGTTAAAATAATGGTGATGCCAGGTGCTAACGCATACCATGGTGCATTCATAAGATATGCCTGTGCTTCGGAAAGCATTCGTCCAAGACTAGCATCTGGTGGCTGTACTCCTAGTCCTAAAAAACTTAGTGCTGCTTCTGTTAATACCGCATTGTTAAATGCAATCGTAATCGTGGATAATAAGATTGGAAATGTATTTGGCAAAATATGCACAAACATAATTCGAAGATGGCTTGCGCCCATAAGTCTTGCACTTTTCACGTAATCTAGCTCTTTCTGTGTCACGAATTCACTTCGTACAACCCTTGCGAAACTAGGAATAAATAAAATGCCCATTGCAATTATGATATTATATTTTCCAATTCCTAAGAAACTGATAATGACAAGTCCAAGTAACATATATGGGAAGGAAAGTAATACATCATTACATCTCATAATCACCGTATCTAGTAATCCACCAAAATATCCAGTTACTGCACCAACAATCGTTCCAATGATGCACCCAATTACCACCGTACATATAGCGATTAAAAATGTAGTCTTACTTCCCTCCATTACCCTACTTAAAATATCCCGTCCAAAATTATCCGTTCCAAACCAATGTTGTAAAGATGGCGCCATGTTTTTTATACTTGCATCCATTTCATTTGGGTCATAAGGAGTATAAAACAATCCTACCAAAACAAAGGCAAGAATAACGGACATCATAATAATCCCTACCATAAACTTTTTGCTTCTATGTTTTTTCATACTCTACCATCCTTTAAACAGTTTCTTTTACTCGTGGATCTAGTACCTGATATAAAATATCTACGATACAATTCATCACAATTACTAAAGTTGCAATATATAGCACAATCATTTGTACCACTGGATAGTCTCGATTGGAGATAGAAACCACAAGTAGTCTACCAAGTCCTGGTAAACCAAACACCGGCTCTAAGACAATACTTCCAGCAAGTACATCAGCAATCACCATTGCTAAAAATGTAATGACTGGTATTAATGCATTTTTTAAAACATGATGATAGAGAATTCTTTGTTCGCTATTGCCTTTTCCTCTTACAGTCCTTACATAATCCATTTTCATCTGACGAATTACAGATGTTCGTAGAAACTTCACTACCATTGCAATCTTAGGAATCGCTACTGCAATGGCTGGGAAAATCATATAGCTGAAATATTGATAAGGATTTTGACTAAATGGTACGTAGGCGCCTGGGATAAACCATTTTAAAATGATTCCAAATATCCAGCAGATTAACATTCCCAAAAAGAAATGAGGAACTGCCATAAAAACTTGATTTATCGTAGTTATCACATGATCCCACATGCCACCCTCATGCATGGATACAAATAATCCTAGCGGAATCGAAATGACTAAAATAAGTACAATTGCCATCATCCCAAGTCCCACTGTAACGCCCATTCGTTCCATTACCAATGTCGTCACTGGCACATTATACTGATACGATGTTCCAAAATCTCCTTGCAATGCCCCTGTCAACCAATCACCATAACGCTCTGGTAGACTTTTGTTTAACCCATACTCTTCCTTTAACGCCTCCACTTGTTCTGGTGTGGCATCCATCCCCAGTTTCGATATCATACTATCTCCCGCTATTACTTCAAATGCAAGAAATGTAATCACGGAAACTAAGAACAATGTTATTACCATTGCAGTAACTTTCTTCACGATCCACTTCATCGTTCTTCTCCATTCTTAGCTTAAAATCATAAAAAATCTTCTAATATCAGAAAAACCACAAGAAACGCCTGCGCATTTCTCATGGTCTTCCTGTTATCTATTCTTCAACAAAATAAATGCTGGACATATCTTGTACATAAACAGGATAGAATTGATAACCACTAATTCTCTTATTCACAGCTACTAATAACGCTGGGTCCTGTAAATAGATAGATGCAGAGTCTGCTGCCAATAATGCTTGTAATTGTTTATAACAATCAATCTTTTCTTCTGAATCTATTGTAGAAACTGCTGTTGTGAAGATCACATCGAATTCTTCACTGCTATAATTTACAAAGTTATTTTTCGCTGTGGATTGATATCTTTCTAATAAGTCTTTTGGTGAAAGATTTCCATCTAATCCAACAATCGTTGCCTGATAATTGCGATCTGTATACACATCACTTAACCAAGTAGACCAATCCACTAAGTTAATCTCTGCTGTGACACCAACTTGCTTTAATTGCTCAACAATCACCTGTGCCGTATCAATATGGAATTGATAGTTAGAAGGCACTGTAATGGTAAATGTTAATCCATCTGCATATCCTGCTTCGGCTAACAATTCTTTTGCCTTGTCTACATTTACATCATATAATAATTCTAAACTTTCATCGTAATAACTTGTTAAACCAGGGAACATGTTACTTCCGATTACAGAACCATTTCCACCTGCAACCATCTGAATAATCTCTTCTTTATTGATGGCATAGTTAAGTGCCTCACGCACTAACTGATTATCGAATGGTGCTGTCTTATTATTTAAAAATAAACCTTGTACTAAATTCATGTTACCGATTTCTACATTAAATGTATCGCTTGATAACTGATTAGCTTGTTCATCTGTTAAATATGGGAATATATCAATAGCCCCAGATTGTAATTCCATAAATGCGGAGTCTGCATTGGAACAGATTTTAAAGGTTGCCTGTTCAATCTTAGGCATCGCATCTTGGTTCCAATAATCTGCATTTTTCTCAATTACCATGCTTTCTAATGCTGTATAAGATACAAATTTAAATGGACCTGTCCCGATTGGTTTCGTTCCTTGTTCTGCATAATCTGCTGGAATAATCGCACAATCTGCTTCCGTTAAATAAGCAGGCAATTCTGTATCTGGCTCATTTAATGTCAACACAATTGTCTTTTCATCTGTTGCTTCCACGGATTTTAAATTTTGAAGTGCTGTATTGACATTAATTTCTGCTGCATCTTCTAGTAAACCGGCAGAACGTTTCATAGAGTAAACTACATCATCAACAGTAACCAAATCCCCATTGTGAAACTTAATTCCATCTCTTAATGTAAAGGTGTAAACATCACCTTTGTCATTTACTTTGTAATCGCTTGCTACTGCTGGTTGTAAATTTCCATCACTGTCTGGTTTCATCAAACCTTCAAATACATTGAACAATACTTCATGAGTTCCTGCCGCAACTGCTTTGTGTGGGTCAAGACTATCAAGATCTTGTGTAATACCAACTACAACTGAACCACTGTTAGTATCATTCTTATCGCCTCCACATGTGCAGAGTGCAATAGACATAACTAATGTTAGTGCCAAGAATAACAACTTTTGTTTTTTCATTTTTTATCCTCGTTTCTACCTTAAATGGTCAATTTTATACTTTCTTATGATAAAGCAAAAAGTTTGGATTGGCAATACTTTTCAGTTATAATATGAGTTATTCCTTTTAAAATTATTTCACAAAATTTTGAATACAGTCTACTACACCTTCATTCTCTTTGCCCAGTTCTTCACACAGAATGGAACTGATACGATTCCAATAATAAATGGAATACTAATTAAAAGATATGGCGACCATATTAATCTTCCAAAAATATTGAAAATATTTGTTCGAAATACATCCGTTGGATTTCCAACAAAAGGTAACAACTCTAAATACCTTTGTGCCCAAAGAGGAAGGTATTGTGAAATAATCATTGGAATATATACTACTGATAAACTGGCTAATAACACCGTAAAATTACTTTTCAACTTTGATGAAAATAATAATACCAATCCAGTAAACCCAATTGTACCAAGCAACGTATAACAATATTCATATATCTCAGCTTGTAATACCGTCATTGGTGCTGTAGCAATTAACTTAATACATTGAATTGGAATCTCTGTCCCCTGTGTTCCCATAAATATTAATTGACAAACAATATTTCCAATAAATAAACCCATAAATAACTCTAATGCAAAAGCAAAGCCTGTGACCACCTTAGCAACAGCTAATTTCCTCCACCCATTCTTTGTTGATAATACAACTGGACTCGTATTATCATGCCATTCACTAGAAAAAATAGGCGAAACCGCAATGGATATAAATAATGCCATTATCATTCCTAATCCAGGAATCGTATCATTTAATAGCTGTGACCATCCCTCTGTCCATTCATAATGTAATGGCGTGTCCACTTTGCTATTCATCTTCATAAAATATTTCTTTTCTGCTCCTTCCTGTCCATTATTGTCCAGAAATTCTTCAACCTTCTCTTTCCTTCTTGCTTCAAAATTTGTTAATTTATCAGGATTCACATAGCTTATCATAAGCTGATAATCATCTGTTCCCTTTAATTCAGGATATAATAGTTCTAACCAGCTGTTTACAATTTTCCAATCGGTTTTTTCTATTTTGTTAGCTACATCTGATAAATTCTTTTTCTGATAATCACGAACTATATTCTGCAGTGTCTCATCCGATAATTCTTCTCCAAATGTTTTTGCATAATCTTGCTTACTTCTTATATTTTCATATCCATCAAAATTATTACCAAAGGCACTTGTATAATCATCTTGTGAACCAAAAGAAAACCATTGATAAGAAAGAATTCCTGCAAAAACTAATGTATATAGTATACATATAATCACACATATCCTAACACTCTTCTTTCTCCAAAGTTTTTTATGTTCTAATCGAAATAGCTCCATTTTTACCTTCCTCCCTCTTCAACTGGAAAATAATATAAATATAAATCTTCCAATGATGCTTTACAAAGAACAGCATGTTCTGCTGGTTTTGAGTCTGCTATTATCCTCAATACAACCCTTTCGTTCTCATGTCTTAAATTTACCACATTGTATTTTGACTCCCACAATCGAATCTCTCTAGCTTCTATACTAACTTCCCATACCTTTCCTTCCACCTTACTTACTAATTCTGAAACAGTCCCTTGCAATAGTAACTTTCCACTTTTCATTAGAAGTACGCGTTCTGCAATCGCTTCAATGTCCGAAACAATATGAGTTGATAATAATACAATATTATCCCCTGCATAGTCTGATAAAATATTACGAAATCTTACTCTCTCTTTTGGATCAAGTCCTGCAGTCGGCTCATCTAGAATCAGAACCTTTGGATTATTAAGCATAGCCTGAGCTATTCCTATCCTTTGTTTCATTCCACCTGAAAATGTTTTAATTTTTTTAGAAGAGACATCACTTAAATCTACCATATCGAGTAACTTTTTAATTCTCTTTTTCGCTTCTCCACGTGGAATTCCCTTTAGTGCTGCAATATAAAATAGAAATTCACTGGCTGAATAATTTGGATAGTAACCGAAGTTTTGCGGAAGATATCCTAGAATATCACGATAATCCGCTCCCATATCAATAATATTTCTTCCATTAAAAGTGATCTTTCCTGATGTTTTCTCTAATATGGAACACAACATTCTCATGAGTGTTGTCTTTCCTGCCCCATTCGCTCCAAGTAATCCATAAACCCCTGGAGTCATTGTACTACTTACACCATCTACTGCTACCTTACTTCCAAAATGCTTCGTTAACCTATCAATTGATAATTCCATACATTCTTCCTTCCTTTCCTGCCTGTATTAAATAACGTAATTCATTTATGAAAAAAATAGAAAATGCCAAAAATGCTACTATCCAAACGCTAATTGCTGACGTTTCATATAGTTTTGGTATAAAAAAAGCAATGCACCTCCACATCACACACATCGTTAGAATATATACTATAATTACCCCTAGTTTCTTGCCCTTTCTGACACTTCGTAGCATCTCTACCATTCCTACTAATAATGGAACTAAAGCATAAAGTATCAAGTGTATTAATCTCGCACAATTACCTAACATCAAAACTTCCAAATACAATACAATTGTTAGACATATTATATTAATAGCACTTACTAAAATTATCTTTGCTAATATAATTTGCACATTAGATGCCCTTGTCACTGCTTCTATTTCAAGCATTCCATATATTTGACTTCGGTAAATTAATGGTAGACTAGTTAATATAAACAATGGTACAAAAACAGGAACAATCTTCTGTATATCCGTAACTGTAACAACTCCCGCACAGACAAATAACAATACTATTGCCTGCATAAGAATTGTTCCACCTCCTTCAAAGCGAATTACATCAGATAAAAAGGCTGTAAAATTTGTCCTTCTTTCTTGCTGTGTTGTGCTATTATTTCTTGTCATATTTTTACACAACGCAATGGTTTCTTCCATCCTCTTCTGCTCCACTGCAATGTCCAATGTATTCCTTAACTTCTTTTCTAACCTTCTATCTTTCATTCTTTTCCTCCTTCCTCATGATATTCAAGGCACTTGCAACTCTACTTTGAGCTGTCCTCATTGTACAATGTAGTATTCTCGCTATTTCTTTAAAACTTAATCCCTCTCCATATCTTAATATAATGGCTTCTCTCTGTTTATCTGAAAGTTTCTTTAGAAGTTTCCATACTTCATCTCGATCCTCAATTTGCTGAATTTCTTTACATTCTTGTTCAACTTCTCCTTCCAAGAAATCAACTTCTCTCTTTCTACTTTCATCAATACAAACATGATTCGCAATTGTATAGAGATAGGATTTAAACTGATTTCTATTCTCATATTGATTTATGTACTGAAATAATTTCAAAAAGGTTTCCTGTGTTAAATCTTCCGCTTTTTCCATACTGTTACAATGATAACGACAATAACGTAAAATCGAAGTGTAATACTTCCGAACTAACTCATCTGCACTTTGCTCATCTCCATCCCTTATTCTTTCTATTAATTGATCATCTCTCACATATTTCACTCCTTTATTTTACTCCTCTTATATAATAACGTTTTAAAATGGTAAAATGATCATTTTATTTTTAAAAAAAACCAAGTAGATCGGATTAGGCTCTCGTCTTCTAATAGACGAGAGCCATTTTTGATTGAAGAAATTTTTGAAATTTTAGAAACCTTTGAAATGAAACGTTCTCTAAGTAAAAAAGAATTGTTTGACTATTATTCTATTCCCATTTTATTTGTACATGGCAAATGCTACATAAAGCTTAGTTGCAGTCACAACAGCCTTTTCATCAATATTAAATTTATCATGATGATTTGGATACGCTCTTCCCATAGATTCATTTCCCGCACCTACAAAAGCAAAAGTTCCAGGCACTCGAAGTTGATAGATTGAGAAATCTTCTCCTAGAAATATCTTTGGCATCTCTACAAACATAGTCTCTGGTAAAACTTTTTTTGCTCTTTCTAAAGCCGAGCGGGTTACTTCTTTGTCATTCATTACTTCAGGATGAAGGGAACGTTGATAATCTACATGCACTTTAGCGCCATACGCTGCTGCTGTACTATCTGCGATTCTGTGTACTGCATTTTCAATTAGTCTCCCTTCTACATGGGTGAACGTTCTTACTGTCCCTCGAATTATGGCTTCTCCTGAGATAATATTATGTGCAGTTCCTGAAACAAACTTTCCAACTGTAACAACAGCAGAGGCATTCGGATCTAATTCTCTACTAATAATAGATTGTAAATTCATCACAATTGCTGCACCTACCAATGTTGCATCTACACATTGCTGTGGTTTTCCTGCATGACCTGCTCGTCCTGTTACTTTTATCTCGAAAATATCAGTAGCTGCCATTCTAGGACCTTCTTGAATATTTACTGTTCCGCATGGCATATCTCCAAATACATGTAATCCGAAGATTTCTTCCACATCATCTAGATGTCCTTCGTCACAAATTAATTTTGCGCCTTTGCAATTTTCTTCTGACGGTTGGAAGATTAACTTTACAGTACAGGACAAATCATCTTCGTATTTCTTTAATATCTGTGCTGCCCCTAATAGAGATGCTATATGTGCGTCATGTCCACAAGCATGCATCACACCATCATATTTGGACTTATAGGCTACCTCCGTCCTCTCTTGAATCGGTAATGCATCCATATCGGCGCGAAGTGCTATTACTCTTTCGCCTTTTCCTACTAGTCCGATAACTCCTGTTTCTCCAACTGAAACAAATGGAATCCCCATATTATGTAATTCTTCTTTTATTCGTTTCGATGTCTCATATTCCTGCATACCTAATTCTGGGTACATGTGAAAATGCTTTCTTAATCTAACTACATAATTTGAAAGTAACTCTGCTTCTTTGTTAATATCCATGATTTTCTCCATTTCTACAAGTGATTACTAATAAGATTCAATGCTATTCTTATATTATGTTTCTTTCTGTTAATATAACATTAAAGTTTCTCTTATGCCACATTAGTTTAACACAAAAAAATGTATGAAGAAAGCTCTTTAGTCACATACAGACTTACCTAATTCAATGATTTCTTTTGCTAATGCATTGCTTATATTTTTATAATCTAATCCATGATTTCGGTTCGCTTTTTCATGATATTGGATACTAATCGTCATTTTTCCGTTTACTGTAATAATTCCTATATTTGCATCAAACCCTAATGCAATTGGTGATAAGAAAGCTACTTCTTCCAATTTAACATTCCCATAATCTTCTTGTATTTTTTTTCTACCTAAGTTACTTGTTATGATAAATTCAGAATTTCGATTTCTCCCAATCAAGCTATTATATTCATCTACCACTTCACTTTTCCACTTTCCTGCCGTTTGAAAATTAATGGCATCAATAAATGAATTATCCATACAGCCCTGAAATAATAACTTACTTAATATATTTTTTCGTTTACTTAACATACTGGAATTTACTTTTTGTATATTTTTTACATTATCCCAAAAACACAACTTTTCATTATAAAATGATTCTGCGATAATACCGCTAACATAATTACCTATGCTTTCCTTTTCTTCCATTCGTAAATTCACCTGAATGGATAATCTACACTTCTCCTTTATAATCTTGTACAGTAGCGTGATAATTGCATTATTTACCGTCACATTATGTTGTTTACATATTTCAACAAATCCAGTTACTTGCTCCTCCATAAATACTAGTGAAATAACCTTTGTCTTATTAACTTGCCAATATTCATAGAAAAACTCATGTAAATCTTTAAAATAAAATATCTTATTATTAGACTCTCTCCATTTTCTGTTTAGAGCATCAATTAAGTTTTTTTGCTGTTCTGATAACTCCGTATATTGTAATAAAGTTTTCTCCGTATAGAAATTCAACGGAATAATCTTTCTCTTACTTAAAAATATCCTATTTCCTTTTTCAAGTTCACTCAAATTGTTCATTATCTCTTGCAATAAAATTAAGCAAGACATCCCATCCCCTATAACATGATGTTGTACCATATCTAAAAATACATCTTTTCCTTGTCTACAAATAACAAAACGAACAAACTCTCCATTTTCTAAATCAAACTCTATTCTCTCTTGTTCATTTACAAATTCTTGAGTACTTTGATACTGTTCTTTTCTATTAATATTTACTTCTCTAGCCTTATCATTTTTTACATAGTAACATTCTCCATCTTCTTTTTGTAAAATGCGATACTGAAATGCTTCAAACTTTTTAATGCTGTATCGAATTGCTTCTTCTAAATTTGAGTATTTTTTGCATCCACTGATTTTCACTCTAAGCATAATATATATGGATGGGGTAAACAAAAAACTCCTATCAATATTTATTCTCTTCATCCTTTTCTCAATACTCCTTTCTTTTATTTCTTCGTACTATGAGTAGTTTTTCGCATATCCTCATTTTTTATATTTCATAGTACTCTCTCATTTTAGTTTTGTTTCTCCCCTGATACCATGTGCCATGACACCAAACCACTCTACTCTTAGACAGCGTATAAATTAACACAAAAAAGGGAAACCATCTCTGATTTCCCTTTTTCTTTAAATCAATATTCGATTTTACTATTCTTTCAAATCAAATTATAAAACATCAATTAACTGTCCATCATAATAAACTTCTACAGAACCAGCTACAAAGTTTGTATAACCACTCCAATCGCTGTTGTTAAATCTTACTTGGACATTTAATGTTCCAGATACAAATTCATAAGAATCTTTAAAGGATATATCAACATATCCATCTCCAAATGTACCTGTTACATTATCTGCGATATTTGCATAGTATGGAGCAACATTTAAGGAGTGTCCTGCATTGTCACACCAGAAGTTTTGAGCTTTCGCATCATCTTTTGTATAGTTGAAACGCATTGTAAGTTTTGCTAAATCAAAGGCTTCTGTTCCAGCATTCGTAATTGTGTAAACTTGTGAAACTGTACCACTAGCATTTGTTGTAACGGATACTTTTGGAGAAACAGTTACAGGTGCTGTACTTGTTACTGGTGTCTCACTTGTTACTGGTGTCTCACTTGTTACTGGTGTTTCGCTTGTTACTGGTGTCTCACTTGTTACTGGTGTTTCACTCGTTACTGGTGTTTCACTCGTTACTGGTGTTTCGCTTGTTACTGGTGTTTCACTCGTTACTGGTGTTTCGCTTGTTACTGGTGTTTCTGTTTCGATTGGTATATCTGTGCTTGCATCTTCAAATGTAATTTCTGTTGCATCTGTTGTAACAGCTTTTACTGCATCGTAGTATATTGTACCAGATACTTTACCATCAACTACCGCTGGTGTTCCATCAAGAGCATTTACCCAAAGACCAACTGAAGAAATTGCATAAGAGTCATTTACTAAGTTACCTGTTGGGTTGCCTGCTGTATCTCTTTCACAGAATTCGCTAAATGGAATTGTGATTAACATTGGAGTTGTAGAATCAGCGTATTGTGTATATTTGTTTAAGTATACTTCGTATACTGTGTTGTTAGCTGTAATCTGAACTACTGTTTTTTGGTTGTTTCCATCTGGAATTGTCCATAACTGTAATGCATTGCATCCAGACCAGTTTGCTTCTTTTGCGATTGTAGCTCCAGCCCATCCATCGCTTGTTTCGTCATATGTAAATTTCAAACCGTATGAACCATCATAGTATTTACCAGCTTCGTTTGTTAATTCTAATGTAATGGAGTTTCCTGTTGCTTTATTGGTTGACCAAGCTTTTGTCATAAGAGATTCTACTCCGTAGTAATCTTCGAAGTTATCTACTACTAATGGATCAACTACTGGTTCAGGAATGTTGTATGTTGCGTTAATTGTTTGAATTGTTTCACCATTTACAATAAGAGACATAGTTCCCACTGCTTCACCTAAAGAAGCTAATGTGTCAGCATCTAAGTGAGCTGTGTAAACAGAACCGTCTGTTGTTGTAGCTGTTACTTTTGCTACTGTTGCACCGTTGAAGGATACTTCTACTACATCAGTAGCTTCAATGTTAGAAAGTTTAGCTGTTACATCGGTAGCTTCTAAGATTCTAGAACCAGATACAGGAGATGTAATGTAACCTGTAACGGCATCAGAGATTGCTACTGTGTCGATTTCAACAGATTTTAATTGTGTTAAAGCATCTTTCATGTTAGATGTAAATGCACTTGTTGGGTTGTTGTAGTAGTCGATGAAGTAATCTAATAATTCATGACCATATAAGGAACCATCTTCATTTACAGATTTTACATATGGTGTGTAGAATCCGTCGATTTCACTGAAGTTAGCCCATAATAAGAAGTAACTTGCATTTGTTGGAGCAACTGCTTTCATAACTTTGTTGTACCAATCTTTGTCTTTGTTACCTGTTCTATGTACTGCTGTTTGGTTATCGCCTTTGTCTGTTCCAGAAGCCATACCTGTTTCTGTTACAGCAAATAGTTTATTGTGTTGTGCTGCGAAATCACCAACAACTTGTAATTCTGCTTTAAATTCATTGATCCATGTATCATCATTCTTTGGATTTTGGTTGTACATATCGAATCCAACTAAATCTACGTATTCATCACCTGGGTAACGTAATTCGTAATCTTCGATACTTTCAGCTTCACAGCTTGGACCATATTCATAAATAAGGTTGTGGATGTCTTTTGTATCACGAAGATATTCTACTGTATAACGGAATACATTCTTGTATGTTTCAGGGTCACAGCAAGAAGAGCCCCACCAGAACCAAGCGCCTGTATTTTCATGGAATGGTCTGAATAGGATAGCACCATCAACTTGTTCACAATACTCAGCAACCATATCTAGGTAGCAATTGAACATATCGTTGTATTGTCCACCTGGAAGCATCTGATTCATTGTATCACCAGTTAAATCATTTACTGTGTAACCTTCAAAATTATATTTTGTATAAGAATGAACACCATCATAGTTACCTGTTGTAACTTTAGAGAAGTTAGGCATATGGCAAGATAATGTTACAATTGCACCATTTGCAATTGCATCATTTGTCATAGCTGCTGCTGCCATGATATGACCTGGTTTTGTTTCAGGTACTTTTGCATTTCCTGTCTTTGGAGCATATTCATTGTTGTATCTAGATGCACTGTATTCTTGTCCACATAATGCTAAGGAGTCGATACCCCAAATACCTGCGTAAGCACCAGTTACATCATATGTATCGGAAGTGGATAAATCACTTGCACCAGCTTTTGCAAATGTATCATCTTGGTGACCGAAGATTGTTGTATCTGTTTCACCAATTGCTTTTAAGTAAGCATAGATTTGTTTTACATCGTCAGTTGCATTTTGGTCAACTGTTGGAACAGCTGTAGCAAGTTTTGTTTTTACTTCATTTCCATCTGCATCAAATGTTGTAAGTTCGCCATTGCTGATGCTTTGTTTGTATTGTCCACCTGTTGCTTCAATTGTGGAATTTACATAAGAACTTGTAACGCTTGCATCTTTAGAGATTGTGATGTTATCTAAGTAAAGAGCACCTTTGTAATCTGTGCAGTTACCTACGATACAAACAGATAAATCATTTACACCTGAAGCATCTGTTAAAGTTTCAAAGTAGAAATTAACTGGAACTTTGATTAAATCTGTTCCTTCTACTTCCACTGCATCTGCGAAATCAACATCTACGCTAGATTCAATTCCACCATTGGAATATAATTTTAATTTAAATGAACCACTTGTTAGAAGTGTTTTATCATAATAAAAGTCAAGTGAACCAGCATTTGCACCTGTAAGATCCATTCCATTGCTTTCCCATACACATGCTGCTAATTGACTCCAGCTTTGTGCAGAATCATTGCTGAAATCACACATAACTTTTAATTTTCCATCTTCAAAGCCTACGGATGAATTGGAAGCTCCTGTGTAGTTGTATTCCCATCCTGTTCCGTAGTACCAGCCTTCAGCTGAATTATTAAATGTATATTGTTTTACAACATCTAGAGGCACAACTTCTTTTGTTGTAGAAACAATTTTGATGTTATCAAACCAGATATCTCCTTTGTAGTCTGTGCAGTTACCAACTACGCAGATTGCAAAGTCGTTAACGCTTTCTACATCATCTCCAGTAAGCTCGTCCATATCTACAACAATTGTTGCTTTCTTGATTGTTCCTTCTACTGTTTCAGCGGAAGAAGCATCGAAAGATACGGATTTATCAATAGCTGCACCATTGGAGAATACTTTAAACATGATACTTCCTTGTGTCATACAACTTGTATCATAGTAATAATCAAATGAAATTAGGTTTGCACCTGAAAGATCCATTGCATTGTTTACCCAAGTGGAAAGTGCCATCTGGCTCCAGCTTTGGTCTGCATTTGCACTAAAATCAACAGTTGCTTTTAATTTACCATCATCCCAGGATACGGAAGAATTGTCTGCACCATCGTACATGTATTCCCATCCTGTACCATAACTCCATCCATCAATTCCTGTTGTAAAGTTCCAAGCTTTTAATACAGTAGCTTCGGATTCCTCTTCTGTTTCAGCAGCTTTTACAATTGAAAATGTTTTAAATGCTGTAGGTTGTACTGTTGTAGCCATTACGGCAGCTGCTAAAGCCATTGCTCCAACTCTTTTGAATAAATAATTCTTTCTCACTATAATTTCTCCCTTCTTGCTAAGAAAAAAATTAGCCCATTTTCTAAGTAATTCACTCTGTCATTCTTCTTTTACTTATATAAGTATATGTACATTATTCATAACGATAAAAGTTAAAATGCCTTACTCTATTTCTTATATAAGTTGCAAAAATGAGTTACAAAGAAGCCCTCTTTTTAAAATTTTCATGCAGTTCCTCATGCACTATAATTTTACCATAATTGACCATCTTTTCATATTGTCGAAATGCCCAAAAGACTTTTCACAATTTTAATTATAATTACATAAGAAAAAATACCACTTTTTTTAGTTAATTAAAAAATTAACTTTAAATATAGTAAGAAAGACCCATTAGTTAAAAAATTAACTTAATGAGTCTTAATTTCCAAATTATTTTACTTACTAATTTACTATTTCAAAAAATCCTAGACCAAACTAGATCTAGGATTTATTTTTTACAATATCTAACCATTATCTCAGCTTATTTAAAATATACTGAAAATAGGTTGTTCTACTACAGATAATGCTAACTTTGGCTTCCATTCCACTTTTTAGTTTAATCTTTTCACCAGCTTTGTTGGTCATAAATTCTTTTCCTAAAGCACATTTTGCCATATAGTATTTTCTTCCACTATTTGAATCCATCACCACATCATCGCTAACCTCTACTATTTCTGACGTTATAACTCCGTAGTCATTTCTTGGTAAAGAAACAATCTCTAGCCGAACCTCTTTGTTTTCCTGTATATTTCCGATGCTGATATTTTCAATGTAAATATCACATACATTACTCTTTGCATCGATCACTCCAAATGCATTTACTACAATATCTTTTTTTGCAAACTGTGACCAAACGAGAATCGTAAGAAGTGTCACCACAATTAAGTACATGCTGTATTTCAAAAATTTATAAGCGCAAGAAGCCTGATATTGATGCATAAAACTTTTCGCATCACTAATATCTGCTAAATTCTCAATTTTATATCTCATAATTACAGCCCTCCTTCACTTCGTTGGAAATACACTCTACATCATTTAGGCATTGTTCCGACCAAAGTTTGAAATAATGACCTTTCATGCTAAGGAGTTCACTGTGGCTGCCTTGTTCTATAATCTTACCTTTGTCCATTACAAAAATTTTATCACATTTTTTTATGGTACTTAATCGGTGGGCTATGATAATTGTAGTAACATTTTGTATACACTCTTCCAACGTTTTTTGGATTGCACTTTCTGTTATAGAATCCAGATTAGAAGTAGCTTCATCCATAATTAAAATTTCTGGCTGTCTTATCAATGCTCTGGCAATCGCCAATCTTTGTCTTTGCCCTCCTGATAAGTTAGAACCCTTTTCTTCCAAAGGAGTCTTATATCCCAGTGGCTGACTTTGTATGTAATCGTGAATCTGTGCTTTTTTACATGCATCAATCATTATTTCCTTCGTAATACCATCACAAGCAAACTCAAGGTTTTCTTGGATTGTCCCCGAGAAGAAGAATGGGTGTTGAGAAATGTAACTGATTTTATTTCGTAAAACTTCCTTATTAATCGTATTGATATTATCATTGTTCAATACGATATTTCCCTCTTTTACATCGTAAAAACCCATAAGAAGCTTTGCAATGGTGGTTTTGCCAGAACCACTTTCCCCAACTAAGGCAATTTTTTCTCCTGCCTGAATATTGATATTAATATTATGTAACACATCTTCTCTTACTCCATATGCAAAGTTTACATTTTCTAAGGTAATGTCTCCAAACAAACTATCTGGCCTTACATCCTCTTCACTTGATTTTTCCAATTCCAAATCCAAAATTTCGCCTAATCGGTCGCTTGCCACAATCGCTTCTTGTAATTGTGGCTGTAGATTAATCAATCTACTTACTGGTCCTATAAAATAAGAAAGTAATGCATTGAAACTGATTAATTCACCCATTGTCAACTCACCTTTTAAAACAAGACTTCCGCCAAACCACAAAACGCAAATGCCAAACACTCCACTTACAATGCTCATCAATGTTCCCTGCACATTATAGGTTACTCCGTGTCTTAAGTTGCACTTCATAAATTTTAGGAATTTGTTCTCTGTCTTCGTCTGAACAATTCCTTCGCCGTTAAATGCTTTTACTGTTTCAATTCCCTCTAACGACTCCACAAGGTAGGATGAAAGCATCGCATTCGATTCCATAACCTCTCGATTAACCTTCTTAAGTCGATTCTTAAACCCAAAGACTAAACATAGATACAAAACAATCGGAATGAAACAAGTGAAAAATAATTTTACATTTTGTAGGTAAAGAATCACACCACCAGCAACCGCCATGATAATATCAATCATTAAAGTCAATGTTACAGATGAAATAGCACTTCTAATTTTATCTCCATCATTAAATCTGGAAATAATCTCGCCCACTTTTCTTGTTCCAAAGAAACTCATTGGCAGTTTCACAACATGGTTATAATATCCTAACATCAGCGGAACATCAATATTTTGTGCCATATAGATAAATAATATCTGCCGAAAGAATTCTGTAAATATTTTAAAGAGCAACAGCACTAACATTGCAATGGATAAGGAATGTAGATTGGCTGCTAAATTATTCGGTAGAATATCATCAATTAAAAATCTATAGTAAAAAGAGCCTACGATTCCTAAAAATGTGATTAAGAACGATGCGATAAATATATTAATTAGGAGACCTTTCTGTACTTTAATCAGTCCCCAAAATCTTTGGAAAATGCCCTTTGTTTTGTCGCCTTTTTCAAATTTTGCTGTCAGGGTAAATAAGATTAATACGTCATCCCAAATTTTGAAAAATTCCTCTGGTTTGTACTTCATCATTCCTCTACCAGGATCAGCCACTAATATGTAGTTTTTTGTTATTTTATGTACTACGACGAAATGTAATAGTGCGTCATTGATAATAACGTGAGCAATCATAGGGGTTGGAAGATTATCAAAAATCTCCTCCTTTTTATCAACTTTTACTGCTTTTGTACTGAAACCTAATTTTTCTGCTGCTTGTACGATTCCATAAACAGTTGAACCTTCTAAATCAGTACCTGCCGTTTCTCTAATCTTAGAAATTGGCATTTTTAAACCATATTGTCTTGAAATGGTTGCAAGACATGCCGGACCACAGTCTTGAATATCTTGTTGTTTCACACAGTGATATTTTTTTAGTATCTCCATAATTATTCTACCTACGATTATTAAATTCTATGATTATAAACAAAGCTGATTTCAATCGAAATCAGCTTTGCAATTATATTTCTACCATTCTGAATCCCAAACTTTTTGACCTGTTTCTGTATTAATAATATAAGTATGCCATTCATCTGGATCCATATGTGATGCAAGATCATATGCTTCAGCCCAAGTATCGTATGTCACATTGTTATATAATGTACCGGAGCTGTACTTATAGGACTTAACCTTAAAACCTCCACCAACGATTTGTTTTTGTTCCATAATTGATAAATTTTTCATTTTAAAATCCTCCTATAATTAATTATTCACATTCCTTGTTTTTCAATAGCGCTATTTACAAGTATTATTATAGCTTCTGCATACCCTTACTACAATCCATTCAACAGTCCATCTATTCCAAGAAATTATCCAAACATTCCAAACCAAATCAACTACTTGATGCTTACATAATTTTTTATGCAAAAAAGAGCAGACTATGTATGTACCGACCCCCAAAAGTTAGACCAAAAATCTAACGATTAGGAGGTCGGTATTTTTATGGCTAAATATAGCTATGAGTTTAAAAAGAAAGTTGTAGATGCATATCTTAACGGTGAAGGTGGATATGTATTTTTGGCAAACAAATATCATGTTCCGTCATTCAACAACATAAAAAATGGGTTCATGCTTATCGAGCAAATGGTGATAGTGGACTTTACCGTTCAAGAAAAAAGAGAAATTTTTCTTTCGATTATAAGCTTCATGTGGTAGAGTTATATTTATCAAGTGAGGTTTCATATCAAGATTTAGCAATTCAAGAGGGAATTAACAATCCTTCTTTAATCAATAAATGGGTAAATGATTATCAAATCGCTGGTCCAGATGCTTTGAAACCAAAGAAGAAGGGAAGGACGATTTCATTGGATACATCAAGCAAAAGACCAAATTTTCAGCCAGTAGAACCTATAAATGTTGATACAAGTGCTGAACATGTAAAACAGCTAGAGGAGGAACTCCTCAAACTTAGAATCGAAAATGCATATTTAAAAGAACTGAGGAGGCTGCGTTTAGAGGAGGAAACTCTTCTGAAAAAAAAGCGAGAATCGTCTACAGCCTCCGAGGAGAATTCAAACTAAAAGACATTCTCGCAGTAGTAGGCTTTCCAAAGGCAACATATATGTACTGGCAGAAAAGATTTGATAGGGAAAATCCTAACAAAGAACTTGAAGAAAAAATAATGGAGATTCATAAGAATCACAAAGATTATGGCTATCGTCGTATGTATGGAGAACTTCGAAATCAGGGATTATTAGTGAATAAAAAGAAAGTTCAGAGAATTATGCAAAAACTAAATCTTCAAGTAACTTCCTTCACTAGAAAAAGCCGTAAATATAGTTCATATAAGGGAAAAGTCGGTAAAGTTGCACCAAATAGAATTCGAAGAAGATTTAATACTCATATTCCTCATCAGAAGATTACCACAGATACTACAGAATTTAAGTATTATGAAGTAGATTCCAAAGGACGTATGAAAATGCATAAGCTGTACCTAGATCCATTTATGGATATGTTTAATGGTGAAATCTTAAGTTATGGAATTGGTAAACGTCCTTCTGCTGGAAATGTAATGGATGCATTAAACCAAGCTATTGAAGTAACTTCTGATTGTCCTTATCGAAGAACGTTTCATTCTGATTAGGGCTGGGCATATCAAATGAAATCATATTCACACCGGCTTAAAGAAGAACGGATATTTCAGAGTATGTCCAGAAAAGGTAACTGTCATGACAACTCTGTTATGGAAAACTTTTTTGGGCTGCTAAAACAAGAAATATATCATGGTGTTGTTTATTACAGTTATGATGAACTAAAGTTTGAAATAGAAAGATATATAAAGTATTACAACGAGCAAAGAATTAAAGAAAAACTAGGATGGATGAGTCCTGTTCAGTACAGACTCAGCCTCTTGGCTGCATAAAAATAGCGTAGCAGTCAAATAAAACTACTACGCTAAAAAAGTCTAACTTTTGGGGGTCACAACAGTATCTCTACATAATCTACTCTTTTTGGATGTCATCGCAACTTAATGACATTGACTTCATTATTTCGTAAAATATGTTACTTATTACAAGAGTATGTTACAAGAGCATGCGCCCCCAAACAAACGCATGCTCTTCCCCTAATTTTCTCCGACCAATTTATTTAAATTATTTTTAATTCAAATGTATTAACCCATTGTAGCAACAACAGTATGTGTTTTACCATCGTTGAACATAGGAATTACATTTCCTTCTACTTCCTTACCATCTACAACTAAGGATTTCACACCTTTTGATACATGGTTTGGATTCTTAACTTCCACTTCAAATACATCTCCACGGAATTCTCTTGTTACTTTGTATCCGTCCCAATCCTGTGGAATTGCTGGGTTAATCATCAAACCATCAAAGTCTGGCTGAATACCTAAGATAAATTGTGAAATAGCAACGAAGTTCCAAGAAGCAGTTCCTGTTAACCAAGAGTTCTTAGCTTCACCAAAACGTCTTGCATCTTTACCTGCTGCCATCTGTGGATATACATATGGCTCTAATCTATGAATTTCGCTGATATCTTCTAAGTAAGCAGGTGCAATTCTTGTATAGTAATCAAATGCTTTATCTCCACGACCTACAACTGCTTCTGCACACATAATCCATGCATTGTTATGGCAGAAGATACCTGCATTTTCTTTGTAACCTGCTGGATATGTAGAGATTTCACCGTATTCTACCACATATCTTGTAAATGCTGGGTTATTTAATACTAAACCGTATTTTGTACCTAGTCTTTCCTCTACAGAATCAAGAGCTTCGATCGCTTTACCATCCTCGATTCCGCATCCTCCCATTACGCAGAAACCTTGAGATTCGATAAAGATCTTACCTTCTTCACATTCTTCACTACCAACTTTTTTACCGAAATCGTCATATGCACGAAGGAACCATTTTCCGTCCCAACCATCCTTCATGATAACGTCTCTCATTTTATCTACTTCACTGTCCGCACGTTTCGCCTCATCTATATCCCCAATTTTCTCCATTAATCTTGCATATAGCCCCCCTATGTATGTAAACATACCAGCAATCATAACGGATTCTGCTACTCTACCATCTTTACTTGTTGTTGTCTGGAAGGACTCTCCTGGTTCTGTTGAGAAACAGTTCAAGTTCAAGCAGTCATTCCAGTCAGCACGACCGATTAATGGTAATCCGTGAGGTCCTAAGTTGTTAATTACATGGTCAAAGGATCTCTTTAAGTGGTCTTTTAATGGTGTAGCAACACTCATATCATTATCAAATGGAGTCATAACATCAAGAATGCTGTAATCTCCAGTTTCTTTTACGTATGCTACTACAGCTAAGATTAACCATAATGGGTCATCGTTAAAGTTACCACCAATTGCATCGTTACCTCTCTTAGTAAGTGGTTGATATTGATGATATGCACCACCATCTTGTAATTGAGTAGAAGCAATGTCGATGATTCTTTCTCTTGCACGATCTGGAATCTGATGAACAAATCCTAAGATATCTTGGTTAGAGTCACGGAATCCCATACCACGACCTACACCTGATTCAAAGTAGGAAGCACTTCTGGAAAGGTTAAATGTAACCATACATTGATATTGATTCCAGATATTAACCTGTCTGTTTAATTTATCATCATTGGATTCTAAGATATATTTGGATAATAGTTTGTCCCAAGAATCCTTTAATTCTGCTAATCCTTTGTCTGCATCTGCTGCTGTTGCATATTGTGCAATCATAGCTTCTGCCTTTGTTTTATTAATTACGCCTTTGGATTCCCATTTATCTTCTACTGGATTTTCAACATAACCTAAGATGAATACATAATCTTTACTTTCACCTGGTTGTAATGTCATTTCCACACAGTGGGATGCACATGGAGACCATCCATCGGCTACGGAATCATTTGATTTACCTGCTACAACAGCTTGAGGTGCATCAAATCCTCCATATGTACCGATAAAGCTTTCTCTATCGCTATCAAAACCTACGATTGGAGAGTTTACAGAGAAGAATGCATAGTGATTTCTTCTTTCTTTATATTCTGTTTTGTGATAAATAACAGAACCTTTGATTTCTACTTCACCTGTACTAAAGTTTCTTTGAAAGTTTCTATCATCGTCATCTGCATTCCATAGACACCATTCTAAGAATGAGAATAATTTAAGTGTCTTTGGTTTATCGCTTTCATTTTTAACTACAACTTTATGTACTTCACCGTTAAAATTCAATGGTACGAAGAATGTTACTTCTGTGGAAACATCATTTCTCTTACCTTTGATAGTAGTGTAACCCATACCATGACGGCATTCATAGGATTGAAGTTCTTTTTTCGCTGGAGCCCATCCTGGTGACCAGAAATCACCTTCATCGAATAAATAGTAATAACGTCCGCCACCTAAATCTAATGGCACGTTATTATAACGGAAACGTGTAATTCTTCTTAATTTTGCATCCTTATAGAAAGAATAACCACCAGCTGTATTAGAAATTAAAGAGAAAAATTCCTGTGAACCTAAGTAGTTAATCCAAGGATATGGAGTAGTAGGTGTGGTAATAACATATTCCTTTTTCGCATCATCGAAATATCCAAATTTCATTGCAATTCTCCTCGTATAATAAGTTTATAGCCAAGAAAAATTGGTTATAAACCTATTCT
>CAYPEJ010000032.1:0-41351 GCA_964409685.1 uncultured Anaeromicropila sp.
ATGGAGCGGCTTCGCAGACAGGCGGATGAGATGGGAATCAGCGTGAATCAGCTGATTCTGGTGCTTATTGATAAAGGGTTTCAGTGTCTACAGTAATTTCACCGTTACGGCGCTCGTAATCCTCGACATAGGCACGCAGGATGAAAACAGCTTCCTGATTGTAAGACCGGTTTTCCTTATTGGCGATCGCGCGGAGTTTGAGATAGAGGTCGTCAGGCATCCTCACACCACGCATCGGAACGGCGGACGGCATTGTAATCCCTCCCTGATATAGTGTTGACACTATGTTAGCAAAAGGAATGCGTTTTGTCTGTACTTAAAGTGTTGACAAAGCGATAACACCATGCTACAATAATGGTGTATACAAGGTGACAACACCAAAGGAGCCAAAACGAATGATAGAAAAAATCCTGATTCGCATTCCAAGAGAGAAGAAAATGCTGCTGCAAAAGGAAGCCAGCGCGCGGGGACTGACAATGAACGCGCTGCTGCTCACGATCCTCTGGGACTGGCTGAAAGCCAATGGAGACAGACCGACTGCTCCTGCGGAGGAGCGCACAAAAACCTGACGGAGGAGGATAGACATGGAAGGCGAGAAATGGTACAGCCCGAACGCAATCGCCGAGATGATGGACATCGACTATGAGACGGCGCGCAAGCTGGTATACCGGCTGCCGCACGTAGATGTTGGCGGCGGGAGCAAGCGTGCTTGTCCGCGCGTGCGCCCTGAGATCTTCAACGCGTGGCTGATGCAGCAGGATGGATACAATCCGGGCATCCGCAACCTGCGCGCGATACGCGGAGGCAAGAAATGAAGCTGACGCGCGAGCGGCTGCAGCTCGGCGTAGAGCTGGGAATGACGCTGAACGATTTCGCGGCTTTTTTTGACGAGAAACGTGTGATGGCACTGGAGGTGTGTAGGGATGAGATGGCCGGCACGGGATGCGGCGCTGACGCTGGAGGGACTGACCGCGCTGGGCGGCGCGATTTTTGCGCCGACGGGCACCGGCGTGCGGATGATCGCCCTCGCGGCAATCGCGGCGGCGGCGACGCTGGCGGCGAGCGAGGCGGCGATATTTTTTATGGCCGTGGCGGTAGAGCGCTGTATGTGGCGCGGTGGTGAAAAAAAGCACGCCCGGGAGGCGAGAGCCTGACCGGACGCACGAAAGCAAGCAAAGACATTATATCACGGACGGCGCGTTAGCGCAAGAGGAGGATGCAGGTGGCAAAATACACGATTGTGATCGTCGATCACGAGACGCAGAAGGCGCAGACGCTGACGGGCGACCAGATCGCGGCGATTGCATACGCGCCGACGGATGAGGCGGGCGACTGCTCGTCGGATGCGGTCATCGACTGCCGGCCGGAGATTTTCTGCGACTGGCTCTGCACGAGCGATTTTGGTCAGGAGATCCGGCGGATGATTATCGCCGAAACGGCCGCGTTCTACTCGGCGCTGATGCGCGGCGCGGATGAGGCAGAGCGCGAGGCGAGCGAACCGCGCGAATCATGAACACGAAAACGAAAGGGGAGGACAATCATGGCGAATTACACGGTGACGGTACTGGATCGCATTGAAGGAACGGAGCACACATACGAGGGCGACGAGATTATACTCGCGCTGCTCACACCCGTTAAGCATGGCGGGGACCTGGACGGGCAGGGCATGATTGACACGTCCGTCCGGCACCTGGCGAGCTGGCTGTCGACGCACAACCTCACGGAAAGGGCAGCGCTCTGCGCGACGCTGCACCGGCTGGAAAAGACGCTCGGCATAAATATCATGGAGGAGGATGGAGAGGAGGAGGAACCGTGAGCCGCACGCCGGACGCGAGGCGATTCTGGGACGAGGCGCGGACGATCTCTTCCGACACGTGTATGGCGCTGCTGGACGAGGTGCAGCGCCGCGCCGAGCTGCTGATGCGCGCGACGGGCGCGCCTGAGAGCGAGAGGCGGCGGATACAGGAGGAGATTATGCGTACGGCGGTGACCCGCTGCGGCGGGCGCGGTTCGCGGATGTCGAGCATCCCGGCGGGGCGCGCGCAGGAGGCGCTGCGGATCATACGCGAGTGGCAGGGCGATGCTTTCGACCTGCTGGAGGGCGCGACGTGACCGCGCGGTGCGCACGCTGCGGCCTGCGCTGGAATGTCTCGGCGCTCGCTCCGCCGCCGCTGCCCTACATCTGCCCGCGCTGCGCGTGCGGACGGGACGCGGTGCTGACGCGCAATAAGGAGAAACACAGGGAGAGGGAACGAGAAGATGAACAAGGTGATCCTGATCGGCAATCTGTCGCGCGACCCTGAGATGCGCACGACGGCAAGCGGCGTCAACGTCTGCTCCTTCGGGCTGGCTGTCAACCGGCGCAAGGCGGCGGACGGCACGCAGGCGTGCGACTTCTTCAACGTGACGGCGTGGCGGCAGCTGGGAGAGCACTGCGCCAAATACCTGAGCAAGGGGCGGAAGGCGTGCGTGACGGGGCAGATACAGATGCGGGAATACACGGCGCAGGACGGCACGCGGCGCACGGCGGTGGATATCATCGCGGACGAGGTGGAGTTCCTGCCTGGCGGCCAGAGGACGGACGCTGGCGGCGCGCAGACGGCTCCGGAGATCCCTGCGACGATGGACGAGGCACGAAACGGCGGGTTCGCCGATGTGGACGACGAGCTGCCGTTTTAAGCGGCGCGAGCCGCGATAGCAACCACAAAAACCAACGACAAAAAGAAAGGAAGCAAGCAAAATGAAGGGCAAAGATTATTTTATCCGGCTGTATTTCGCGGAGGAGGTGCTCGGCTCGGCGAGCGCGGACCCGAATATCCATAGGACGTACATCGCGAGCAAGGCGGCGGATGCGGCGAGCATCGAGGAGGAGATTGACGCGCTGGGCGTGGACGCTGTGGCGGATGGCAAAATGACAGTCTTCCCCAAACTGGAGGACGGCACGCCTTTCCTGTGGGACTACCAGATGCGCGGCGCGATCAAGGGCTCGATGGGATTCCTGCGGAGGGACTCCGGATCGTACTCGAGCAAGATCAAGGCGTACAAGAAAGCAGTCGACGGCGACATCATGGTATACCCGCGCAAGATCCCGTTCCAGTTTGACGGCGGCAGGATGGGCGTGTGCGAGAGGCCGCTGCGCGCGCAGACGATGCAGGGCGACCGCGTGGCGCTCGCCTCCAGCGAGACGGTGCCGGAGGGCGCGACGTGCGAGCTGACGATCCGGCTGAATAACCCGGAGGCGCACGAGGACGTGCTGTTTGAGGCACTCGATTTCGGGATGCAAAACGGCATCGGGCAATGGCGCAATAGCGGCAAGGGACGCTATGACTATGAGTTGATCGACGCATACGAGGTGGAGGACGCGCTGAGGACGCCGACGCGTCACAGCGGCCCCGTGCGGATGCGCAAGCAGCTCCAGGCGGACGGCGCAGTGAGCGTGACAGAGGTGCGCGACGAGTGATCGCCGCGCACTTGCTGAGCAATGAGACGGCAAAGCATTGATGAGACATGGATTCGATTAGAACTGGATGGCATGGGAGGAGCACTGCATCGGAGCGCGCGAGAATTGATTGAACAGGCGCGACCAGAGATGTGAAGCAAGGGCAACGCAAAGCAATGCGAAGGAAACGAGATGAATGCACAGGCTAGGCAGTGATACTGCATGGATATAAAACGCGTTGGGATTGCGAGGAAACGAAATGCGCTGGAGTTGCAAGGATATGAAACGCATGAGGATTGCATGGATATGAAAAGCTCTGTCTTGCGAGGGCAAAGCAATGACAGGCACGCGCCGCAAAGTATTGGCACAGCTAAGCCGCGCAGGGCACGGCATGGGAATTGATGAGCAAAGCCCTTCAATGCAGCGGGGGTGATTTGCGACACGCCGCGACAGATTTGCCATGCGGGAGGATGCATAGGAGCGGAGAGGCATTGACGGGCGGGAAAGGCAGGGGCAAAGAGTTGGATTGTACAGAATAGACGTGAAAGAGAGATGATTTGCTCGGCGACGGAGATGATTAGCACGGGATAGCGCAGCCGTGCATAGCAATGGCATGACATAGCACGGTTCAGCGTGGCGACGGCAAGGCATAGGAGCGACACGCGGAGGCAAAGCATTGCCTTGCTCTGAGAGAGCAGCAGGGGCAGCGATATGGCAGAAAAGAAAAGCAGGGGCGAAGCGCGGAGATGCCCAGAGAAGCGCAGGCGTGGAGCAGCAGTGAGCGGGCGGCGATGGCAAGGCGTTACTAAGTTCGGAAATGGCAAGGGTTGGCTATGATTTTCTCTGTCACGCATGGACGGGATGCGCGCGGCGGATCCACGCAGGGAGACGCAGGGCGATGGCTTTGCAGTGTCAGGCTGTGCAAGGGAGGAGCATCGATGCGGACGGCGCCGGAAATGCGAGGGGATTGCATGGAGAAGGCAGGATAGGCGAGGGAGGTGACGACGGATGAGGGATAGATACGGCAGCGGGGACACGATGCGGCCGCTGGAGGCGATTCATGTGACATTGGCGGACGGCGAGCGGCTGCGGCGCGAGATGCGCCGATCCGGATATGCGAGCGAGCGGGTTTTCCTGCGCACGCTGCTGCTGGAGGCGCTGGACGCGCGGGAGCGCCGGCGCGCTGAGGCAAACTGAGAGGACGGCGGGGACGGCGATTGCCGTCCCTATGGAGGACGACGGATGGAGCTGGCATATATGCAGATATTCAGGGACAAGCGCAATTCGCTGCGGCGCATTAGCGACGTGAGTCGCGGCGCGCTGCTTGCGGCGATGCTCGACTACGCCTTCGACGGCATTGACGCGGAGACGCTGAGCGACCCGGTGGCGGACGCGCTCTGGCCGATCTACCGCGACATGCTCGATCAGAGCCGGAGATCGCTGGAGACGAAGAGCAATGCGCGGCGCGGCAGACGTGCGGCGGCGGAGGAGGATCCGGGCACGGCGTGCGGCTGCCAGCGCGCGGCTGAAGACGATCAGAAGGCGACGGATACGGTTCAAAATGAATCGGAAGCGTGTCAGAGCGTATCAGATGGCGGTCGGAGCGTATCAGAAGACGACGCGAGCGTATCAGACATGCATCAGGACGCGTCAAAGGCGAATCAGGAGACAATCACACCATTATCAGAGGACAATCAGAACCCAATCAGAGAACAATCAGAACCCAATCAGACACCAATCACGGACGCATCAGACGGCAATCAAAAGGCGACAAGAATCAAGAATCAAGAATCAGGAATCAAGAATCAGGAGTCAAGAGACAGGAGACAGAGAGTCGTCGTCGTCGACGGGACGCGCGCGCGCGAGGGGACGGCATTGCCGGACGCTTCGGGCGACGACGATTTGCGACCAATACAGGCGGCGCACGAGGCCGTGTTTGCAACGGCGGAGCGCGCGGGGTTCCCGCTGACGGCGGCGGACATGGACAAGGCGACGGCCTACATGGCGGACTACAGCCCGGAGTGGGTGCTGGAGGCGGTGCGCCGCGCATCAGGCGGGACAAAAGAGCAGCGATGCTGGAGGTACGTGGGCGGCATCCTTCGCCGATGGAGGACGGCGGGCGGGATGGACGCGGAGACGCGCCCCGACGCCCGGAGCGGCGCGACAGCGCGCCTAACGAAGCGCGTGACGGCGCAGGAGTACACGCAGCGCGAATACGGGGCAAGCGAGTTAGACACGCTGTTCGAGGATCTGACGGCGGAGATGCGGCAATGAGACAGGACGAGGAGCGGGAGCAGATTGTGGTGATGCGCTGGGCGGAGCTGGCGAGCGGCAAATATCCCGCGCTGCGGCGGCTGCACCACATCCCGAACGGCGGACAGAGGAGCAAGGCGACGGCGGCGCGGCTGCGTGCGGCGGGCGTAAAAAGCGGGGTGCCGGATCTGTGTCTGCCGTGCGCGCGGGGCGGATATCACGGGCTCTATATCGAGCTCAAGGTTGGCAAGAATCGACCGACGGCGAATCAGGCGGACTGGCTGGATTATCTCCGTCACGCGGGATACCGCGCGGAGGTGTGCTGGGGCGCGGACGAGGCAATCGGCGTGATTACGGAGTATCTGGAGGGCAGAGGATGAGAGCGGGGACGAAGATGCGGCGGGAAGAGGTCGGAAAGAGAAAGCGCGCGCTGACGGAGTGGGAGATTGAGGCGCAGAAGGCGAAGGTGCGGGCGCGGCTGCAGGCGCTGCCGACCTGCCCCGTGTGCGGGGCGTATCAGACGAGCAGGGCGCTGATCCATGTGTGCGCGACATGCGGGAGCAGGATTGGGGGCAGCGAGAGGCATGACGATTAACGAGTTTTTGCAGGAGTATCGCAAGGCAGGGGCATACGGCGTGAATGTATGCAGGCCGCGCGTGCGCTGCGCGGATGGTTTCACGGTGTCCGTGCAGGCGGGAGTGGGCATCTGCTCAATGCCGCGCGTGGACTCGGACTGCTACACGCATGTGGAGCTCGGATATCCGTCAGAGCGCGAGGATCTCTGGATGGATTATGCCGAAAACGTCAAAGCGCCAAGGGATACGGTTTATGGATACGTCCCGGTGGAGGTTATGGACAAGGCGCTGGAAGGGCACGGCGGGATTGCGGGCGCGGACTTTTCAAACTGCGGGAGCGAATGGGAGGATGTGGAAAAATGACGTTTGAACAGTATCAGAGAATGGCGCAGAGGACGGCGAACGAGCGCACGCAATCGGGCAAGATTGAAAACGGCGTGCTCGGGCTATGCGGCGAGAGCGGCGAGTGCGCCGATATCCTGAAAAAATTCTACCATCAGGGGCACGAGCTCGACCGTGACCACATGGCGGAGGAGCTGGGCGACGTGCTCTGGTACGCGGCGGAGCTTGCCGCAGGGCTGGGGCTGACGCTGGATGAGGTGGCCGCGCGGAATATCGCGAAATTGCAGAAGCGCTATCCGGAGGGGTTTGACGCGGAGAGGAGCAAGCACAGGGAGGGGGAGCGGGAATGTCACGACTGATCGACGCGGACGAGTTACTGAAATCGTTGCGGAGACGCAAGATGGCGGAAGTGTTTCCGGATTGGCTCGAGATGTCTACGCGAGATAGATGCAGGCTCATGAGGCTGGCACAGGAGATTAAAAAGATGACAGACGCTACGCCGACGGTTGACGCTGTGCCGGTGCTCCGCTGCAGGGAATGCGTGTATTGGCGGCAGGAGATCGCGATTGGAACCGAGATCCATCACTGGTATTGTCTGAGGGATTGGGGACACAGCACCTTGCCGGAGGAGTACTGCGCGAGAGGAGAAAAGAGATGATCGGTTTTCTCTTGGGTATAGCGAGCACGCTGCTGGTAGTCGTATCTATGATTGTGATAGCGATTGTCGTCATGGATTATAATGCGCGGCGGGAAATCAGAAGATGGCAGGAAGAGGAACGCAAGAAGCATGAGTCTTCGGAAGTCCCGGAGGAGGTCGAAAAGTAATGAGTGACACGCCCGGATGCCCGTGCTGCGGGGCGGTGATGGAGCTGGTGCACTATAGACAGGCATACTGGTATTGCTGCCGTGCCTGTCGTGTGGATATGCAAGCCGCCGGCAGTCCGGAGGATGCACATGGAAAAGCGTTGGACGGAAAGATTGCGCATGTATAGTAAGAGGAGGGTCAAATAATGGAAATCATCATGATGCGCACGGATGCGCTGCACCCGTACGAGCACAACGCCAAGAAGCACGACGAGGCACAGATTGAGAATGTTGCGAACAGCATCAGCCGCTTCGGCTGGCAGCAGCCGATCGTGATCGACGAGGACGCTGTGGTGGTGATCGGGCATTGCCGTCTGCTGGCGGCGAAGCGGTTGGGGCTGGAGGAGGTGCCGGTGACGGTTGCCGCCGGGCTGAGCGAGGACGAGATCAAGGAGCTGCGGATCGCAGACAACAAGACCAACGAGAGCGAGTGGGACATGGAGCTGCTGGCCGAGGATGTGCAGGGGCTGGACTTTGACGGCTTCTCCTTCAATCTCTTCCCCGGAGATCTGCCCTCGGCGGAGGCGCTCGATCTGGACGACGCTGCGCCGGCAGAGCGCGAGGACGGCAAGATGATGCACTGCCCCAAATGCGGCTTTGTCTTCGAGGTGCAAGGATGAAGATTTGCGCGTATGTGCAGGAGGCCTATGCGAAGGCGACATACAAGAATGAGTGCATGGACGCGCGGCAGTTTATCGGTCTGCGCGTGATCATCGACTGTCTTGAGCGGGCGGGATACGAGGTAGAGTATGCGGGCATTGCGACGGTGCACGAGTACGACGTGGTGCTGGTGAGCATGACCAGCGACTGCGACTGGTGGACGTATATCGCAGAGCGGCAGCGCTGGCGCAAGGGCGACTATAAGGTGCTCATCGGCGGCGCAGGGGTCCTCCACATCGCGCCCTTCCTCCGCTGGTTCTACGCCGTCATGTTCGGACGCGGCGAGCATCTCATCGTGCCGCTGGTGCAATCAATCGAGCGCGGAGAGCGCTATCACAAGGACAGCATCCTCTACGCGGACGAGTTCTCCTATGACCGCATCTGGCGCATCGAGCAGGTCGACACGCCGTACGAGCAAGCCGTGCAGATCAGCGACAAGCGCGTTTTCGAGGAGGAGGAGATCGGCTGCAATCATCGCTGCCTCTTCTGCGGCTACACATGGCAGCGCAAATTCGTCTCGCCGCACAAGGATTACCGCATCGGATACGGGCTCTTTTCCATGGAGGACAAGGAGCGGGCGATGCTCGATCTGGACAAGGATCCGGACTGCATCGATTGGGCGCACCTGCGCACGACTGCCATCGATGGCTTCAGCGAGCGCATCCGCTGCGGCGTCAACAAGCGGATCACGCGGCGCATCCTCCGCAACTTTTTCTCCGCCATGCTGGCCTATGGCGGCGCGGCGCACCAGCTCAAGATATTCAACATTTGCGGCTATCCGAGCGAGACGGAGGACGACTGGCGCGAGTTCCTGGAAGATCTGGAGATTGCAGACAGGCAGGCCGCAGAGCGGCCGACGCAGTGGAGCATCATCCTCCACTGCACGCCCTTCCGTCCCATGCCCGCCACGCCCATGGCATGCGCGCCGATGAGCATGCGCAATCATCGCGGCGCCATCGGCGCGACGCTGGGCAAGGGGCTCAAGGGCAATATCATCTATCAGGGGCGTAACGTGTGGAGCGTGGAGAGCATGGGCACGGACAGCCTGCCGACGGTGATGCTCTCGGCGCTCGCGCATCGCGGGAGCGAGGACGACTCGGAAAATATCGCGCGGCTGTGCGCGTCGCGCAAGTTCTGGCAGGCGTCAGGCGCGGTGCGGGAGGCGACGCTCCTCCGCTACTTCGACATGGACAGGCTCTTTGCGGCGTACACGCCGGAGACGCTGCCATCGCGCTATCTGCGCACATATTGCGCGGTGGAAAAGATGTGGGGACGGACGCCGCTGGAAATTGCGGCGCGAGAGCAGGCACAATAAAAACGCGGAGGTGTTCAAAAATGTCGGACTTTACGTGGGGCGTGCTCATTGCCGGCACAATCGGCATCGCGTTCATTTTTGCGACATGGCTGCTATGGCGCGAGGAGAGCCGCAGCGCGGCGCAATGGTGCGCGCGCTACAAGCAGCTGCGGAGAGAGTCGGACGAGGCGGCGCGCGACATCACCCGCAGGACCTTCGGCAATGACGCGGAGATTATCGCGCTGCACGCGACCATCATCCGAGTGGACGGCAGGTGCCTGTGGTACGATCTGGCCGACAGGCCGGTGAGGGTGCACGATCTGGGGGACGGGGCGGAGGAGACGAGCGATGCAGGATGAGGAGCGTTACGTGGAGGGCGCAGCGCGCAGGAGATGCAAGAGCCGCGCGCAGATCTATCTGGAGCAATACAGGGCGTTATGCGTGCAGCTGGATGCGATCGAGGCGTGTGTGGCGGACTACCGCAGCCGCGCGACGCGCGTGACGCAATCGTGGCAGCCGGATCGGGTGCAGTCGACGCCGAGCCCGGACGCGCGATACGACGCGGTGGCAGATGCGATTGACTACATGGACGCGGCCATGCCGGACTACTGCGAGATCCTCCAGAGGATGCAGATGCAGCTGCGGGAGATTGTGGGGGTGATCAACATGATCCCCGACGCGACGGAGCGGAGCGTGATCTACGCGAAGTACATCCTGTTCGCGAATTCGCGATACACGTTTGACGACGTGGCGGATTATGTGCATTACAGCTATGCGCACGCCTACCGGATCCTCGTCGCGGCGCATGCGACCGTTGAGCGCATCCTCGACGGGGAGATCAGCACGGAGCATGTGCAGGACGCGGACAGGCCAATGGTGACGGAGCGCGAATATCGGAAGCTGAAGATGGTGTTTGAGCCGCAGGATGAGAGGAAATGATAAAATGAAAAGTGGTATGGTGTACATGCAGAAATCTACGATATTTGCATACCCCGAGGGGGTATGTGAGAGAAATTGCCGGCAAAGCCAGCCGTCTCGCATGGGGGGACGCGCTACCAGCGCATCGCTCTGGCCATTATTGGAAACATTTGGAGGACGCAGCACGGGTGAAAGGCGCGCAGTCCTCCCGCGCAGGGAGCGGCGCGCCTCACACGAGGCGCGGCGCGCGCGGCCGTGGGCGGGCGCGGCCGCAAATGCATCGTAAAAACGCGTGAAGAAACTAAAATAGGTACTGTGCGCCGCCTGAAAGTTCCGCGGCGCTGAACGAGCGCGCGAGTTTTTTAGTCACGGGCAAAAATTCTTCATGCGTTTCACTACAGTTTTCGGGAGGTGCTCGGCATGGCGGCGGAAGCGAAGGCCGACGGGAAGCTCGTCAACGCGAAATTCCTCGCGCAGGCGTGGGGGCTCACCGTCGACCGCGTCTATCAGCTGCAGCGGCAGGGCATCATCAAGAAAGCCGAAAAGTCAATGTACAACTTCTTTGAACAGAACCGCCGATACATCGAGTACATCCGCCGCGACGGCCGCAGCGAGGACGAGCGCGCGGCGACGGACGAGAAGAGGCGGGAGAAGATGGACGCTGATAAGCGCTACAAGTTGGCGAAGGCGGAGGCGCAGGAGATCGAGCTCGCCGAGCTCCGCTCGCAGATGCACCGCGCGGAGGACGTGCAGCGCATCTGGACGGATCACATCATGCTCCTGCGCGCCATGCTGCTCGCGCTGCCCGGCAAGTGCGCGCTCGACTGTGCGGCCGCCGACACACCGGCGGCGGCGCGCGAGATCGTCAAACGCGAGGCGTACGAGATACTGAACCAGCTGGCAGCCTATGAATATAGCCCGGACGAGTACGCCGCCCGCGTCCGCGACCGCAGGGGGTGGAGCGTTGACGGAGACCAGATTGACGACGGAGCCGAGCCGGCAGACTGAGCAGCTCGCCCGCCGTCTTTTTGCATTATACGCGCCGCCGGAAGATCTGTCGGTGCCCGAGTGGGCAGAGAAATACCGCGTGCTCTCTCGAGAAAATAGCGCGGAGGCCGGTCCGTGGCGCAATCGCCGCACGCCCTATCTCGTCGAGCCTATGCAGGCGTTCACCGACCCCGCCGTGCGGCACATCACCGTCGTCGCATCGTCGCAGGTCGGCAAGTCAGAGCTGGAGCTGAATATCATCGGCTATATCATCGATCAGGATCCCGGCTCCATCCTCTACGTGCAGCCCACCCTGGACGACGCCAAGAAGTTCTCGCGCCAGCGCGTCTCGCCCATGATCCGCGATACCCCGCCCCTGCGGCGCAAGGTCGCAGACGTCAAGAGCCGCGACGGCGGCAACACCATCCTGCAGAAGCAATTCCCCGGCGGCCTCATCTCCATCGTCGGCTCGCAGGCCGCAAGCGGCCTCGCGTCCCTTCCCGCCCGCTACGTCATCGGCGACGAGCGCGACAGATGGGCGGTATCCGCCGGCACGGAGGGCGACCCGTGGAGGCTCGCCGTCGCCCGCACGACCACGTACTACAACGCCAAATTGGTGGACGTCTCCACACCCACCATCAAGGGGGCGTCCGCAATAGAGAAGACATACACGGCCGGCACCATGGAGCACTGGTGCTATCAGTGCCCCGACTGCGGCGAATGGTCCGAATTGCGCTTCGGCGACGTCAAGTTTGAATATCGCGAGGTGCAGACAGGCCGCAAGATCGATTACGACGTCACGTCTGTCGCATGGGCATGCCCGGAGTGCGGCGCAATCCAGACGGAGGAGCGGATGCGCGCGCAGCCCGCCAAATGGGTGGCGGAGAACCCGGACGCGCTCGCCATCTCCGGCCACCGCTCCTTCAAAATCTCCGCCTTCGCGTCCCCATGGGTGCCATGGTCCTCCATCGTCTACAAATTCCTTACCTCTAAAAATGACCCGCATGACCTGCAGGTCTTCTACAACACCGTCATCGGCGAGTGGTGGGAGCAGCGCGGCGACGTGCTCGACTCCGAGGAGGCGCTCGATCGCCGGGAGGATTACGGACTAACGCCCGACGGATTGCCCGCCGACGCGCCGCCCGGCGCGATTTTGCTCACCATGGGCGTGGACGTGCAGGACGACCGTCTCGAATATGAGGTCGTCGGGCATGGCCATTACAGAGAAACGTACGGCATCAAGTACGGCGTCATCATGGGCGACCCCGACGACGCAGACGTCTGGCTCCGGCTCGATGAGATCATCGGGCGGGAGTATCGCCGCGCCGACGGCAAGGCGTTGCGCCCCCGCATCACCTTCGTCGACTCCGGCGGCCATAAAACGCAGTCGGTCTACTATCAGACGCGCCAGCGTCCCCGCGTCTATGCCGTCAAGGGCAAGGGCGGCGAGGGCGTGCCGTATACGCGCCCGCCGAGCAAGGTCAAGATCGTCATCGGCGGCCGCTCCATCGGCACAGCGTGGCTCTACACCATCGGTGTCGACGAGGGCAAGGCGGACATCATGGCGAGCATGCGCGTGCGCGACGCCGGACCCCGCTGCTGCCATTTCCCGCTCAATCCGGATGCAGGCTATGACCTGCGCTTTTTTGACGGCCTCCTCTCCGAGCGGCTCGTCAATAAAAACGAAAACCGCAACGCGCCCGCCAAATGGGTGTGGGAGAAGATCACGTCGGGCGGCCGCAACGAACCGCTCGACTGCCGCAACTACGCCCTCGCCGCCCTCCGCGCGCTCGACCCTGACCTCGATGCAGAGGAGGCGCGGCTCCGGCAGGCGGGCGCGGCAAAAGCGCCTGCGCAGCCCGCAACCGTGCGGGAGGCCGCTGCGATATCGCAGCAGAAGGAGCGCGCAGCGCGCAGCCGCGCATATGACCGCATGATGTCCGAATGGTAACGTGAATTGGAGGTGTTCCCTATCGCAACCCGCGTTGACATCCAGCGCCGCGTCGCCTTCCGGCGCGACCTGCTCGAGAAACTCTATGCCGCCTATGACGCCCTCGCGAATTCGGGCGTGCAGCAGTACTCCATCGGTTCCCGCTCTCTCACCCGGCTCGATCTGGCGAAATTAGCGGAGGAGATCCGCACGGTCGAGTCAGAGGTGGACGAGCTGGAGAATATGCTGGCGGGCGGCACGCGCCGCCGCGCCGTTGGGGTGGTGCCTATGCCGTGAGCAAGAAAAAACAGAAAACATCCGCGAAACCGTCGCCTGCAACAGGCGGTTTTGCTATGCCACGCCCCAAAAATTCAGGATATTCCGATAGTGGCGCCAGCTGGGCGCGGCGCACGCTCAAGGCGATGGTGCCCAATAGCAAGTCGCCGCAGTCGGATATCGACATCAACAACGCTACCCTGCGCGAGCGCTCCCGTATGCTCTATATGGGCGCGCCGATCGCCACCAGCGCAATCAAGAGCAACCGTACGAACATCGTCGGCACCGGCCTCATCCTCAAGGCGAATATCGACCGGGACGCGCTGGGCATGACGGAGCAGGAGGCCGCCGCATGGCAGCGCACGGCCGAGCGAGAATTCGCCCTCTGGGCGGACGATAAGCGCGCCTGCGACCTGTGCGGCGTCAATAATTTCTACGCCATCCAGCAGCTCGTCTGCATGTCCTGGCTCATGTCCGGCGACGTCTTCGTCCTGCGCCGCCATATGCCCGCGCGCACCCTCATGCCCTACACCCTGCGCCTGCAGGTCGTCGAGGCCGACCGCGTGCGCACGCCCGTGCAGTCGATGTGCGTCGCCGCCAACTACACCACAGGGCGCGACCCGGATACGGGCAACATCATCTATGACGGCGTGGAGGTGGACGATGCTGGCGCGGTCGTCGCGTATCACATCGCCAACACCTATCCGAACGACATCATCAGCGCCGCCGGTGATCTGGAAGTCTTCACGCGTGTCCCCGCCTATGGCGACGAGACCGGATTGCCGAATGTCCTGCAGATCAGCGATAGCGAGCGCCCCGGGCAGTATCGCGGCGTGCCGCTGCTCGCGCCCGTCATCGAGCCGCTCCTGCAGCTGCGACGTTTTACGGAGGCGGAACTTGCCGCCGCCGTCGTCCAGTCCTTCTTTACAGCATTCGTGAAAACGGATGGGGGCGCGGCGGACATGCCCTATAACGAGGTCGATCCGGACGACTCCCTCCCGCGCGGCCCCAACGACTACCAAATGGGACCCGGCACCATCAATACTATGGCGCCCGGCGAGGATATCACCTTCGCCTCGCCCACCCATCCGCAGGGCACCTTCGAGCCGTTCGTGCGCGCCCTCTGCGAGCAGATCGGCGCGGCGCTCGAGATTCCCAGCGACATGCTGCTCAAATCCTACAATTCCAGCTACTCGGCCGCCCGCGCCGCCATCCTCGACGCATGGAAGACCTTCCGGATGCGCCGCCAGTGGCTCGCGGACGATTTCTGCCGCCCCGTCTATGAACTCTGGATGACGGAGGCCGTCGCGTCCGGACGCATCTCCGCCCCCGGCTTTTTCTCCGACCCCGTCCGCCATCGGGCGTATCTCGGCAGCGAGTGGATCGGTCCCAGCGCCGGCACCCTCGACCCGGAGAAGGAGATCAAGGCGGCCGTCATGGCCATCCAGAATGGCCTGTCCACGCACGCCGACGAGGCGATCCGCCTCAACGGCAGTCAATTCGAGCGCAATGCAGCGCGCCTTGCGCAGGAGCGCGTCTCTCTCGCCGCCGCCGGCGGCGAGGATAACGCTGCCATCCCGCACGCGCCCGAAGCGCCGCAGACTCAGGAGGTGACCGAACCTGAAATTCCATCCGAATAACCGAGCGCCGCTCTCGGCATACGCCATCACCACCGACGGCGACGAGGCGACGCTCAATCTCTATGGTGAGATCGTAGAGACCCCGCCCATCGACTGGGCGACCGGCGAGCCGGTCACGGACGGCTATATCGCCCTGAGCGATTTCCTCCCCAAGCTCGACGCGCTGGAGGATAAGCGCCGCGTCACCGTCCACATCAACTCCGTCGGCGGCGACCTGCTCTCCGGCGTGGCCATCTATAACCGGCTCAAATCCCTGCCCGGCGAGGTGGTCACCGTCTGCGACAGCCTCGCCGCGTCCGCCGGCTCCATCATCTATCAGGCGGGCGACGTGCGGCAGATCTACGCGGCGTCCGCCGTCATGGTGCATCACGCGCTCACCTGTCTCTGGGGCATGTACAATGCCGCCGACATGCGCGATATGGCGGCCTCCCTCGACGATTTCGATAAGCAGCTCATCGCCGTCTACCTCGAGCGCACCGGGCTCGATGAGGCGAGCATCCTCGCCTACATGGACGCAGAGAGTTGGATGGTCGGGCAGGAGGCCGTTGACGCCGGATTTGCCGACGAGGTCGTCACCGGCGCGGCGCAGCCTGTAGAGGATAGCGGCACGCCCGGCGTGCTCAACGTCGGCAGGCTGCGCGTCGCCGCTCATTATATTCCCGCCCTCCCCGCGTCTCGCGACGCGTCGAGGGTACACGGCGGCATATTTCCGCAGCCTTTGGCTGCTCCAAATTGCGCGCCGTTAGTCGCGCCTTCGGCACTCCCGGGAGAGATTGCCCTCCCCGCGTCTCGCGACGCGTCGAGGGTACACGGCGGCATATTTCCGCAGCCTTTGGCTGCTCCAAATTGCGCGCCGTTAGTCGCGCCTTCGGCGCTCCCGGGAGAGATTGCCCTCCCCGCGTCCGCAGCGCTCCCGGGAGAAACCGCCCTCCCCGCGCATCCCGGCGCGTCCCCGCAGCCGCGCGCGCGCGACGAACCGGCGGGGCGCAACACCATTACCCCCAACACCAACCAGAAAGGAAAGGCAACAATGAAGAAAAAGCTCATCGCCCGCAACGAGGCTCCGGAGGAGGAGAAGACCCCCGAGGCCGAGACCCCCGAGGCCGAGACCCCCGAGGAGGAGAGAAACCCCGAGGCGGAAACGCCGGAGGAGGAGACGGCCGAGAACGAGATTACGACCGTCGAGGAGCTGCGCGAGATGTATCCCGATCTCGTAGAGCAGATCGAGCAGGCCGCGCGCGAGCAGGGCGCGGAGGAGGAAAACGCCCGCCTCGCCGAGATCGAGGAGATTGAGGATGAGGTGGACGATCCGGATGAGACCGCGAAGGCGAAATACGGCGCCCACGCCGAGCGCTGCGACGCCAGCGCTCTTTTGCTGCGCGCGGCGAAGGCGCGCGCCGGCAGGAGCGGCGTGCGCGCCCGCATGGCGCGCGAAACCGCAGGCTCCGCGCGCGTGAAGACGGTGGAGGCGCGCAAGGCGCCTGCCGCCGATAGCGAGCAGTCTATGACAGCCGCGCTCATCAGCGCGGTTACCGCCCTCAACGGCAAGAAAGCGAGGTAATGAAAAAATGGCAAGTAATCCCGCTGAACCCAAAAGCCTCGACCAGACCATGATCGAGCGCGAACATGTGGAACCCAACGACGGCCTCATCGCCGGCGTTTTCCCCGTCACCGATATCGTTTCCGTCCAGATCGCCAAGAGTACCGATGCCGCAGTCAAGTATCCGCGCGGCACGGTGCTCGATCTCTCCGGCGGCACGGGCGGCACCAACACCTATAAGCCGCACGGCGCCACCGCCGGCAGCAACGAAACGCTCACCCCGAATATGGTGCTCGCGCGCGATGTAACAGTCGGCACGGACAACAACGCCGTCGCCTTCGCCTACCGCACCGGCAACTTCAACCGCTCCCATCTCATCTGCACGGCAGGCAAGCAGCTCACCGCAGCCGACGTTGAGGCACTCCGCAATGTCGGCATCCTCGTCTCTGACGATTACCAGTAACCGATAGGAGGGAAACATCATGCCCAACCCCACCTCTGTCTTCACCACCAATCAGCTCCTTGCTGCCGTCAAGCAGCTCACGCCCGCCACGTCCTTCCTTGCCAAGCGCTATTTTCCCACCGACGCCGGCAGCATCTTCGCCACCGAGTACGTCCTCGTCGAGTATAAGGACGGCACGCTCTCCATCGCGCCGCACGTCACGCCCGGCAACACGAGCCTGAACCTCACGCGCCCCGGCTATGACGCGTGGAGCTATAAGCCGCCGATGGCGAAGGTACGCCGCGTGCTCACCATCGATGATCTCCAGCAGAAGGGCTTCGGCGAGGCGCTCTACTCCAATCTCACCCCGCAGCAGCGCGCAGCGCAGTATACGGCAGAGGATCTCGCCGAGATGGACGAGCGCCTCGTGCGCACGGAGGAGATGATGTGCGCGCGCGTTATGCAGGATAACGCGCTCACCGTCGACGTCTATGCGGACAACCTCACCACCAAGCAGACCGAAACCCTGAATTTCTTTACG
Source organism: uncultured Anaeromicropila sp. (assembly GCA_964409685.1). Taxonomy (GTDB): domain Bacteria; phylum Bacillota; class Clostridia; order Lachnospirales; family Lachnospiraceae; genus Clostridium_AI. The sequence goes on from CAYPEJ010000032.1 coordinate 17,702, forward strand.
GACGCCAACCATGCCGTCTATACGCCCACCACCGAGTGGAATGATCCGGGCGCGGACATCCTCGGCGATCTCAACATCATGGCGCAGATACTCATCCAGACGGGGCAGCCCGCCGCCGATCTGGTCGTAGGCGCGGCCGTCGCCTCCGCAATCGTCAATAACCAGCAGGTCTTCCAGATGCTCGACAATCGCCGCTACGAGCTGGGCGGCATCGCTCCGGAGGATCTGGGCGACGGCGCGTATCTCATCGGCCGCCTCAACGCCTACGGCCCGACCCTGAACGTCATCGCCTATCCGATGATGTATACCGACATGCAGGGCGAGACGCGCCCGTATATCGACGAGGATAAGGTCGTCATGACGTATCCCGGCGCGGGCCGCATGCTCTATGGCGCGATCACGCAGATCGACGAGGAGGGCGGCGAGCCGGTCACGCACGCCGAGCGCCGCGTCCCGAAGTTCATCGGCGACGTCAAGACGGACGTGCGCGAGTATCGTCTCGCCTCCCGTCCTCTGCCCATCGTCGTCCAGAAAAACTGTTTCATCTCTGCCTCCGTGCTCGCCTGACGGGAGGGCAACGCAGTGATTACCATCATCAAAGGCGTCTTCGGCTGGACTGGCAGCGGCCACGTCCAGCCCATCAGCGAGAAGGACGGCCCCGTCTCCCTGCCAGCCGACGTAGAACGCCGGCTGGTTGAGGCGGGCGTCGCCGCCTATGTCTCTGACGCGCCTGCGCAGACTGCGCCCGCGCCGTCCATGCCCGAACAGAGCGTCCCCGCGCCCCTGCCGGAGGTCGACGATCTCCCGCCCGGCGCGCCGCGCTACTCAGAGGATATGACCAAGGCGCAGCTTGCCGCCGTCATGGACGCGGCGGGCGTCCCGCACAGCGACAGCATAACCAAATCGGCCATGCTCGCCGCGCTCGATCGATACTACAGCGAGGGCTGATCCTATGTCGCACAAGCAGCAGATGCGCGCGGATATCCACGCCGTCTTTTTTGATCTCTCCGAATACGCGGATATGCGCACCGTCAACGGCACGCCCATGCATGTCATCGACGATACCGATAGCCTCGTAGACTGGACGGACGGCGAGCACACCGACGGGCTATATACGTCCGATAAGCTCCTGCGCATCCCTGCCAGCGAGTATGGCGCACGCCCGAAACCTATGAGCGACATCACCATCGACGGCGCGCACTGGCGCGTCGTCGAGGCGGTGGACGATCTGGGCGTATATGCGCTCAGGCTACGGAGGGCGAAGATGTGAGTCTGGAAATAAAAATCGGCTCTATTGACGCGCTGGAGGAAATCCGGCGCCAGATGGGCGAATTCCAGTGGAAAGCGCCGAATGTCCTGCAAAACGCCGTCAACCAAACGGCGACGTATGCAAAAAAACGCATCTCCAAGGCAGTGTTAGAGCGCTATGCACTCCGCCCGGACAAGCGCAAGCTGGTTGCGCAAAAACAACTCTATATCACCCGTGCCGACAAACGAAAGGGCAAATACACAGCAGAGTTGCATGCGAGAAGCGGCATGACTAGTCTCAGCTATTTTGACATCGCGCCCAGACCGAGAGGCGGCCCGGTCTATGCTCGTGTGCTCGTCAAAAATGCAATGAAGCGCATGTACGGAACAAAGCCGAACCCCTTCTCCGCCACCTTTGACAGCGGGCACAACGCAGTAGTCAAGCGAGTGATCGGCACAGAATATCGGGAAAACAAGACTGGTGCAAAGAATTCGAATAAGCGTGATATTCGCACCGCTAACGGATTGGATATCACTGCACTCCATGAGTTCATGGGACCGTCTGCCGCTTCGATGTTCAAGGGTGCGCACGATTTCACTCCAAATCTGTCACGAGACATTGCAAGGACGCTCACGACTGCAATAGAAGTGCAGACTAAGAAGATGATAGCGAAAGCAAAGGAGGAAAAATGGGAAAGATGACAGCGATGCTCACCCCGTATCATCTCCTGCTCGCGCTCGTCGATGAGCTGCGCGCATTGCTCGCGCCCGTCGCGGTCTATCCGCAGCGGCTGCCAATCAGCAGCTCGGCGGACGATGAGCCGGAGTATGCGCCGTATTGCATCGTCCGCGTCACGGACGGCACAGTCACCGACGCGAACGAACCGGAGACGGTCAGCGTCATCCTGCTCTTCTGCATCCTCTCCGACGGGCTGGACGCGCAGGGCTACGCTGACGTCCTGCACCTGATGCAGGAGACGAAGCAGTATATGCTCGAGCATCCCGTCGTCGGCAGCGCTTATACCGTCCTGCCCGAGTCCGTCCAGTGGACGCTGCAGCTGGAGGATACGCATCCGTACTATATCGGCGGCATCACCGCCGCATATGAATGCCCGGCCATCGTCCGCAATCTGCCGCCGCTCGACTGACGGCACACCATCTCATCCCTCAGGAGGTTTGAAAAATGCCCACTTATAAACACGGCGTATATGTGCGCGAGCAGGACACCTCGCTGCTCACGCCCGTCCGAGGCACCGCCGGTCTCCAGGTCATCTTCGGCGTCGCGCCCGCCGCTCTCGCAGAGGATCCGACCACGTGCCTTGAGCCGAAACTGTGCTACACCTACGAGGAGGCGGTCAAGGCGCTCGGCTACTCCGACGATTGGAGCGCCTACACCCTCTGCCAGTCCATGGACGCATGCTTCCGCGTCCACAGCATCGCCCCCGTCGTCTTCGTCAACGTCTATGACCCGCTCGCCTCCGGCAACTCCACCGCCGTCCCTGCGGCGGATATGGACGTGGTTGCGCATAAGGCGGTCATCAAAGCGTCCGACGCGCCCGTCTTCGGCGTCATCCGCTCCACCATCGTCGTCAAAACGTCCGGCTCCGGCGGCACGACGCTCGCGCTCGGCGCCGATTACGCCGTCACGCAGGATGCGAGCGGCTACACCACCATCGCCCTGCTCTCCGGCTCCGCGCACTATAGCGACACGAAGATCTCCGTCGCGTATAGCACCATGAAGACGAGCGGCGTCAAGGCGTCGGACATCATCGGCGGATATAGCGCGTCCACCGGCAAACGCACCGGCATGGCGCTGCTCGATGAGATCTATCCGCGTTTCGGCCTCACTCCCGGCCTCCTGCTCGCGCCCGGCTGGGCGGACAGCGCGGAGGTGGTGGCGGCGATGAAGGCGCGCTGCGCGTCCGTCTCCGGCGTCTATCAGTGCGAGGCCGTCGCCGATATCCCCTGCGACTCGTCCAACGGCGTCACGGTCTATGCCGGCGTGAAAGAGAAGAAGGACGCGCTGGGCATGGACGACGCGCACCTCATCGCCTGCTGGCCGAAGGCCGCGATCGGCGAGAAAATCTATTGCATGTCCGCGCTGCTCGGCGCGCTCATGGCGCAGACCGATACAGAGAATGGCGACGTGCCCGCGCGCTCGCCGTCCAATCTCGCGCTCGGCGCGACCCGGCTCTGCATTGCCGACGGCACGGAGCTCGTCCTCACGCAGGATCAGGCGAATCAGGTCAACTCCTACGGCGTAGTCACAGGCCTTGCGCACGGCAGCCTGCGCGCGTGGGGCAACCGCACCTGCTGCTATCCGGAGGAGACCGACCCGAAGGATATGTGGATCCCGACCCGCCGCATGTTCACGTGGCTCTCCAACACGCTCATCCTCACGTACTTCCAGCGCGTGGACGATCCGATGAACTACCGGCTGATCGAATCCATCGTCGATTCCTTCAACGTGCAGGGCAACTCCTACGTCGCCAACGGCTACTGCGCCGTCTGTAAGGTGCACTATGACGCGGACGACAACGCCACCACCGAACTGCTCGACGGCCACATCACCTTCCGCATCGACTATGCGCCGTATACGCCGGCCGAGCAGATTGAATTCGTCATCACCTTTGACACCGATGCCATCGCGTCCGCTCTTGAGGGAGGTGAATCCTGATGCTGCGCATCCCGGATAAGATCCAGAATTTTAACGTCTACACCGACGGCGAGAAGCTGCTGGGCGTATCGGGCGAAATCGCTCTGCCGGAGCTGACTGGCATCACGGAGGCCGTCTCCGGCGCGGGCGTGCTCGGCGAGTACAACACGGCCGCCATCGGCCATTTCTCCGACATGGAGATCGAAATCCCCTTCATCAACTACTGCGCCGGCATGTTCAACCTCGCGGACTTCTCGTCCGACAAAAACCTCACCCTGCGCGGCGCGATGCAGGAGCGCAACTCCGCCACCGGCGCGCTCGAGCCGGTCGGCCTGCGCATCAGCATGCGCGGCAATGTCACGTCCTACACCATGGGCACGCTCAAGGCCGCGACGGGCGCGAAACCGTCCGTGAAGCTCTCGCTCACTTACTACCTCATCGTTTATGACGGCGAGGAGGTCTTTGAGCTGGACAAGGTCAACGGCGTCTATAAGGTCAACGGCAAGGACGTGCTCGGCCAGTATACAGCTCTGTGCTGATCCTATGTGAGGGGGCGGCGTCCGCCGCTCCCGCGCGCATGCCATAAAGGAGGACAACCATGGCAGACACCACCGCGCCCGCCAAGCCCGAGCGCTCGGCGGATTTTATCGCATTCTATCGCCCCTTCGTGTTCGAGGGCAAAACCTACGAGGGGATCGACCTCGCGCCCGTCCGCGACCTTACCGGCCGCGATCTCATGGATATCGACGCCTATTTCCGGCGCAAAGGCCGCGTCCTGCAGGCGCCCGAGTGGGACGCCGAATACATCTTCACGCTCGCCGCTCGCGCCTGCGGCGTGCCCTTTGAATTCTTTGAGGCGCTGCCCGCCATGTCCGCCGCGCTCGTGCGCGCGTCTGTGCAGGCGCTTTTTTTAGGGCAAACGGCCTGACAGACGGCGATCCTGCCGCCATCGTGCGCAAATACTGCGTCCGGCTGGCGCTCGCCTCGCGCACAGGCCTTGATTTTTTCCTGTCCCTCCCGATCCCCATGCTGATGGATATCGGCGCGGACATCGTCGAAGCGCTGGATGAGCGCGGGAAGCAATAGAAGGGAGGGATACGATATGGCGGGAAAAACGCAGATGGAGTACAACCTCGAGGTTTCCGCCAGCCTCGATTCGGGATTCAGCTCCGTCCTCAATCAGGCAACGAAAAGGATTCAGGGCGTCGAAAACGCGCAGAAGGGCGCAGCCAAGACGGCGAACGATCTTCGCGCGGCTATTTCATCGCAAAAAGACAGGCTGAGTATTGTCCGCGACGAGTACATCGACTCCGCGCTCGCCACCGGCAAGAATTCCAAGCAGACGAAGGCGCTCAAAAAGGAGTATGAGCAGCTTTCAAAGGAACTGAAAAAGAGCAAAAAATCCCTCGCCGATGCAGGCAAGGGACTTGAAGAGATCGACGAGAAGAGCCGGAAGGCGGAGAAGGGCGTAACGGCGATGACCGTCGCGCTCGGCAACATCGCCGCCCAGGGGTTCTCCGCCCTCGTCGGCGGCGCAAAAAACGCCATCTCCTCACTCGCGGGGCTATCCTCGTCCACGCGGGATTATCGCACGTCCATCATCCGGCTCAACTCCGCCATGGAGGAAAACGGATACTCCGCAGAATTCACGCAGAAGGCGTACGACGACCTCTATCGCTATATCGGCGATAGCGAAACCGTCTCCAACGTCGTCACCACCTTTGCGAGCCTTAACACGGAGCAGACCACCATGCAGGAGCTGCTCAACGGGCTCACCTCCGCCTATGCCGCTATGGGCGGCAGCATCCCGGTCGAAACGCTCAGCGAGTCCATTGAGGAGACGATCAATAGCGGGCAGGTCACGGGCGAATTGAGCAACGTCCTGCGCCGCGCCGGCATCTCCGAGGAGAATTTCAATAAGCAGCTCAAGAGATGCAAAACGACTGAGGAGCGCGCGCAGCTCGTCGCCGATACGCTCAATGCCACACTGGGCGATCAGAAGGCCGCGTATGACGCGAGCGCGCAGAGCATCCTCGACGCCAACGATGCACAGAATGAGTATGAGAAGGCGCAGGCGTCGCTCGGCGAGCAGATCGAGCCGGTCACCACGTCCATCAAGTCTGGATGGGCGGCCATCCAGCAGTCCTTCTCCGACAACGTCCTCTCCGGCATCGACATGGACGCCTTCACGTCCAAGATCGACTCCGCCTTCGGCTGGGTTGCCAACACCGCCATCCCGTGGGTGGTCGACGGCGTCGGCAAAATCCCCGAAGCCTTCGCATCTATGAAGGAGAAGGCGATCGGCGCCTTCAATGTCTTCAAGAGTAAACTTTCGTCCGGGCTGACGGCTATCGGCGGCTTCTTTACGAAATCGGGCGAGAGAATCGCGGCGTTCGCCACCGGCGCGTGGAGCACCGGCGTCTCTCTCCTCTCCGGAGCCGTTGACACCGTCAAGGGCGATATCGAGGATAAATGGACAGCCATCAAGGGCGCTTTTTCCGGCGGCGCAACCGTCATCTCCGGCATCGCCTCCGGCGACTGGTCGAAAGCCCTGGACGGTTTCAAGGAGATCGGCTCGTCCATCGGCGACTACTGGGCGGAGAAATGGGACGGCGTCAAAACAATTTTCACCAATGTCATCAGCTGGATCGACAACACCTTCAATACCGACATCGGCGCGGCCTTCGGCACTGTCGCCAGCACCATGGCCGAGAAATTCGGCAAGGTGGGCGATCTGATCAAAACGCCCATTAACGCCGTCGTGAAAGCGCTGAACTGGATCATCGATAAGGTGAATAACATCGCGGTCACCCTGCCCGACTGGGGTATCCTCGGCGACCTCGCCGGTCAGACCTTCGGCGTGCACATCGACCCCATCCCCGAGCTGGCAGAGGGCGGCATCGCCACCTCGCCCACGCTGGCCATGATCGGCGAGGGCAAGGGGCCTGAGGCCGTCATCCCGCTCGATAAGCTCGACCGGCTCATGGCGTCCTCGCCGTCCGTCACCTATGCGCCCGTCATCAACGTCACGGGCGGAACGGACGCGGGGCAGATTAGGAGCGCGCTCGCCGACGGCTATAACGATTTCGTGCGGTATATGCAGCAGTATCAGCGGCAGCAGAGAAGGACGGCGTTCGCGCAAAGCTAAAAAAAACATCAAAAAAATCTCACCTTTTTACCAAAAAAGTATTGACATAGCTAGGGAGCTATGATATAATACAGTCATGGAAAGGAGGTGAGAGCCGATGGGGAAGCACAAGGGAAAGAAAGGCGATGACCAGACCGCTAAAATCCAGATCATCGCCGAAGTTCTCAAGCTACTGACCGCGATGCTGGCGCTGATAACAGCCCTCATCAAGGCACTGAGCGAGTGAGAACGCGGGAGGGCGGAAGCCCTCCCCCTCCCCTTGAATATATCATACCCCGGAGGAAAAAGCAATGGTCGAAACGCTGAAAACGATCCTGATCGTGCTGCTGACCGCGCTTGATATCGTGCAGGAGCTCCGCATCAGAATGCTCAAGAAGTCCAAGGGCGAGAACGAATGAAGATCTTCCCGCAGAAGGGCGGTCATGGGCACATCACCGCGTACCGCGCGACGCTCGGCAGTCTGGAAGCCCGCGAGGCGGGCTTCCTCAACGAGGACGGCACGAGTAAAATCCTCAGGAAAACCGTCGATGCGAAAAACCACCGCATCATCATTGAACTGGACGAACCGCATGCAACCGAAGCAGAATAACGACCGAACAGAAAATGGTGTGTTTACACACCATTTTTTTGTTGCCCGGAGGAGCAAAAATGCCCACAACCTACACCACCGTCTCCGACGATCGCTGGGACGCGATTGCCAAAGCGCAGCTGGGCGCGGAGACATACGTCACGGAGCTGATGCGCGCCAATCCGGACTATCTGCAATACTACGCCCTGCCAGAGGGGCTGACGCTTACCATCCCGGATATCCCTGCCGACACGCTGTCCGACCTGCCTGAATGGAGGCGCGGCTAATGGCGCGGATGCGGAGCGCGTACGCGCGCACATGGTTTTCCGGCATTGAAGTCTCCGCCACGCTGGACGATCAGAGCACGTCCATCACCTACACCGACCCCGACTCCGGCGCATCCGACACCATCGCAATCAACATGACGGACACGCAGGGACGCTGGCTCGGCGCGTGGATGCCGTCCAAGGGCGACCAGATTCGCGCGGCCTTCGGCGTGCGCGACTGGACGGGCGACGGTGACAACCGCGAATTGAACGCGGGCATGTTCGTTTTAGATTCCTACGGCGGCTCCTGCTCGCCCGGCGGCGATACGGTCAATATCGGCGGCGTCTCTCAGCCCGCCGATCAGGGATTCACGTCGGAAAAACGCTCAAAAACATGGAAAAACGTCACCGTCGAGGAGATCGAGGCGGAAATCGCCGCGCGCTATGGTCTCGCCGCCGTCTATGACGCGAAGAAGATCAAGGTGAAGGCAAAGTCGCAGTCGAAGCAGACCGACAGCGATTTTCTCGCCGCGCTCGCCAAGGACTTCGGCCTTGCTCTCAAGGTGTACAGCTACAAGCTCGTCCTTTTCGACAAAAACGAGTACATGACACGCGCGCCCGTCGCGACGGTGCATAAATCGCAGATGCTCACCTGCTCGCCGCAGGTGGAGCTAACTGGAACATATACCGGCGCGAAAGTCTCCTACACCGACCCGGAGACGGAGGAGACCGTCTCATACACCTATGGCGCAGAGGGGCGCGTGCTGAAGATCAATAAGCCGTGTGACTCGGCCGCGCAGGCGGAAATGATGGCCAAATCCGCGCTCTTCTCGGCGAATCATGGCAACATGACCGTCTCCTTCTCCCTGCCCGGCAACCCGTCCATATGCGCCGCGCAGGTCATCGCATTGGCCGGTCTCGGGCAGTTCGACGGCAATTACTACATCGACAAAATCACGCACACGCTCTCCGGCTCGGGCTACACCTGCCAGTATGAATGCTCCAACGTCAACAACGACAACTCAACCGGCGGGGAAACGAAATCGTCCGGCAGCGGCGGAGACGGCGGCAGCAGCACGCGGCAGGAGCGGCTCGACGCAGTGCTGGCCGGCACGCGCTACGCGTCCAGCGGCGCGAACCGCAATATGCCAAGCATGAACTAAGCGAAAGGAGGGCGCACATGCTCAGAACCGCAAGGGTATCGTCGGTTGATTATGCCAAAGGCACCGTGCAGGTCACCTATGAGGACGACGACGACGCCGTCTCCAACGATTACCCTATGATGGCTGGCACCTATAACATGCCCTCGCCCGGCGACATGGTGCAGGTCATGGAGGACGGCGCGGGCGCGGAGCGCGGCGTGGTGCTCGGGCGCGCCTACTCGGCCAACAATGCCCCGCCAGAGGGCGGCGCGGGCATCTACCGGCAGGAGCTGGGGGACGGCATTTACCTGCGGCAGCAGGGCGGCACGCTTCTCATTTCCGCCGACGGAAAAACGTGCAAAATCGTTGCTGACACGCTCGAGATCACGGCGAGTACCATCAATATCACCGCCACGTCGGGCGAGATCACCATTAACGGCATCGCCCTCACCACACACACGCACACCGCGCCGGAGGGCGAAACCTCCGCGCCGCATTAAGGAGGGCGCATGGTCGGCTCTTTCGGTCCTCTCGTCTTCGACGCCTCGCACGTCCTCGTGCAGGAGGTCGCCCGCACGGGCGGCAAAAACACCGCGCAATTCCAGCTCATCTCGGGGAAGCCGCGCTCACAATACGTCGGCGCAACGCTCAAGCAGATCAGTTTGAGCGTTTTTTTCTGCGCATCCGTCGGCGCGCGTCCGCGCGACATGCTCGAAACGCTGCAGCGGCTCGCCGAATCGTCCGCCGCCTACTACCTCGTCATCGGCGGGCGCGTCATGGCGCAGAATCCCATGACGATCAAGAGCGTCTCAGAGGATTGGGGCGAGGTCTACATGGGCGGCGAACTGTTTTCTGCAACCGTTTCGCTCACGCTGGAGGAGTATTTGTAAACGCCCGTCGAACGCCTTGCGGCGTCCGCCGGGTACAGCGCGGCATATTTCCGCGCTGCGCGCTCCAAATTGCACGCGCTTAGTCGCGCCCTTGGGCGCTCCCTTCATACGCTCGTCAATCCATCGGAGGAAACCGCATGAATAGCATCACCATCTCCGCCGTGCCCGGCAAAACCATCCCGGACGACGTGCGCCGCTGCCTCTCCATGCTCTACGCTGCGCGCGCAGGGGAGCAGGCGCTCGACCGCGACTTCGGTGTCAGCTGGGACGCGCTCGATAAGCCGCCCGCCGTCGCGCAGGCGCTGATCACGGAGGAAATCATTGCGAAAACGCGCAAATACGAACCGCGCGCGCAGATCGTGCGCGTGGACTTTGACGCTGCCGACGCGCTCACCGGCGCGCTCAGGCCGCGCGTCACGCTGGAGGTGACAGACACTTGAGCCAAATTCCCGAACTCTCCAACCTGCCCGACGTATCCTTCATCGCCAACCGCACGCAGGCGCAGATCGCCGACGAGATGATCGCCGACTATATGCTCTACATGCAGGATACGACGGGCGAGACGGCGGAACTGCCGCTTGCCGACCCGCGCCGCCTGATCCTGCTCTCCGCCGCCGATATGCTCCACCAGCTCTTCCAGTGTGTGGACAAGGCGGGGCGCGAGGATCTGCTCAAGTATGCCACCGGCACGGCGCTCGATCACCTTGCGGCAGTCAAGAAGATCACCCGCACGCCCGCGCAGCGCGCATCGCTCACCATGGAATTCTCCCTCACCGCCGCGCGCACGAGCGCGACGGGCGTGCCCGCCGGCACGCGCGTGAGCGACCAGGGCGAAAACTATTTCGCAACGGACGAATATTTCGAGATCCCCGCCGGCGAACTTTCCGCAAGCGTCTCCGCAACCGCCGTCACGGCGGGCGCGGCGGCCAACGGCATCCCCGCAGGCGCGGTGAACGTGCTGGTGGATCAGACGCCGTACATCGCCTCAGTCACCAACACGGACGCGAGCGCGGGCGGTGCAGAAATAGAATCGGACGACGATCTCACGCGACGCACCTATCTCGCGCCGCTCTCGTGGTCGGTCGCCGGCCCGTCCGGCGCATACGAATACTGGGCGCGCCAGTCGCGCGCCGATATCGACGACGTAATCGCTTATAGCCCCAGCCCGGCAAATGTCACCGTCGTCTTCACGCTCGACGGCGGCGCGCTGCCGACGGACGAGGACTGCGAGCAGCTGGAGGCGTACCTGTCTGACACATCCCTGCGCCCCGTCGCCGATCGCGTCACGGTTGCCGCGCCGACGGAGACCACGTACGCCATCTCGCTCACCTACTACGTCTCGCAGGCGGATAGCGCAAAGGCCGCGACGATCCAGACGGCCGTGGATGCGGCGATTGACGATTATGTCCTCTGGCAGCGCAAGATCGGGCGCGACGTCAACCCGTCCGAGCTGATCTACCGCATCATGCAGGCGGGCGCGCGCCGAGTGGCGCTCACCTCGCCCGCATACGAAACGGTTGACGCGACCAAAATCGCCGCGCTGTCCACAAAATCGGTCGTATATGGCGGATTGGAGGCGGAGTAATGATCCTGCTCTCGTCCGCCACCATCGCCGACGGGCTGCCGCGTGCGCTTGCCGATCAGCCGTGGGTGCAGGCCATTGCCTACGCAATTTCGCGGCAGACCGCAGCCGCGCTGGAGGCGCTGCCGAAAACGCACAGCTGGACGGGGCTGGCCGATGCGCCCGACGCGGTGCTCGACACGCTCGCCGCCGAGCTGCACGCGCGCGGCTACGATCAATCCTACACGGCGGCGCGAAAACGCGAGATCATCGCCGGCGCCTTCGACTACTGGGCGCACGCCGGCACGGTCGCCAGCGTCGAGGATGTCCTGCTCTCCACCTTTGGCGCGCAGTCGTACATCGAGGACTGGTATATGTACGATTCGGAACCCGGCTATTTCCGCATCACCACCACCGACCCGTCCATCGCCGGCGACGCGCTCACGCGCTTCAAGTCGCTCGCGGAGGACGTCAAACGCCTCTCCGCATGGCTGGAGGCCGTCAACGTCAACGCCACCCTGCCCATCACCAATATCTATCTCGCCGCGCTCATGCAGCGCGGCGCTGTTGCGTCGCTCGAGAGCGAGCGGCTCATCGTCGATCTCGCCAACGGTGCGGCGCAGATGGCCTGCGCGGCGCTCCTGCTGCGCGATCCGGCAATCACGCTGGCCACAACCCAGCCGACATAACGGAGGTAATCGCCTATGGCTTTTGAACCGCTCGTAATCACTGCGGCAGGGCAGGCGCTGCTCGCACGCGCCCTGCAGGGAGACACCCTCACCTTCACCCGCGCCCAAATGGGCGACGGCGCAATCACCACACAGATCGTTGGGCAAATGACCGCGCTGGTGCATCCCGTCATCTCTCTGGGCATCGCGTCCATCAACTGCGCGGACAACACGGCCACCATCGTCTCCAACTTCTCCAACATCGTCACCGACGCATTCACCGGCGACGGCTCTACCAAGACCTTCACCCTCTCCGCCCATCCCACCGCTCTCACCGCCGTCACCATCGGCGGCACGGCCGTCACCGATTACGCCTATACCGCATCCTCCGGTCAAATCGTCTTCCAGACCGCGCCCACGCTCGGCGCGCTCATCGCCGTCGGCTACAACATGGCGGCATTCTCATGGCGTGAGATCGGCGTCTTTGCCGCCGACCCCGACCACCCGAACGACCGCTCCTACGACATCCTCTACTGCTACCAAAACGCCGGCACGGAGCCGTATCCCATCCCCGCGCCCGATCCCACGCCCTACACCGAGAAGATCACGATCAAGGTCTATATCTCGCAGGCGCAGAGCGTCACCATCACGGTCGCGTCCGGGCTGGACGCCGCCGGCATTGCCTTCGACCCGACTGGCATCGACGGCGTGACCGCCGAGACGCTGCAGGGGGCCATTGAGCAGCTGGCAGAACTTGCGGCGGATAAGGCGGATGCGGAGACGGTCACCGAACTCACGACGCAGGTCACGCAGCTCTCGACCGCCGTAGAGGGCAAGGCGGCCGCCGAGCACTCGCACGGCAATATCTCCGCCGACGGCAAGATCACCGTCGCCGCGACGGGCGCAACGACCGGCACCGGGCTCGAACCCGTCTTCACCGGCACCGACAACAAGCTCGGCAAGGTCACCCTCGCGCAGGCGCGCAGCATGCTCAAAATTACGCCCATCTCCACCACGACGGCAACGCTCACCGCATCCGGCTGGACCACGTCCGATGATACGACCACGCAAACGGTTAATGTCACCGGCGTGACGGCGACTTCTGTCCTGCTCGTCTCAAGCGCCCCGGCGAATCACACGGCGTGGCTCGAGGCGGGCGTATACTGCTCCGCGCAGGGCGCGGGCACCCTGACCTTCACCTGTACCGATACGCCGGAGGATAGCCTCACCGCCAACATCATAATCATGGAGGTGGCGGGATGATCTTCAACATTGGCGGCGGCGGCGCGGCAAAATTCTCCCTCGCCTACACGGGCGAGATGGCCGCCAGCCAGTGCACCATGAGCGGCACAGTCTACAACCTCTACACGCTCACCACGTCCGGCACGCTGACGGTCAAGGGCAAGGGGCTTGTGGACGTATGGATGTGCGGCGGTGGCGCGAACGGTTCCGACTTTGGCGGGGGCGGCGGATATTTCACGCTCGCAACCGCGCAGGAGCTGACGAAGGGCGAGTACACGGTGACGATCGGCGCGGCGCAGGGGACGACAACCATCACGAAAGGCTCGCAGATCCTCATCACGGCGGCAGGCTCAACCAATCAAAACGGCGCATCGGGCGGAGGCGGCTATACCTCCGTCTATTCAGGCCCGGGCGGCTACTCCAACCCGCAGACGCCAGGATCCGGCGGCGGCCAGACTACGCGCCCCTTCTCAGACGCGCAAAATTTCCCCTCGCTGCCCTGCGCGGGCGGCGGCGGCGCCGGCACCTCTGATTCTTACTCGGATTATCAAGGGCAATGGTCCGCAAACGCTGGCGACGGCGGCGCGGGCGGCTCCAACGGCGGCAACGGCGGCACGTCCAGCGCCAAATACTCCACGACCGACAACGCGGGCGGCGCAGGCGGCGCGACGGGCGGCGGCGCGGGCGGCGGTACGTCCGGATATGCCGGCGCGGCAACGTACTACGGCTCCGGCGGCGGCGGTCACGCAAACTCGCAGCGGCGCGGCGCGGGCTATCAGGGCGTGTGCTATATCCGCGTCGCGGTGTGACGGCCATATGCGCATAGAAAGGGGGCGACAGTCCTGATTTTCAATCTCTTGTCCTCCGGAGGCGGAGGCAGCACCGGCAAAATCGCGTATACCGGCGCATATACCGCCACGAATGTGACGGTCGGCGACGCGGTCTATACGCAATACGAACTCATCGGTTCCGGCACGCTCACGGTCAAGAGCGCTGTGCAGGGCGCGGCGATCTGGCTCTGCGGCGGCGGATCCGCCGGCGGCAACGGCCTCGGCAACGGTTTCGGCGACGGATACGGCGGAGGCGGCGGCTATTTCACGCAGCAGACCGGCATGACGCTCGCCGCCGGGAACTATACCGTGGTGGTCGGCGCGGCGTCTGGCGCATCGTCCGTCACGAAAGACAGCACGACCGTGCTGACCGCAAACGGCGCATCAGGCAAAAACGGCGGCTCGGGCGGCGGCGGTTACGGCTTCGGCGGCACGGCCGGCTCCGGTACCGGCTCCTCCTCCGTGCCGTTCAGCGACACCGTCAACTTCACCGCTTATCCCTGCGCGGGCGGTGGCGGCGGCGGATCATACGAGACCGGCGTGAGCAGCGCCGGCGGATACTCTTACAACTGCGGCAACGGCGGCGCTGGCGGCACGAATGGCGGAAACGGCACGGCCGGCGGCGCAGCCTTCGACGCCGACGACGCGTCAGAAGGCATGGGCGGCGCGGGCGGCGCGACGGGCGGCGGCGCGGGCAGCCAGTCCAACAGGCACACGTCCGGCTCAGGCACGTATTACGGCGCGGGCGGCGGCGGCACATGGGCGTCCACCTCGACGCGGCACGGCGCGGGATATCAGGGCGTCGTTTTCGTGCGAATCCCGGCGTAAACCGCCGAAAACCATCGTCAGCAATCGTCAACCATTGAAATCGAACAGGAGGGCTTCTATGAAATTCGCAGTACTCTCGGCAGACAGGCAATTCGTGGATAACGTCATCGTCGCCAAGGAGACGCAGCAGGCGGAGCTGGAGGCGGCGCTCGGCCGCACGCTCATGGACGCGTCGCCGCTCGGACTCACTACCGGCGACTACTACAATGGCACAGCATGGACGCGCAATATCGACGGCGAGCAGGTGGCGCTCCCGCTCGACGAGAACCCCGACGTGACCGAGATTTTGAATATCATCGAGGAGGGCAAGTGACATGGCAATCACGGAAGCGCAGCGCGAGCGCGCGGTCAATATCCACAAGGTGCACCGGAATGTTCTCGCGGAGGGCGTACGCATGGTGACCGAGACGGGCACGGAGCCGCCGGCAACGGCGGGCGTACTCGTCGCCGGCTTCCCTGCATGGGAGCCGGATAGGGAATATGCGCTCAACGAGATTTTCAGCTATGACGGCAAGGTCGGCTTTGCACGTCAGGCGCTCACCTCGTCCTCCGTCTACGCGCCCTTCTCAACGGGCACCGAGGCGCTCTATGGCGTGCGCCCCGCGCCCGACGCGGACGGCGTCTACCCGTATGTGTATAACATGGCCGTCACGGTCGGCATGCGCGTGCGCGACGGCGATATCGTCTATCGCTGCATCCAGGCCGCCAACCCGCTGCTCTACGCGCCCGGCGACGCGCCCTCTCTTTTCGCGGCGGAGGAGGCGTAATCCATGCGCCAGCTGACCATCTATCGCCTGTATTTCGCGCGCGCCGACGCTTACACCGGCGGCACGCGGCAGACGCTGCGCGGCGTACAGGTGCACTCCACCGGCGCGAATAATCCCTACCTGCGGCGCTATGTCGGCCCCGATGACGGACGGCTGGGCGAGAACCGGGCGGGGAATACGCACAACCGCCCCCGCCTGTCCGTCTGCGCGAACGCCTACATCGGGCGGCTGGAGGACGGTACGGTGGCGGTCTATCAGGCGCTCCCGTGGGACTATCGTCCGTGGCTGTCCGGGCGGGGCAAGAACGGCAACGCCAACCGCCTCGGATACGCCGGCTTCGAGATCTGCGAGGGAGATCTGTTTGATCCCGAATATTTCAACGCCGCCGTCATGGATGCATCCGTCCTGCTCACGGCACACCTGTGCCAGATCGGCGGCGTCACGCCCGATGCGGAGCACGTCGCCAGCCATGCGGAGCTGTCTGTGCGCGGTCTCGCGAGCAATCATGCGGACATCGACCACTGGCTCCGCGCGCACGGCCTGACGATGAACGATTATCGCGCCGCAGTGGCGCAGGCGATGGAGGAGGGAGTGTCCGTGACGTACATCGATGCGCTGGGAGCAGAGGACGCGCCGCAGGCCGTCAGCTGGTATGCCGACGTGAAAACCCGCACGGGCAACGGCGTCAATCTGTGGGACACGCCCGCGAAGGGCACGTCGCTGGCGCGCATCCGGGACGGGCAGACCGTCGGCGTACTCACCGACGAACGTTCCGGTTTCGTCCTTGCGCAATATGGCGAGCAGCGCGGCTATGTCGATGCGAAATACCTCGTCGAGCGCGATAGCGCGCCGGAGAAAAACGTGAATGTGATGCTGATCGACGTGCCGCAGAGCACGGCGGGGCAGCTCACGGCGCAGTATCCGGGCAGCTACATCCTGCCAGACATCGGGATCCCCATTGAATAGCCGGAGGACAGACACATGCAGACTTTGAAGGACTTCTGGTGGCTCGGCGCGTCCCTGCTCGGCGTGCTGGCCTACTGCGTGAAGATCGGCTGGAAGGTGCGCGAGCTGATCGCGCGCATTGAACGGCTTGAGAAGCACGACAAGACGCAGCGCGAGGATATCAACGTAATCATGCGCGGCACCTATGCCACGCTGTGCGGGCTCAAGGAGCAGGGGTGCGACGGCGAGGTCACAAAAGCGCTCGACCTGCTGCGCTCACGCATCTACGACACCGGCACGAACAAATGAAAATTGAAAGGAGAACCAAAATGCCGAAATGCAATTTCAAATGCTGGATCAAGGCGGCGGCAGTGCGCGCCGTGAAGACTATTGCGCAGACGGCTGTGGCAACCATTGGCACGACGGCTGTCATGGCGGACGTGGACTGGCTCATGGTGGCGAGCGCGTCGCTGCTGGCGGGCGTGCTGTCCGTGCTGACGAGCGTCGCCGGCCTGCCTGAGGTCAAAGCCGAAGATGCTGCGGAGGCGGACGATGCCGAGTGACGCTGAAATGCAAACCGTGCCCTACATCGTTTTTGAGGGCGCGATCTTCGACTATGAAAGGCGGCTGCGCCGCGTAAAGGCTGCCGCCGCAGGGCTGGCGCTGCTGCTGGCCGCCGCCGTCGCCGCGCTCGGCGTGGCGCTTGCGCATATCCCGGGCACGCTGGAGGCGGAGCGCGCCCCGATCGCCGCAATCGGCGGAGAGGCTACGGACGGCGGTGCGTCGGGCGCGCAGTGACAGTGCGCGAGATCATCGAGAGATACGACAAGCCGCGCTCCGAGTGGGAGCGCCTGATACACGAATGGATCCTGAGCGAGCAGGACAGACGGCTGCTCGCCCTGCGGCTGCTCGACGGTCTGACCATTGAGCGGATTGCAGAGCGGGAGGACATGCCTGTCGACACCGTCAAGCGCAGACTGCGCAAAGCACAAACCAAATTATTCAACAAGGCCGGAGCGTAATGCTCCGGCCTTTTTTTGTGGCATTTTTGCGGCAAAAATTTGATTTTTTTGTGTTTTTGAGGTTGACATTTCACGCAATGCGTGATATTATATAGACAAGCAATGAGGACACGAAAGGAGCAAAAAAACATGCTGACCATCACCTCCGGAACAGAGAAACAGAATGCGTGGGCGAACAGCATCATCCGCAAGCCCGTTGAATCCGTGCTGAGGCATCTCGAACGCGTCGATGAGGCCATCGCGGCCGGATGTGAACAGGATGGCGTCGTGATTGCTCCGCTGAAAGCCGCAATCGAATTGTACGAAGGGCAGCTTGATGCTGTCGCTGACCAGATCACCGCCCGCTATGCGATCGACAATCGTGACAATTTCCAGCGTCTCATGTGGGCCGCAATCAAACATACTTTCAAACTTGCTGGTTTGAATTGTGACAGCCCCTGCATGTTTATGGATTAAAAAAGGAGGAACCGGCGATGAACAAAAACTATAACATCTCCCTGAGCAACGAAACCTGTATCTTTGACGAGCAAAACGGATTTGACACTCTTGATGCAGCTATCAACTGGGCGCGCGGGCGCGGCGGCGAGTACACCATCACACTCGACGCAGGCAACGCTGAAAGCGGCGAATTCTTGGTGCTGCACTACGATGACTATACCGGCCGCTTTTACAGCCCGGCCGAGGGGCGGTACATCCGGCAGGATGCCTTGGAGCATTTTATCAACCAGCGCATTTGAGAGGAGCACAATCATGACCACGTTTTCCGTCGGAACCCGCTACCCGCAATTCGCCACCGGCACAGACGCTATCCGCTGCGCCGTCACTGCATCCGGCATCACGCTCACCGTCTCGCTCGCTGGCATTTCTGCCAGCGAGGAAGAACAATTCCAGCAAGGCGCACCGTTTGAGTTGCGCTTCTGTACTGTGCGCGGCGTTTTCTTCTGGCTTGCAAAATTCGGCGACATGGAGTGGATGGACGCGCCGTACAATCCCGCCCTTGGCGAGCCTGTCGAACTCGACCTGATCGACGATAACGAGGGCTACGCCCTGACTATCTTGCTGTTCGACAGCGACACCGGCGAGCTGCGCAACGTCCGCCTGATCGGCCTTGGCACCGACTTTTCCCGCGCTGTCAGGCGCGAGATACAGGGTTTGCTTGCCGAGCCGCTTCCCGCGCCCGTCTATGACAGCGTGCTCGCCTCCGTCATGGCGGCCTATCCCACCCGCGATCTGGTGCGCATGGCACGCTATCGCTATAGATCATGATGATGAGGTGCACTGCATGATCCCATTCAATGATTTCCGCCACCTCCTGGCGGCTGTTTCTGAATCTGCCAATGAGGAAAATTACATTGCGCGGCACAGCGGCTCCGTGCCGCTGGACAGCGCAGACGATGCGATCCGCCTGCTGCGCACCGTGTGGGCTATGGCCGACGGCGGCCTGACGATCAAGAAAATAGCATCCGTCAGCGGGCATCGCACCGCGCGTAGCCTTGCGCCCGAATACCAGATCCCGGCGCGCACGCTGGAGGATTGGGGCGCAGGCGTGCGCAATCCTCCCGAATGGCAACTGCCCATCATCGCATACGCAGTCATTTCGGATATCACCTAAAAAGATGCATTTCGGGGCGATTTTTTGCGTTTTAGAGGTTGACAATTCACGCAATGCGTGATATTGTATAGGTACAGAAGGTCATGCAAAAAGGAGGATACCCCATGAAAGGCACCGCCACCGAAATCCGCGAAGCAACGGCAATTTTTGCCGATACTCTCACTACAATGGAGCGCCGCGTTACCGCCGCCGAAAATGTCCTTGCTGAATATGCCGATCTGGTGCCCGCCGTTGAAAGGATCGCCGCCTGTACCGATACCTATCCGGATGCGCGCACCGAGAAAATTGCCAACGCTTTGACGGACAAGGCGTGGATGTCCCGATTCACGGCGTTTGTCCGCGCCCTGATCGACGGCGACGTGGAAGCCTCCTATATCGTCGCCCGCCGCGCCGCTTATGGCAGCATCCACGCGCTGATGGATGCATACGCAACGTATAGTTCCTGCCCGAACGGCGTCAGCGAGGCGCACGCGAGCTTTGCTGGCTACACCGCCGACAAAACCGCGAAGGGTTACCTTTGGGACGTGTACGAGATGATCGACGACAGCGAGTCTCCTGCTGCATCTGCCGCTTACCGTCTCATGCGCAAGACCAAAGAGACGGATAGCTTCGCCGATGCAGTCCGCAAAGCCGGTGAACTCATCGCAGAGCTTGATAATGAAGACCTAGCCGAAGCGTTGGCATGCGACGATGTTGTTGCAGAGCGACGCATCCGTGCCGAGATGGTCGCTCTTGCCGAACTTGCGAAGCGCATCGAGGATGAGCAGGAAGAACGCGCCTGAAACGACGAAAGGCGCTCGAAAGAGCGCCTTTGACCACACATGAGAGGAGCAAAAGCCATGTGCAAAAACAACGCCGAAATCCCCAGCACTTATGGAGACCTTCCGCTTTGCGATCGCGGCACATTTAAGCTCACACCCGAAACCTGTCGCGAGGTTGCCGCGCGGCTTACACCAGAAGACGTCCATTTTGAAGCCATGCTTTATGACCGCGAATCGTTCGCTGATTGGGGCAAAAATGCGCAGCTGCTGGACGAACTCTGCGAGCGCCTGCGTATCTGCCCCAATGATTATTACTATGGGAATTTCCGTGACGCGTCCGCGCTGCTGACTGCGCTCCGCCGGAAGTGCGAATGTCCCATCGCCCCTGTGACCCGCGCGTGGAAAGTCTATGGTCAACCTGAACACCAGCAGAAAATCTCGTTTGAATCGTCTGACGATTACGACTGGACAACGCCTGAATATGGCGTGCGGCTGGTATCGATTGATACCGCCGAAAGAACCGGAACGCATGATTATGTGATTGTGCGCATTACGCGCAACACGGCGCAGGAGTGCGGACGTGAGCTTGACGGTCAGCTTTCCGATGGTATTTTTGAAAATTACCATTTCGGGAAGGTTGAGGAGATTTTCGATTGACTCCCAGAAAACGCAAAGGGCGCTCTTTCGAGCGCCCCTTGCGACCTCAACTTTGAGACACTACTCTCAAATTTGTGAATCAGACACCTGTATGATATCATGTTGCGATTGATTTTGCAAGCACCATTTTCACCAAGCGCCCATGCGGGGCGCTTTTTGCACCTTTTGCGCACCCCAAACGCCCCTTTTCTGCACTGTGACGATTGTGGCGCCAGTGCAATAATAGTGGCAGAAAGTGAGGCGACACAACATGCAGCAGCTATTCGGGAATCAAAATTTCTGCAATCCGGGCTATGGGCAGCCCGATCCATACGCCGCCATGCGAGCGCCGCAGATGCAGACGCAGCGCCAGCAGGCTCCGTGCGAGCTGATCCGCGTCACAGGCATGGACGGCGCACGTGCCTATCAGATGCCGCCTAACAGCGTCGTTGCCCTTTTCGACGGTGGTCAGGACATTTTCTACGTCAAATCGACCGACGGCGCGGGATTCCCGACCATCCGCGCGTTCTCCTTCGCGCCCTATGAACCGGCGGCGCAGCCGCAGACGGAATATGTTACCCGGGCAGAATTTGAAAAACTGAGGGAGGAAATCATCAATGGCAAGCAGCCTATTCGGAAATCCGCAAAATCCGACTCCGCAGCAGAGTGACGGCGGCATCGCCGGACTCGGCGGCGGCAACATCCTCCAGATGCTCCAAAAATTCGGAGAATTCAAGCAACTGATGCAGGACAAGGATCCGGAGAAAATCGTGAGCAATCTGCTCGCGTCCGGACAGATGACCCGCGAACAATTCACGCAGCTCGGACAGATCGCGCGCACGCTGGAGGGCGTGCTGAAATGATATCAGCGCGGAGCGCTACGCGATGATATAGATTTTCATCTTTGGAGGTGCTCATAATGGATAATAGCACCATGTCTCCGGCCGACATCGCGGCGCTCATGCGCGGCGGCGACGGCTTCAGCGGCGGAAACGGCGCTTGGCTGATTATCATCCTCTTTCTTTTCGTCCTGATGGGCGGCGGCCCCTTCGGCAACCGCAGCTCTACAACGACCGACTACGGCCAGTATGCGACGGCCGCATCCCAGCAGCAGATCCTATTCGGGCAGCAGTTCGGCGAGCTGAATAGCCGCCTGACGAGCATTGGCAATGGAATCAGCAGCCTCGGATATGACCTGCAGGGCAAGCTCGGCGACCTCTCGCGCGAATTTGCGCTCGGTCAGGCCGGCACCAACCAGCAGATCCTCACCGGCAACTACACCATTGCGCAGCAGATCGCGGACTGCTGCTGCCAGAACCTCCGCGCGATGGATGCGCTCGGCGCGAAAATCGAAGAAAAATTCGCGGCCATCGAAAAGATGCAGCTCCAGCAGCGCATCGCCCAGCTGGAGCAGGCGAACGGGCAGCTGTTCACGCAGCAGCAGCTTTGCGGCGTAGTCCGCTATCCGACTACCTTCTCGTATAGCGCGGGGCCGAGCCCGTTCTGCGGCGGATGCTGCGGCTGACGCTATAACAGCAGCGCGCCCGGCTGGATCAGCCCGGCCGGGCGCGCATTCAGAAAGGAGATCTCCATGAACGAGCAGATCAAAAAGAAAATCACGGATGCGATGCTGGCGATGGATCTGTCCACGCTGACGCTCGCGGAGCTGAGCGCCTATGCCGTGCTCGCGCGCGGGCTGGACGAGCAGCCGCACAGCCTCTGCGCTGGCGCTGCGTCTGCATTGGCGTGCGCGTTCCCCGGCATTTCAACGTGCAAGATCGGCGACCTGACGAGAGGAGGCGACACCTATGCCGTGTAACTGCTCCAATAACTGCTACAAGAAATCCGCGCTGCGCGTCTCCGGCAGCACGCCACAGACGATCACGGCGGATCCGTCCGCGCTCTCCGGCGCAATCGCCTTGATCGATACCGGCTGCAGCATGGTGCCGATGGCCAGCGGCGCGCGCATCGCGCATGGCGGTCTGTATGAGATCACCTCCAGCGTGCAGATCAATGCGACGGCTGCCGGCAACGTCAGCGCGCAGCTGTACCTCGATGGCACGCCCCTGCCCGACACGCTGCGTACCGTGACGGCCGACGTCGGCCTGACGGTCATCCCAATCGAAACGCTCCTGTGCTTGCAGCAGAACTGCTGCTGCGGTCACACGGTGCAGGCATACGTCTATGGCGCAGCCACCGGCACGGTGACGGCGTGGAGCATGGACGTGCTCAGGCAGGCATAAGGGGGGGACGGCACATGAAAGAGATGAAAGAGGTCGCGCTTGATATCCGCGAGATGCTGGATGAGGCCGAGTGCTATGCACGCGAGGCGAACAAGCACAAAACGCAGTATCCCGAGCTCGCGCGCCTGTACAACCAAATCAGCCAGAACCGCGTGAGCGAGATCAACGGCCTGCATGAGCAGGTGACGAACCTGATCGAACGCGCCAAGCGTGACGGGCAGGAAGTACCCGCGTCCATGCTCGCAATCTGGGACTGGGAGCACGACCTGATGCTGGAGACGATGGCCGACGTGAAGCGGCTGCAGGACATGTACAAAATGTAGCACGTGTGGAAAATATCCGGCGCGCGTCCACCGCGCACGCACCGGATATGCGGCGCACAGCTACCGACTTTACCGACATTTTACCGACATTTGCAGCGAGAAATGTGTTTTTGTCGGCTATATCGGTGAATGCGGCACGGTGAAAAAGCGGTACCCAAACATGAAAAAAGCCTTGAAATACAATGGTTTCAAGGCTTTTTGCTTTTTCGGTGTCGCGCAGTTCATTCTGGCAGGATTTAGACTTTTAATCAGAGGGCCTGGGGTTCAAGTCCCCAACGGATCACGATCAGTAAA
>CAYPEJ010000033.1:0-40739 GCA_964409685.1 uncultured Anaeromicropila sp.
CAACCGTAGCACCAAGTGAAGAACCAAGTCAAAGTCCAGAAACAACCGTAGCACCAAGTGAAGAACCAAGTCAAAGTCCAGAAACAACCGTAGCACCTAGTCAAGTAACTGGTACATATAATGTAGTATCTCAATGGGCCGATGGATATCAAGTAGAATTTACAATTACAAATAATTCAGAACAAGCAATCAGCAATTGGCAAGTACAATTTACATTAGCAGATGAAATTGACAATGTATGGTGTGCAAAACAAATTGATAAGGTAGGCAGTACCTACACCATTCAAAATGCAGATTGGAATGGTGCAATACAAGCCAATGGAAGTACATCATTCGGTTTTACCGTAGCAAAATCAGGTAGTGGCGCAGGAACAATTGATAATATTATTGTTACTGCAGAATAATTATATTAAAATTTATTAACAAGGACTCAGTTTGAAAAAAACTGGGTCTTTTTCCATTTAGCTGGCAAAATAAACTTTAAGAAAACTTTACAAAACAGAAAGTATTTTAAGAAAACCTTACAATTACACATTTTTTTTACGAAATTTTTACCGTCGGATGTAATCACAATTTACATTGATTTTTTATGATAGTATCAAGGATAAAAAGAAACTATAAAATTTTTTCACATAAAAAAGGAGAGTTAAGTCATGGATATTTTTGGTGTATTGTCGATGATCGGCGGTTTAGCCCTATTTTTATTCGGTATGACTACAATGGGAAATGGATTAGAAAAGGTTTCAGGTGGTAAGCTTGAAAAGATCCTTGAGAAATTAACATCCAACCCATTAAAAGCAGTAATATTGGGAGCAGCAGTAACAGCCGTTATTCAATCCTCTTCAGCAACAACCGTTATGGTGGTTGGATTTGTAAACTCAGGTATTATGAAATTATCACAATCAATTGGAATCATTATGGGTGCTAATATTGGAACAACAATTACATCTTGGATTCTAAGCTTATCTGGTATCGAAAGTGATAACTTCCTTGTGCAAATGTTAAAACCATCTTCATTTGCTCCAGTGTTAGCAATCGTTGGTGTTGGTTTAATCATGTTTGCTAAGAAAGAAAAGAAAAAAGATGTTGGTACGATACTAATCGGTTTTGCAATCTTAATGTCTGGTATGGACACAATGAGTGCAGCAGTAAAACCATTACGCGATGTTCCTGCATTTACAAACATATTAGTACAATTTGAAAATCCAATCTTAGGTATGTTAGCGGGTATGGTATTAACAGCAGTTATCCAAAGTTCGTCTGCATCTGTAGGTATCCTACAAGCATTATGTGCAACTGGTGCTGTAACTTATGGTAGCGCCATTCCTATTATCATGGGTCAAAACATCGGTACTTGTATTACAGCTTTATTATCTGCTATCGGTGCTAAGAAAAATGCGAAACGTGCAGCATGTGTACATTTCTACTTTAACTTAATCGGTACAGTAGTATTTATGATTATTTTCTACACAGCCAATGCATTTATTCATTTTGGTTTATTATCAGAAGCATGTAACCCAGCAGGTATTGCGGTAGTGCATAGTATTTTCAATGTAGCAGCCACATTGTTGCTATTACCATTCGGTAAATTATTAGAAAAACTTGCTTGTCTGACAATTAAAGATACAGATGAAGATGATAATGCAGTTGTAAATATAGCACAAGAGCTTGACTCACGTTTCTTAGATACACCAGCATTTGCAGCACAACAATGTCAAATGGTTACTAGTAAAATGGCAGAATTAGTGACAAAGAACTTAAGTGTTGCAATGGAACTTCTTGATGAATATTCTGATGAAAAAGCAGAAATCGTTGCAGAGATGGAAAATCAAGTTGACCATTATGAAGACGTATTAGGTACGTATCTAGTAAAATTAAGCAGTAAAAATTTATCTGAAAAAGATAGTCAAAAGATTTCTCAAATCTTACACTGCATTGGAGATTTCGAACGTATCTCTGACCATGCTTCTAACATTATGGAAGCAGCAAAAGAAATGCACCAAAAAGGGTTAAGTTTCTCTGTTAGTGCAAAGCAAGAATTAGATGTTTATAGAAAAGCGGTTTATGATATTGTTTGTGCAGCAGAAAAAGCATTTGTTACAGAAGACGTTGCACTTGCAAAACAAATTGAACCTTTAGAAGAAGTAGTAGATTGTTTAAATGTTGAAATGAAAGTAAGACACATTAAACGTCTTAGTGACGGAAGATGTACGATTGAATTAGGATTTGTGCTTTCTGATTTATGCGTAAACTTTGAACGTATCGCTGACCACTGTTCTAATATTGCAATTTCAATCATTCAATTACAACAGCAAAAAGGATATGACACGCACGAGTATTTATTAAGGCTTAAGCGTGAATCAAATACAGAATTCAATCAACAAATGGAACAATATAAGGTAGAATATATGCTTCCATAGATTGAAATAAAGCAGAAACAGGAAAGTAAATTGATTTTATATAAGAATCCTATATAAAAAGAAGGTTTACTTTCCTATTTTGATTCATAGGAAATTCCGCTTCGCTCTATTTCCTATGAATCAAAATAGCCCCTAAAAAGCAGGGGCAGGATGCACACTCGGGGGAAAGGAAGATATTCGCTTGAAAAACAGCGAATCCCCCTCGGCGCAGCAAAGTGTGTGTTTTATGTAGTAAACATAAGACGCGAGAGTGCGTGAAACACACACTTTGTTCTTAGCAAGATATAAGTAGAAGGATATAAATTTGATAAATAAGGGAGGGCGTTTTATGCCGTTAATATATATTGTGGAAGATGATAAAGACATCCGTGAAATCGAAAGTTTTGCACTAAAAAATAGTGGTTATTTCATAGAAGAATTTAGTTCAGCAGAAGAGTTTTACAAAAAGCTTCGCGACAAGAAACCAGACTTAGTCCTATTAGATGTTATGCTTCCAGATGAAGATGGTTTATCTATTGTAAAAAAACTTCGTTCTGTACCAGATACAAAGAAGTTACCTATTATATTAGTAACTGCAAAGGGAACCGAATTAGATATCGTAAAAGGTTTTGATATCGGAGCAGACGATTACCTAACAAAACCTTTTGGTGTAATGGAATTAATCTCACGTGTCAAAGCATTGATACGTAGAAGTATGGATTTAAACGAAGAAAAGAAATTACAATTTGGAGATATTTGTGTAGATGGAAACCGTCATGCTGTGTATATAAAAGACGAACTTTGTGAACTAACCTTTAAAGAGTACGAATTATTAAGACTTCTTATTAAAAATGCAGGCATTGTCGTTTCTCGTGAGGTTATTATGGAACGTGTTTGGGGAAGTAACTTTGAGGGAGAGTCAAGAACATTAGATATGCATATCAAAACATTACGTCAGAAATTAGGTCCATGTAAAGGTAGTCTAAAGACAGTAAGAAATGTAGGATATATGATGGAATAAGGACAAAAAGATGAAAAAAAGATTTTATGCACATTTAGTGGGATTAGCCACACTTGCTATTATGCTTACTGTGGCACTTACCACAACTGTATTTTATGAACTTTTTAAGAAACAAGTAATTAATGATTTACGAGGATACTCGGAACTACTAAAAGAAACCGATTTTTTTGTTGGAAATGGTACTTTTGATTATAATTCTTCTGTAGACGCTATTCGTATTACCGTTATTGATGCAGATGGAAGCGTAGTATATGACAGTGATGCAGATATTGTTGGCATGGAAAGTCATAAAGATAGACCAGAGATATTAGCAGCATTTAAAACTGGAGAAGGGCAAGATATTCGTTATTCCGAAACCTTTGAAACGAGTACATTTTATTATGCTATTCGGGTAAATGATAATTATGTAATCCGAGTTTCCAAAGAAGCGAGTAGTATTTTAAGCGTATTCTCTAGCGTATTACCAATCTTATTGCTTCTTATTGCAACGTTGATTGCATTAAGTGTTTTATTTTCGAAGTTATGTATGAAAAGTGTATTGCAGCCAATTGAAACGGTGACAGAGCATTTAGATGATTTAGAAAATGTTACAGTTTGTAAAGAATTGAAACCTTTTGTTGAAGCAATCAAAGTACAACATGAGGAAATCTTAAAAAGTGCTAATATGAGGCAGGAGTTTACTGCCAATGTTTCTCATGAATTGAAGACACCATTGGCATCCATCTCAGGATATTCAGAATTAATTGAGAGTGGCATGGCAACTGGTGACGATGTACAACATTTTGCCAAAGAGATACATCGCAATTCCAAGCGACTATTAACGCTTATTAATGATATCATTCGTTTATCAGAACTCGATTCTTATGAATTAAGAATCAACTATGAACCAGTAGATTTGCTAGAAGTATCAGAAAACTGCGCAGATTTACTTGCTTTACATGCAGAGAATATGAAAGTAAACCTTACAGTAAAAGGAGAGTCTGTCATCATATCAGGTGGAAAGACCATGATCGAAGAAGTAATTTACAATTTGTGCGACAATGCAATTCGTTATAACAATCCAGGTGGCGAAGTTGTGGTTACGGTTTCAGAAAGTAAAAGCACAGAAGGTGAAAGTTTCGCCCATCTTGTAGTAGAAGATAACGGTATTGGTATCTCCGAAGAAAATCAAAAACGAGTATTTGAACGTTTTTACCGTGTAGATAAAAGTCGTTCCAAGGATACTGGAGGAACTGGTTTGGGACTTGCGATTGTAAAGCATATCGCACGAAATCATAACGCACAAGTAACCATCGATAGTGAACTTGGAAAAGGAACTCGCATAGAGATTATATTTCCCAAAACGGGAGTATAAATAAGGCAGGGTCTATAAGATTTGATTCTTTTAGGCCCTGTTTTTTTATGTTCTTTATTTTCATGCTCTTTATAAGAAAAGATATTTAATTAAGATACATTTACAAATTTTTCATAGCTTTACATTTACGAAAATGTATTTACTATCAATTTTCATACATTTTACAAACCGTTGCTTTGTGGCTTTACATACCCCTTGTATAGTATAACTATCATTTGATGTGGCAATCAAAGTGATTTCAAACAAGAATTTTAGACAGTAAAAACAAAAAAATTAAATGACAATGAAACAACGGGAGGTTATTTAAAATGAGAAAAAGAGCGATAGGTTTTGCAATGAGCATGATGTTAGGTGCAATGATGTTAACAGGATGTGGTGCAGAAGGAGATAATAGCGCAAGCACAGGTTTTGATACATCCAGCAAGATTTCTGTAGTTTCAAGAGAAGACGGTTCTGGTACAAGAGGGGCATTCGTTGAATTATGCGGTATCGAACAAGACGACGTAGATAACACAACAACAGATGCGATTATTACAAATAGTACATCTGTAATGCTTACAACAGTATCTGGTAATCCAGCAGCAATTGGATATGTATCTTTGGGTTCTTTAAACGACACCGTAAAAGCAGTAGACATTGAAGGCGTAGAAGCAACAGCATCTAATGTAGCAACTGGTGAATATTCCATCTCCAGACCATTTAACATTGCGGTAAGAGAGGATTTATGTGATGCAGCATCCG
This sequence comes from uncultured Anaeromicropila sp., assembly GCA_964409685.1. Taxonomy (GTDB): domain Bacteria; phylum Bacillota; class Clostridia; order Lachnospirales; family Lachnospiraceae; genus Clostridium_AI. Next base: position 5,516 of record CAYPEJ010000033.1, read on the forward strand.
ATTTTATCCAATTTATTATGAGTGTAGAGGGGCAACAAATTGTGGAAGATGCAGGTTACATCAAAGTAGCAGGAACTCAAGCTTATCAAAGTACAGGTGCAACAGGAACAGTTAATGTATCTGGTTCTTCTTCTGTTACACCAGTTATGGAAAAAATCAAAGAGGCTTATGAAGCAGTAAACAGTAATGTTACAGTTCAAATTCAAGAAAGTGATTCTTCTACAGGTATGTCTGATGTTATCAACGGAACAAGTGATATTGGGATGGCATCTAGAGAATTAAAAGAGAGTGAGTTAGAAAAAGGTATCGTTGGAACGGAAATTGCAAGAGATGGTATCGCAGTTATCGTAAATAATGAAAATACAACGGAAAACCTAAATGTAACTCAAGTGGCAGATATTTTCACAGGAACAACAACAACTTGGTCAGAAATTGAGGAATAGTTTATGAAAGAAAAAGGAATGAGACTTGTGTTTATACTTGCAGCAAGTGTTTCCATTCTAGCGGTAGTGTTTATTTGTTTTTTTCTATTTGCAAATGGCCTACCAGCCATAAAGGAAATTGGAGTTGTCGATTTCCTTTTCGGGAAAACATGGAGACCAGGTAACGACCTCTATGGAATCTTTCCGATGATTATTGGAAGCCTCTGTGTTACAGGTGGTGCTATTCTCATTGGAGTGCCAGTAGGAGTATTTACAGCTGTATTTTTAGCAAAATATTGTCCAAAGAAATTATATTCTTTTATGAAACCAGCGGTGGATTTATTAGCAGGTATCCCATCTGTTATTTACGGTTTCTTTGGATTAGTCGTAATCGTGCCATTTGTACGGAATTATATCGGAGGGGACGGAAATAGTATGCTAACCGCCTCCATCTTACTAGGAATTATGATTTTACCATCCATCATTAGTGTATCAGAAACAGCCATTCGTGCCGTGCCAGATAGCTATTATGATGGAGCATTAGCACTTGGTGCTACGAGAGAAAGAAGTATGTTCTTTGCAGTACTACCAGCTGCAAAGTCAGGAATCTTCGCAGGAGTTATCTTAGGTATTGGTAGAGCAATCGGAGAAACCATGGCAGTTATGATGGTTGCAGGAAACCAAGCAAGATTGCCAGAAGGAATACTAGAAGGAGTAAGAACTCTTACTTCCAATATCGTAATGGAAATGGGATATGCAACAGATTTACATAGAGGAGCATTAATCGCAACAGGCGTTGTACTATTTGTATTTATCCTAATCATAAATGTATTATTTTCCATTGTAAAAAGGAAGGTGAATTAAATGATACTATATCTATTGGTTATGCTTTCCGCAATCCTAACAGCAGGATGTTTTATCTTTATACTCGGATATATATTGGTAAATGGTATCCCGCATTTGTCTTTTGATTTATTTGCATGGACATATACATCGGATAATTGTTCTATGATGCCAGCCATATTAAATACAATTTCGATGACCGCAATCGCACTTTTGATTGTTGTACCAATCGGTGTCTTTGCTGCAATATATTTAACAGAATACGCAAATAAGGGAAGTAAATTAGTTAAAATCATTCGTTTAACAACGGAGACTCTAACAGGAATCCCTTCGATCATATATGGCCTATTCGGAATGTTATTTTTCGTCAATTTCTTAAATTGGAATTATTCCTTAATCGCTGGTGCATGTACTTTAGCCATAATGGTTCTTCCTGTTATTATTCGTACAACGGAAGAAGCACTTCTTTCAGTGCCTGACTCTTATCGAGAAGCCAGTTTTGGACTCGGTGCAGGAAAATTAAGAACAATCTTCCGAATCGTACTGCCACCAGCAACCCCTGGTATTTTATCTGGGATCATTCTATCAATCGGTAGAATGGTAGGGGAAACTGCCGCATTAATTTATACATCTGGAACCATTGCACAAGTGTCCGATAGTGTATTCAAATCAGGAAGAACACTATCCGTTCATATGTACAGTTTATCAAGAGAAGGTCTTCATATGAATGAGGCTTATGCAACAGCCGTGGTACTTGTGATTATTGTAGTATGTATGAACTGGCTATCTGGTAGAATTGCCAAGGTATTTGTAAAACAAGAAGGGTAGATTTTTATGAATGAAAAATTTAAAATAGAAGACTTACATTTACACTATGGAAACTTTCATGCGCTAAAAGGCATCAATCTTTCTATTGTAGAAAATGAAATTACAGCATTTATTGGACCATCAGGATGTGGAAAGTCCACATTTTTAAAGACATTAAACAGAATGAACGACTTAGTAGAAGGGTGTAAAATTGATGGTACCGTATTATTAGATGGTGAAAATATTTACGAAGGAATGAACGTGAATACACTAAGAAAAAGAGTAGGAATGGTATTCCAAAAACCAAATCCATTTCCAATGAGTATCTATGATAACATTGCATTTGGACCGCGTACTCACGGAATTCATGCAAAAAGTGAATTAGACGCTATCGTAGAAGATTCTTTAAGAAAAGCAGCTATCTGGGATGAAGTAAAAGATCGTCTAAAGAAGAGTGCCTTAGGGTTATCGGGTGGACAGCAACAACGTATCTGTATCGCCAGAGCGTTAGCCATACAACCAGAAGTTATCTTAATGGATGAACCAACATCGGCACTTGACCCAATTTCAACCTCTAAGATTGAAGAATTAGCACTAGAATTGAAGAAACAATATACCATCGTAATGGTAACCCATAATATGCAACAAGCAACTCGTGTTTCGGATAATACTGTGTTTTTCTTATTGGGTGAAATCGTAGAGGCAGGAAAGACAGAACAGCTCTTTTCCATGCCAAAAGAAAAGAGAACAGAAGACTATATCACAGGGAGGTTTGGATAATGAGAAATGCATTCGACAGACAATTAGAAACGCTTCATAATGATATGATCGGAATGGGAAATTTAATTGAGCAAGCTATTGAGCAAGCCGTAAAAGCGTTAGTAAATCGTGATGTGGAACTTGCCCAAAAGACCATAGCATTCGATGCAGTCATTGATGAACAAGAAAAAGAAATTGAAAATATTTGTTTTAAACTATTATTACAACAACAGCCAGTAGCGAGAGATTTACGTGTTATATCTGCTGCTTTAAAAATGGTAACAGATATGGAACGTATCGGTGACCACGCAGAAGATATCTCAGAAATCACCATTTTATTATCAGCCCATCCATATGAGGGAGAACTTGATATGATTCGTAAGATGGCGAAGGAAACAACGATTATGGTGGTAGAAAGTATTGAAGCCTTCGTTCGTAGTGATGAAAAGCGTGCAAGAACCGTAATTGAACACGACGATATCGTAGATCAATTATTCCTTCAGACCAAAGCAGAATTAATTCGCCAGATTAAAGAAAATCCAGACCATGGAGAACAAGCAGCAGATTTACTGATGGTTGCAAAATACTTCGAACGTATCGGAGATCATGCGACAAACATTGCTGAGTGGGTAATTTATTCGATTACAGGAAACCATGCAGAGTAATGTTGCAACCGATTGTTATGAGAAGATAATATTTTACAGAGTACCCCTTTTATCTTACTTGTACCACATGACTTACTAGTGCAAAGTCATGTAGTACAAGTAAGATTTTTTCTTGGCTTTTCGACGGTATTTCATTGTAATTTTTGACTATTGTGTTTATAATAGAGTTGAAAGGATCTCTTTCAGGAAAAAAGACAAAGGTGAAGAAGCAAAATGAGAAATATAAAATTGACAATAGAATACGATGGAAGTCGTTACACTGGATGGAAACGTCTTGAAAAAGGCGAAGGCATTAATACAATTGAAAGCAAATTAATTAGTGTAATCCAGAAGATGACCAACGAAAATGTCGAACTGAATTGTGGCAGTAGAACAGAGGTAGGAGTTCATGCATATGGACAAGTTGCCAATTTTAAAACAGACAGCAAGATGAAGTTGTATGAGATAAAACAATACTTTAACCGTTATCTTCCAAGAGATATCGCCGTGATTGATGTGGAAGAGATGCCAGAACGTTTTCATGCAAGCTTAAATGCGAAGTCTAGAACGTATCTTTATCGAATTGCCATTGGAGAAGTCCAAAGTGTATTCGAACGAAAATATACTTATTATAGCTTCCATGATTTAGACATTGCCAAGATGAAAGAAGCGGCAGAGATCTTAAAAGGAAGACATGATTTTAAGAAATTTTCTACCGTAAAGAAAACAAAATCTACTGAAAAAGAGATTTATTCCATTGATATTTACAAAGACTTAAGTGAGGTTCAGATTACGATTTGTGGAAATGACTTTTTACACAATATGGTACGCTTAATTGTTGGTACATTAATTGATATCGGGTTAGGTGAGAGACCAGTTTCTTGCATCCACGATATTTTAGATACAAAATCAACAGTAGAAGCAAGTGAACCAGCACAACCACAGGGAATGTTTTTACAGGAAATAAACTATGAAGCGAAAGCACAGTAACATGTGCTTTTCTTTCGAAAATATGGGAGATACATCAGATAAGTGTGCAAATGCACGTTGGTTTTTATTTCATACTATTTGCAAGATAATACATTTCCTTATGAAGGGATGTGTGCTAGAATATATAACTGAAATAAAAGGGGATAAAAGTATGCACGAGTGTGCCAAGGGGGTATCTGTTTGACTACATTATTTCGAAAGTATAATGATAGGGATCAGATGAAGATTTGTAAATTTTTTGAGACGCTCCATGATTATGACAGCACGATATATGGGAATCTAAAGGTAATGTGGGAATGTATGTTACAGTATCCAAGTTATCCGTTATTTCACCATGAGGAGAATGGAATATGGGAAGTGGAAGATAAGATTGTGGGTGTTGTTCATTTATCTGGTCCGTGGTTTGGTGAGGTGAATATCGACCTTCATCCTAAGTATATGGATTTATATGAGGAGATGTTGTCGTATGCAGAAAAGCGATTTGCTGGGACAAATAGACAAGGGCAAAGATATATTCGCACAAGCGCAGACAAGTCTTGGCGAAATGTAAATGACTTATTAGAAAAGTTAAATTATGAGCGATGTGGAGATGGTAAGTTATTTTCCTTAGATGTATCTACTACCATTAAAAATGCAAAACTAGATCGCGCATTTGAAGTAAGAACACTAGATGAAGTTTATAACTTTAACAAGTTGAATCGACTTCTATGGAAAGCATTGAACTATGCAGGAGAGCCACCTGCGTATGATGATGATGTATATTTACCAATTAAACATGCATGGGTTGCATATGAACAGGAATTATGTACCGTTGTATTAGCACCAAATGGTAGTTATGCAGGATTCTGTGGATTATGGTATGATGAATGCACGAAAGTTGCGTACATTGAACCGCTTGTTCGTGATGAACAATACAAGGATATGGGAATTGGCAGAACTTTAATTTATGAGACATTAGAAAAGTGTAAACAATTAGGTGCGGAAACTATTTTTACAGTGCCAAATGAGAAGTCTATTCATTTTTATAAAAAAATTGGATTTAAGCAGAAATCAAACCAGAATTACTGGATAAAAAAATGGAATACATAAAAAATGGGAGTACTATAATAAGATGTTATAGTACTCCTTTTATTCCGTTATTGTTTATTTTAGAGAAAGGTATGAAGTATCGGATTTCAAGTATAAGATTTAAAGTACTAAGGCAATGGCAATTCCTAATATGACAATACCCGCACAGAAAAGCTTGTACAAGATATTTTTCTCATGGAATACAAATTTTCCAACCACAATTGCAATTAAGCAAGAACATTGTTTCACAAGAGTCATAACCGTTACTTTACTATCTGGAATACTATTTGCCATAAACAAGGCGCGATCTCCTAGAATCGACATCACACCAAGTATGAGAATCCAATAATTTTTCACTAATGTTTTCCACTGTATTTTAACTTTCGCCACAATTAAATATGCAAGATACATAAGAGACATAAGAAACATAAACCAAAACTGTAATTGGGAACTTGTAATGTCTCGTAATAAGATTTTATCCATCAATGCAGAAGTCGCATTGAATAAACTTGCAATTAGAACGAATATAATATATTTGGCTTTCGTAGGAGTTTGTGAATCTTCGCCTTTTCCATTGACTAAAATCAATCCAACGAGCACAAGTAATAAACCAATGACTCTTCCTGTTGTCATTTGTTCATCCAATATAATTACTCCAAACATGGTAGAAAAGAGCACCGTTGATAAATCTAGCACACTGTACAAACTAACAGACATTTTCTGAATTGCAGTAAATCCAAGAATCCAAGCTAGAAATATAATAAAAGACTTAATACTTATGTAACCGATCATAGATAAGTCTATTTGTATCGCTTCCTTTGCATCAGGTAGCACAAATAAGAACCCAATAAATGTATAGAAAAATAAAACTTCCATTAGACTACTTCGATTTAACGCTTTCTTTTTGACGATCTCACGAAATCCTTTCACAATGCCATAAAAAAACACAAGATATATCCAAATTGGCATAATATGATACTCCTTTCTTTGTCTAGATACGATATAATGGTATTATATTTACACAATATACAATCATAACACACTAATTTCTATCCTACAAGCTTGAAAAAGGTTGAAAAACATTGAAAAACACAAAAACATCTGTATAATTGAATAGTATAAGTTTTGAATTGTAAATTTAAGAGGAGGTAAATGTATTGTCTGAAAAAAATAATAGTTTTTCAAGCAAAATAGGTTTTGTCCTTGCTGCAGCAGGTTCCGCAGTTGGATTAGGAAACCTTTGGAGATTTCCATATCTAGCAGCAAAATATGGAGGGGGAATGTTTCTGCTTACATATCTAATATTGGCAGTTACGTTTGGATTTACCCTCATGATAACGGAGATTGCCATTGGAAGAAAAACAGGAAAAAGTGCTCTTAGAGCCTATTCATCACTAAACAAGAAATATTCCTTTATTGGATATCTTGCATGCTTGGTTCCTGTTATTATATTTCCATATTATTGTGTAATTGGTGGATGGGTACTAAAGTATGTGCAAGTATTTGCAACCAATCAGGTTACAGAAGCAACAGATAGTTCCTATTTTGGTAACTTTATTGGAAGTACCAATGAACCGCTAGTTTATTTACTAATCTTTATGGTGACTTGTGCAGTTGTGGTTATGATGGGTGTTCAGAAGGGTGTTGAGAAGGCAAGTAAGATTATGATGCCTGTATTAATTGTGTTGTCTGTTATCATTGCAGGATATGTTATGACATTAGAGGGAGCAATGGACGGAGTTATTTATTTTATTAAACCAGATCTTTCTAAGTTTTCTTTTGAAACCGTTCTTGCAGCGATGGGACAGTTATTTTATTCCATGTCCCTTGCCATGGGAATCATGATTACATATGGTTCCTATATGAAAAAAGAAGACTGTTTGGATAGCAGTGTAAAACAAATTGAAATCTTTGATACGGGAATTGCATTTATAGCAGGTTTGATTATTATTCCATCGGTATTTGTATTTTCAGGTGGAGACGAAAGTGCATTAGGTCAGGGACCAGGTCTTATGTTTGTTACACTTCCAAATGTATTTGCTCGTATGAAGTTTGGTAATATTATTGGGTTACTATTCTTTATCTTAGTATTTTTTGCAGCATTAACTTCTGCAATTTCCTTAATGGAAACCATTGTATCCTTTATAGAGGACCTAGTTTCTTGGAGTCGAGTTAAGATTTGTCTTTTAGTACTAGTACTTGCGCTAATTTTCGCTGTTCCATCTTCTCTTGGAAATGGCATTTGGTCCCATATTCAATTCTTTGGATTGGGAATCCTAGACTTCTTTGATTTTGTTAGTAATAGTATTATCATGCCAATTGTTGCATTGCTTACTTGCTTCTTTGCAGGATTTATATTAAAGCCAAAGACGATTATAGACGAAGTAGAACGAAATGGAGAACGATTTGGTAGAAAGAAAATTTACGGATTCATTTTGAAATATATTGCACCAATTTGTTTGATATTAATTTTAATCACAGCATTCTTATCGTTTTAATTTGTGGAAATATTATTTTTTTCTAACAGTTTAAAGCGCTACTTATAAAGTAAGAGTGATTCATTAGAGAAAAAGCTATTCTTTAAATTTTTATGTAAGGAATAGCTTTTTTTGTGTGTTTTCTTATGATTTTCGTTCCTTTTTTTACGATTCCATGTTAGAATTAGCTTAAGGGAGTTTATAAGAATAAGTAACACGTTAAAATGAATTTTAAAGTAAATAGGTGATGATGGAATGAGTGATGAAAAAATAGCATTATTAATTGATGCCGAGAATATTTCACCTCGGTATGTGGGAAGAATCATGACGGAGATTTCAAATCACGGTAATGTAACCTATAAGCGGATCTATCGTGATTGGACTAGCGATGCAGCCATTGGTTGGAAAGAAGTGATACTAGAACATGGGCTTGCACCAATTCAGCAGTATAGCTACACTTCAGGTAAAAATGCTACAGACTTTGCAATCATTATTGATGCAATGGATATCTTGCATAGTGGCATTGTAGATACGTTTTGTCTTGCCACTAGCGACAGTGATTTTACAAGATTAGCTGTTCGCATAAAAGAAGCAGGGAAGAAAGTGATTGGAATGGGAGAACTAAAGGTTCCAAAATCATTTTCTGTATGCTGTGATGAGTACATATATTTGGATTATCAACCAAGATTCCAAGAACAGTGGGATGAGACACTTGGATTAAAAGTTGTAGATAAGGAACAAATAGAACAATTTATGGAAGATATCATTCGTCAAAATGATGAGATTCAGAAACCAACTGGCATGGGACAGATAGGAAGTGAATTAAAGAAGCGGTTTCCGAATTTTTCTCTTAAAGATTATGATTGTAAGACATTATCGGAGTTTATTGAACAGTTTGATTCCCTATCGATTAAACAGGACGGGCATTCAACTATAATAGCGCGCAATAACCGTTTAGAGATTGAAGATATCGAGAATCAGATTATTGAGATAATCCGAGAACAAGAAAAAGGGTATATTGATTTAGGAGAATTGAACCAAAAATTAAAGCAACAAAACAGAGAATTTTCTATCAAACAATTTGGTTTCTCTAAGTTTTCAAAATTTATACATACATTAAAGAGTTTAGAGATTCATGATATTGAAAATGGTAGAAGTAATGTAACTTGTTTATCAAACTAACATAAAATCATCCAGATAGACAAAAGAAAATAAAGTGTCCAATTCTCACCAACCATTTTTTTCTTCATATTATATAAGGAAGAAAATTAAAAGGTGATTGTTTTATGGCGGAAAAACATTATTTCGCATGCGGGAATACGGCAAAGGCTTTTCAAAATCTATTTGCTTCCAATTTGCAAAATCTCGAGAAGATTTATATTTTAAAGGGCGGACCTGGTAATGGTAAATCAACTTTTATGAAGCGCATTGGAGCTGAATTTGAAGATAAGTATATGGTGGAATACATTCATTGTTCCTCTGATTCGGATTCACTTGACGGTGTTATCGTCCGTGAACTTGGATTTGGAATTGTGGATGGTACAGCACCACATGTGATTGAGCCACATGTGCCGGGTTGCATTGAGGAATATGTGAATCTGGGAATTGCTTGGGACACGAAGAAGTTAAAAGAATCCCAAAAGGAGATTACAGAACTGTTAGACAAAATCGCTCAGTGTTATCCTCGTGCCTATGAAGCATTTGGAAGAGGCATCAAGGTACACGATGAGTGGGAAGCCATTTACATTACAAAAATGGATTTCGATAAGGCGAATGAAATGACAGAAACCGTGATACAGGATATTTTGAAAGACTATGTTTTTTCGAAAGAAAGTAAAATCCATCATCGTTTCTTTGGCGCTACGACTTGTAAAGGACCTGTTAATTATGTAGAAGGTCTAATTGAACATATGGAACATCGCTATTTTATTAAAGGGCGCCCAGGTTCCGGTAAGTCTACATTATTAAAAAAATTATTAGTTCGTGCCCAGATGAAAGGGCTTGATGTGGAAGTGTATCATTGTTCCTTTGATCCAAATAGCTTGGATATGATTTTACTTCCTGAGATTGATACGGTAATCTTTGATAGTACTGCACCACATGAGTATTTTCCATCTAGAGAAGATGATGTGATTGTGGATATGTATAAGGAATTAATTGTTCCAAATACAGATGAAGACAATGCAGAAGCGCTAGAAGATATTAAGGCTCGTTATCGTGCGTGTATAGATGAGGGAATTGCTTATCTAAAAAAAGCAAAGGCATTACATGATGAATTGGAAGCGTATTATATTGCAGCAACGGATTTCAAAGTGATTGAATTGTTAAGAGACCAAGTTTTAAATAGTATATTAAACAAATAACAATATGTGTAAGAGCATCTAGAAAGTCAAAAGGACGATCTAAGATGCTCTTTGTTTGTGTAAGAAAATTATATTGACATTTCACATAGACATTTATATAGACATAGTAACTATTTGCAAATGGTACATATATTAACAATGAGTATATTCTCTGGAGGGAGTAACTTGTTGTCTTACCAACAAAGTGAACACGAGAAAATCGCAGTTTCTGTATCGAGGAATACGATAGTCGTTAATCTTATTTTATTCCTTTTCAAGTTTATAGCTGGAATCATAGGAAAATCAGCAGCTATGATATCCGATTCCATTCATTCGGCTTCGGATGTAATCAGTACAGTAGTAGTTATTATTGGAGTAAAGCTTTCTAGTAAAGAATCCGATGAAAAACATCCATATGGACACGAAAGAATAGAATGTATTGCAGCAGTTCTATTAGGAGGAATTTTGTTTTTGACAGGAGTTGGAATTGCAGTATCTGGCATTCAAAAAGCATTTTTCAACACTGGCGAAGTGTATGTAGAACCAAAAGGGATTGCATTAGTAGCCGCCGTTCTTTCTATCATAGTAAAAGAAGGAATGTACTGGTATACAAAGCTAGCAGCAGAAAAAATTCATTCCGATGCCTTGCGAGCAGACGCTTGGCATCACCGTTCGGATGCATTGTCATCCATCGGTAGTTTTATTGGAATTGCAGGAGCCAAATTAGGTCACCCAGTTTGTGATCCCATTGCTTGCATTTTGATTTCATTCTTTATTATGAAAGTAGCCGTTGAAATTGTAATAGATAGTTTTCGCAAGTTAATTGATGAATCCTGCGATGTGGATTTAGTGGAGAAAATGCGGCAAACTGTGATGGAACAAGAGGGGGTACTGGGAATTGACGATATGAAAACAAGATTATTCGGTTCGAAGATATATGTAGACATTGATATCGTTGCAGACGGGGAAATTACCCTATTTGAAGGACATGAGATAGCAGAACGAGTGCATTTGGCAATTGAAAATGCATATCCAGATGTAAAACATTGTATGGTGCATGTGAATCCGAATAAACCGTAATATTTGAAAGGGTCAGTGGGTAGAAGCATTCTATTTGCTGACCCTTAACCAATAAAAAGGAATCGATTAAAGTTGTGGAAGACCTAAGTAATTGAGCAATCCAACGTAAATTCCATAAGCAAATTGGTACTGATCATCACGAAGTTTTTCAGCATCTTCCTCATTGGAAATATAAGCAAGTTCTACTAAAACGGCGGGCATATTCGTTTTCCTGAGAACGTAAAGAGACGGATTGATGCGTACTTGATTGTTTCTTGTTCCCACACGACGAACAATTTCGTCTACAATATCCAAACCAAGATAATAAGCATCTGAATAAGCTTCATATACATAAGCTTCTGTTCCATTAATAGCAGGATTTTCATTAGAATTACAATGAATACTAATAAAATAATCAGCAGGCCAAGAATCGGCAGCTTGCACCCTAGAACGTAAACTTTCGTTGGTATTCGTACCAAGAATCTGGTAAGGAGAAGTACGGGAAGTGCGAGCTTCAAAACGATAGTCAGCAGATAAAATATCTGATAAGTATGCCCCTACATTATATGTGATATCTTGTTCGCGTAGACCAAACCCCTCTGCACCAGCATTAAAGCCACTTGGGTTATGACCTTGATCGATAAAAACTTTAATAGCCAATATTACACGCCTCTCTTATTCATATGAAAATCATTATCATTATATTATATTAGAGAAAAGAGAAATTGTGCCCCTAATTTCCCTATAAGGCAAAATAAAAAACAAGTTTGTATGAACAAACTTGTTTTCTATATATGATGTTCTATTATTGTTGTGGTACATTTTCTTCAGCGAAGAAATATAAAGGAATGTCTTTCTTTTTTATGCTCAATAATTCACATGATTTTAAAATCTCATTTTGAGAAAATTCTAATTTCCCATTTAATCTTTGGCTTAATGATACTCGTCCTATTCCTAATGCAAGTGCAAATTTTTCTTGAGTATCGTAGATTTCTTTGATCTTTCCTAGCAGTTTGCTGTAATTATACTTATATACAGCTGAATCTTTTGAGTTTTCCTTCTTCATGGTTCTCCTCCCTCATTATTCTTTATGTAAGTTTTTGGTGTATAACAATATTGTAAAATATTTTATAAAAATATACAAGTTTAAATCTTAAAAGTTTACCATTACTTAATAAATATTGCAAAAATATTGACTGTCATATGAGAAAATGAATATTATTTCAATATTTCTACACTAAAAACTTGGAATAAAAAGCGAATGTCAAAAATAAATGATCAATTCGTCTTTTATTGATACAATGACTAATAAGTTCGTTGCAACAATTTTCGTTCTAAATTGAACAAATAATCATCTTATCCTAATATTAGCATATAATTGGAAAATTTGCAACAACAGAAGTTTGCTGAAAAGGACAAAAATATACAAAAATTAGTGAAAAGTATGAGATGCAAATTTCCTATTGAAATCGAATATCAGAATTGGTATAGTATAAGTATTCTTAAAAAAAAGGTGATATTATGTCGAATATGAAAAAGAAAAATTGGATTTACGCAGTCACGTTTGTTGTATTTGTTTGTATTTCCATGTTTTGCCTTGCAGCGACCAAATATGGATGGAGTAGTGCGGCATCAACGGGTAAGGTTACAGCTACAAGCCTAAATGTTCGATCCAAAGCGTCCACAAGCGGAGATATTTTAGCCAAGATTTCGAAAGGAACTACCGTTACGATTTTAGGAGATACCAAAGATTCTAGCGGGACAAAGTGGTACAAGATTTCGGTAAGTGTGAATAGTAAGAAAGTCACTGGTTATGTAAGTGCAGAATATATTAGTGTCACCACATCTTCATCATCTTCAAGCTCATCTAGTTCGAGCAGTTCATTTTTAAAACGGTTCGGATATGTGAATGCTTCCTCGTTGAATCTTAGAAGTTCAACGTCAACAAACTCATCCATCGTTGCAAAATTGAAAAACTCACAGTATGTATTAGTAATAGGAAAGAAAGTTGTATCTGGTACAACATGGTATCGAGTTAGTGCGACGGTAAATGATAAGACGGTTAGAGGTTATGTTGTTGCTCAGTATATCAAAATTTATAGTACGACAGTGGAAAAGACAAAGTATGATTTGGCAGTTGTAAAATCAACGTCACTTCCAATGTATAAAACAGCTAACACCTATGATACAAAGCGAGCAACATTGAAAAAGAATCAAAATGTTATCATTCGAGGAACTCTTACTGTGCGAGGAGTGAAGTGGGCACTAGTTACAGCTAATGTAAACAAAAAGGGAATGAATGGTTATGTAAAATTAGATTGCTTAACATCAGTAACAGCAACAGCATCCGATGCAACCAAAACTCCTGCAGTTATGAAAACGAAAGCAAGTTGTAAGAAGATTGCGGCTAGTATGTCAACCAATGTTGCAACAGTTCCAAAAGGTCAAGAACTAATAGTGAAAGCAACTTTAACGGTATTAAATAAGCAGTGGTATAAATGTAGCTTTACGTTATCAGGCACTTCCTACACAGGTTATATTTTAGCATCTAATGTAGAAATACCTTCTGATGCTGAATTTCAAGAGGAATTAGCAGCATTTCCTTCTAGTTACAAAGCATCTATTAAGGAATTACATGAAAAGTATCCAGATTGGCACTTTGTAGCCATTGATACAGGACTTAACTGGGATACTGTAATTGCAAATGAAAGCAAATTTGGTAAAAATACGATTCAAAGTAATCAACCAAAAGGAGGAGCAGTAAGCACATATAGTGCCCCGTTCTCCTATTTGTCAACAGATTCTGGTGCCTATAATTGGGCGACTGACCAGTATACCTTATGCGATGGAAGTAACTGGTACACGGCCAATGCAGACGTAATTGCATACTATATGGATCCAAGAAATTCATTAACAGAAGATACGATATGGCAATTTGAATCATTAGCTTATGATAAACGTCAAAAAGAAGAGGTAGTAGAAAGTATTTTATCCAATACCTTTATGAAAAATTCGTATAATGTAACGGATAAAATAACAGGCAATAAAGTAACTGGAACTTATGTAGATGCATTTATGGATGCAGGTAAAATTAATAACGTAAGCCCGTATTTCTTAAGTATCCGTTCGAAACAAGAACTTGGAACAAGTGGAAGTGGTGCTTCCTCAGGGACTTATTCTGGATATGAAGGATACTATAATTTCTTTAATATCGGAGCTTATGATAGTTCAACAGGACAAGCGATTGCCAATGGTTTAAAATATGCAAGTTCGGGTTCCACCTACAATCGTCCTTGGACAACACCATATAAAGCAATTGTAGGCGGTGCACAATATATTGCATCATCCTATATTGCAAAAGGACAAAATACAGTTCATTTCCAAAAATTTAATGTCGTATATTCACCGTTGTATTCACATCAATATATGACAAATGTACAGGCACCAACAAGTGAAGCGAAGAGCACATTTAAGTCTTATACGAATATGGGTATTACAAAAGATTCCTTTGTATTCTATATTCCAGTATACGACAATATGCCATCTAGCCCTTGTAAATTACCAGCTAGTCAAGGAAATCCAAATAGTTATGTGAAAAGCATTACTGTTAAAAATGGAAGTAAATCTCTAGCATTAACACCAACATTTAATTATACGGATACCAATTATACAATGGTTGTTGATAACAGCATTTCTTCTGTTACAGTAGATGCTACACCAGTAAGTGCTTATGCAACGATCTCAGGGAAAGGCACTTACAATTTAACAGCAGGAAAAACAACAACAATTTCTCTTGTATGTACAGCTGGAAATGGTACGAAAACAACTTATAAAGTTAAGATCTCAAGAAAAGCAAGTTAGGAGGTACTATCTATGAAGTTTAAAAAGACAATATTAATATGTTCTCTTCTATTAGTAGTAGCTGGTGTATTTGCAGTAAAGAACATGCCATCAGAAGCAAAACAGGTAAGTTTTCAAGTGAAAACTGCCAATGAGACAGTGAAAAAGGGTGATGATGTTACCGTAGAAGTTACTGTAAAAGGGGATGTGGCTATGCGTTCTGTAGATGCTTATATTGCGTATGATGATTCTATCTTAGAATTTAAATCTGCATCAAGTGATGCCATTACAGGTTCTACAGGGTTATTAAGAGTATCACAGCTCTTTGAAGAAGGAGCTTATGAAGTCTCTTATTCCATCACATTTACAGCCTTAGAAGTTGGAACAAGTTCTTTTAAAGTACAGGAAATGTATGTAGAAGAAGAAAATAATACTGAGATTACAGAAGTAGATGAAACAACTGCAAAAGTAACGGTTGTGAATAATAATGCAGAAAGCAAAGATGCTTCTTTAGAAAGCTTAGAAGTATTTCCAGAGACATTAACACCAGAGTTTGCAAGTGATGTGTGCGAATATAGTATGACAGTTGGAAGCGACGAATTTGATATCGTATTAAGTGCTATACCATCTGACAGTGATAGTGTTGTTACCATTACAGGAAATGAAGATTTCCAAGTAGGTGAAAATACCGTTGTCATCACAGTAACCTCTTTATCAGGTGTAGAAAAACAATATAAGATAAATGTAATGAAAGAAGCATAAATCAAAATAGCCCCTAAAAAGCAGGGGCAGGATGCGTACTCGGGGGAAAGGAAGATATTCGCTTGAGAAACAGCGAATCCCCCTCGGCTATAGCAAATTTATTTGCGTTGGCAAAAGTGTGTGTTCCTCGTAGTAGATAAGACGCGAGAGTGTATGGAACACACACTTTGTTTTATATTGCACAAATAGAATGCAAAAAATCAAAAAGCAATTGTATCTTGTAAATGAAAATGTTATAATAATTGTAGTATACGATTTGTTAAAAGTATACAAAAGTGCATATATGAGGTGAACAATATTATGAGATTTACACTACCAAGAGATGTTTATTACGGAAAGAATGCGTTAGAAAATCTTAAATCACTAAAGGGAAAACGAGCTATTATTGCTATTGGTGGAGGAACCATGAAGCGTTTAGGCTTTGTAGACAAAGTTGTTACATATTTAGAAGAAGCAGGAATGGAAACGAAATTAATTGAGAATATTGAGCCAGACCCATCTGTTGAAACTGTTATGCGTGGTGCAGAGATTATGCGAGAATTCCAACCAGATTGGATCGTTGCTATGGGTGGAGGTTCTCCAATTGATGCTGCAAAAGCAATGTGGACATTCTATGAATATCCAGATGCAAAATTTGAAGAGTTAATTGTACCATTTTCTTTCCCAACATTACGTCAGAAAGCAAAATTTGTTGCAATTCCATCTACATCTGGAACCGCTACAGAAGTAACAGCATTTTCTGTTATTACAGATTACAGCACAGGCGTAAAATATCCATTAGCTGATTTCAACATTACACCAGATATCGCGATCGTAGATCCTGAGTTAGCAGAATCTATGCCACAGAAATTAACAGCACATACTGGAATGGATGCATTGACTCATGCAATCGAAGCTTATGTTTCTACATGCAATTCACCATTTACCGATCCATTAGCATTAAAAGCCATTGCTATGGTGGATGAGTACTTAAAAGATTCTTATGAAGGCGATATGAAGGCAAGAGAGCAGATGCACTATGCACAATGTCTAGCTGGTATGGCATTCTCCAATGCATTATTAGGTATCGTACATTCTATGGCACATAAGACAGGTGCTGCATTTAGTACAGGACATATTCCACATGGATGTGCCAATGCCATTTATCTTCCTTATGTAATTCAGTACAATGCAGTAGCATGTAAAGATAGATATGTAGATATTGCTAAAACAATGGGAATCACAGGCTCTGATGATGAATTAGTTGATAAATTATGCGAAAAGATTCAAGAGATGAATAAGAGCATGAATATTCCATTAACATTACAAGAATTCGGCATTAACGAAGACGAATTCAAAGAAAAAGTTGCTAAGATTGCAGAATTAGCAGTTAGCGATGCATGTACAGGTTCTAATCCAAGAGAGATTACACCAGAAGTAATGGAAAAACTATTTGTTTGCACATATTACGGAACAAAAGTTGATTTCTAATCATATAGAATAAAAGAGAAAGAACTGTTTTTATCCAGTAGGCATTAAGTAATATGCTATTCAGATAAAATCAGTTCTTTTTCTATTTCTATGCAGTTTTATGCAGTTCAATACAGATTAAGATATTTAAAAGGCAATATATATGATAAAATATAGATATCAAAAATTAAAGGGGTGAAGGAATGAGACGAAATGTACTTATATTTGGCGGTTCAGGTGCATTAGGTTCAGAAGTGGTAAAAACGCTTCTTTCGAAGGACATGCTAATCTATGCTACCTATCGAAATCATAAAGAACATCTTGATGAGCTGGCAGATGAACATTTGGTTCCAATTGCTTGTGACGTAACAGATTCGACGTCGATACAAGAAGTAGTAGATCGCGTGATACAAGAGCAAGGGAAGATTGATGTATTAATCAATTGCGTTGGAACTATGGATTTGTCCTTATTTGTAGAAAAATCACAGGAAACATGGGATAAGACGATTGCTACAAATTTAACAAGTGTATTTTCAACATGTAGGGCAGTAGTGCCTCATATGTTGGATCAACAAGAAGGAGTGATTCTAAATTTTTCATCGGTTTCTGGAATGTATGGAATGCCAGGAATCGTAGACTACTGTGCTGCAAAAAGTGGAATTATTGGGTTTACAAAGGGGTTAGCAGCAGAGTTAGGACGTTTTGGAATACGAGTAAACTGTATCAGTCCAGGTATGATTGAAAGTGAGATGACCATAGAGTCCAGAGCGAAGACAGGAAAAGGCATAAAGAAAATGATTCCACTTCGTAGATTTGGAAAGCCAGAGGATATCTCTGGGGTTGTTGCATTTTTAATATCAGAAGAAGCTTGTTACATAACAGGGGAAAATATTGTAGTTGGTGGTGGTGCAGGGAGCGCACTATCAATCGGATAATGGAGGAATGAGTATGTTAGATGAAAGATTAAAAGGTGTTATTAAGTCAGTAGTAGCAGAAATCTTAGAACTAGAAGTCGAAGAAATCGGAGATGAAGTAAGTTTAATTGACGAATTAGATGCAGAATCCTTGGATATCTTGGATGCACTGTATAAAGTAAGTAAGTTAGAAGACAAAAAAGTCACCATGCAGATGATATACGAAGATTTTCGTGGAGGACTTACCATGGAAGAATTCATTGACCCTTCAGGATATATCACTGAAGCAGGAATTGAAAAAATGAAAATCTCTTTGGGAAGAGATGATATTGAAGCAGGGGAGATTCAAGCAAAAGATTTATATTCTTATATAACCATTAATTACATGACAAAGGTATTTCAAAATGTAATGTAGAGGAAAGTGGGGAAGTATGTTATGGGTAAAAGAGTAGTAATTACAGGGATGGGAGCAATCACTCCTTTAGGATTTTCAGCGAAAGAAACATGGGAAAGAGTAAAAAGGAACGAAAGCAGATTTTCGAATGTAGATTGGCCAGTGGATTTACAAAAACCGACTAGTGTAAAGTTAATAGGTAGAGTGGAAAAAGAAACACCAGAGGGAAGATTAGGTGCGTTTGCAGATCATGCATTACAAGAGGCGTTTGAGGATGCAGGCTTAGACCAACAAGCCATAGAAAAGGATAGAGTGTCGATTGTTCTTGGAAATGGAATCGGCGAGGCACAAGTGTATTGTGATCATATTATAGAACAAAAGCCAATTGATGATGGAGAGTTATTTAAGATTCTTCCAGGAAAGGTGACTAGCAAACTTGCAGATAAATATGGGGTAAACGCAAGAAGTACTACTATTGTGGGAGCGTGTTCTTCCTCTATTTATTGCCTTGGAAAAGCATTTCGCTCGATTAAAGAGGGAAAATCCGATATCTCCTATGTAGTAGGAGTGGAAGCACCAGTATCCCAGTTTGGTGTAGCAAGTTTTCAGATACTTGGGATCTTAAGTCCTAGTGAGGATAAAGATTGTGGTTCTATGCCATTTGATGTACGTCGAAATGGATTTGTATTAGGGGAAGGTTCTGGTGCCATTGTACTGGAAGAATACGAACATGCAGTGAAGAGAAATGCGAAAATTTATTGTGAAGTCGTAGGTTTTGGAGCAAGTTGTGACGCACAAAAGATTACGGCACCTGATACAGAAGGGATTGGGGCAGAAATCGCAGTTCGAGATGCTTTAAGGGAAGCGCAGATTCCAGGAGATAAAATTGATTATTTTAATGCCCATGGTACAGGAACTAGAATTAATGATGAAGTAGAATCCAAAGTCTTATTGCGTGTATTTGGAGAAAATCAACCATATGTAAGTGCTACAAAGTCTATGACAGGACATTTGATCGGAGCATGTGGAATGGTGGAATCTATCATTTGCAGTTATGCACTACACGAACAATTTGTGCCAGGAACAGCAAATCTAGATACACCTGATGAGAATTACCCATTAAATTATGTGTTTGAAGGAAAGCCAGCAAAATTGGAAACGGCGATGAATAATACTTGCGCATTTGGTGGACAAAATGCCACGCTAATTTTAAAACGTGTAAGTATGTAAATCAAACATGTGAAAGTAAATAGGTAAAAGTAAACATGTAAATAAGAAGGGATTGGAAGGTATGAAGAGAATTGTAATAACAGGGATCGGAAAACAAGTACCATCAAACTATCAAGATAAAATGCAAGTAAATAGCACAGATTATCAAGAAATTCGTGTTGAGGATGAAGTTTTTAAAGTCTTAGATCGCAAAACAAGAAAGCGTATTGACCGTTACATTCAATTAGGGATATTAGTAGCGACAAAGGCTGTTGAAGATGCAGGGATAGCAACCTATGGAGATTGTGACCATAAAAGTATCATTGCAGCATCAACATTTGGAAGTGTAGCAACGATGTCAGAAGAAATTCCAACCTATTATGAAGTGGGACAAGTTTCACCATTGTTGATTCCAAAGGTTGTAATGAATATGTTCGCAGGAAATCTAGCAATTCAGTTTGGCACAAAGGGGGTTAATTATACCATCGGCACTGGTTTGAATGCAGCGCTAGATGCTATAATCGAAGGGGTTGAACTACTAGAAGAAGGACGAGCAGAATCGGTTCTTGTTTGTGCATCCGATTCCTGTCTAGGAGATTATGGGAAAAAATTATTTACAGCTTATAAGAGTAATCCATTATACGAAAGTGCTAATTTGTACATAGAAGGTAGTGCTGCCCTTGTATTAGAACCACTCGAAAGTGCACAGGCGCGTGGAGCTCATATTTACGGAGAAATCGTGAATTATAAAGACTGCTATAAAAATTCAGATGACAAAACCTTACGTTTCAAACATCTTTTAGGATGTACTGCAATCCAAGGGGATTTAAAAGTGTGTGGTTACGGTAAACAAGAAGAGGAAACCTTCTATATTATGAAAAGTACCGACAACTTCTTCGGAACTACTCATCCAATGCTTCTTGTAAATGAAGTACTTGAAAGGAAGAGCAAAGAAGTATTGGAGGATATTACGTTCTATTCCATGAATGCAGAAGGTATAAACTCAATGATAACAATCAAGTAGCGTAGAATTGTATATATAAAATATCAAGAAATGAAAAAAGTTCGACACTTTCGGAAAAAGGTGAAAAAGCTGGTATTGCACTATAATAAAACGCACTCTTAGCAACAAACTTTCTTGTTGCTAAGAGTGCGTTAAAATTAACCTATTTATGGTAATGCAGGATATCCTGCAATGTCCTGCTAAATGAAATAGCAGGATTAATTATTATCAAATGTCCTGCAATATGCATATTTTGAAAAAGAAGAAGTCTGGCTATGGTTAAGCTGAATCATATCCCGAATGAAATCAGGAAGAAACGCATCGTATTTTACTTCAAAGATAATGGTGGAAGGATCCACACAGATTGAAGAATGGGTGGTATCAAACAAACTGGTATCAAGCATCCCGCTTCGTATCTGCTGGTCGATGGTCACCCTTACATTGCCCACATCATATACAAAGGCAGTACGCATATAGTCAACAATGGTTTTTGGACGTAAAAAACGATTATGCATTTTCACGTATAATTCCATCTTAAGGCGGTCACCAGAGTCCCTAAGAAATTCATAGTCACCATTTACAATTCGTTCTACTTCCTCTTTGGTAATTTTGGTACTGTCCTTGTGGGAAAGGGAGTTGTTTCGGATTTTCTTTTCCAGCATGATATAGGATGGATCCATATTGTAAAAACGGATACGAAACTTTTCATGGACTAAAGCCCCATTTTTCTTTTCTTCTAAGCATATATTATCAAAATTATCGAAATACAGGCTTCGGATGAAATATTCTCCCTTTTCATTGGTATGGTTGTCATGTCTCATAACTAAGTTAAGTTTGGAGATAAGATACACAGCATCTTGTGCATTGATAATATGTTTATATTCATGACGGTATTTCATGTTCTGTCCTCCTTACAAAAATTTCATGCTGATTAGCAGTTCCCATGTTTAATGTCTGCGCTGATAATGTGACACCTTGTATAATGCAATGATGAATAAAATGACGCAGAGGAACAGAAGCAGATAAGGAAACAGCTTATTGAATACAACTGGAAGTTTCAAGATATCTACAAAAGAAACTTTCTTTACCATACTCTTAGCATTCATTATTGTGGAAAGTTCCGACATAGTTGTATGATCAAAATCTACTTTCTTTAATGTTTCAATAATTCCACTGTCCTTTAACATCTTGGAAAGATTGGCATTGCCTACATAAGACTCCAGGTTCATATTAGCACCATCAACATTTTCAAACATGTCAGCAAGTGTTCCCATATCTTTAAGCTGAATAGAAGAACAGTCTACAGGGGCGAGGGTATTTAAAACATCTGAATTGTCATTTGATTCACGCAGCAGGGTAAGCTGATTCTGGATGCTTTCGGTTCTGAGGCTGCAGAAATCCTCTAAGGTTTCCACCGCTTTTTCAAACTCTTCATAAGAATAATAACCGTTCCCGTCACGTTTCACATATGGGGCAATCAAGTTTGCTGTATCTTGGATTACAGCAGATACCGTTTCCTTCGATCCTATGGTACTTATAAAATCTTGAAAATAGTCATGATAAAGAGCCCTATATTGTTCATTTAAAATAATCTGCCCAAAAAGCGGCCTGTTTTTTAAATCGTTGCAGTCTAACGGTGAATCAATGGAATCATTTATATAAAATGCAGCATCTGAGTCAGAGAAAGTACCAAATGCTGTATTGTAATCCCAAGGGAGCATATACAATTTTCCATCCGCAACATAGACGAAAAAGTTATGAATAAACTTACCAGTATAGCTGTCCCGATTGGCAACATAATTATGAACAACAAAGTAACGCATTAATTTGTCCATATTCACGCATTTTTCGAGATCTTTTCCACTGTCTAACTGTTTTACGATTTCAATATATTGTTTCTTTTCCATCTGCGTTGGAACCCGTTCTCCATACAGCCAGAAAGTCTTATAAGAGTCCACATTATCATCAATATACTGCAATGTGACATCTGGTGTTTCTGGGAGCGTAGGAATGAAATCATCAATCTCTCGTTGGCGAAGCGATGTCCAAAAAGTATTGATTCGTTTTTCTAATGGCTTTGTGCTGTTCGTTTCCTCGATTTCCTCTAAGCAGGAGATAATGTCCTCCTTTGTAAATCCAATTTTGGATAAACAATCAGAAAGCGTCTGTTCTTCCTGATTCAATAGTTCAGACGATCCACCGACCTGATCCACGCTAATTATAGAAGGTTCTGGTTTGTAAAGGTTCCCAGTTGTGTGCCCTGGAAAGTTCCGTTGAAGAAAGGAACTGCCGATGGATTCACAGGCAAGATATAAGCCAAAATCTTCATTATTTAAAGTGCAAAATGCAAAGCTGGAAAGCGGTGCAGCTGCCCCAAAATCTGACATCATTTTATAAGTTAAATAATCTTTCATATAGGTGGCATCGCCGATACCAGAATTTAGGCATAATTCATTCAGACCATGATAAGATTGCCCAGGTACATAGTAATCAAACTGTATTTTAAGTGAATATTTTGGGTTGGTTGACAAAGAAGTTATTAAAAGGCTAGAATTTCCCTTTGCACGTAATCCAACATTTCGATATAATTCACCATCAATTGTAATATCACAGGGTATAAATTCTTCTAAACTTGCAGTTTCATAGAACTTATTCAGGTTATGTTCCGTAATACGGAAGTCAATGTTATGTACTTGGGAGTCGTCGAATAGTGTAGTGGCATAATCAGTCTGATTGCTAGTCTGTGCAGAAATAACGATGCTGGACGAAATTTCTGTATATATCCAGAAAAAGCATATACAGAGGATTCCATAATGAATCACTCTTTTTAAATTTTTCATAATGCATTACTCCTAATTCATATATTCGCCGTTATAGCTGACAAGGGCAACATTTTTTACGCAATCCATCTTTGAAAGCTGTTGTAAAAATTTTGAGTTATTGTCTTTTAAATGTACTTCATAATTGACTTCTAGGGTATCTTGTGAAAATGTTTTGCTCTTCAAAATGCTCTTGTTTACATTTTCTTGAATTACACGAGCAACACTGTCTTCTTTGTCAGAATCTGCCAGATGAAGAACAAGCATATATGGCGAACTATGTACTTTATTGTTAAGAAGCACGATTAAAATAGCAGCAATGACAAGGGCACTTACGATTGCCAGCACCATAAGTCCTGCCGCAAGGATAATACCACTTGCAATAGACCAGAATAAGAAAATAATATCAATAGGATCTTTAATGGCGGCACGGAAACGAACGATGGATAACGCACCAACCATTCCAAGGGAAAGGACAACATTGCTTGTAACAGCAAGAATCAATACAGCTGTAATTACAGTCATACAGACTAATGAGGTTGCAAAGGTTGAAGAATACATAACTCCTGAAAAGGTTTTTTTGTAAACCCAACGAATAAGAGCCCCAATTGCCAGGGACAGAATAATAGTAAATAAAATATCAACTACTGGAACTGTATTAATATTACTTATGTAGTTGGAATTAAAAGTTGTTAAAAATGTCATAATGATTCCTCCTTAAAATAAATTCGTGGACTATTATACATCTTTGTTAAAAGGAAGACAAAAAAATAAATACAAAAAAATGGTAAAGAATAAGTAAAAAGAAATTATGAATATGTAAAATAGTGTAAAGAAATTATAAAATAGTTAATCTTGTATTTATTTCTTTTTGTGAATTATGAAGGTGAAAATGCTGTGGTTTCTGTTAAAAATACACAAAAATGAAAAAGTTAAAGAAACATATTGTTAAACATTTAACATTGTGTTACAATAAAGCTAATAAAATCTAGTATAAAGAGGAGGAGTTTTAATGGAGCAAAACTATAGCCAAATGAACAGAGAAGCATGGAATCAAGCAATGGAGTATATTATGAAAGCGAGAGAAGCGCAATTGGAAGAAGGATTTCAAAAGGATGACTTTTCAGTGCTGAATCGTTTGAGTGATGAACGAATAAAAGAAAAGTTAAAATATTATGACTTTACAGGCCGTAACATTGCACAGATACAGTGTAATGATGGTAGAGAGTTATTGTCCTTCATGAAACTTGGTGCATCCAAAGCAATTGGATTCGATATTTCTGATAAGGCAATTGAAGAAGCAGAAAAACTTGCAGAGATAGCAGGATTAAAGGCTAGTTTTATTCGTACGGACATTTTAGACATCACAACAGCCTATAATAAATTATTTGATTTTGTGTACATATCAGAAGGTTCCCTACAGTGGTTCCCAGACTTAAAAGCATATTTTGAAGTAGTAAGTAGAATCATGAAAAAAGGTGGAAGATTAGTAATCTATGAATCACATCCATTTGCATATATGGCAGAACATATTGCTGCAGATGAGAAAGATGCAAAAGTAGGAGATTTAGTATCCTATTTCACACCAGGTCCATTTAACTATCCACAAGGAATTGAACATGCAATTCCTGAATCAGAAGAAGTAAAAGAATGCTGCTGGTTCAATCATAAGATGAGTGATATTGTGAGTGCGATCTTAGAAAATAACATCCGTATTCGTAATTTCGAAGAGTATCCAGAAGTTGCAGATGGAGATGTGGTAAAAGAATCCGTAGATAAATTACCTATGAGTTATATGATTATCGGAGAAAAAATGTAAATTTGGTGACGAGGTGAGATTGTGAAAAGAATTCGTTTGTTGATAGTGGCAATCCTTATGTTTTTGGTAATCAATACATATCCGCTTGCATTTCATCAAGCAAATCGAATCTTGTATCACATAGGAGCAATCTTGTTGTTTGTTGGGATGAATGCATTGCCTTCATTCCAGAAACAACCGTCCCTAAGATTACGAGTGTTGGCAGATGGAACACGTTTGCTTGGTGTGTTTCTTTTGTCAACACTTTTTTCTATGGGATATGTAATTGCGCTTGCGATACAAAATTGGGGACATGATAAGAAGATGGTGATTGCATCGATTATCTTTGCAGTGGTTGGAGAAGCAGTTGTATTTTGGAATGGGATTATAAGAATTTACTTAACAAGCCAGCAGTTGGGCGTGAAATGGAGAGTAATTGGAGCAATTTGTGGGTGGATGCCGCTTGTTCATTTATTTGTGTTAGGTAAATTAATACGTATAACTTCAAAAGAAGTAGATGTTGAAGTTGCAAAAATTCAGTTGAATCAAGAGCGTAAGCCAGAACAGATATGTAAGACAAAGTATCCATTGCTGATGGTTCATGGAGTGTTTTTCCGCGATTTTCGTTTCTTTGATTATTGGGGAAGAATATCTGGCGAATTAAAGGAAAATGGTGCAACGATTTATTATGGCAACCAACAGTCGGCAGCATCCGTATCGGAGTGTGGAAAGGAATTGGCAGAACGTATTCAAGAGATTGTGAAAGAAACAGGATGTGAAAAGGTGAATATTATTGCACATTCAAAAGGTGGTTTAGATAGCCGTTCTGCAATTAGTGAATGGGGGGCAGCGCCTTATGTTGCGTCATTGACAACAATTAATACACCACATAGAGGATGTTTGTTTGCGGATTATTTATTGGATAAGATTCCAGATGGTGTGTGCGCCAATGTGGCAGATAAATATAATAGAACTTTAAAACATTTTGGCGATACGGATCCGAATTTCATGTTAGCTGTAAATGATTTGACTTCCGAAGCGGCGAAGAAAAGAAATGAAGTACTTTTAGATTCGGAGGATGTTTATTATCAGAGTGTTGGTAGTAAAATGAACGTAGCTATGAGTGGAAGATTCCCGTTGAATATGTCGTATCCATTGGTGAAGCATTTTGATGGTTCAAATGATGGATTGGTTTCTGTGGAATCATCAAAATGGGGAGAGAAGTTCTATGATTTACAAGTAAAAGGTGGTCGTGGAATATCCCATGGAGATATCATCGATTTGAATCGTGAAAATGTAGAAGAATTCGATGTGCGTGAGTTTTATGTGAAGTTGGTGGAGGAGTTGAAGGATAAAGGATTATAAGACTGTACTCATTTACAAACAATGTTTCATCTAATTGACATATTATAAGTTTATGGTATGATCAATCTGTACGAAATGCGTAAATTATGCAAAGTACGTTCGGTGGAGGGAAACATGAATTTTGAATATATGATACAAAATGACGGGATAGAGATTACATCTTATCAAGGACAAGAACAAGTTGTAATCATTCCCGTTGAGATAGAAGGCAAGCCTGTAACGTCCATTGGAAAGTATGCATTTGAAGGAAATAATGATATGCTTGAGATCGTACTTCCAGAAACCGTGGATACCATCAAGGCACATGCATTTTATAATTGCAGAAAATTAGAGAAAATGTCATTATCTGATCGTGTAACAGAAACCGAAGACGGCGCATTTAAAAATTGTCGTAGTCTTCGGTTTTTTTATATTGCTGTTTTGATAGAGAAAATGACTTGTTTAAAAAATCTATTATCAGAATTAAATCAAGAACTACATGTAGAATTAGAATATAGAAAGGAACGGCAAGGAACTACAGATGAACTTAAAAAAAGTAAACTAGTGTTTCCAAAGTATGCATACGATTACGTTGATAATGTAGAAGCTCGAATTATTAATCAAGTTACGTACGGTTCAGGCGTACACTATCGTGAATGTATGAAGGAAAAAAATGTTGATTTTCGAAAATATGACCAAGTATTTTCAGTAGCAGTAGTGAATGATTCTTTAGAAACATTATTTACAATCGCAAGAAATCGCTTAGAATATCCTTACGAATTACTACAAGAGGCAAAGGAACAATATCGACATTACATTCAAGAACATCTGATGGAGCTTGCAGAATACTGTATTCAAAAGGATATAGATGGTTTGTTATTTCTTGGAAATCAAGAATTTCTTACAAGAGACAACATAGATGCCATAATGGAACTTGCACATAAAAAAGAGCAAATTGAAAGTGTAAGTGTCTTATTAGATTATAAGCGAAAGCATTTTCCAGTAGTGAAAAAGCGATTTGAATTATAGAGGAATCTTTATATGAAAAATGAAGTAAGAGAGAAAATGAATCAACTGGGCATCCGAATTCTTCAAAATGCACGAAATGAATTGTACCTGTCTATGCGTTTTTTTGATATGGCACTTAGTCAGCTTTCCTATGAAATGAATCTGCAAACTTTTTTTGTTGGAACGGATGGAAAGAAAATACACTTTCATCCTCGATTTGTTGCGGAGCGATTTGAATACAACCGAGTATTAGTAAATCGTGCGTATCTTCATATGGTGTTACATTGCATTTACCGACATTTATACCAAGAGGAAGAGCGAGACGCAGAGATGTGGAATGTGGCGTGTGATATGGCAGTAGAGTATTGTATCGATGGACTGGATTATCGTTGTGTCAAGAAGTTAGCAACGGATTACCGAGAAGCGTGGTATGAAAGATTGGAAAATAGTCTAAAGGTTGTAACGGCAGAAGGAATCTACAAAATATTGACCACTGAGCCACTATCAGATGAAGAATTCATGAAAACACAACTAGAGTTTCTGGTAGATGACCATGCCTTTTGGAAAGGGCAGAAAAAGAATCCAGAAGAAGAACAGAATTCCAAACAAGAACAAGAAATGCAACAAGCTATGATGGAGATGTGGCAAGAGATTGCAGAAAAGACAGCTACCAACTTAGAGACGTTTTCAAAGAATATTGGCAACGAAGCAAAAGGGTTACTCCGAAGCATGAAGATAGCCAATCGGAAACGATATGATTATCGAGCATTTTTGAAAAAATTTGCAGTCACTAGGGAAGTTGTACAGGTAGATGAGGATTCTTTTGACTATGTATACTATACGTATGGATTACAACAGTTTGGAAATATGCCTTTAATCGAAGCGTTAGAGTATAAAGAGACTAAGAAAATTGAACAATTTGTAATTGTTATTGATACATCAGGTTCCTGCTCTGGTCAGTTGGTACAACGCTTTTTAACAGAGACTGTATCCATGCTTTTGGATAGTGAAAGTTTTTCAAAGAAAGTGCATATTCACATCTTGCAGTGTGATAATCAAATCCAAGAAGATAGATTGATTACATCTATGGATGAACTGGAACAATACAAAGAACAGTTTGTGGTGAAAGGATTTGGTGGAACAGATTTTCGACCTGCATTTGAATATGTAGATAAGTTGCAGCAGGATAAGGAGTTATCAAGTCTAAAAGGTATGATTTATTTTACAGACGGGATAGGTGTATATCCTAAGAAACGTCCGAATTATGATGTGGCATTTGTATTTGTGGAAACGGATTATACAGATAAATTAGTCCCACCTTGGGCTATGAAGCTAGTGATAGAAGAGGAGTAAGACGATGGATATTAAGAGAGCAAAGGAAGAAATCAAACATTCATTGAATGCGTATTTTGCAAAAGATGAGTACGGGGAATACAAGATTCCAGTTGTGAGACAAAGACCGATTCTATTAATTGGACCACCGGGAATTGGAAAAACTGCCATTATGGAACAGATTGCACAGGAAATGAAAATTGGGTGCGTGTCCTATACGATAACCCACCATACAAGACAGAGTGCAGTAGGGCTTCCATTTATTGAGAAGAAAGAGTTCGGTGGAGTAGAATACTCGGTAACTCAGTATACTATGAGTGAAATATTAGCATCTGTATATGAAAGAATCGAGCGATTTGGACAAACAGAAGGAATTCTATTTTTAGATGAAATAAATTGCGTATCGGAAACATTAGCTCCGATGATGTTGCAATTTTTACAATGCAAAACCTTTGGAAATCAAAAACTGCCAGAAGGTTGGGTAATCATTGCAGCAGGAAATCCACCAGAGTATAATAAATCGGTTCGAGATTTTGATATAGTAACACTAGATCGTATGAAGAAAATTGATGTGGAACAAGATTATAAAGTGTGGAAAGAGTATGCTTATAAGCAAAAGTTACATCCAGCGATTTTGTCCTATCTAGATATTAAGAAAGAAAACTTCTATATCATCGAGACTACTGTTGATGGAATGCAATTCGTAACAGCAAGGGGATGGGAAGATTTATCTGCTATTTTGTTCGAATACGATGCAATGAATATTACGGTAGATGAACATGTCATTGTGCAATATTTACAACATCCGCTAGTAGCTAAGGATTTTGCAAATTATCTAATACTATATGCAAAATATCAAAATGATTACGATGCAGAAATGATTCTAACAGGTCAAAAAAATGCACAAGTAATTGAGAAAATGAAAGCAGCACCATTTGATGAAAGAATTAGTGTATTAGGCTTGTTGTTAAGTAAATTAGGTGAACACTTTTATGATGCCTATATTTTGGATGCACATGTAACAGAACTATACGGATGGTTACTAAAAATCAAGAAAAAAGCGGAGTCTACTAGCATCCTAAAAGAATTAGATAATGTAAAAGAGAAAGTAATGGATGAACTGAAAGAATTAAAAGAATCTGGTCAGTTAGATAAAGATGTTAAGATTGTAAAACATAAAGTAATACAAAGCTTAGAAGAAATGAAAGTTTATCTGCTAGAAACAGAAGATCATTTTAGCTCGGTTCAAGAAAGATTCATTGCCCTATCAGACAAGCGAGAAGCAAAGATAGAAGAAGCATCAAATGCTTTATCAAATGCGTTCAATTTCTTAGAAAATGCATTTGGCGAAAGTCAAGAGATGGTCATTTTCATTACCGAACTAACCAGTAGCTATTACAGTATGCGATTTATCAGCGAAAATGGTTCCGATGAGTATTATCAATACAATAAGAGTTTATTATTTAAAGATGTAGAACAAGACATTTTAAATGAAATCCAAGAGATGAAAGATTGTATGTGAGATGGAAAAATATAATTATAAAGATTTATTTGAATATGAATTGGTACAGTCAAAACGAAAGACCATAGGAATTGTAGTGAAGGCAGGTGGTGCTGTTACAATCAAAGCACCATTACACCTTTCTGTGGGGGAAATTGAACGTTGCATAGAACAAAAGAAAAACTGGATTCTTGACAAGATTCATGAAATGGAGCAGCAGGGTGACAAAGTTCCTGTACGAACTTATCAAACAGGAGAAACCTTGTATTATCTTGGGCAAGCTTATCAGCTCATTCGTAAGCCAGCCATTATTGGAAGACGTGTCTATGTTCGCTTAGAAGAAACGAATATCGTCATCTATGGAAAGTTTGAGCATGAAGAACAAGTGAAACAGGCATTAGAAGCTTGGTATCAACAAAAGGCAGCCATATGGATGACAAAACGTCTAAATTATTTTAAAGAACAGATTGGTGTGGACTTTAAAAAGGTAAGTTTTCGAAGTCCAAAGACCAGGTGGGGAAGCTGTTCTAGTACAAAAAGTATTATGTTAAATTGGAAATTAATTATGGCACCAAGTGAGATTATTGATTATGTAATTTGCCACGAACTATGTCATTTATTAGAAATGAACCATTCCAGTGCTTTTTGGGCACTTGTGGAAAAGCAGATTCCAGACTGGAAAGAACGAAGGAACTGGCTTAAAGAAAATGGAATTATGTTAATTGTATAATTGAAGCCATACAATAGGAAGGGAGTGGGAAAATGAAGTCTAAGTATAAGGGGATTATGTATATCGTGGCCTCTGCGTTTTGTTTTGCGTTAATGAATGCATTTATTCGTTTGGCGGGGGATTTACCATCCATACAGAAAGCATTTTTTCGTAATGCTGTAGCACTAGTATTTGCATATATCATTATGCGAAAAGATCATGTGAAGATAGGATGGAATAAAGGTGATGGAAAATATTTGTTTCTAAGAGCGTTTTTTGGAACACTTGGTATTATCTGCAACTTTTATGCAGTAGACCACCTTGTTTTATCCGATGCTTCTATGTTAAATAAAATGTCGCCGTTTTTTGCAATTATATTTTCTTATCTAATTCTTCGAGAAAGGATAAATATTGTACAATTCTTTAGTGTTGTAATTGCATTTATTGGATGCTTATTTATTGTAAAGCCAACGTTTCATAATATGGATTTACTTCCATCTATAATTGGCTTGTGTGGAGGATTGGGAGCAGGGATTGCGTATACAATGGTTCGAATTCTGGGAAAACGAGGAATTAAAGGACCATTTGTAGTATTTTTCTTCTCTTCATTTTCTTGTATCGCAGTATTGCCATATTTTATATTTGGTTATAAACCAATGACATCACAGCAGTTAATGTATTTGCTTTTGGCAGGATTAGCAGCAACAGGTGGACAATTTGGTATTACAGCAGCGTACTTCCATGCACCAGCGATTGAGATAAGTGTTTATGATTATTCACAAGTTGTTTTTGCCGCTATTATTGGATTTATTTTATTTGGACAAATGCCAGATGTTTATAGTTTTATTGGATATGTTTTAATATGTAGCGTAGCAATATTGATGTTTTTGTATAACAAACGAAAAGCGCAATCTAAGTAGAAGAGTGATTGAAGCTACGATTTTTTGGCATAGATGGTTGATTTGCGTTATTTGAGTAATTGTGCCATAATAGAACTATACTTTGAAATGGAGGCAAGTAACATGTCAGATGGATATCAATACACACATATTGTTCATTATTATGAAACAGATCAAATGAAAGTTGTACATCATTCTAATTACATTCGATGGTTTGAAGAAGCTCGTACTGCATTGTTAAAAGACGCAGGAATACCATATCATGTAATGGAGCAAAACGGAATTATTATTCCAGTAGTTGACGTAAGTTGTAAGTATAAAAATATGACTCGTTTCGGTGAAGAAGTTGTAGTTACAACAAAGATTTCAAAGTTCAATGGGGTAGTAATTGAATTTGCTTATGAAGTACATGGAAAAGAAAGTGGACAGTTAAAAGTAATTGGGACAAGTAGTCATTGTTTTCTTGACGAAGACTACAAAGTGATTTCATTAAAGAAAAAGTACCCAGATATTTATGCGAAGATGTTAGAATATATGGAATAAGAAAAAGCGTGTTTGTGAATATACAGACACGCTTTTTCTATAATTAAAGTATTAGTTATCGGAATTGATTAGATAGACACATCAATATTTGCACCTAAATCAGGATTTACAGACATCTCCATCATTTTCTTCATGCCATCTCCAGCGATTTCCATCTGATCCATAGCTAATTTTGCTACCTTTGCACCGATGGCATTGCCTAGATTCATAGTCGGTATTGCTGCAGCAACAGCAGTGATATCCATCGTCATACTTTACACCTCCTATTAAACGATCTTAGTACTCCATTGTGAACAATCCCATACATCTGTCGCAAGCCCTTCATAGAAATCAGGTTCATGACAGATCAAAAGAATGCTTCCTTTGTACTCTTTTAGTGCTCGTTTTAATTCTTCTTTTGCATCTTTATCTAAATGGTTGGTAGGCTCGTCTAATAGTAGAATATTTGTCTCGCGATTGATTAATTTACATAATCGAACCTTAGCTTGCTCACCACCACTTAAGACCCTAACTTGACTCTCGATGTGTTTTGTTGTTAAACCACATTTTGCAAGAGCAGAACGAACTTGATATTGTGTGTAAGACGGAAACTCGTTCCAGATTTCATCGATGCATGTTGTTGTATTCCCAGGAGCCATTTCTTGTTCGAAATAACCGATTTCAAGATAATCTCCTAATGTAACAGAGCCTTCTAATGATTTATTTAAACCAAGAATACTTCTTAATAATGTAGTTTTGCCAATACCATTTGCACCCGTTAGCACAATTTTTTGACCACGTTCCATCGATAAATTCAGTGGCTTAGAAAGAGGCTCATCGTAACCGATTACAAGATCCTTTGTCTCAAATAGCATTTTTCCAGAGGTTCTTGCATTTAAGAAGTGGAACTCTGGCTTTGGCTTGTCTTTCGCAAGTTCAATAACTTCCATCTTGTCTAATTTCTTTTGACGGGACATAGCCATATTACGAGTGGAAACTCTTGCTTTATTACGAGCAACGAAGTCCTCTAATTCTTCAATTTCTTGTTGTTGACGACGATAAGCAGCTTCTAATTGTGCACGTTTCATCGCATACACTTCTTGGAATTTGTCATAATCTCCAACGTAGCGATCCAATTTTTGATTTTCCATATGATAAATTAAGTTAATTACACTATTTAAAAATGGAATATCATGTGAAATCAAAATAAAAGCATTTTCATATTCCTGCAAATAACGCTTTAACCATTCAATGTGTACCGTATCTAAATAGTTAGTAGGCTCATCTAAAAGTAAAATATCCGGCTTTTCAAGCAAAAGTTTAGCAAGTAAAATTTTAGTACGCTGTCCACCACTAAGTTCTGTTACATCACGATCTAAACCAATATCCATAAGACCAAGTGCTCGTGCCACTTCTTCTACTTTAGAATCAATATTATAGAAATCATGGTAATCAAGTAAATCCTGAATAACAGCAAATTCGTTCATAATTGTTTCTAGTTCACTATCTTCAGCATCTGCCATTTTGGCACAAAGTTCATTCATTGTTGCTTCTTGTTCATAAAGAAAAGAAAAAGCAGAATTTAATACGTCACGTATGGTCATTCCTTTTTCCAAAACAGCATGCTGGTCAAGGTATCCTACCCTTACATTTTTTGCCCACTCTACCGTACCTTCATCTGGCATTAGCTTTCCGGTGATAATATTAAAAAAAGTAGATTTTCCTTCTCCGTTGGCACCAATTAGTCCAATATGTTCCCCTTTTAACAGGCGAAAGGAAACATCATCAAAAATTGCCCGGTCTCCAAAACCATGGCTTAAATGTTGTACATTCAATATCATTTTTTAAACCTTTCTTTCCGTAAAAAAATAGTTATAACGTTTCAAAAATAATGCACTTCATTTTAACAAACTTTTCCATAGGTTTCAAGTTTGACAAAATAATACTTGATTTTTCTAATTAAGTATATTAAAATAGCAACAGAACAAAGACGTTCTTAGGCGAGGGTGAAGCCCTCTGTCTAAGTGCGTCTTTTTTTGTTTTTGTGCGAAATACTAGAGTATTTCGTTTTATTTTCAAAAGAGATAGCCAATAAATGGTAACTGGAAAAATCCATTAATATCTATAATTGGAAAAAAGTGAGTAGAAAGGAATGTGTTGCAATGGAAGAATGTAAGAGAAAAACACAAGGTTTGTATGATCCAAGATGGGAGCATGATAACTGTGGTATTGGTGCAGTTGTTAATCAGAAAGTTATAAAATCACATGAAACAGTATAAATTGCTTTAAATATAGTTGAATATTTTGTTA
>CAYPEJ010000034.1:0-38347 GCA_964409685.1 uncultured Anaeromicropila sp.
CAAAGTGGTCTTAGGATTTTCAAATCCTAAGACCACTTTGTCAACAGTCTGAGGTCATCGGAGTAACTCCGTTGACCTTGTTTTTGGTATAATCTCTAAACTATCTGGATATGCTGTAAATAGGTTGACAATCATATTCCGCCAACTTATAATAATTGCGAATTGTGAAAGGATGGTACCAAGATGAAATTTAGTGAAATGAAATATAAAAGAATAGATTTAGAGGCTGTTCGTGAAGATGCAAAGAAGATAATTGATGAATTTGAAAGAGCTGATTCTGGGGCATTACAGTTTGAGATACATAAGAAATATTATGCCCTGAGAGACGAAGTGGCAACGACTGTAACCATTGCAAAGATTAGACACGATATCGACACATCCAATGAATACTATAAAGCAGAAAGTGATTATTACGACGAGATTCTTCCAGAATTACAAAATCTTGAAACACAGTATTTAAGAAAAGTATACGAATCTCCATTCCGTGATTATTTAGAAGAACGCATTGGAAAAGTAGCATTTACTAACATGGACTTACGTTTCAATGCCATTGATGAAAAATTAATCCCATTGATGCAGAAGGAAAATGCTTTAAGTTCTGAATACGACCGTCTAATCGCCAGTGCTCAGATTGACTGGGAAGGTGAAACACTAAATCTTTCCCTGCTTCGTAAATACATGCAAGACAAAGACCGCAAAGTTCGTGCAAAAGCTTATGAAAAGTATACACAATTTTTCGTTGAAAATGGTGACGAACTAGATCGTATCTACGATGAATTAGTAAAAAATCGTACTGAACAAGCCAGAATGATGGGATATGATAATTACTTGGAACTTGGCTATAACCGACAAGTTCGTAACTGCTACCGTAGAGAAGAAGTGGAGGCATTTCGTAAGCAAATCAAAAAGTATTATGTGCCATTTGCAACTATGCTTCACGAAAAGAGAAGAGAACGTCTTGGTTTAGATAAGTTATCTTACATTGATAATGATGTATATTTCTTAGAAGGAAATCCAGAGCCAAAGGGCACTCCTGAAGAGATTATGGAAAATGGTAGAGAAATGTACCACGAACTATCCGCTGAAACAAAAGAATTCATTGATTTCTTAATGGAAAATGAATTATTTGATGTCCTTGGCAGAAAGACAAAGAAGGCTGGCGGCTATATGACATTTTTACCAAAATATAATGCGCCATTTATCTTTGCAAACTTTAATGGAACAAGTGGCGATATCGACGTCATTACACATGAAGCGGGTCATGCGTTCCAAGGATATATTTCTGGAAAAGATCCAATTCGTGAACATGCAGATATTACAATGGAGACAGCAGAGATTCATTCTATGTCTATGGAATTCTTTACAGAACCTTGGATGAATTTATTTTTTGGAGAAGATACAGAAGCTTATCGCGTATCTCATTTTGAAAGTGCAGCGATATTTATTCCTTATGGTTGTATGGTAGATGAGTTCCAGCACAGAGTGTATGAGCATCCAGAGATGACACCAGCAGAAAGACATGCTGTGTGGAAAGAACTTGAGAAAGAATATCGTCCACATCTTCATTATGACGGTAATCCATACTTTGAAAAGGGTGGATTCTGGCAGAAACAACTTCATATTTATGATTATCCACTTTACTATATTGACTACTGTTTGGCACAGATTTGTGCATTTCAGTATAAGATTTGGATGGATGAAAATTATCAAGAGGCTTGGGATAGCTATCTAAGATTATGTGAATTATCTGCAAGTGATTACTTTGTGAACTTGTTGAAAGAAGTAGGCTTGGATAATCCGTTTGAAGATGGTTGTGTAGAGAAGATTGTTGGAAAATTGGAAGAAAGAATATAGAGTGTAATTATAAGGAAAAGTAGATGGAAAAGCAAGTGAATGATGCTACGGAGAGAACAGTAGCATTGTGAGCTTGCTTTTTACGGAGGTTGAGAGAACGATGATTTACACAGTTACATTAAATCCTTCATTAGATTATGTAATGGAGCTGGATTTATTTGAGATGGGAGCAACCAATCGCTCAAAAAGTGAACATATATTACCAGGTGGAAAAGGAATTAACGTATCGATTGTTTTAAATAATCTTGGGGTAGATAACGTTGCACTTGGTTTTATTGCAGGTTTTACGGGGAAAGAGATAGAAAGAAGGGTGTCGGAACTGGGGTGTAAAACAGACTTTATACCACTAGAGGATGGAATGTCTCGCGTGAATGTGAAGTTAAAAGGAGCAGAAGAGACGGAGATAAATGCAGCAGGTCCTTGTATAAATGAATTTGAATTAAGAGAGCTTTTTAAGAAAATACAAAAGTTGAACAAAGGAGATATACTTGTTTTAGCAGGGAGTATTCCGAGTTCTGTGCCAGATAGCATTTACCGAGATATCATGGAAATGTTACATACAAAAGGTGTGTTGGTAGTGGTAGATGCAACAAAAGATTTACTTTTAAATGTACTAGAGTGGAAACCATTTTTAATAAAACCGAATCATTATGAGTTAGGTGAGATATTTGGTAAGGAGTTAAAAACGAAAGAAGAGCTTATTTCATATGGAAAAATTTTGTTGGAAAAAGGTGCAAGAAATGTTCTTATCTCTATGGCAGGAGACGGTGCAATCTTCTTAGGTGAAGATGGAAGAGTACTTGAATTGGAAGCACCAGATGGAAAAGTTGTAAATTCAGTAGGTGCAGGTGATTCGATGGTTGCGGGATTTTTAGCAGGTTATTTAGAAAGAAATAATTATGAATATGCTTGTAAGATGGGAATTGCAACAGGAAGTGCAAGTGCATTTTCAAAGAATTTAGCGACGAGAGAAGAAGTGGAGCGAATTCTTCAAACTATTCAACAATAATCATAGTTTTTCGCAAAACTTTATGGTATCATACAGTAAAAGACCTAGGAGGTACACAATGATACGATTTGAATGTGATTATTTAGAAGGTGCGCATCCTAAAGTACTAGAACTTTTAATAAGTAGTAATTACGAACAAACAAAGGGATATGGCCTAGACCCATACTGTGACAAAGCCAGAGAAGTAATTAAAACGCTTTGCAAACAAGAAGATGCCGACGTGCATTTCCTAGTTGGGGGAACACAAACGAATACAACTGTGATTGCGTCTATTTTAAGACCGTATCAAGGAGTATTATGTGCAGATTCTGGACATATCAATGTGCATGAAACAGGTGCCATTGAATCATTAGGACATAAAGTACTTTCCATGAAAAGCAAAGATGGAAAGATAACTGCAAGACAGATCGCTCATGCATATGAGATGCACTACAACGACGAAAGTAGAGAACACGTTGTGCAACCAGGAATGGTATACATTTCCCAACCAACAGAATTAGGAACTATGTATTCTAAGGAAGAGTTGACAGCAATCAGTGAAGTTTGTAGAGCGCATAATCTTCCGCTATTCTTAGACGGTGCAAGGTTAGGCTATGCTTTAACATCAGAGAAAAATGATGTGCATTTAGAAGATATCGCAGAATTATGTGATGTATTTTACATCGGAGGAACAAAGGTAGGAGCTTTATTTGGAGAAGCGGTAGTTATTTGTAACCCGATGTTAAAGAAAGATTTTCGTTATTATATTAAGCAACATGGAGGTATGCTTGCAAAAGGTCGTTTGCTAGGAATGCAGTTTTTAGCATTATTAGAAGATGGCTTATACTATGAAATAGCAGAGCAAGCAAATCAATATGCAATGCAGATTCGCAGAGCGTGTGAAGTCAAAGGATATCCGTTCTTTGTAGAATCTTGGACAAATCAGCAATTCCCAGTATTACCAAATGATAAAATTGAAGAGTTAAAAGAAAAGTTTACATTTTCCTTCTGGGAAGCGGTTGGAGAAAACCACAGTGCTGTGCGTTTCTGTACAAGTTGGGCGACAAAGAAAGAACATGTAGATCAATTAGTAGCAGAGTTATTAAGATAGGTAGAATGCAAGACAAGTATCCCATATAATTTAGGATACACTTCTATCAGCATCGAAAAAGAAAGCAATCGCAAAAAAATGCCATTGCTTTCTTTTTCATTTACTTGCGTATCATTGGCAAATTAGTTATAATGAATAATAATTTTGTACAAGGTGGGGGTATTATGGAATATATCATTGCGGTACTAGTGATTTTACTCATACTTCTGATAAAAGTAATGTACGATAGTAAGCAAACAAGAGAACAGATATTGTATTTTATTAAGAAACGATGGGGAGCTGTTCCAGACCGAGAACTAACTCCTGAACAGATGGAAGCCATTCGTGCGTATTATAATGAGACCAAGCGAGATGGCATGGATGTAGATGATATTACATGGAATGACATAGGTATGGACGAGCTATTTGCGTTGATTAATAATACATGTAGTTCCATTGGAGAAGAATACTTATATGCCCTACTTCGAAAGCTAGAATGTAAAAAGGACGTATTAGAAGAAAGAGAACGATTGATTTCATTTTACCAGAATAACGAAAAAGACCGAATTCGAATGCAATGTGCGTTAAGCTATATGGGAAAATTGAGAAATATTTCGTTTTTCAAGCAATATGGAAAGGTAAAAGAAGTAACAAGAAAGACAGGGATTCATGTATTCCATTGCTTGGCAATGATTGCGAGTATTGTTTCGGCAGTTGTATGTGCAATTATGGGTATTTCATCGCCTGTTCCAATCATGGCTATTTTAGTTGTGTTACCTCTTAACATTATACAATACTACAGAAGAAAAGCAGAGATTGAACAGTATTACTATTTACTTTCTTATGTGCTGAAATTATTATATAGCGTAGACGTGATTTTAGCGGAACATGAAAAAGGTGAATTGACAGATGACTTTTTACCATATAAAAAAGAATTGATTCAGGTGAAACATCAATTTAGGGCTTTTCGCAAGAAAGCAAAAGTTGTTACAGGTGGGAAAACCATGTCAGGCGACTTAATGGATATGTTGATGGATTATGTTCGTATGATTTTTCATGTAGATTTAATTATGTTCGATTCTATGATTATGGATTTAGAGAGAAAGGAACAGGAGGTTTTAAATGCTTATGAAATAGTCGGAAAGATTGATAGTGCCATTGCCATTGCATCCTTCCGTACCTATTTAGAAAATCAAGGGCAGTCCTACTGTGTTCCACAGCTTTACGAGCAAGTAAAACCTCGTTTAGAAGCTAAGGACATGTATCATCCTTTGATTCTTAATCCAGTGAAGAATTCCATTATGGAAAAAAGAAGTGTCTTAATCACAGGTTCCAATGCATCTGGAAAATCAACCTTTATCAAGACGGTTGCCCTAAATGCCATATTTGCACAGACCATTCACACTTGTACATGTAGTGAATATGCAGCGAGTTTCTTCCAAGTCTATTCATCAATGGCATTAACAGACAACTTGCAGGGAAATGAAAGTTATTATATAGTAGAGATTAAGTCACTTAAGAGAATTTTGGATCGGGCAAATGATAAAATCCCTACCTTATGTTTTGTAGATGAAGTATTAAGGGGAACCAATACACTTGAACGTATTGCAGCATCTTCTCAGATATTAAAATATTTATCAGAGTTAAATGTACTTTGTTTTGCTGCAACACACGATATCGAGTTGACATATATTTTGGAAAGGTATTTTAAAAATTATCATTTCCAAGAAGAAGTAAAAGAAAAACAAGTAGTATTTAATTATGAGCTTCAAGATGGAAGAGCGAGTTCGAGAAATGCCATTAAGTTACTGGATATGATCGGATATCCAGAGGAAGTGATTTATAAGGCAAATCAAGAAGTGACGCATTTTTCCGATACAGGAAATTGGAATGTAATTGCAGAATAGAAATGTGCAGAATAAAAGAGGGAGCCAGTATTTTATTAGGCTTTGAATGGAGGACTGATTATGGATATAAAGATATATACAGATGGTGCAGCAAGAGGAAATCCAGATGGACCTGGTGGTTATGGAACCATTTTAGTTTATGTAGATGGTAAGGGACAAACGCATACAAGAGAATTTTCCCAAGGATACAAAAAGACAACCAATAATCGAATGGAACTACTTGCCGTTATTATCGGATTAGAAGCGTTAACACGTCCTTGTAACGTACAGCTTTATTCTGATTCACAATATGTAGTAAAAGCATTTAATGACCGCTGGATCGATAGTTGGTTAAAAAATGGTTGGAAGAACAGCAAAAAAGAGCCTGTGAAAAATGTGGACTTGTGGAAACGTCTTTTGGAAGCGAAGAAACCACACAATGTAGAATTTATCTGGGTAAAAGGTCATAATGGACATGAGATGAACGAACGTTGTGATATTTTAGCAACGACAGCAGCAGATGGAGATGATTTGCTTGATGATGTGGTACAAGCGTAAGTAACTGGAGGATAAGAAAATGGCAAAATTGACACCAATGATGCAACAATATATGGAGACAAAAGAACAGTATAAAGACTGTATTTTGTTTTATCGTTTGGGTGACTTCTATGAAATGTTCTTTGAGGACGCAATTACGTGTTCCAAAGAATTAGAAATCA
The DNA here is from genome assembly GCA_964409685.1 of uncultured Anaeromicropila sp. Taxonomy (GTDB): domain Bacteria; phylum Bacillota; class Clostridia; order Lachnospirales; family Lachnospiraceae; genus Clostridium_AI. The sequence goes on from CAYPEJ010000034.1 coordinate 6,538, forward strand.
CTTTAACAGGAAAATCATGCGGTTTGGACGAAAGAGCGCCAATGGCGGGTATTCCGTATCACGCAGTAGAAGGGTATTTGACAAGACTTGTTTCAAAAGGATATAAAGTTGCAATCTGCGAACAAGTAGAAGACCCAAAACAAACAAAAGGGATTGTAAAACGTGAGGTTGTACGAATTGTAACCCCTGGTACCAATTTAAGCACACAATCCTTAGATGAGTCGAAAAATAACTACCTAATGGGGATTGTATATATCGATGGCGGTTATGGGTTAGCCGTAGTAGATGTCACAACAGGGGACTATTTAGCAACAGAAGTAGATTCGAATCGTAAGCTATTAGATGAAATAAATAAGTTTATGCCTTCCGAAATCATCTGTAATGATGCTTTTTTTATGTCTGGAATTGATATCGAAGATTTAAGAAATCGTTTACAGATTGCAGTGTCTTCTCTAGAAAATTGGTATTTTGATGAAGCATTATGTGAGAGAACGTTAAAAGAGCATTTCAAAGTAAATTCTTTAGATGGACTTGGACTTTCTGATTTCCATGTGGCAGTAGTTGCTTCTGGTTCCGTTCTGCAATACTTAATCGAGATGCAGAAAACTTCTTTGGAACATTTGACAACGATTACACCATATATCACAAGTAAATATATGTTATTAGATAGTTCTACTAGAAGAAATCTTGAGATTGTAGAGACATTGCGTGAAAAGCAAAAAAGGGGTTCTCTACTTTGGGTATTAGATAGAACCAAAACAGCTATGGGTGCAAGACTTCTTCGTAAATTTATTGAACAGCCGCTAGTAGATGAAGAAGATATTCAAGCGCGATTAGATGCGGTAGAAGAACTCTCTAATGATATGATTGCAAGAGAAGAAATTCGTGAATATTTAAGTCCTATTTATGATTTGGAGCGATTGATTAGTCGTATCGCATATCAATCTGCAAATCCTCGAGATTTAATTGCATTTCAAAGTTCTTTGTCTATGCTTCCCTATATCAAAGATATTATGAGAGAATTTAAAACTCCATTATTACAACATGTATGTAAGCAGTTAGATACATTAGAAGATGTTTGTCAGTTAATCGAAGAAGCAATTGCGGAAGAACCACCGATTGCAGTAAAAGAAGGAAATATTATCAAAGAAGGTTTTAGTGAAGAAGTAGATAAGTTGCGTAAAGCAAAGACGGAGGGTAAGACTTGGCTTGCAGATTTAGAAGCCAAAGAAAAACAAGCCACAGGCATTAAGAATCTTCGTGTGAAATTTAATAAAGTATTCGGTTATTATCTAGAAGTAACCAATTCCTATAAAGACCTTGTACCAGATAACTGGACAAGAAAACAAACATTAACCAATGCAGAACGTTACACAACACCTGAGTTAAAAGAATTAGAAGATGTAATTCTTGGTGCAGAAGAGAAATTATTTGCATTAGAATACCAGATCTTCTGTGAGATTCGAGATGGAATCGGTGCGCAGATTAAGAGAATCCAAAATACAGCAAAAGCTATCGCTAATATCGACGTATTTGCTTCTCTATCCACTGTTGCACAACAAAGTAACTTTGTAAAACCAGTATTAAACCGTGACGGCGTACTGGATATAAAAAAGGGTAGACATCCAGTAGTGGAAAAAATGTTAGCTAACGATTCGTTCGTAAGTAACGACACTTACCTAGATAAGGGAGATAAACGAATTTCCATTATCACAGGTCCAAATATGGCTGGTAAATCAACCTACATGCGTCAAACAGCATTAATCGTTTTAATGGCGCAGATCGGAAGTTTCGTTCCAGCAGAAAGTGCAAATATCGGCATCGTAGACCGTATCTTTACAAGAGTGGGTGCTAGTGACGACCTAGCTTCTGGACAAAGTACGTTTATGGTGGAAATGACAGAAGTTGCTAACATTTTAAGAAATGCAACAAAAGACAGTTTGCTAATATTAGATGAAATTGGTCGTGGTACAAGTACCTTTGACGGTCTTAGTATTGCATGGGCGGTTGTAGAGCATATCGCCAATACAAAACTATTAGGTGCAAAAACACTATTTGCCACACACTACCATGAACTTACCGAATTAGAAGGAAAATTGGATGGTGTGAATAACTACTGTATCGCAGTAAAAGAACAAGGCGACGATATCGTATTTTTACGTAAAATCGTGGCAGGTGGCGCAGATAAGAGTTATGGTATTCAAGTTGCAAAATTAGCAGGTGTGCCAAAGGAAGTTTTAAAACGTGCCAATGAATTAGTAGTTCAGTTAAGTGAACACGATATTTCGGTAAATGCAAAGAAGATTGCAGAAGGTCACGCGAAAAAAGCAAAAGAAGAACAAACAAAAGTATCACATGACGTAGAGGGGCAGATTTCCTTATTCTCAGTGATGCAACCAGTAGAAGATAAAAACAATGAAAAACAAAAGGAATTTATGGCAGAAATCGAACAGCTAGACATTTCCCGTATGACTCCAATTGATGCCATGAACGTATTATACCAACTTCAGCAAAAGGTAAAAGAAATGAAACATTCGTAAGAGGTGAGATTCATGTCAAAGATTACATGCTTAGATTCTAATACGATTAATAAAATTGCAGCAGGCGAGGTTATCGAACGTCCTAGTGCCGTAGTCAAAGAGTTAGTGGAAAATTCCATTGACTCTGGGGCAAAGGCCATTACCATTGAAGTAAAAGATGGTGGTACTAGCTTGATTCGTATTACAGACAATGGATGTGGTATTGAGAAAGAAGAAATTTCACTTGCATTTACAAGACATGCCACAAGTAAGATTCGTACAGCCGATGATTTGTTAAAGGTTCTAAGCCTTGGATTCCGTGGAGAGGCTCTTGCTAGTATTGCATCGATTGCACAGGTAGAGGTAATTACGAAGACACCCGAGGAACTTACGGGAATTCGTTATCGTATTGAAGGCGGAGAAGAAAAAGGGGCAGAAGAGATTGGATGTCCAGATGGAACTACATTTTTGGTGCGAAACTTATTTTACAATGTGCCAGCAAGAAAGAAGTTTTTGAAATCTCCTACTACCGAGACGGGATATATCAGTGATTTGGTAGAACGTTTGGCGGTTTCTCATCCAAATATTGCATTTAAATTTATTAGCAATAATAAAGTGAAGTTGAATACGTCTGGAAATGGTAACATGAAAGATATTTTATACAATATCTATGGTCGTGAAATCGCAAAAGAGTTAATGCCTATTGAGAAGCAGGAAGGAATTATTCACATCTCTGGATTTATTGGTAAACCTGTGATTTCAAGGGGAACAAGGGGACTTATGAATTACTTTATCAATGGTAGATATGTGAAAAGTGCGGTTATTCATAAGGCTATTGAAGAAGCTTATAAGCCATATTCTATGACACACCGTTATCCGCTTACTTCCTTAATGATAGATGTTGCACCAGAATGGATTGATGTAAATGTCCATCCGACCAAGATGGAGATCCGTTTTCATGATAGTCAAGTGGTGTATGAATTGATTTATCATGCTTTAAAGGAGACGCTTGGTCATAGAGAATTTATTCCAGAAGTTACTATTGGTGAGAATAGTAAGGATGGTGAGGATAAACCAGAGAAACAGGAAGAGAAGAGGAATGAAAAAGTTCCAGAGCCATTTGAGACACAGAGAATGGGGCAGTACAAATCGTCAATTCCAGTATTTTCAACGGTAAGAGAAGAATATGGTGGAATGAAGAAGTTTTCTAGTTTTAAAAGAGAACGTAGTTTTGATAATGAAGCGAAAGGTCTTTCGGATGCAGAAGAAGGATTGTTTGAGGGAAGCTTAGCTGAGACAATTAAGAGTGATGCAGTGCAGTCTAGTAAGGTTGATATTGAGAGTTTAGTATCACAGACTACTTCCAAGCCAGAGCAATTAAACCTCTTTGAAGGAAAACTTCTATCCGAAGAAAACAGAAAGAAACACCGTATCATCGGACAGCTCTTCAAAACCTACTGGATCGTTGAATTCGAAGAAAAAATGTATCTCATTGACCAACATGCCGCTCATGAAAAAGTTTTATACGAGCGAACAATGGAAAAACTAAAAGATAAAGAAGGCATGTCACAGATGGTGAACCCACCAATCATTGTAACATTGTCCTTACAAGAAGAGGCAGTTCTAAAACAATACAAAGAACGTTTTACCAAGATGGGATTCGAAATCGAACCATTTGGCGGAAAAGAATATGCAATCTACGGTGTTCCAGCAGATTTACTAGATTTGGCGCAAGAGGACATTTTTATCGAATTATTAGACTCTCTAGTAGAAGAAAAAACAGAAGCAACTCCAGATATGATTCTTCATAAAGTTGCAACGATGTCATGTAAAGCAGCTGTAAAAGGTAATAACTCTTTATCCTTACTAGAAGCCGAAAAACTAATCGACGAGCTTCTAACCATTGAAAACCCATACCATTGTCCGCATGGAAGACCCGTTATTGTTTCCATGTCCAAGTATGAGATAGAAAAGAAATTTAAACGAATTATTTAGATAAGTTTAGATAAATAGAAAGAATTCAGCTAAGAAAAGAGATGTATATGAAAAAGCCATTAGTCATATTAACTGGGCCAACTGCAGTTGGTAAAACGGATTTGTCCATCCAACTTGCCAAGAGAATCAACGGAGAAATCATTTCCGCCGATTCCATGCAAGTTTACAAACATATGGATATCGGAACAGCCAAGATTACCCCAGAGGAAATGCAAGGTGTTCCCCACTATCTAGTAGATGAATTTGAACCAGAAGAAGATTTTAATGTGGTAAAATTCCAAGAATACGCAAAAAAGTACATGGAGCAAATTTACCAAAAAGGAAAGATACCAATCATCGTTGGAGGAACTGGTTTTTACATCCAAGCCATTGTAAATGACATTGACTTTGACGACAATGACGCAGACACTGCGTACCGTGAAGAACTAGAACAACTAGCTGCTGAAAAAGGAGCAGAATATCTTCATGAAATGCTTCAAAAAGTAGACCCAAAAGCAGCAGAAGACATTCATACGAACAACCAAAAACGAGTGATTCGTGCTTTGGAATTTTTCCAAAAGACAGGAAAACGAATTTCCGAACACAATGAAGCAGAAAGACAAAAAACTTCTCCCTATAATTTTGCCTATTTTGTACTTACGGATGATCGAAAAATCTTATACGATCGAATCGATCTAAGAGTAGAAAAGATGGTTGAAAATGGCTTGCTTGAAGAAGTCAAGATGTTACAAGAGAGAGGGTTAAAACGTGAAATGGTTTCCATGCAAGGAATTGGTTACAAAGAAATTTTCCCATATTTAGATGGGGAATGCTCTTACGAACACGCCATTTACGTTTTGAAGAGAGATACCAGACACTTTGCAAAACGTCAGCTTACTTGGTTCCGCAGAGAAAAAGAAGTAATCTGGCTGGATAAAAGTGAATTAGGAAGAGATGACACCATTCTTCTAAATGTAATAGAAAAAGAATTAAAGGAACGTGATATTATTTAGGTTTTGCAACATCAAACAACACGCAAACCTATACGAAAAAGAACCACGTTCAGAATGGAGGACAAAATGAAAGAAATGTACACCCAATTAGGAATCCAAGAATCTGTATACGATTTTGGAAAAACAATCGAAGAATCACTAAAAGAACGATTTAAGAAAATAGATGAAGTTGCAGAATTCAACCAACTAAAAGTGATTGCAGCCATGCAAAAAAACAAACTAAGTGATATCCACTTTGCTGCAACAACAGGCTATGGCTACAATGACTTAGGAAGAGATACATTAGAAAGTGTTTATGCAGATATTTTCAAAGCAGAATCCGCATTAGTACGTCCAAACTTAACATGTGGAACACATGCATTAACAGTAGCCCTTGCTGCAAATCTTCGTCCAGGTGATGAATTGCTATCCCCAGTTGGAAAACCTTATGATACTCTAGAAGGTGTTATCGGAATCAAAAAAGACGAAAATGGAAACGTACCTGCAGGTTCTCTTGCGGAATACAATATTTCCTACCGTCAAGTAGATTTACTACCAGATGGTGGCTTTGACTATGAAGGTATTAAAAATGCGATCAACGAAAAAACAAAATTAGTAACCATCCAACGTTCCAAAGGATATCAAACAAGACCAACCTTATCCGTAGAACAAATTGGCGAACTAATCACATTTATCAAAGGAATTAAGCCAGATGTAATCTGTATGGTTGATAACTGCTATGGTGAATTTGTTCAAACAATCGAGCCAACAGAAGTAGGTGCAGACTTATGTGTTGGTTCCTTAATCAAAAATCCAGGAGGCGGTCTTGCACCAATTGGTGGTTACATCGTAGGAAAAGAAGAATACGTAGAACAATGTGCTTATCGTTTAACAGCACCAGGTCTAGGAAAAGAAGTAGGTGCAACATTAGGACTTAACCAATCCTTATTCCAAGGTTTATTCCTTGCACCAACTGTAGTAGCAGGTGCATTAAAAGGAGCAATCTTCGCAGCCAACGTATACGAAAAACTAGGTTATGCCGTGATTCCAAATGGTACAGAAGAACGTTATGACATCATCCAAGCTGTAACATTGGGTTCTCCAGAAGGAATTATTGCATTCTGTAAAGGAATTCAAGCGGCTGCACCAGTTGATAGCTTTGTAGTTCCAGAACCATGGGCAATGCCAGGATATCAATCTGAAGTCATTATGGCAGCAGGAGCCTTTGTACAAGGTTCTTCAATCGAATTAAGTGCCGATGCACCAATTCAACCACCATACGCAGTATACTTCCAAGGTGGATTAACATGGTATCATGCAAAATTAGGTATCTTAATGTCTTTACAAAAACTTGTAGAAGATAAAATTGTGACATTATAAAATATGGTATTAGGCATAGAAACGCAATCACAAAACAAACACAAAAAATTCCAAGTATGGTTGTATACAAAACATAACAGTTGTGTTAAAATGTTCTAAGGGTTTTGGTAGTGTATGCTTATAGAGTCAGGAGGCATATGCAAAAAGTTCATTTAAAAATGAAAGACTTATCAATAGAAGAACGTCCATATGAAAAATTTTCAAAGTACGGAGCATCTTCTTTAACAGATGCAGAATTATTGGCAGTTATCATACGCGTTGGCACCAAAGACCAACATGTTTTAGATATGGTAAAATCAATATTTGCCCAAGCAGGAGAAAATGCAGGACTAGCAGAACTAAGTGCTTTATCTATGGAAGAGTTAATGAAGGTAACTGGGATTGGATTCGTAAAGGCAACACAGATAAAGTGCGTATTTGAATTAGCCATTCGGCTTGCAAAACAAGAAAAAAGAGAAAAAGTTCGATTTCTACATCCACAATCGGTTGCAGAGTATTACATGCAACAATTTCGATTTAAAGAGAGAGAAGAACTTTTCCTTATTATGTTAGATACAAAGGGAAAACTCTTAAAGGATGCCTTTATTTCCAGGGGGACAATCAATTGTTCCATCCTAGATCCGAGGGAAGTTTTTGTGACTGCATTTCAATGTCATGCAGTACAGATTATCTTACTTCACAATCACCCTAGCGGGGATCCAACCCCAAGTAGGGAGGATATCATCGCAACAAAACGGGTAAAAGAAGCAGGAGAAATCGTAGGAATAGAACTTATAGATCATATTATTATTGGTGATAATCAATATGTAAGTATGAGCGAAAGAAATTTGTTGTGATAAGACAACTTGGTGTCTTAGAAGGAGAAACTTTATGGCAAAGAAAATATTTGGTATCGACTTTGGTACCAGTGTAATTAAAATATTTAAAAGTGGCGAAGGAATCGTCGTAGATGAGAAGAATGTAATTGCGACACAAAACAAAAAGATATACGCAGGTGGAAATGAAGCATATGAAATGTATGAAAAAGCCCCTGAGAACATCGAAGTGTCCTATCCAATGAAAGAAGGCGTTATTGCAGAAATTGTGAATATGCAGATGCTTTTAGATTACTTCTTAAAAACAAAATGTTTCAAAAAAGTAACACGCGGAACATCCGATTTTATCGTTGCTGTGCCAACACATATTACAGATGTAGAAAGAAGAGCATTCTACGACTTAGTGCAACATTCTGTACTAAAGACAGGAAAAATTGTATTATTAGACAAACCAGTTGTAGCAGCCGTTGGTATCGGTCTAGACGTTACATCTGCAAGAGGTGTGATGACAGTGGATATCGGTCATGAGACAACTGAGATCGGTATTATATCTTTAGGTGGAATCGTTTTAAGTAAATTAGTTCCAGTAGGTGGACGTAAAATTGACGAATCCATTCAATTATTAGTAAAGAAGAAATACAACCTTTATATCGGAAGTAAGACAGCAGAACAAATTAAGATGGAATTAGGAAGTGCTATTGTAGACGATAGTGGTACAATGAATGTATACGGTCGTGATGTAGTAACAGGTCTTCCAAAACAAATGAAAATCAGTTCAAAATTAGTATGTGAAGCAATTCAAGAACATTTATTTACCATTGTAGAATCCATAAAAATGATATTAGAACATACTCCACCAGAGATTTCATCCGATATCATTGATTCTGGAATCTACTTAACAGGTGGTTCTGCAAAAATTAAAGAGTTAGATACCCTTATTTCTAATGAAACAGACCTAATCGTGAATGTAAGTGATGATTGTGAAAATTCTGTTGCAAAGGGTCTTGGCGCAATTATGGAAAACAACGATCTTTTAGCACAGCTACATCACTAAGCCGAATGTTAGTGTTGGCAGATGGGAGTTGTCATGAGACGAAAATTTAACTTTAAAATGAAATCAAAGTATATATTTTTTGCTTGTGGAGCACTGTGTCTTGCAACTATGGTATTTACCTTTGCAAGTGATAAAAACCTATCCACAGTGCGAACTGCATTTGGTGACGTTGTAACCCCAATGCAAAGTGGAATCAATCAAGTAGGAAATTGGATTAGTGGAAAATTTGAAGTATTTACAACCGTAAAGACACTTCTTGCAGAAAATAAAGAATTGCAAGAAAAAGTAGATACTCTATCTAGTCAAAATAAAATTTTACAATTAGATCAATATGAATTGGAAAGTTTACGTGAGTTATACGAATTGGATGAAAAGTATTCTGAATATCCAAAAGTTGCAGCTCGTGTAACAACGAAGGATGGCGGTAACTGGTACGACGTTTTCAAAATCGACAAGGGTACGAATGATGGACTTGCTGTTGGTATGAATGTAATGGCGGGCGATGGTTTAGTCGGAATCATTACAGATGTGGGACATAACTGGTCATCTGTTCGTTCCATCATTGACGACGCAAGTAGTGTTAGTGGAATGTTCCTTGACACTTCTGATACATGTATCGTAAATGGAAATCTTGAGTTACTTGACCAAGGTTATATTGAGATGGAAGATATCAGCAAAGATGCAGAGATAAAAGAAGGATATGAAGTCGTAACTTCAAGGATTAGTTCCAATTACCTACCAGGTATTTTAATCGGAACTGTTGAATCCATCACAACCGACTCCTCCAATCTTAGACAGACAGGATATTTAGTTCCAGCAGTTGACTTTGACAAATTAGATACTGTCTTAGTCATTACAACTCTAAAAGAAAAAGAGTATTAATAAGATTGTGAGAGGATAAGTTATGAAAAGGTTTATCGTGTACATCCTTTTGGTTCTTATCTGTTTTCTGTGCCAAACTACCATATTTCAATGGCTTGCATTAGCAGATATCGTACCAAATGTTTTGGTTATATTAGTTGTTTCAATTGGGTATATGAGAGGCCAGAATGAAGCAATGTTCACAGGTATATTATGTGGATTATGCATAGATTTCATGTATGGAAATGTAATTGGTTATTATGCACTGATTTACATGACCGTTGGTTTTGTTAGTGGTTGGTCCAACTTTTTCTATGAAAAGAAGGACTTTACCCTACCAATTATTTTGATTGGTTTAGGTGATTTTATGTATAGCGTAATCTTTTATGTGTTATCCTTTTTATTGCGTGCTCGCTTAAATCTATTCTATTATTTTAGAAGAATTATGATACCAGAGCTTATCTATACCGTAATTGTAGCAATTATTTTTTATAAGATCATTCATAGCATTAATAATCTGATGTTGAAGTTAGAAGGCAGGGAGGATTAATATGCTCGAAGTAATACTAGAAGAAATAAAAAGGATTGCCAAATCAAGGCTTTTTCCTCTGGCGGTACTGTTCAGTTTTCTGTTCATTGTATTAGTATATCGTATTTTCGTAATACAGATAGTGGACGGAGAAGAATATCAAGCAACTTCTGAGTCGGATAAAGAAAAAGAAATTGAGACAAAGGCAACTAGAGGTGTAATATATGACCGAAATGGTAAAGTATTAGCCTATAATGAGCTTTCCTATTCCTTGCAGATAGAGGATAATGGAGACTTAGAAACTAATGATGAAAAAAATGCAATGATTTATAAATTAGTGCATTATGTAGAAGATTTAAATGGCAATATTACTTATGATATGCCAATGGAAATTAACAGCAAAGGAAAACTACGCTTTACTGTAGAAGATAATTCCTTGTTGAAATTCAAAATGAACGTATATTCACGAAACTCCATTAAAGAGTTAACGGAAGAAGAACTTGCAGCAACCCCTTCTGATGTGTATGAATATATGAAAACGAAATTATTTAAGATAAGCGATGAGTACTCGGATGTTGACACATTGAAAATTATGTCAATCCGATATATACTTTATATAAATCGTTATACAAAAAAATTAGATAGTTTTATTCCAATTACTATATCAACTAATTTATCAGATGAAATTGTCGCTGCACTGAAAGAAAATCGTACTGAATTACCAGGAGTGGAAATTGTAGAAGAAACCAATCGAGTTTATAAAGATAGTGAGTATTTTGCCCATATCTTAGGATACACAGGAACTATTTCTTCGGAAATGCTAGAAGAAAAGGAAGAAGAAGGCGATAATTATTATTCCTCCACAGACCAAATTGGAAAAACTGGTTTAGAGGCAAAATATGAAGAATACCTTCGTGGTGAAAAAGGTTATCAAAAAGTTGTAAAAAATTCCGCTGGAAATATTGTAGAAGTCTTAGAAACAGTAGATCCAGTAGCAGGAAATGACTTATATCTTACCCTTGATGCAGACCTTCAAAAAGCATGTTACGACTTACTAGAAAAGGAACTTGCATCAATTATTCTTGAAAACCTAGTAAATAGCCAAAGTACAGGAACAAAAGGAAAATCTTCTGATGGCATCACCATACCAATCTATGATGTGTATTTTGCATTAATTGACAATAACATTATAGATATTCACCACTTTGACGATGAAGATGCCACTGAGTTAGAAAAGAGCGTGTACAAGAAATTTAAAGTGGAAGAAGAAGAAGTGTTCCGTAGTTTAAAAAGTAAACTCGCTTATCATAGTAACATCAATGTGTCGAGCCTATCTGATGATATGGTCTCTTATATGAAGCAGATTTACACAAGCTTAAAAACAGACGGTATCTTAATGAGTAGTGAGATTGACACCAACGATGAGATTTACCAAAAGTACGCGTCAGGCGAACTTGGTTTAAATAGCTTTTTAGTTCATGCACTAGAAAGTAACTGGATCGACTTATCCCAGTTAGATGCAGACGATCCACTATACAGCACAGAAGAATTATATGAAAAATTATTAGAATATACATTAGAACTTTTGCAAAATGACAAAGATTTTAGTAAACTAATATATTATAATATGATTTATAATTATGATCTAAGTGGAACGACAGTTTGTCTGCTTCTATATGATCAAGGTGTGTTAGAAGAGGATTCAGAGAGTTATAATTCACTAAAAGTGGGTGCTATCTCTGCATATTCCTTTATGAAAAATAAAATTAAGTCATTAGAGATTACGCCAGCACAGTTAGCACTTGAACCATGTTCTGGTTCTGTAATTGTGACAGATCCGAATACAGGCGACACTTTGGCGTGTGTATCTTACCCAAGCTACGATAGCAATAAGTTGGCTAATACAGTAGATTCTAAGTATTACGCTTCCTTATTGTCCGACAAATCCAGTCCATTTGTAAATCGTGCTACCAAACAAAGAATTGCACCAGGTTCTACATTTAAAACATTTTCGTCTATCGTTGCCTTACAAGAAGGAGTGATTTCTACCTCTACAAAGATAAAGGATTTAGTGAAATTTACAAGCATTACACCAAGTCCGTCTTGTTGGAGTAAATATTCACACGGCTCTATTAACGTAGCAGACGCGATTGGAGTATCATGTAATTACTTCTATTACACATGTGGTTTTGAAATGAGTAAAGATAGTAAAGGTAATTATGTAAGTAACCTTGGACTTGCAAAGATTCAAAAATACGCAACAGAATTTGGATTAGATGCAGTATCTGGTATTGAATTATCAGAAGATGCACCTGCTATCTCAACAGAAGATGCTGTACGTAGTATGATTGGGCAAGGTACCAACTCGTTTGCACCAATTCAACTTGGAAGATGGGTTACAACTATAGCAAATGAGGGAACATGTTATAATTTAACACTGATTGATAAAATCACTGATGTAAATGGAAATACCATATTAGATAATAGTGCAGAAGTTTATAAAGAATTAAATGTACCAAGCGCATATTGGGATGCTGTAAAATTAGGTATGAACAAAGTGGTAAATGGACCAAACAGTAGTATTGATCATATGTATTCCAAATATGATTTTACAGTTGCAGGAAAGACAGGTACTTCACAGATTACAAAATCTGTACCGAATAATGGATTATTTATATCTTTTGCACCATATGAGAAACCAGAGATTACATTGACGGTTGTAATTCCAAACGGATATACTTCGTCAAATGCGGCAGAAGCTGCAAGTGATATTTACGCTTACTATTTTGCAAAGGATAAAAAAGAGAAAGCAAGCATTTTAAAAGGTGATGTAGAAAATTCTCAAGTAAGTTCAAACTCGGTAACAGATTAGGGGGGTAACATGAATAACTCAGTCATCATTAAAGGTACAAAATCTGGGATCATAGTGGTTCTAGACTCGAACATGGATTTTGAAGAATTGAAGCAAAATGTTGCAACGAAATTCAAAGAGTCTTCCAAATTTTTAGGAAATGCAACGATGGCTTTGAGCTTTGAAGGCAGAGAATTGACCAACGAAGAACAAAGAGAGATACTTGATATAATTAATGAAAATTCCAATTTACACATTGCCTGTGTCATAGATACAGATCAAGAAAAAGAAGCAATGTTCTCCAAAAGTCTAAATGAAAGACTGATGGAACTACAGTCCAATACAGGACAGTTCTACAAAGGAAATCTTCGTTCGGGTCAAGTACTAGAAGTTGAATCTAGTATTATTGTAATTGGTGATATCAACAATGGAGCCAAAGTCGTTTCCAAAGGAAATGTCATTATCCTTGGTTCTCTAAAAGGAAATGTATTTGCAGGCGCATCTGGCAATAGCAAGGCATTTGTCGTTGCCCTAGATATGGAACCTGTACAAATAAGAATTGCAGATATCATCGCAAGAGCGCCAGATAAGAAGAGTAAAGAAGTACAAAGAGAAGCAAAGATTGCATTTGTTGATGATGGAAATATATATATTGAGACACTTAACAAAAGTGTTCTAAATGATATTCATTTATAAGAAGTATATAGCCATATGCGTTATGTACAAAAAGGATATGGAGGACAAGAAGTATGGGAGAAGTAATTGTAATCACATCTGGAAAAGGTGGGGTTGGAAAAACTACCACCACAGCTAATGTGGGAACTGGATTGGCAAAATTAGGGAAGAAAGTAGTGTTAATTGATACAGATATAGGTCTTCGAAACCTAGATGTAGTAATGGGACTTGAAAATCGAATCGTTTACAACTTAGTAGACGTTGTTGAAGGAAATTGCCGTGTAAAACAGGCATTAATTAAAGATAAAAGATATCCAAATCTTTATCTATTGCCTTCGGCACAAACTCGCGACAAGACAGCAGTTACACCAGAACAAATGAGAAAACTTGCTTCCGAGTTAAGAGAAGAATTTGATTATATATTAATGGACTGCCCAGCGGGAATCGAACAAGGATTTCAAAATGCGATCGCAGGTGCTGACAGTGCATTAGTAGTAACGACACCAGAAGTTTCTGCAGTTCGAGATGCCGACAGAATTATCGGTTTATTAGAAGCAAATGAGATGAAAAGCACACACTTAATCGTAAACCGTTTACGTTCCGATATGGTAAAACGTGGCGATATGATGTCAAGTGATGATGTAGTGGAAATCTTAGCAGTAGACTTAATTGGTGTTATACCAGACGATGAAAAAATAGTAGTTTCTACAAACCAAGGAGAACCTCTAGTTGGCGATGACAGTATGGCTGGACAAGCATACATGAATATTTGTCGTCGTGTGATGGGAGAAGAAGTTCCTTTACTCGATTTAAACGGTAAAAGCGGATTATTTGCTAAATTGGCAGCAATCTTTCATAAAAACTAGGAGGGGATCAAATGGGTTTTGCAGATTTTTTCAAGAGAAAATCTTCAGGAAACGTAGCAAAGGATAGGTTAAAGTTAGTGTTAGTATCAGATAGAGCAAATTGTTCACCAGAAATCATGGAACAGATTAAAAATGACATTATTAAAGTGATTTCTAAGTATGTGGAGATAGATGCAGAAGGGTTAGATATCAAGATTACGCAGACTGAATCAGAAGGAAACAACGGAACAGTACCTGCATTATTTGCGAATATCCCTATTAAAGATCTAAAAGCTCCTAAAAAATAAGGATGAAAAAATATGTTTCAATTTAAGCAATATAACTGGAAGAAAGTAAATGTTTCACTAGTTATTGTGGTTACTATATTGTGTCTTTGCAGTGCATTTATGGTTAGATGCGCTGCGGAGGAGCAGTTTAAAAATAGTTATTTTAAAGGACAGATAACAGCGCTAATTATGGGGTTGTTTGTAATGGCTATCATAGCGCTGATTGATTATCATTTTATTTGCCGATTTGTACTTTTTTATTATATAATAGGTACAGTAATGGTATTTGCGACGAAATTTACACCGATAGGAACTGATTTGGGAACAGGTTCATTTCGCTGGCTGAGTATCGGATTCAATTTTCAACCATCGGAAGTGTGTAAAATTATTTTAATTTTAACTCTTGCAGTATATTTTGAGTATCGAAGAGATAAAATGGAGCATTTTACAACTTTGGTTTTTGGTGGTATTATAATGGTATTACCAACCATGTTTATCATGATGCAGTCCGATTTGTCATCTAGTTTAGTTATGGTTTTCATTTTTGCAATGATGGCTTACGCTTCAGGATTAAGTTATAAGATAATCGGAAGTGTGCTAGCAATATGTGTTCCAGCAGTGATTGCATTATTTTGGTATGTTCAGCAACCTTGGCAGAAGATATTACACGGATATCAGTATGACCGTATAATGAGTTGGTTAGACCCAGAAGCATATGCCTTATCGGAAGCGTGGCAGCAAAACCAATCGATACAAGCCATTGGTTCAGGGCAACTATTTGGTAAGTTATTTACTGACCCAGACGCAAAAAGACACTATGTTGGAAATGTAGACGTAGTCGAAAGTGATTTTATTTTTACTGTAATTGGAGAAGAACTTGGTTTTGTTGGTTCATGTGTAATTCTGGGATTATTGGCAATAGTTATAATAAAGTGCTTGCGAACATCGAAAAGAGCGAGAGACTATCAAGGTAGAATGGTTGCATTAGGAATCGCCTCTATGTTTATGTTTCAAGTATTTGCTAACATAGGAGTTGCAACAAGATTACTGCCAAATACAGGACTTCCGTTGCCATTTCTAAGCAGGGGACTAAGTTCGACACTAAGTTGTATGATTGGGATTGGAATTATTTTGAATATTGGGTTACAATCTCGAGATGGCTCCCGAAGTGGATTTTCAATGAGTGATTATGACCAAAGGGGGAATTTTTAATGAATATTGGATTAATTGCACACGATGCAAAAAAGAAATTAATGCAGAACTTCTGCATTGCGTACAGAGGTATTTTAAGTAAACATGATATTTATGCAACAGGAACAACAGGAAGATTAATCGAAGAAGTGACAAATCTTAACATCCATAAATATCTAGCTGGTCACCTTGGAGGGGAACAGCAATTAGGCTCACAAATTGAGCACAATGAGATTGATTTAGTTATCTTCTTAAGAGATCCACTTACAAAGAAGGTTCATGAACCAGATGTAAGTAATGTATTCCAGTTATGTGATACGCATAATATTCCATTAGCAACAAATGTTGCAACAGCGGAGCTTTTAATTAAAGCGTTAGATCGTGGAGATCTAGATTGGCGTGAAATATTAAAATCTTAATAAGGTGAAGACATGAAAAATAGGTTTTTAGCAATTACATTTAGTGTATGTCTGCTTTTAAGTGGATGTTCTAAAGAAGAAATCATGCTTCCATTTAGCAGTGATATAAATAGTGTGACACTCGCAGAACTAGACGATGGTGGCGAGAGTCAGCTGTTTGCTGCTGACCTCTGTGTAATTCCAGAGGATGAAGATAATGATTCGGATGTAAATCTTTCCGCAGAAAGCGTTCTTTTAGTCGATGCAACGACCAACGAATGCGTATATGCAGATAATATATATCAAAGAATGTATCCCGCTAGTATTACAAAGATAGTAACTGCATTAGTAGCATTGCAAAACTGCAATTTAGATGATGTAGTCACCATATCTTATGATGCAGCCAATATAACGGAAGATGGTGCAAAATTATGCGGGTTTCAAGAAGGCGACCAGATCGTTATGCGCGATTTGCTGTCGGCATTTTTAGTTTATTCAGGAAATGATGCAGGGGTAGCCATTGCAGAATATGTGGCAGGAGATGTAGCATCATTCTCTGATAAGATGAATGAGGAAGCAAAAGCAATTGGTGCAGTGGACTCTCATTTTGTAAATCCACATGGATTGCATGATGAACAACACTACACAACAGCATATGACATATATTTATTTTTCCAAGAACTAACGAAGAATTATGGTACGTTTGTCGACATTGTAAGCCGTGGTAGCGTGACTATTTCCTACCAAGATAAATATGGTACGCCACAAAGTCGAACATTTTCCAGTACCGATCGTTACCTAGTTGGTACCAAGACACCTCCCGAAGGGGTTACTGTAATAGGTGGTAAAACAGGAACTACAAGCTTAGCTGGCTCTTGCTTGGTCCTATACAGTGAAGGTGAAAATACGCATAAATATATATCCGTTATTCTAAAAGCTGCAAGTGGTGACGATTTATTTAATCAAATGAATGATTTACTAAGTAAAATTACAGAGGGTTAAAAACTAGTATTAGAAAGTAGTATTATAGTATAAAGTAGCGATAGATTCCTTCATAAATATAGTTATTCTTAACATATAATATAGTACGTGTTGATATAGATAAGATAACAATATATAACATGAAGGAGGAGTATGAATGGTTCAAATTATTGTAGGTGAAATTGGAAAGGGAAAGACAAAGGAACTCTTGAGAATGGTAAATGCAGATATACGAACATCCAGTGGAAACATTGTATATCTGGATAAAAGCAATAAACATATGTTTGAGTTAAGTAATAAGATACGATTAATTAATGTAAAAGATTATATGACCAGCAGTGTCGACCAATTTCTGGGATTCTTATCTGGAATCATATCGCAAGACAATGACATAGAGAAAATCTATGTTGATAGTTTCTTAAAGGTTTCTTGCGTAGATCTTCCCTATTTAGAACAAGTATTAACGAACATAGAAGCACGTTCCAAGCAATTTAAAGTAGATTTTATTTTATGTATTTCACTTAGAAAAGAACAACTTCCTTCGGCTTTTCAAAAAGATGTTATCTTATCGTTGTAAAGAGAAAATTATATAGCGATCAAACGAAATTAATATAACGAAAAAAGGAGCTTTTGATTCGATTTTAAATCGGAAAGCTCCTTTTTCTGTGTTCATTTGTTTGTTCATTCTCTTGATGGGAACTACTAAGTACCCTATCAATTAGTCTTCTGTTGCAATCAAACGGCTGAAAAAGCTCAATGTATATAAACCGCTGATACCTACTAGTGCGTAGATTACTCTAGATAACCAAGTCATTTCACCAAATAAGACACTTACTAAATTGAAGTCTAGAAAACCAATAAGTCCCCAGTTAATTGCACCAATGATTACTAAAGCAAGTGTAATACAATCAATAACTTTCATTGTTATGCCTCCTTAATTATGGTATTCTTAGTTTTACCATTTCCTAAGTAAATATACAAAAATTCAAATTAGGACTTTAAAAATACATATAAAACAAGTATAATGAGACTTGATATATGAGGAGGTTTTTTTTTGAGTAGAAAGAACAGAAACGTAGTAAAATATAGACGACCTTTTCGTTTGAATTTTGGAACCGTTATATTTCTATTTATTTTTATTTACTTAGTCATTATCGTAGTATCTTATCTTTCAAGCAAACGTTGTACTATATATGAAGTAGTACAGAAGACAATTGCAGACAATAATACATGCGAAGGAATTATTCTAAGAGATGAGAAAGTGAATAAGAATAAGACGGCGGGATACATTAATTTTTATGTAAAAGATGGAGAACGCGTAGCAAAAAACTCAACAATATACTCGATTGATGAAAGTGGTAAAATATATGAGATGCTTGTGGCAAATGAAGATGACCAAGAGATAACAGCAGATGATAATACAAAGATGCGTAATTATCTAAAGTCATTTCAAAGAAATTTCACATATAGCAATTATAATGAAGTATCGAACCTAAGATGTAATGTAGATAAAGCAATCTTAGACTTTTCCCATTTGGCACTATCCGATGCCATGCATCAATTAGTCAAAGATTCGGGTAAAGATTCTACGTTTCAATTAGTAAAAACCAAAGCAAGTGGAATTTTTTATTCTACAATAGATGGTTTTGAATCGATCAAACTAGATGATATTACAACTAAAACATTTGAAGAAAAAGCGGAACCTTCTATCATTGCTTATGACACAGTGATAACAGAGAATACTCCAATTTGTAAGATTGTTAATGATGAAACATGGTCAATTGTTTTGAACCTAACCGAAGAACAATATAAAAAACTAAAAGAAAAAGAAGAAACAGTAAATGGTACTGCAAAAGTACCGATTCGCTTTGTAAAAGATGGATTTGAGACAACAGTACCATTTCGAACCTATACCAAGGAAGATGGGTATTTTGCTCAGTTATCTTTGGAAAAATATATGATTTCTTATTTAGAAGATCGTTTTATTGAAGTAGAATTATTATTTAATTCAGCAGAAGGATTAAAGATTCCTAAGACATCTTTGGTAGAAAAAGAATTTTATCAGGTTCCTATCTCTTATTTCACAACAGGTGGTGAAAATGGAGCTACAGGCTTAGTGAAAAAGACATATAGTGAATCAGGAGATGTAAAATATGAATTTGTGGAAACTGGGATCGTTTCCAAGGTAGATGATGAGTATGCCTACATAGAAAAGTCTGGATTCCAAGCAGGTACATCCATTCAAAATGTAGATACTCAAGAAGAATACTCTATCGGTAAAACAGGCACCATGCTTGGTGTATATAACGTCAATAAAGGATACTGTATCTTTAAACAAGTCGATATTTTATATGAAAATGAAGAATACTGTATTGTAAGCAACGAAACCTATAATGGATTATCCAACTATGATCATATATTACTAGATTCTAGTACAGCATCCGAAAATGAGATTATAAAATAAAGCTAACTTCTAACTTTAGTTCATATGATTCAAGTAAGGACAAAAAAGAAAATCACATAAAAACCACATAAGAACCACATAAGAAAAATAACGTAAGGGAAAACGGAGGAGTTGATAATTATGATCCATAAAAATTTAGCTGAAGTTGAGCAACGAATTGAAGAAGCTTGTAAACGAGCTGGACGTAAGCGAGATGAAGTAACTTTAATTGCTGTAAGTAAGACAAAGCCAGTAGAAGATGTAAGAGAAGCCATCGACTATGGAATTGTTGACTTTGGGGAAAATAAAGTACAGGAAATTGTGGACAAGTACGAAGCGATTCCAGAACAACTGAATTGGCACATGATAGGTCATTTACAAAGAAATAAAGTAAAATATATTGTAGATAAAGTATGTTTGATTCATTCCGTTGATTCTTACCGCCTTGCGTTACAGATAGCACAGGAAGCACAGAAGAAAAATGTGATATGCCCTATCTTAATAGAAGTAAATGTTGCAGAAGAAGATTCGAAATATGGTGTGAAAGTAGAAGAGACCGAAGATTTAATAAGAGAAATTGCACAACTTTCCAATATTAAGATAAAAGGTCTTATGACAATTGCACCATTTGTAGATGATGCAGAAGAAAATCGCGTACATTTTCAAACATTAAAGAAATTAATGATTGACATAAAAAGGAAAAACATTGATAATGTAGATATGGAAATTCTTTCTATGGGGATGACAGGAGACTATGAAGTAGCAATTGAAGAAGGAGCTACGATGGTTCGTGTAGGGACAGGCATATTTGGAAAGAGAAATTATAATTTATAGGAGTTTGATTAATATATGGCGAATGTGTTTAAAGATTTTCTCGGGTATTTTAAGCTCGAGGAAGAGGATGATGATTACGAAGATTATATGGAAGAGATGGAAGAAAAAGGTGGTCGTCGATTAAGCAGGGACTCTTTCTCTAGAGATGAAGCTCCTGTGGAACGTAAAAAGAGTAAAAGAGCGAGAGAAGTTGAGGTACCAGACTTTCAAGAGGGGCGTCGTGAAAAAACATTACGACCAGAAAAAACTTCTAATAATAAAATTGTGCCTATTCGAACAACAACAAAAGGATTAGAAGTTTGCATTATGAAACCATCCACTTTTGAAGACTCACAAGAAATTTGTGATATGCTTTTATCTGGGCGTGCAGTAGTAGTCAACCTAGAAGGATTTGATCCAGATGTAGCACAACGTATTATGGACTTTATTTCTGGTGCGGTATATGCAATTAGTGGAAAATTGCATCAGATATCACGATACATTTTTATATTCTCTCCAGATAATATTGATATTTCAGGAGATTATTTAGACTTAGTACCTGTAGACGGTTTAGGCGTTCCGACAATAAATAAGGAATTTTAAATGCTTAGAAACGATGAGAAACTTGTGATACAGGTTTCTCATTGTTGTATTATATAAAGTTGAGGTCAAGTATGTTACACGATAAAGAGGAAACATTTCTAAAGAAACGACTTATGGAGTTGGCAAATTTAGCCGATCGAAAAGGAATTCCATTTTATACAGATTTTTTAAATTTAAATGAACAGACGATACTGCATAGTATAGAAAGACAATTTGGAACTACCCTAGTTAAGGAAGATGGAGGATATGAGTTAGCAGAACGAAAGCTTTTTGCATTTGAAAGTCCTGACTCTTATTCGGAAGAGCCGTTTCCTATAACAATTATAAAGATTGAAGTAAAACATGTAAAATACAGTGATAACCTTACTCATAGAGATTATCTAGGTGCTATTTTAAATCTAGGCATTGATCGCACGAAAGTAGGAGACATTATTGTTGATTACCCAGTAGCATATGTATTTTGCAAAAATGAAATTGCAGGATTTATAACAGAAACATTAGAAAAAATAAAACATACGCAAGTAAAATGTTCTATTATAGAAAAGCAAGATTTTCAGATACAACCGAAATTCGAGGAAATTAGAAAAACAGTATCATCCATTCGATTAGATGCCATTATTGCATTGGCATTTCAAGGTTCTAGGAGTAGCCTAAGTGGATTAATCTCAGGCGAAAAAGTATTTGTGAATGGAAAAATGATAAGTTCTAACAGCTACGTATTAAAAGAAGGGGATATCGTGTCTGTACGAGGACATGGAAAATTCCGTTTTCAAGAGATACAAACCCAAACGAAGAAAGGGCGTACTTATGTACAGCTTCAAAAATATATTTAGGAGGATAAGTTAAGATGCTTACACCGATTGAAATTCAAGGAATTACATTTAAGGCAGGTCGTGGTTACAAAAAGGAAGATGTAGACTCATTTATGAAGGCGCTATATCACGATTATGAAATCATGTATAAAGAAAATAAAGAGTTAAAAGATAAAGTTTCAACTTTAAGTGATGGCGTACAATACTACAAAAATCTTGAAAAGACACTACAAAAAGCTCTAGTATTAGCAGAAAAGACATCCGAAGAGACAAAAGAAGCTGCCAAAAAGCAAGCGGATGTTTTGGAAGAAGAAGCAAGAATTAAGGCAAAGCAGCTTTTATTTGAAGCTCGTCAAGAATACGCTAAAATTGAGGCAAAGACACAAGAGTTAATGCAAAACTTTGAACTATATAAAGCACAATTTAGACAAATCGCATCTACACAATTAGAGTTATTAGACAGTGAAAGTTTTATCATTCATCAAAAAACTTTTGATTTTGGATTAGAAGAGGATATTAACGAAGAGAACATCAACGAGGAAAAGGAAATTCCTGATGTCAACCAAGCGGTAAATGTTGATAAAGTAGAGGTGAAAGCGTCTGACGAAGAAAAGATTCAAAGAGAAAAACTTGCGAAACAAGTAAGTGAAGAAAAAACAGAATCTAGCGGAGAAAAAATTGAGAAGCAGCAATCAATTCTACAGAATAAAACGCAAGAAGAAGATGATTTCAGAGTCAACCTAGATGGTATTATAGATGACGAAGAATTTAGTGAATCCAATACAGATGAAGACGATATGGCTGCGACAGTATCCACTTCATTCGAAGAAGAGGAAAGAATGAAATCCTTTGCAGAAGAAGAGAAAAGAACGAAATCTTTTGCAGAAGAAGTAATGGATACACAAACAGACCTAGAAATCAAGATGCTACAAAGATTATTAAAGGAAATCAAGAAAAACAATGAACCGAAAGCAAAAGATGATGAATTTGAATATATAAATACAGATTCAGAAGAGTAACAATCGGAGGGGCGTAAAATGGAAAAAGTACTTTGTGTAAGTGATAACGAAAAACCAATATATGACATTGTCTATAAAAAAGATTTTCAAGGGTTACAACAGGCAGTAAAACCATTTGATTTAAGTAAAAGAAAGATTTGCATTGTTTCGGATTCTAATGTAGCGCATTTCTATTTAGAAGAAGTGAAAAATGAACTATCACAAGTGGCGGATTTCGTAACCAGCTACGTATTTCCTGCTGGAGAAGAATCCAAAACAATAGAAACAGTACAAAAAGTATATGAGCATTTAATTCAAAACCAATTCGACCGCAATGATATGTTAGTTGCCCTCGGAGGAGGTGTAGTTGGTGATTTAACAGGATTTACAGCAGCGACTTATCTACGTGGAATTCGATTTATTCAGATTCCAACTTCACTACTAGCAATGGTAGATAGCAGTGTTGGTGGAAAAACTGGAGTAGACTTTCTTTACTACAAAAACATGGTTGGTGCATTTTATCAGCCAAAACTAGTCTACATGAATATATCGGCCCTAAAAACACTTACCGAAGAACACTACTTTAACGGGTTTGCAGAGATTGTGAAATATGGTATGATACAAGATGCCAATTTCCTAACATGGATTCAGGAAAATATAACACCTATATATAACCATGATGAAGATACATTAGAACAAGTCGTTTATCAATCCTGTTTATTCAAGCGCGACATTGTACAGCGTGATGCCACAGAAAAGGGAGAACGTGCCTTGCTCAATTACGGTCACACCATTGGACACTCCATTGAAAAGAATAGTAACTTTTCGCTTTTACACGGACAATGTGTTGCATTAGGAATGGTTTCTGCTCTACACATAAGTGTAAAACGAGGCAACATTTCTGAAGAAGAATTACAAAAACTTGAGACATTACTAGAAAAGCTTCATCTACCAATTCGTTGGACAGACCAAGAACATGATGTGGAAGCAATCATAAAAGGTACTAAGAACGACAAGAAAATGGAAGCTGGCAAAATAAAATTTATTTTATTAGAATGTATCGGAAAAGGTTATATTGACCAAAATGTAAGTGATGAAGAAATGCGAGATGCAATCACTTATCTGGTGAATGGAGTAAGATAAATAAGATTGCAACCAGTATCACCAACAACATCACCAATTCATCACATATGGAGAAGATTTATTTATGAAATATATAAAAGCCTTTGTAGGCACGGTTGTACTAATTTTAATCGATCAGTTGTCAAAGTACTGGGCAGTTAGTGCATTAAAAGGAAAAGAACCAATCGTCATATGGAAAAATGTTTTCGAACTCCAATATCTCGAAAACCGAGGGATGGCATTCGGTCTCTTTCAAAATAAAATTGCATTTTTTGTCATTTTGACTTTAGTTATTTTAACTGGAATTATTATGTATTATCGTAAAATTCCAGACACAAAAAGAATGTTACCAATGCGAATTGCACTTGTCGGATTAGCTGCTGGTGCAGTTGGCAATTTAATAGACAGAGTAATCAACAATTATGTAATTGATTTCTTATATTTTAAGTTAATTGATTTCCCTATATTTAATATAGCAGATTGTTATGTAACCATTTCGCTATTTATATTGATTATTTTGGTATTATTTTATTACAAAGAAGAGGAATTAAATTTTCATGCGAAATGAAGAAAAAGAGTTATTAGAACAAGAAGTAATGGAATTTATCGTAACAAATGAGAAAGTAGGAGAACGAATTGATAAATTTCTAAGTGAATGTATAGACGATTGTTCTAGATCCTATATTCAAAAAATAATAAAAGATGGAAATGTTACAGTAAACAATAAAGTGGTAAAGGTAAACTATAAGCTTTCGGAAAATGAGCAAGTAGCAGTAACTATGCCAGAACCAGAAGAACTAGATATTTTACCAGAGGACATTCCGTTAGATATTATTTACGAAGATGCTGATATCATCGTGATAAACAAAGGAAAAGGTATGGTAGTTCATCCGTCAGCAGGGCACTACAGTGGAACCATAGTAAATGGTCTCTTACATCATTGTGCAGGACAGCTTTCTGGAATAAACGGAGTAATGCGTCCAGGTATTGTACACCGCATTGATATGAATACAACAGGTGTTATCGTTGTTTGTAAAAATGATAAAGCCCATAATTGCATTGCCGAACAATTGAAAGAACACAGTATTACAAGAGAGTATCATGCCATAGTATATAATCACTTTGGTAATACAGAAGGAAAAGTGGATGCACCAATTGGCAGACATCCAATTGAACGCAAGAAGATGGCTATTAACCCAAAAAACGGGAAACGTGCCGTGACCCATTATGAATTGATAGAAAACTTAAAACAAAATTACGCTTATATCAAATGTCATTTAGAAACAGGAAGAACACATCAAATTCGTGTTCATATGGCAAGTATTCAGCATCCATTACTTGGAGATGATGTATATGGGCCAAAGCGCTCCAATTATCAATTGCAAGGTCAAGTACTACATGCTAAAACATTGGGATTTATTCATCCAACAACAAACGAGTATGTAGAGTTTTCCGCACCATTGCCAGAATATTTTGAAGAACTACTAAAAAAATTAAGCTAACACATATACATGAAAATAGAGCAAATGAATTGTTTCAAAGCATTAGAATTTTAGTATTCTAGTTCTTTGAAGCAATACTTACATAGGATTATGGGGTGAATTACAATGAAAGAAATCAGATTACATGAAGGCGAGCTGAATGTAATGGAACTGTTATGGTCAAATCAAGAACTAGCAGCCCGCGATATTGCAAAAATCATAAAGGAATATATCGGTTGGGAAAAGAACACCACCTACACAGTAATTAAGCGATTGATTCATAAAGGTGCTGTTGTGCGTACCGAACCAGGATTTATCTGTAAAGCTGTTATTACCAAAGCTCAGGCACAAAAAATGGAAACCGAATATTTAATACAAAAATTTTATGGTGATTCATTATCTGATTTTATATCTATTTATTTGCGAAATCAAAAGTTATCTAGTATCGAGTTAATGGAGTTAGAACGTATTGTCAGTGAACAAAAAAATGATGTGGGAGTGGTTTAAATGAAACATATACAAAGGTTTATCAGAGTGAGTATTCTCTTTCTCGTCTGCTTAGGAGCTATTTTATCCATAGAAAATATTCACATCAAAGCCGCAGCCACCAATTATGGAATTCTGATTGGTTCAAGTAACGGAAAATATACATACTACGATTTAAACGGGGCAAAAGGAACGCAACGTATAGAAAAAGCATCTAACGGAACGATTATGATTCCGTTAAGAAAAGTATGTTCATATATGACACACGTATCCTATTCCTTCAACTGGAACACTATGCAAGCAACCATTCGCAACACTAAAAATGGAAAAAGAATTGTAGTAACAAAGAATTCCCAATATGCATATACCTATGCAAGTAAAAATGCCAAAGCGAAGAAAGTAAAACTATCTGCAAAAACATACATATCATCTGGTAGTGGAGCCGCTATGGCAGACTTAAAAGTTTTAAAATATGTTTTTGCAAAATCAAGTGGATACAAACTTTACTCGAAGACCACAAAAACGGGTAAAACAGCCATAACCAATGCACTTTACAATTCATCTAATATCAAAAGTATCATTGTATATAACCCTTACAAAGCAGTTACCTCTTTACCAAAAGCAACAGCAGTAAATTATGTATGTGAAAAAGATTTATCCAATATCGTCAAAGTTACAATTCCAGAAGGATATTCTGTAGCACAGATTGCAGACTTACTTGTAAAAAAAGGAGTATGCCAATCGACACAAGCCTTTTTAAAGGCATCTAATCAAGTGAAAACTTCCTCTTATTCATGTCTAGCAAGTGTGACAGCTAGCACAGAGAGATGTTTTACATTAGAGGGTTACCTATACCCTAGTACATATGAATTTTACAAAAATACAAGTCCAGCAAATGTAATAAAAACGATTTTAAGCAATACTTGTAAAATGTATACTACAGCTTACAAGGAAAGAGCAGAAGAGTTAGGTTATACAATGGATCAAGTCTTAACCATTGCATCTATTATAGAAAAAGAAGTTTCTATTACAAAAGAACAACCAAAAGTTGGTTCCATTTTATATAATCGTTTGAATGCAAATATGAGATTACAATGTGATGCAACCATAAATTATGTGGAACGTTATATTAAGCCTTACATTTCAGGTGACATCAATCGTTATAATGCCTACTATAATACATACAAATGTAAAGCATTACCTTCAGGACCAATTTGTAATCCAGGTGCGAAAGCAATCCAAGCAGCCTTGTATCCAGAAGAGAGCACATACTTATATTTCTGTTCAGATAAGAACAATACTTATTATTATGCATCTACTTATGATGAACACTTAAAAAATGTCGAATTAATCGCCACAAATTAGTTTCTAAATTAGTTTCCAATAAGAGAAGAAACAATAACATGTAATTTACATCAATTTTACATAGAAAACACCTAGTATTTAACTATTAGGTGTTTTTTTGTGAGAAATTTTGATTAAATTAGAAACAAGGCTATAAAAAGGATTAATTCTATGAAATACTTTGTGAAAGAGGGTATATTAGTTCACATAACATACACATAAATATCACAATTACTTTACACAAACTTTACATAACAGTAGCATAGATTTAACATTTATTCTTTAAAATGGAATTAATACATTAAATAAACTACGAAGCGAGGTGAATTGTTCTCACGTAATGGGAACAAAATTTCTATGACAATAACTAACGTATTTGGTTTATTAGGGGGACTTGCTTTATTTATTTTCGGTATGAATCTTATGGGAGATGGCTTAAAGCAGATGGCCGGTTCATATTTGAAAAAAATATTAGAGAAGTTAACTACCAATCGCTTTATCGCGATGCTCGTAGGTGCAGGCCTAACTGCCCTAATTCAAAGTTCCAATGCAATGTGTGTAATGGTAGTTGGGTTTGTAAATGCAGGTGTTATGCAGTTAGAACGTTCCGTGGGCGTACTGATGGGAGCTAAGATTGGTACCACCATGACAGGACAGCTCATTGCGTTTAATATCACTGAATTTGCACCAGTCATTGCATTTATAGGTGTTGTAATCACCATGATTTCTAAGAAAAAGACATTTAAATACTTAGGACAGATTATAACAAGTTTAGGAGTACTATTCATTGGTCTTGGACAGATGAGTGAGGCTATGAAACCTTTACGAGAAGTAGCTTGGTTCCGAGATATCCTAGCTGGATTATCCAATCCAATCTTAGGAGTAATCGTAGGTATGATTTTCACAGTCATTATACAAAGTGCTTCCGCATCTGTAGGTGTCTTACAAGTGATGACAGCCAGTGGAATTATCGGATTCAAACAAGCGTTCTTTGTTATGATGGGTATGAATATCGGAGCAAGTATTGCGCCAGCTATTGCTTCCATAGGAGGAAGAAAAGATGCAAAACGCGTTGCATTAATCGTAGTACTATTCGAAAGTTTTGGTATGATACTATTCTTAATCGCAGCACAATTTACACCAATACTAGATTTAATTGCAAGTACAGCAGATGGACCAAGTCGACAGATTGCCAATGCAAATACGATCTTTAACTGTACAACCGTTGCAATTTTATTACCATTTTCTATACAACTTGCGAAATTATCCAAGAAAATTATTAAGGGTGACGATGCACAAGAAGAATGTAAACTTAAGTTTATCAACGAAGCAGGTTATCAATCTAGTCCTGTTTTAGTAGAACAAATTGATTCCGAGGTTAGACGAATGATTGAATTAGTAAAAATCAATCTAAATTGTGCAACCAGTACCTATTTTTCAGATAAACCATTTGATACAGAAGAATTTGCAGCAATTGAAGAAACCATAGACTTCTTAAATAGAGGGATTACTGAGGCACTGATTCACGCTAGTTCCATGGATACCTCGCAGGAAGAAGCAAAACACGTTGGAAACTTATTTCATGTTATTTCAGATTTAGAACGTATCGGCGATCATGCGGAGAACTTACTAGGTTATGCCAATCGTATCATAGAAAATAAACTTTCTATTTCAGGCCAAGCCAAGAAAGAGCTAAAATCTCTAATCAATAGCGTAGATACAATATTCTTCAACGCATGTGAACACTTGTATAATCCTGAACAAGTAAAATACGACCAAATATATCAACTAGAAGATCAAATTGATGCAATCGTTGAACGAATGAAAGAGCATAATATTGAAAGATTAAATGAATCCATATGTAAGTCAGCAGAAGGATTAATCTTTGTAGAAACTTTAGTAGACTTAGAAAGAATCTCCGACCATTGCTTAAACATCGCACAAGCATCTAAAGTAAGGTATCATCACACAGAACAAGTAGTCGAAAATTATGAAACAGTAAAAGTTGTGTAAATAGTTCATAAAAGAGAAAGAGTATTGTTTTTCTATCGAACATAACTCTTTCTCTTTTGTTCATAGTATGCTAAAATAAGAATAGCTATCACGTGTACATATTTTATCGAGAGGGGACATAAAAGGTTATGAAAAATAAAATGATTAAGCTTGGAGTTTTAGCATCTGCCTTAGTTGGAGGAGCGATGGCGTATAAAAAATATCAGGACAGTTTTAAAAAATATAATTTTGTTGATGAGATTAAATCGTCATTCTATTTAGTATTTCCAGCATTTATGGTAAATCCTATGCCTGCAAAGATTTTAAATAAAAGGGCAGGCGGAAAAGTTATTGAAAGGGAAGATATTGTTTGGACAACTACTTATATACCAACATATGATGAACAAAAAATCAGAGTAAATGTAATTGAACCAGTAGGTTGTGAAAAAGGTGAAAAATTACCATGTCTTCTTTATTTTCACGGAGGGGGATATATTCTTGGTTCGACGAAAAAATATTATGACATAATGGCTACATATGCAAATAAAATGAGATGTAAAGTAGTTTACGTTCATTATCGAACTATGTTTGAGGCGAATATAGATGCGTGTTTAGAAGATGCCTATTCCGCGTTACTATGGTTGTTAGATAATGCGGAATCATTTGATATAGATAGAGAACGAATAGCAGTAGGAGGAGATAGTGCAGGTGGTGGAATCTCTTCAGCACTTACACATATTGCTCGTGATAGAAAAGGTTTTCAGTTTATCTATCAAATGCTAATCTATCCAGTTGTGGATTCGTCTTTAGCAACCACATCAATGAAAAAGTATACTAATACACCTGGATGGAATGCTAAAGCAAATGCAAAAATGTGGAAACATATTAAAAAAGGAATTTCACCTGACATGATGAAATATATTTCCCCGATCAATAATCCTGATTTTACAGGCTTATGTGATGCTTATGTAGAGGTAGAAGAATATGATTGCCTTCATGACGAAGGTGTAAATTATGCTGAGAAACTAATGGAAAATGGTTATCATGTAAATCTGAATGATATGAAGGGAACTTATCATGGCTTTGAACAGATGGGTGATAATTCACTGTCGAAAAAAATAATTGATAAACGTGCAGCAGTCTTACGAGCGGTTTTCTATCAGAACGTAAAAAGCGAATAGTAAGAAAAATAGGATGGGTGATTAACTTGTCCTATTTTTCTTATAAGAAATATTTGAAAAGGAGTGAAAAATAGGATACAATAAAGTAATATACGAGAAAGAAAGAGAGAATAAATATGGAATTTATTAGAATTGATGAAAATACAGTACGTTGTATTGTAAACGAAGACGATATGCGTGAATATGATGTAAAGATAGATGATTTTATAAAAAATGGGAGTAAAGTGCAAGAGTTTCTACATACTGTTGTAGAGAAAGCAACTGATGAGATTGGATATGAGCCAAAAGACGGAATGTTAGCTATGCAAATTATGATGTTGCCTAAGAATCGTTTGGCAATTACATTTTCTGAAAAAGTAGATAGAGAAGATGATTTTGGGGAACTAATAAAGCAAGTTGCAGGAGCAACAATTGAAAAGGTATCATCTTTTGAGGAGTTATTTGCAGAAGATGCACCAAATCCATTAGGAGAGAAAGAAAATAAGGAAAAGAAGAAAGAAAAAAAATCACAATCAATTATTCAAATCTTTGAGTTTAAAGAACTTTCTGATTTTGAAGAATTTACTACACTCTTTACTGACAAGTTATTTGCTAAGAGCAGTATGTATAAGGATGATATGAAAAATATATATTATGTCATTTTTGAAAAAGGAAGAATGTCAAAAGTGAATTTTGGCTCTGTATGTAGAATGGCATCTGAATATGGAGTCTTTCTATCAGATGCACAAGAGAGAAAGGCATATATTGAAGAGCATTTTAAATGTTTGATAAAATCAAAAGCAATGAAAGAAGTAAATAAAATGATGAAAGCTGGTTTCTAATATTGAAATCAGCTTTTTTTGAAGTGATTTGCTTTTGTTTGGATAGTAGAGCGGAACTATCTATTCATGGTAAAGTTTGAGGTGAATTGAAAATTTGCAAAAAAAGTCGAAAAAAATTGTTGACAATGCTTTGGTGGTTTGATATACTAGTCCAAGTCAGCAGCAAGTTGTTTGAAAAGTTCAAACAAATGAAACAAAGCATATACAACTTGAAAAAAATAAGTAAAAAAACTTGTTGACAGACATCGAAAGATGTGATAAACTGTAAAACGTCGCTGAGGCAAGAGAGTTGCTAAAATGACAATGAATTAAAGACAAACATTGATAATTGAATAGTGAAACAACCTTGAAAATTCAGAGAA
>CAYPEJ010000035.1:0-37847 GCA_964409685.1 uncultured Anaeromicropila sp.
TAAAAAGACAACTAATCCCACCAGAATGGTGGGATTAGTTGTCTACAGCCTGAGACCGAAAAATTTAATTTTTCGGTCTCTTTTGGCTTTACTAGCAGAAAACAATCGTTTATAATGTAAAAAGATTTACAGAGTGAAATAGGAGAAATAGCTTGAAAGTGCATCATATTAGGCTCATAAAGAAATTTTCATGGGTACTATTTATATTATATTTAATATTAATGGCATATTTTTTATTCTTTAGTGAATATTTAAATAGAGGAAGTTTAGGAACAGAATACCGATACAATCTAACACTATTTCAAGAAGTAAAACGCTCATTTTGGTGTCTCAATCATGGAGTGTATTCTTATTTCTGGTTAAATTTTGTTATGAACATTATTGCGTTTGTTCCGTTGGGATTTTTTCTTCCATTATTAAGTAAGACAATTACAGGAAGAAAGTTTTGGTATGTATTTTTATCTGCATTTCAGTTTACATTAGCCATTGAACTGTTGCAGTTAGTTTTAAAAGTAGGAACCTTTGATGTAGATGATATCTTTTTAAATACTGTGGGAGGTATTTTAGGATACATTCTATTTCTAATTGCACAATTTGTGCAAAAAATACTGAGAAAGGTGTTAGGAACATGATTCGAATTGGCAGAAGACGTGATGCATATCAATTTTCAGATCGAGTGCATCCAAAAGAAGGCATTATATCTGTGGTTATAGGAATAGTAATGCTTTGCAGTTTTATTGCAATGTTCTTTATCACAAGTAGGCAGCAGGGTGGGTTAGTAGTTGGATTAATCGGGATCTTTAATTTTATCTGCTCCATGGTCGGATTATGGTTTGGGATTAAAGTACTAAAAAAAGAAGATATTCATTATCGCATGCCTATATTAGGGATCATTTTAAATGGTATCGTATTGATTGTAAGTGTAAGTTTATACTTTGTCGGTATGGCTTCCAATATAAAAATTAGCTAATGCGTATTCATCCGTATTCAATTTTAGGGATGGATACGTTTTTGTTTTAATTAAAGAATATGAATAAGAATTTTAATAATTTTGTAAGGACATTTAATAGGAAAACATGATACTATGAAATGGTACGAAGGGAGAAAAAATCAATGGTTTCAGATACAATTTTAGTAGTAGATGATGAGAAAGAGATTGCAGATTTAGTAGAGATTCACTTAGTAAGCGATGGATTTGCAGTAAAGAAGGCTTATTCTGCAGTGGAGGGGCTTAAAATATTAGAACAAGAAGATGTGAAACTGGTTATCTTAGATATTATGATGCCAGGTATGGATGGAATTGAGATGTGTAAAGAGATTCGAAAAGATTCCGCAGTGCCAATTATATTTTTAAGTGCCAAATCAGCAGATATAGATAAGATTGTAGGATTAGGAGCAGGGGCAGATGATTATGTCAGCAAACCATTTAATCCACTCGAATTAATGGCACGTGTAAAATCCCAATTGCGAAGGTACACACAGCTAAACCCCAAGAAAAAGGAAAAGTTCAATGAGGCACAAGTTGAATTAGAAAATTTATTAATACAAAGAGAAAATCATAGAGTTGTTTCCTATGGAAAAGAAGTCAAATTAACGCCAATTGAATTTGATATTTTATTTTTGCTTGCTTCCAATTCAGGTCGAGTATTTAGTACGGATGAGATATTTGAGCGAGTTTGGAATGAAAAAATGTTTGAGGCAAATAACACTGTAATGGTACATATTCGTCGTATACGAGAGAAAATTGAACTAGATCCGAGAAATGCACAAATTATAAAAACGGTCTGGGGAGTGGGATATAAAATTGACAAATAAGGTGAAAAGTTTTCGGTATGAACTTATCATATTGGCGATTATTAGTTTGATTTTGGCATTCTTATCAGAAGGAATTATTGTTTTTGTATTTTGTTGGATTATGAAATTGCTTAACAAAGATCCAGTGTCCATTGAAGGCGCCATAGAGTACAGTAATTCAAGGTATTTTATTTATAGAAACAATACAATGAATGGGATGCAGCAGAATCAATATTTATCGGTTTCCTTTATCCTAGGATTCGTTGTATTTATTTTAGTGACTATCAGCCTATTTACTGTTTGTTATTTTGCACTGTTAAAAAAGTATTCCTTATACCTAAAGGAGATTTCTTTAGGAATTCAAGAGATATCCTTAGGAAATTTTGAACATCAAATTTCTATCGTAGATAATGATGAACTAGGTATGATTGCCCAGCAATTAAATGTAATGTCCAATGAGATCTATATACTTTTAAAGGATGAACGTAAAAATGAAGACGTAAAAAATGAATTAATTACAAGTGTAGCTCATGATTTAAGGACTCCATTAACTTCAATTATAGGTTACTTATATTTAGCCTTAACAAAAGAAGAACTAGAAGAGGAAAAGAAAAAGCGTTATATAGAGATTGCTTATGATAAATCGAAGCGATTAGAAAAATTATTAGAGGATTTATTTCGTTATACAAAATACAGTACAGATGAAGTTCGAATTCAAAATCAGCCAATTGATTTTGTAAAGTTTATGGAACAAATGATGGAAGAATTTTATCCGAATTTTCAAGATGCAGGATTAATGTATGAATTTCATACTGAGATAGATAAAGCTTATATTATGGCAGATGGGGAGCTTCTGGCACGAGCAGTAGGTAACCTTGTTAGTAATGCAATTAAGTATGGAAAAGATGGAAAAATCATCAAAGTATATATAAAACAATGTGCAAATTATGTATCTTTATCTATATTAAACTATGGGCCACTTATTCCACAAGAAAATCTAGCACATATCTTTGAGCGATTTTACCGAGTGGAGAATTCTCGTTCGGAACAGACAGGGGGAAGTGGATTAGGTTTAGCTATTGCAAAGCAGATTGTTACCTTACACAATGGAGAGATTGATGTGAAGAGTGATTATGATGGAACAGTATTTGAAGTGCGCCTAAAACTTTCGCAAAATTCAGGAGAGAACTCATATGAAGATAAGAAATAGAACCTATATTACCTATATAAAAACAATGCTCAGTATAGTCTGCTTATGTTTCCTAGTGAGACAAGGAATTGACATAAAAGCAGCACAGACCAGAAAGCCCATCTCAATAGAAGCAAGTGTGGGATTTGGACAAAGTGTAAAATGTAATCGTTTCGTAAATGTATGGATTGATATAGACAATAAAGGAGATTCATTTTCAGGATACCTTCAAGCACATATTAATGGGACAGAGAGTCGAGATAATTGTGTCTATCAAATAGAAGTAAATCTAAAAAGGGAAAAACAAACCAAGCTCAATATGGTTCTTCCAGCGTTAGAAGGTATAAATAGTATAATATTTCAGTTGGTAGACAAAGATGGCGTAGTAGTTGCAAAAGATACCGAAAACATAGAAGTAGACAACAATATGGATATGTATTACCTCGGTATAATTGGTGAAAATGCAGATTACATTAAATATATAAGTCAAGATTCCTTTAAGTGTATCGAACTCCCAATTTCCACGATACCAGAGACTCCAGACGGATTAGACGCATTTGATGGAATTTATATTGGGGTAGAATTTATTAATAAACAATCCGCGGAAAAATTGGAGACTGTGAAAGAATGGAATATGGAAGGTAGAACCATTGTACTAGGTTGTAAAAGCAAAACAATCCTAGAATACCTTTCCATTGATCAGGACAGTGGTGTTATGATTCGAGATAAATACAATCAGGTCATTTACACCACTTATCAACATGAAAATGGCGTAGTCATTGAATGGAATTACAGTAATAACTTTTTTGATACCATAAAGCAAAGTAGCGAATATGCAAGACTAATAATTAACGAAATGCAAACCAGTTTTGCTTTTTTGCAATTTCATAAGATGGTACAAGAATCATTAACAGAGGAATCTGCAAAAAATAATTTAATTGGAAGTCTACAAACCATGGACATTCGTTATTTACCGAATGTAGTTGGATACGCAGTAATTTTGATTATATATATTTTGAGCATCGGACCAGGACTTTTTATTTTATTTAGAAAGATGAAAAAGCTGTTGTACTATTATCCCACTGTGCTGGTTATTGTATTTTTTACGATATGTATTATTGTATTAGAAGGTAAAAATACAATAATAAAATCGCCAGTTGTAAATACTATAAGTGTTTTAAATTATGAGGATAGAAGTAACCAAGTACAAGAAGAAAGCTATATTAGTATTGTTTTACCAGATTCTGAAACAAAAAGCTTTTCCGTCCAAGGACAAAGCAAAATTAACCTTGAAAATCTAGTTGTTGAAAAAATCAATGCAGATGATGTATCATGTGAAGATGGTCATAATATATTTATTACCCAAAAGGAAACAAGTACTGATATTGAAATTAGAAATAGTTTCTATATGAAACCATATATTTTTAAAGTTAAGTCAAACCAGAAAGCTAAAGGTCAAGTAGATTATGAACTTAAGCTTGATGGCAGCAAATTAACAGGGTACGTAAAAAATCAATTAGGTTATGATTTACAAGATGTTATTTTATTAAGTAATTATCGAATGATAGCCATAGGCGATTTAAAGCAAAATGAAGTATACCAGTTATCTGGTGGACAAACCATTGTACACCCTTTTGATTTACAATATAAACTTCCAACTTACATTAAGCAATTTACGAACTTAAAAGAAGCAACTAATCAAAAAGACCTTTTGAACCTTAGAAAATTTGTTACGATGGCATACTGCCTAAGTAATAAATGTATCGCCTATAACAATGATACCTACCTAGTTGGTTTCGTTGCAAATGATAATACAACCCAGCTTGAAGATACAGCATCGGATGGTTCGGTTGAAATGGTCGTATATCATATGAATCAAGTTCAAAAAAACTATGAAGGTATGTTCTTTTTAAATGATATCTCCGAATTTGAAGATCCTATTAGTGGTGAATATCACAAGATTACAAGAGAGATGGCGACCAATTGTACGATTATCAATGTGTATATTCCAGCGAAATACCGATTGCATTCCCTTATTTATAACAACTTATTAAATAAGGACAAAACATTTCATGGAACCATCAGTATTTATAATAATATTACAAAACAATACGATCTACTATTTGATGAATGGGGCAATCAGTTTCAAAAAGAAATAGATCAAGATATGTACATATCCAGCAATGATAGAATCACTATTCGATATGAATCATTTGATGAAAAAAGTAATATTATGCCAATTCTATCTGCAACCTTGGAGGTGAAATAATGCTAAATGCCATAAATATCCATAAGAGTTTTAACGGAAAAGAAATATTAAAGGGAGTAAACCTACACGTAAGAAAAGGAGAAGTGTATGGTTTAATCGGACCAAATGGAACAGGTAAAACAACGTTATTAAAAATCTGTATGGCACTTTTGCGCACCGACAAAGGAAGAGTAGAATTACACGGTTATGATATCTTATCCAATCTGGATTTTTTGCATGAATCAGTAGGTTATATGCCACATAACTTTGGCGTATATGATAATATGAAAGTATTAGAATACTTAAAATTTTATGGAGCCTTGCAAGGCGTTTCATTTCCAGTGAATAATTACTGGATGGAACTTTTGGACTTAGTAAATCTAACGGAAACAGCGGAACTCAATGTTAATACATTATCCAGAGGAATGAAACAACGAATTGGCATAGCAAGATGTCTTGTACATAATCCAATGATGCTTGT
This sequence comes from uncultured Anaeromicropila sp., assembly GCA_964409685.1. Taxonomy (GTDB): domain Bacteria; phylum Bacillota; class Clostridia; order Lachnospirales; family Lachnospiraceae; genus Clostridium_AI. Next base: position 5,713 of record CAYPEJ010000035.1, read on the forward strand.
ATTGGACGAACCCTATGCAGGTCTTGATCCAGCAGGAAAACAAGCAATGGTAAAAGTAATAGAAAATCTAAAGGATATCGGAAAATCCATACTTGTTACCTCCAATGTATTAGTAGAAATGAAGGATTTATGTACCCGCATTGGAATTATGAAAGAAGGCAATATCATCGTAGAAGGTACTATGGATGAGCTAGTAGTTAAAATGACAAGAGAAAAACGCATTAAGATAGATATTCTAAATCAATTCGAAAATGCCATGAACATCTTAAAACAAAATCAATATGTAACGAGAATCACAATTGATAAAAATACTTGTATCATTGGCTTTAGTGGGGATGAGGAAAAAGAAGCCAAACTTTTAAGTGAATTAGTTGCCAATGGAGTAGAAGTAGTCAGCTATAGTAAGATGGATAGTAACCGAGAAGATTTATTCTGGAATATTGGAAGAGAAGTGAAAGGAGGAAGGGAAGCATATGAGAATCAATCCAGTCTATTTAAAAGATTTAAAATCAAACGTCAATAATGCAAGATTTGCTTCCTTCCTCTTCTTATATAATTTGTGTTTAGGTTTAATCGTAATACTAGCACTATACAGTGGTATGCACAAACAAAGTGGTCAAATTGTCTTTAACTACAATAACTGTATACAAATCTTTACCCTTATCAGCTGCATAGAGTTTATGGTTATATTTCTAATTGTACCAATCCTAACATCAGGAGCCATTGCAGGAGAAAGAGAAAAAATGACATTAGATTTATTATTAACTTCAAGATTAAACACATTTAATATTATTTGTGGGAAAATGGCATATTCCATCACAAGTGTGATATTTATTCTAATATCAAGTTTTCCTGTAGTTGCTATGGTTTCTAATACAGGTGCAATCGGCATAGAGGAAGAATGGCAGATATTCTTACTTTTAATCGTAACAGCCATATATGTCGCAAGTATCAGTATCTTTTTCTCTACTATAATGAAGAAAACCATATCTGCGACCATATGGACGTATGGATTTCTTCTTGTTATGACCATTGGAACACTTCTTATATATAATTTGAACTATTATGTCCTACAAGATGTACAAGTAGTCCAAAATATTGCAGAAGCTACCAAGAATCAAGCATACTTGTTCTTATTAAATCCAATGGCAACGTTTGTCTATATCATATCACAAACAAACCAAGAACAATATCAGTATATCAAATGGTTCCCCAAAATAGTTGAAGCTCACTGGGTAGAACTAAGCATATTCTCTCAGATAGTCTTTTCATCATTTTTTATTTTAATATCAGCAATTAAGCTGAATCCGTTATCCGAAAGCCTATTTCGAAAAACAAATAAAAAAGGAAATAAAAAAAGAAAGACATCCTAAGTCATGTCTTTCTTTTCTATTTTAATGGAAGAAGAAATATAATATCTTATATTATATCATATTTTGTTGAAAAAAGATACTAACAAAAGTAGTAAAAATGTACTATATTTTAAGTCAAAAATTTTAACCCCAAATCTATAATTCTCTGATTTTCTTAGATATTCTAATTTTATGATATAAAGAAGCATATGAAATTTCATTCAATTCAAGAATATAGTTAGTTGCAAAATTTTTAGAAATTCCCTTATTACGTAGTGTATCAACGGCTTTATTATATGCCACCGCAGCCTCAATTTCGGTTTTATAAGTACCTATTTTATAATTTCCATTAATGTGAATAATGGAATCATATACAAAAAGCCCGTTTTGTACTTTCTTCTGAACGCCATAATACTTATTAATAATTTCAATATTACGGTATCGAAAGTCATAAGGATCTCCATTGATAAAACGATAGTCTCGTCCCTCTACTGCAAAATTTTTAATTCCATAACGAGATTGTATATTAAGTTGCATACCATAATCGGACACAAATAAATGCCCACCTCGTTTTGAAATCGTATGAGTAGAATAGAAAAATAAGTCATCTACATCAAATTTAAGTACCATATCTTGCGATAAAAAGTAGAGGAAATAATTATCTTTAAGTAATATTGGGGTTTTAAAGTAGAATCCAGTTAATTTGAAATTGAACAAAGTAATACACTTGGAATAGCTTAATGTAAAAATATTAGACAATGCTTCCTCTAATACATCGGAATCTGAATATAGGATTTCTTGTGCCTCACAATATGCAGTATGTGCTTCTAGCTCAGAGGGGTAGCTTCCAAGACTAATGTGCTTGTTCTGAAATGTAATAGAAGAACGGTAAGAAATAGAACCGTCTTTCTTCTTTGAAATATAAACTCCTGCCTTAAGCGGCATATTAACACCTCCATACAACAAGAATGTAAAGTAAGTATACCACAGTATGTTACAAGCGTACAGAAAAATATATTACAAAATTATTTTCACATAAAATTCCGATTTTACAATGAAAAATATTGATTGATTTGAATAAAATCGTGAAATGGGCATAAAATATGTAATAAATAATTAATAATTTGGTAATATTTTAATGGAACCAATTACTAAGGATAAAGCTAATTTTATATTAAATTTTGTTTAATATGGTATACGAATATACAAAATAAGTAAATCTAAAAGTAGTATTAACTAAATTAACTTAAACTCTATTGACAGAAAAAGGAATATTGAATTAAAATGCTAGACATATCAAAAATTACAAAGCACAAAAATGCATGTAATGAAATGAAAAGAAATGAGGAGTATTCAATGAAAAATAGAAATTTGCTTATGCAAGTGAAAGCATATATCAATCATCTGTTCTTTCATGGATGTAGATGGAGTATGCTCATTACCGCATATGCACTAATTGCAGTTATAATTGTTATGAGTTCTGAAACATATTTCTCCGAAGGTGTATACGCAGCGGAGGTGGCATATTCAACAGAAGCTTATGATTTTACGGATAAAAATAATGAAATAATGTGTTTCAGTTATGTAAGTAGCGATGAAGCACAGGATGCAAAGACACCAAATTCCACAAAGACGCAAGAAGAGCAATCTACCAATGTCCAGCCAACATCCTTTGGATTAAGTGCAATGGCATATCATGAAAATAATTCTGCCAATAAAGAAAGTGCAGAAAAGCAGAATCAAGATAATCAAATAAATGTCAACATTTTAGACTCTGTTGTTAGCGACGGTGACGCCAAAACGACTGTTGAGGAAAGTGCAAAAACCACAGAAGGCAACCAAGAAGAGTCAAAAACAAATAAAAAGACAAAGTCTAGTAAAGCAAATCAAGAAGATAGTATCGAAGCATTTCAAGGTACAGGAAACAAGTCAACTAAGATTCAGTTGTCTTCCACAGATAAAGCGGTGCTTATGCGAATTGTAGAAGCAGAAGCCACAGGAGAAGACATCAAAGGAAAAATGTTAGTTGCCAACGTTGTTTTAAATCGTGTAAATAATTCAAAATTCCCAGACACAGTAGAAGAAGTCGTATTTCAAAAGAGCGGATCTGTTTATCAATTTTCGCCTATCAAAGACGGACGTTATTACAAAGTGAATATTAGTGCAGAAACCAAAAAAGCAGTTAATAGAGTTCTAAATGGTGAGGATGAATCGCAAGGAGCTTTATATTTCATGTCAAGAAGTAAAGCAAAATCCTCTAGTGTAAGCTGGTTTGACCGTGCCCTTACAAAATTATTCCAATACGGAACCCACGAGTTTTATAAGTAAAAGTTGGTTGATACTGGTATTGATTCGTGATATAATTATCGCAAATTAGCGTTATTGCTATTTAGACAGAATCTTAAGAAAAGGATGAGATGAAATGAATGTATTATATAAAAGTACACGTACAAACAGTGAACCTGTAACAGCTTCTTGGGCTATTCTGAAAGGTTTAGCAGATGATGGTGGGCTATTTGTACCTGAATCAATACCAGAATTAACAACTTCTCTTAGTGAACTTTCTAAGATGAGTTATCAAGAAGTTGCATACGAAGTGATGAAATTATTTTTAACGGATTTTACAGAGGAAGAACTTAAGAATTGTATTAATAAAGCATATGATGCTAAATTTGACACAGAAGAAATTGCCCCTTTGGTAAAAGCAGACGGAGCCTATTATTTAGAACTATTTCACGGTTCCACAATCGCATTTAAAGATATGGCATTATCCATTCTTCCATACCTTCTTACAACTGCAGCAAAGAAGAATAACGTGGAAAATGATATTGTAATCCTTACTGCAACATCAGGCGATACAGGAAAAGCTGCCCTAGCAGGATTTGCAGATGTAGAAGGAACAAAGATTATTGTATTTTATCCAAAGAATGGCGTAAGTCCAATTCAAGAAAAACAGATGGTAACCCAAAAAGGTGCGAATACATATGTAGTAGGAATAAAAGGAAACTTTGATGACGCACAAAGTGGTGTGAAAGCAATGTTTAATAATAAAGAGCTTGCAAATCAGATGGAGCAAAAAGGATTCCAATTCTCATCTGCCAACTCAATTAATATCGGTCGTTTAGTGCCACAGATTGTGTATTATGTATATTCATATGCAAAATTACTTGCCAACGGCGAGATCGCAGAAGGTGAAAAAGTAAATGTAGTCGTTCCTACAGGAAACTTTGGCAACATTCTTGCAGCATTCTATGCGAAAAATATGGGAGTACCAATAAACAAATTGATCTGCGCATCCAATGAAAATAAAGTATTATTCGATTTCTTTGAAACAGGTACATATAATCGGAATAGAGAATTTATTTTAACATCATCTCCATCTATGGATATTTTAATTTCCAGCAACTTAGAAAGACTTATCTATAGAATTGCGGGAAATGATGCAGATGCATGCAAAGCCTTAATGAATGCTTTAACTCAAGAAGGTCAATATGCCATCACAGATAACATGAAAAAACAATTAGTAGACTTTGTAGGTGGTTATGCAAGCGAAGAGAATACAAAAGAAGCAATCAAATCCTTATACGACAAAACAGGTTATGTAATCGATACTCATACAGCCGTAGCCTCTTATGTTTGCAAACAATACAAAGAACAGTCCAAAGACACAACTAAGACGATTATTGCATCCACAGCAAGTCCATACAAATTTACAAGAAGCGTTATGAACGCATTAGATGAAAAATATGATTCTATGACCGACTTTGAATTAGTGGATAAGTTATGTGAGATTAGCAAAGTAGATGTGCCAAATGCCATTGAAGAAATTCGTACGGCTCCTGTTCTTCACAATACAGTTTGTGACAGAACAGAGATGCAACAGACAGTCGAGAAGATTTTAGGCTTATAGTCGCTTTTAAGAACTTCCTAATGTAATCTTAAGAAGATAATCTTAAGAACTTAAGATAGGAAACTTCATGTTACTTTAACAATATTATAATAAGAAGAAACACAAAGGGATCCTTAATGTAAAAGGGTCTCTTTTTTTGTCAAAAATGAATTTTGACTTTAAATTTGTCAAGAAATAAACCGATTGTGACAAAGCGATGACATAATTTTGCCATAATCTAGGTGCATTATATAAGCATGTTAAAGATAAGTCATGAATGTATTTCATAGGACTTATCTGGCATAGATAAATAATTCTTTGATGAATAATAGATAAGAATGGAATAGCATACCATTATAAGAAAATGTTGGTTAAAAATACTTGATTTTTGGTATAAGAGTTGCTATAATCGTTTTTGTTATTGTAGGGATTATATTTCTATGCCGAACACATAAGCGATGCTGAATTTTACGGTATGTAGAGTGATGGCAGACTTATGGGACGCAAAAGTAATATAATATAATTAAATATTTCAAGGAGGAAGAAGAAATGAAAAATTTCGCAAAGAAAATTGCTCTATTTCTTGCTTTAGCATTAACTTTAACTTTAGTTGATGTAAACGCTGTAAGCGCAGCAAGCAAGATCACATTGCAAAATGGCAAAGCAGTAAGTTCTACTGTTTATGCAAATCACAAGTATGACTTAAAAGTTGCAGGCACAGCAGTTAAGTTTTACTCAAGCAACAAATCCGTTGCTACAATCGGTATGAACACTGGTATTTTAAAACCAGTTGCACCAGGTACAGTTAAAATCACAGCTAAAAGCAAAAAAACTGGTAAAGCAGTAGCTACTAAAACTTTTAAAGTTTTACAAAGAGCAACAGCAGTAGCAGCTGACCAAACAGAATTATACTTAGGTGCAGTTGCTGATACAGCTACAATCAAAGCTACATTAACACCAGCTACATCTACAGACGTTGTAAGATTCATCTCAGCTGATAAAACAATCGCTACAGTTGGTTTAACAAGCGGTAAAGTTACAGCTAAGGCTGAAGGTACAACAACAGTTACTGTATATGCAAAAGCTACAAAAGCAACATCCAACAAGAGCAAATACAACAAAGTTGCTACAGTTAATGTATTTGTTGGACCATACATGGCTTCCGCAGTACAAAAAACAGCAACAGATATCGAATTAACATTCAAAACAGATATGAAAGATGTTAAAGCTGCTGACTTCACAGTAACAAATGATACATCTAAACAAGTATTCCCAGTAAAATCTGCAGCAATTAGCACAACAGATACTAAAGTTGTAACAATTACTACATATGGCGATATCAAAGATGGCGCTACTTATACAGTATCTTATGGCAAAACATCTGCTCAATTTACAGCTACAGATGGTAAAGTTGCAAGTCTTGCAATCGAACCAACAGTTGTAACAGTAGGTAAAGAAACTCCAATTTATGTTGTAGCAAAAGATGCTAACGGAGTTCAAGTTGCAAAATATGAAAAAGGTGCAGAAAATCTTGACTTCACAGTTGAAACAAGTGATGGTTATGTAACAGGAGAAAATGCTCTTTACTTAAGCAGCAAAACAAGTACAGCAAAAGCAAAAGCTACATTACATACATGGAAATATGAAACAGTTGATGGCGTACAAAAAGAAGTTGGCGCTGTAGAAACAGGTGAAATCACTATTACAGCTACAGATGCTGAATCCGTTTCTAAATTCGACTATACAGTTGCTAAGAGTGCTCCAGCTTGGAACAGTGCTTCTTACAAACAAAACACAACACTTTGCGTTGGCGAAAATGATTACAATGTATACTTCAAATTCGCAGATGCTTCTAACAATGAATTAAAAGATTACACAGGTTATAAATTCTCTTCTTCTAACGAAGATGTATTATTAGTAACATCAGGATTACAAGCAGATAACTCTGTAGCTATCGCACCAATCGGAGCTGGTACAGCTTATGTTATCGTTAAAAATGCAACTACAGATGCAGTTGTAACAACATTAGCAGTAACTGTAAAAGATGCTGCAAAAGCTACAAATCTTGTATTAGATAAAACAACAGCAACAGTTTCTAACGCTGCAGAAGCAAATGATATTGTTAAAATTGGTTATAAAGTAGTAGATCAATACAATAATAAATTTACAACTACAACAGTTCCAGCATTTGAAAAGAAATCTGCACCAAAAGATGCAGGTGATATCATTGCAATCGACGAAAGCAATATCACAGTAAATGCTGCTAGTGCAGTAAAAGGAACATATGTATATGAAATCAAATATGAAAAACTTGCAGCTAAAGTTTTAACAATCATTGTTAAAGAACCTGCTACAAGTGGTACAATCGGATTTGACTTAAACTTATCTGCAACAAGCATGGATGCAGTAGTAACAGATGCTAACAGCTTAAATAAAGCAATCACAATTAACACAGTTATGACTAAAGGTGGTATTGCATACAAAGCATTAGCAGAAGGTGCAAATGAAGGCGATGGTACAACATATTCTGATGTTAATGTATCTGTAGAAGTTAAGAACAGTAAAGGTGAAGTAGTATCTTCTGGTAATACATTTGCTGTAGTAACAGATGGTAAAGCAATTGCAACAGGTACTTACACAGTAGTTGCTAAATTTGAAGCTACAAAAGTAGCAGATAGTAAAGTTGCTACATTTACAAAAACAACATCTATCACAGTAACAAATACTCAATTACCTGTAACATTTGAACGTGTTTCTAAAAAATTCGAAGGAAATGGTGAGTTAGCAGACGTAATTAAATCTTGCTATTCCTTCTACTATGATGGAACAAAATATGGTAAAGATGGCGCTGATATCGATGTAGTTGCTACAGAAACTTCTTATGTAAGCGAAACATATGTAGCATTCAAAAATGTTACATTAAATGTTCCAGTTGCTGATGGCGTATATGCAGTAATCACAGTTGATTTAACTGGATATAACACAGTTAATATTGAAGGTACAGTTGGAACAACAACTGAAACACCAGCAACAAGCGAAGCTCCAGTAGCAACAAGTGAAGCTCCAGTAGCAACAAGTGAAACACCAGCAACAAGTGAAGCTCCAGTAGCAACAAGTGAAACACCAGCAACAAGTGAAACACCAGCAACAAGTGAAACACCAGCAACAAGTGAAACACCAGCAGTATAATAATTGTTCTAAATATAGTTAAAGAAGAGCTTTGAGGTTATCCTCAAGGCTCTTTTTATGAACAAGGAAATTCTCTTTGTTATACACATCTATAAAACCAAAACTTTCGCACTTCCATCTTTTCATCCACTAATAAAACATCCATGACAAAATCATGACATATTTCTGCCATAAAGAAATTGCATCATATACGTACAACAAAAAATATCAGTATTAGGGAGGAAGATGAAATGAAAAATTTATTTAAGAAAATAGCGTTATTCCTTGCTTTGGCATTAATGATTACTATCGTTGATACAAACGCAGTAAGCGCAGCAAGTAAGATTACACTAAAGAGTGGTGCAGCAGCACCTGCCTCTATCTACACAGGTCATTCTTACACATTAAAGGTAGCAGGTACGTCTGTGTATTTCTACACCAATAACAAATCCATCGCTACAATCGGAAAAACAACAGGTAAGATGAAAGTGATTGCTCCTGGAACTGTTAAAATTACAGCAAAAAGTAGAAAAACTGGTAAAGCAGTAGCTACAAAGTCATTCAAAGTATTACAAAGAGCAACAGCTATTACACCAAATCAAACAGATTTATACTTAGGTGCAGTTGGTGAAACAGCAAAATTAAAGGCTTCCTTAACACCAGCTACATCTACAGATGTTATAAAATTCTACTCAGCTAACAAATCTATCGCAACAGTAGGTGTGACAAGTGGAAAAGTTACAGCAAAAGGAGAAGGTGCAACAACAATTTCCGTATATGCTTTAGCTACCAGAAAAACAGCAAAATCCAACAAATACAATAAAGTTGCTACAGTTAATGTATTTGTTGGAACATCCATGGCATACGCAGTTCAAAAAACAACAACAGATATTGAATTAACATTCAATTCTAATGTTGCAAGCGTAAAAGCTTCTGATTTCACAGTAACAAACAATTTAACAAAGCAAATCATTGCAGTAAAATCCGCTACAGTAAGTACAACAGATAAAAAGGTTGTAACACTTACTACATACAACGAAATGAAAGATGGTGCTACATACACAGTAACTTATGGTAACACATCTGTAGAATTTACAGCAACAGATGGTAAAGTAGCCAATATCAAAATCGATCCAACTGTTGTAACAGTAGGAAAAGAAACAAAAATCTATGTTGTTGCAACGGATAGTAACGGTATCCAAGTTGACAAATATGAAAGTGGTCATGAAAACCTTGAATTTACAGTAGAAGCAAGTGATGGTTATGTAACATCTGATAATACCCTTTACTTAAATAGTATAACAAGTACAGCAAAGGCAAAAGCAACATTACATACATGGAAATATGAGACTGTAAATGGGAACCAAGTAGAAGTTGGTGCACTATCAACAGGTGAAGTAACAATAACAGCCACAGCGGCAGAAATGGTTTCTAATTTCAACTACACCATCGCAAAAAGTACACCTGCTTGGAACAGTTCATCTTTCAAGCAAAACACAACAATCTGTGCTGGCGATAATGATTATAGCATGTACTTCAATTTTTCAGATGCTTCAAAGAATGTAGTAACAGACTACTCTTGCTACACATTCTCTTCATCCAACGATGACGTATTATTAGTCACATCTGCATTAAATGCAACGGATAATTCCATTTCTATCGTACCAATCAAAGCTGGTACAGCTTATATTGTTGTGAAAAACGCTTCTACCAATGCAGTAGTAACAACGTTAGCAGTGACAGTAAAAGAAGAAGCAAAAGCTATAAACTTTGTATTAGATAGAACAACAGTAACCGTTTCAAATGCAGCAGATGCAGCAGATATCGTCGAAGTTGGTTATAGCGTATTAGACCAATACAATAATAAACTTACAACAACTTCAGCTCCAATACCTACAAGAAAAACAGCTCCATCAGGCGCCACAGGGGATGCTATTTCAATCGCAGATGGAAAGATTATAGTAAATGCAGCTAACATGGTAGCAGGAACTTATGTATATGAACTAAAATATGATACTTTAACAGCAAAAGTTTTAACTGTTTATGTGAAACAACCAGTAGCAAATGGTGTGATCGGTTTTGACTTGGGTGTATCGGCAAACAGTATGGATGCAGTCGTTACAGATGCAGCAAGTATGAATAAAACATTAACAATTAATCCACTTATGACAAAAGGTGGAGTTGCATTTAAAGCGTTGACATATGGTTCAAACTCAGGTGATGGTACAACTTACAATAATGTTGTAGTATCATATACAGTGAAAAATAGTAAAGGTGAAGTACAAGAACTTACAGGTAATAGCTTTGCAGTAGTTACGAATGGTAAAGCGATTGCAACAGGTACTTATACAGTAACAGCAAAATTTACAGCAACAAAAGTATCAGACGGTAGTAGTGTAACATTGACAAAATCTACATCTTTTACAGTAACTAATTCTCAATTACCAGTGACATTTGAACGTGTTGCAAAAGAATACAATGGAAGTGGCTCGATTGAATCTTTAATCAACGAATGTTATTCTTTCTATTATGATGGAGTGAGATATGGTAAAAATGGAGAGCATATCATTGTAGATAGTACAGAAATCCGCTATCAAGGTACAACATATATTGTCTTTGAGACAATTACAGTTAAAGTTCCAGTTGGAAGTGATGCATATGCTCTTATTACCGTTGATTTATCCGATGCAAATGCAATTTCTATTAATGGAACAGTAGCATAATCACAGAAATTATTCTATGAAGAAAACTTAAATATCCTTAATATAAAAATACCTTGGGAATTTTCTCAAGGTATTTTTGTTATTACCATAATTTTACCACATTTTAAATCTAATCTTAAATAAGAAGAGATAGGTGAAAGGATATGACAAAATGAGCAATAGGGTAAAGAGAGTAATTCTAGTATTACTGATACTAGGATTCTACATAAGCGTAGGAAAATCAAGTGACACAATTAATCAAGAGGTACAAGCAGCTAACGGTTATGGCGAATTAACCGTCACATTTTTAGACGTTGGACAAGGAGATTGTATTTTGCTTCAAAGTCAAGGACAGACAATGTTAATAGATGCAGGCAAAAGTGAATATGGTGACTACGTTGTAGATTATTTAAGAGAACAAGGTATTACTAGACTAAATTATGCAGTTATTACACATGATCATGCGGATCATATAGGTGGATTTCACTCTGTTCTACCAAATATCAGCATAGGAAAGCTTTTACGAACCGGAACACGTTACAATGATGAGACAATCTGTAAAACAGTGAATAGCATGATATCGTCAATGAATATTCCCATTGGGGTTCCAGTAGTAGGAAGCACAATCCAACTTGGAAGTGCAACCATTGAGTTTATAGCACCAAATGGAAGTGGTTATTCTTCTTACAATGATACTTCTATTGTAATGCGAGTAGTAAACGGACAAAATTCATTTTTACTAACATCGGACGCAGAGGCAGTATCAGAAAAGGAAATGTTGAAATGTGGACGTAATCTTAAAGCTGACGTACTAAAAGTATGCCATCATAGTGCATTAACTTCCTCTACACAAGAATTTATTGATGCAGTATCTCCATCAATCTCCGTTATCACATGTGACGAAGCAGGAGCAGCGGGATTTCCACGATTAGGAACTCTTGCAAAGTTAACTGCATCGAATATTTATAGAACTGATATTTCAGGTGCAATTACATTTACAAGTGATGGAACTACTATCACAACAGAACAAGAACCATATTTCTATGCAAATTCCTATTTTGACAAATCTAATGGTGATATAGAAAGAACATTAGAAGAGGAAAGTCTTACTTTGCATAATGTAAAAGTAACATCTAAGTGCGAAGAAATCGCATTACATAAGATAACAGAAGATGAAGAGTATACACTACTTCTTACAGAACCCATTACGATGACATTTAGTGCCGAATGTGGTATTTCAAGTTTAGATTCCATAGAATACTGTCTTGTAAAAGCGGAAGAAGAACAGGATATCGACGATATGGATTGGACTGAGGCTATAAATGGTGAAGTTACAGTAAAGAAAGATTTTGTAGGTTGTGTATGGGTGAAGTTTGAAAATGCACTTGGAAATATGGTTGTTCGTAAAACAACTGGATTTGCATTAGATTATACAGCACCAACAAAGTGTACCGTATCAACGAATGTATCAAATCTGAGGTTAGTTAGTCAAAATGCAGTCAACACATATGAACGATATACTTATAATGACAGTTACCCACTATTTGAATTTTCTTGTAACTACGGAGCAAGTGGCGCAGGAAATATCGAATACATGCTTGTAAATCGTGGAGACGATTTTGATATACAAGGGGAATGGACAAAAGGAGAAGTCGTTGAATTAATAGATGACTTTATCGGAAGAATCTATGTAAGATTTACAGATGGTGCAGGGAATCAAATAATTAAAAAGACACAAGGATTTACGTGGATTGATGGAGCACCAACGAACCTTTGGTTCACTTCGAATGTAGAAGGAATTAAACTCCTAACACTTTCAAAAAATACAAAGAGGTGTACTGCAGGGAAAGCAGTCAGCTTATCATTTTCAGCAGACTTTGGACATGGTGGAAAAAAGGCAATTCAGTATCAGATTGTAAAACGTGGTAAAACCTACTATCCATCAAAGAACTGGGTATCCAAAGAATCTCTAACTCTTCCGAAAGGATTTGCAGGACGTGTTTATATACGATTTATTGACAAAGCAGGCAATGTTACAGTAAGAAAAACCAATTATATCAGGATACCAAAGAAATCATAATACATAATATAAGTACAGAACTGAAAAATATAAGTTAAATTTTCAGTCACCCCTTGCATAAAAAGAGGGGTGACTATTTCATATTATATAGTAGGAATATGGAACAGTAGAACTGTATCAAACATTGACTTTTATTATAATGTGCTATATTATAGTAAGGACATTTGAAATTAGGAATAAGTGGATAAGCTTATAAAGGAGTAAAGAAGATGAAACTTCGGAACGTTGTTAAAAAGTGCAAGGTGATTGCGCTCAATTCATATTATGCACACTGCTATTACAAAAAGCCTATTAAGGAGGATTTGATCCTAGTAGAATCGAAAAATGGTGGAGACTTAGCAGGTAATATGTTTCATATATTAAAGGAAGTAACAAGTGATGCATATAAGGACTATAAAGTATTACTATCCTGTACTGCTAGGAAGCGCAATGAAGTAAAGGACAGATTAGATAAGTACCAAATCAGTAACTATACATTCGTTGAGACAAACACGTATGAATACTACAAAATCCTTGCAACTGCAAAATATTTATTTACAGATACATCATTTACAAGAGCATATGTAAAAAAAGAAGGTCAGATAATTACAAATACATGGCATGGAACACCTTTGAAATACATGGGTAGAGACGTATTAGACCGTGCATATGCGATGGGAAATGTACAAAGAAACTTACTGTATGCAGATTATTTAGTATATCCCAATGAGTACATGAAAGAAAAGATGGTAAAAGCTTACGAACTAGATAAAGCTTACGAAGGCACTATCTTAAATGAAGGATATCCTAGAAACTCTGTATTTTTTGATCCGAATGCAGGAAGCAACATTCGTAAGGAGTTAGGAATTGAAGATAAGAAAATCTTTATTTATATGCCTACTTGGAGAGGTACACTTACAAATAAGAACACAGGTCACTTATTAGCTATTACAGAGTACTTATTCAATGAATTGGATAGCAAACTTACAGACGAACAAATCCTGTATGTAAAATTACACCCATTTATCAGTAAGGGGGTAGACCTTTCCAAATACACACATATTCAACCATATCCATCTCAATACGATGCGTATGAATTTATGAATATTTGCGACGGCTTAATTACAGATTACTCTAGTGTATTTTATGATTTTGCTAATACAGGGAAAAAGATTATTTTGTGGGCATACGACGAAAGCGATTACCTTGGAGAACGTGGTGTCTATGTAAATATCAATGATTACCCATTTCCAGTTGTAAAACGTGTGGACGAGTTAGTTCGTGAAATGAACTTACCGAAAAACTATGATGATACTACATTCCGCAAAGAATGTTGTACTTACGATGGTCCAGATGCTGCACAAAGAATCTGTGCTCACGTAATAAAAGGGCAAAAAGTATGTAAAGAAGAACGTTTGGAGCATACAAAACCAAAAGTATTAATGTATGGTTCTGCGTTAGCACAAAATGGTTTAACAACATCACTATTAAACCTATTCCACAACATTGATACCACAAAACGTGAATACTTTGTATCCTTTACAGAAATGGCAGTGAAGAAACAGCCTCTTCGTGTCTCAAAGATACCAAGAACAGTAAGCATTATGCCAATGAGTAGTGAAGCAAACTTTACTATTTTTGAAGCATTAGCATACATTCTGTATTTCAAGAAGGATATTGATAATAAATTTACTAGAAAATATTTAGATCGTTTATATAAGAGAGAACTTGTAAAACACTTCGGTGGTGTGAAATTTGATTATATGATCCAATTTGCAGGTTATGAAAAGAAAATCATTAACATGTTCCAACGTTTTGATGGACCAAGATTTATTTATGTTCATAACGACATGGTAGCAGAGATAAAGACGAGAGGAAATCAGCACAAGCTAACGTTAGAATCTGCTTACCAAAACTATGATAAAGTAGCAGTCGTTACACAAGATATCGTTCCAGCTACCGTGGAAATTAGCCACCGCCAAGATAATATCGTAGTAGTAAATAACTGTCACGCACATCTGGATATTCGTAGACGTGCAGAAGAACCAGTTGCATTTGACCAAAATACAGCTTGTAACGTAACGTTCGATGAACTTACAGAAGTATTAAATAGTGATAAGAAGAAATTTATTACGATCGGTCGTTTCTCACCAGAGAAAGGACATCAGGTGTTGATGGAAGCATACGAAAAATTTGCAGAAAAATATCCAGACACAGCCTTAATCATCATAGGTGGACATGGTGTGTTATGGAAGAGTACATTTAAGTATGCAACAAAATCACCAGCCGAGATTATTACAATTAGAGCGATGAGCAATCCAATGCCAATATTAAAGAAATGTGATCTATTTATTTTATCTTCTGTATATGAAGGTTTGGGATTAACGATGTTAGAAGCAGATGCATTAGGAATCCCAAGTATGTCAACGGATATTGTTGGACCACAAGGATTTATGAGAGAATTTGGCGGATATTTAGTGGAACCAAGTGAAGAAGGATTAATAGGTGGTATGGAAGCGTTCATGGAAGGTAAAGTAAAAGCTATGAATGTAGATTACGATGCATACAATAAGAGAGCAGTAAAACAATTCGAAAGTTTATTCGACTAAGAACATCTAGGTAGATAATCTTATGTATATAAGATAATAGGAAAGAGGTCACTATGAAGATTGGTATTGTAACATTTAACAGTGCGCATAACTATGGAGCCGTTTTGCAAGCATGGGCTTTACAAGAGTATTTGCGTAGCGAGGGACATGACCCTTCAATTGTAAATTATAGAATTAATGACATTGACAAGCTATATCGTATTTATAAGCCAAGAAATCCTTACAAGAGTCCTACACTTAACAAGTTAGTGCATAAAGCACAGGATTTCAAAGCATATAAACGTGATAAAAATAAATATAAGAGATATAAAGCATTTGAACACTTTATTAATCATACATTAAATACAACTCAGCCACCTGTTTACAATTACGCTCAGTTATGTAAACGTGATTGGGATTTTGATGTGTTAATCTCAGGAAGTGATCAGGTATGGAATGGCTCTTTCACAAAAATGAACCCAGGTTACTTCTTACAATTTGGTAGACCAGAGACAAAACGTATCTCTTACGCTGCTAGTATCGGTAAAAATGAAATTGCAGATAACGAAGGTCTTTTATTCCAAAAGATGTTGAAAAACTTTGATTATATTTCTGTTCGTGAGGCAAAAGCGAAAGAGGAAGTTCTACGTTTCATTGATGAAGAAGTAGATGTAGTATGTGATCCTACTTTACTTTTACCAAATGAGAAATATTACGAATTAAAGAAAGATCCTAAGATCAGCCAACCTTACATTTACGTTCATAATGTACACTTAGTAAAAGTAGATGAACGTCTAAATGCAATGGCAGAAGAGATTTCTAAGAGAACAGGTCTTCCTATTGTACACAATCGTCCAGATTATACCTTTACGAATCAAGCGGATTTATTCCTTGATGGTGGTGCGGAAGAGTTCTTAGGATGGATTGCAAATGCAGATTTTGTATTAGCAAACTCTTTCCATGCGACTGTATTCTCTATGATTTTCCATAGACAGTTTATTACGATTCCACATTTCCAGAATCCAGATCGTATGAGGCATTTCTTAGGTGAATTAGGAATCGGAAATCATTTACTTGGTTATCCAGAGGAATTACCAGCAGACTTAGCGGATCTTGCAATTGATTATGATAAGGTAGAAGAACGTAGAGCCAACATGAGAGCTGGTTCTATCGAATTCCTAAAGAAAGCCTTAAATGGACCAAAGACAACAGGCGAATTCAGAACTCGTAAGACTTACTTTGATTTCCCTGATCCATTTAAGTGTTATGGTTGTCGTGCTTGTGAACATGCCTGTCCTACAGGTGCAATCACCATGAATGCAGACAAAGAAGGATTTATTTACCCTGAAATTAATATAGACAAATGTACTGAATGTGGAAAATGTGAAGAAGTTTGTATCTATGACCACGAATCCTTATTCCACACAGATACAGAAAATCAAAAAATCTTTGCAGCTTACAACAAAGATGAAAAGACAAAAATCGACAGTGCTTCTGGCGGTACATTCTCAGCTTTAGCAAAAGCAGTGATTGAACAAAAAGGGCATGTTGTTGGTGTTCGTATCAATGAAAATGCAGATGGTGAATATGCAATTGCTTCCAAACTAGAAGATTGTGTAGCATTCCGTGATGCAAAATATGTAACACCTCACAGTGATGAAATTAAGCCAAAAGTAAAAGAATTATTAGACAAAGGCGACAAAGTTCTTTACTCTGGTAATCCATGTGAAATTGCTGGTCTTAGAAGTTACCTTGGCAAAGAATATGACAACTTATATACAGTTGATTTATTCTGTACAGGTATTCCTTCACCAGAAGTTTACAGACAATATATTCAAACATTAGAA
The DNA here is from genome assembly GCA_964409685.1 of uncultured Anaeromicropila sp. Lineage (GTDB taxonomy): Bacteria > Bacillota > Clostridia > Lachnospirales > Lachnospiraceae > Clostridium_AI. The sequence continues at coordinate 23,318 of CAYPEJ010000035.1, forward strand.
GAGAAATACAATTCTAAGATTGAAAGCATTGAATTTGATAATAAATTCCGTGGAAAAGCAAAAGGATACTTCATTGTAAAATTTGAATCTGGCGAGATTTATTTACAAGAAACTCCAAAGAACAATTATATGAATGCATATAAGAACAACATTTTACAACGTCCTTCTTGTTACACATGTGAATTTATGCAAGGAACAAAGAGTGTATCAGATATTACACTTGGAAGATACAAAAATGCAGGTGTGTACTGTCCAGAAATGAATGACATGTACGGAACTTCATTTGTACAAGTAAACACAGAAAAAGGACAAGAGTTATTCCAATCTGCTTCTGAAGAATTAGAATTCCAAGAATCAGATAAGGAAACACTTCCACCATACTATACAAAGAAACCTATTGGTTTAACATTAAAGAGAAGTCAGTTCATGAATCAAGTTGGAGAAGTGGAAATAACAAAACTGTTAAGAAAATTTAACTCCACAAGACGTAAAAAAAGAAAAAAATAGGATTGGTAGTATATGAAGATTAATTTGGTAACAAGTTTGAACAAAGGAAATATGTTAGAATGCATCAGACTATGGTCTTTGCAAAAAACACTGAAAAAGCGTGATTTTTATGTTAAAATAATTGATATTGTAAATTCTGGACCAGATAATGTTGGCAACGAAGACAGTGAATTTGTTCATGCTTTGTTTCCAAATTATATCCCTGTCACACAATATCAAGAGCTTGTAAGAGAAGTCGATAACGGTGGTTTATGCATCGTTACCGGCGAGCACGTATGGAAATCAAAAGAATTAAACCAAGTAGGAAAAAGTCTTTTATTAAAAAATGTAGCCAAATCAGGAAAATACGCCTATAATGTTGGTACAGCCCATACGCAATACTCATTTTTAGAAAAACAAATTATGAAGTATTATATAAAGGGATTTCGAAGTATTTCTGTTTCCAAAGAAGCAGACAAAGAAACCATATCCCAAATATATAAAAATGATATTGATGTGATATGTGATAACGTATTATTACTTCGTGCAAAAGAGTATGACGAGATTACAAAAGAGCACAAAGCAATCTTTGATTACATTTTGTTAGATGTTGCAGAAGATGATGAAGAAATGATTCAGATTGCCAAAGCAGCAGAAAAAGAAACAGGAATTCATGTTGTCTGCATCAATAAGAGAATGGCAGAAAAATATCATTTCAAGAAAGAAAAGGTGGTTTCACCAGATAAGTTCTTAGGTGTGATAAAAGGTGCCAAGTACGTTATAACCAATAGCGAAAAAAGTACGCTATTTTCCCTAATTTACAATAAACCTTTGTTATACAAGAAACGAAAACAAGGAGATGAAGCGATTCTTCAGCTTCTAAATGATGTAAAACTTAGTGGAAATATCATAAGTAGTGCATCTGAATATCAGAATATTTCCCAATTTAAATTGTGGAATGGTCATGCTCTTCATAAGAGACTTGGAGAGCAGAAAAAGAGTGCATATAAAGTAATAGACCGAATCACTGGAGTAAAAGAAGTGGAAGAGGAATATGTAGATGCACCAACTGATATTTTAAAGAAAGATTGCTGTGGCTGTTATGCTTGTGAGGAAGTGTGTCCAGTACAAGCAATCCAGATGAAACCTGACAAGAAGGGATATTATTTCCCAGTTGTCAATCCAGACACCTGTGTATCTTGTGGACTATGTAAAAAGAGTTGTGTGATTCAAAAACCACGATTAGTCCAACACAAAGAGACATTTCCAATTGGCTTGTGTGCATATCATAAGGACTTAGACACAAGAAAGGGTAGTTCTTCTGGTGCTATGTTCCCAGGTTTTGCGAAACATATTATTGAAGATAAGCACGGATATGTAGCAGGTGCAAAATATGATGAGGATATGAATGTAGTTTCTTCTGTTGGCAATACAATGGAAGAAGTGCAAAAGTTCTACGGTTCAAAATACTGTAAGAGCTTATTAGATGGAAGTTATAAAAAAATAAAGGAACTTCTTGATAAGGGAGAATATGTACTATTTTCAGGACTTCCATGTGAATGTTCCGCACTAAGAGCATTTTTAAAGAAAGATTATGAAAAGTTATATGTATGCGAGATTATTTGTCATGCAGCACCATCTGCAAAGGTATTTAAAGCATATGTAAATTATCTTGAAAAAAAATTTGGCTCAAAAGTAACACATGTAACATTTAGACAGAAGAAAAACGGATGGCAAGCACATCTAACAAGCATGGTAGTAGAGTTTAAAGATAGAGAACCACTTCGCGTGGTGAATCGAACCAATAACTACTATCGTATCTTTGCAAATGACTTAATTGCAAGAGAAAGTTGTACAAGCTGCCGTTTTACACATTTAAATCGAGCAGGTGACGTCACAATTGGTGACTTCTGGGGGGTACAAGATATTCATCCAGAAATGTTTGATAACCAAGGAACTAGTTTCATTTTAATAAACAATGAACGTGGTTTAGAGTTATGGAACATGGTAAAAGACGATTATGAATGGATGGAAAGTAGCGTAGATCAGATTTTCAAGAAAAATCACTCCGAACCAATTTCCTATAAGATTGATCGTGATGAATTCTTCCATCGTTTTGAAAAGGGAGAGCCAATTAATGAGTTACTTGAGGCATTTAATGACCTGAAAAAGTAAATGGAGAAAACAATGAACAAATATTTAAAAAACTTTTTGAAATATAGACATCTATTAGGTGAGCTTGTTAAAAAGGATATTAAATTAAAATATAGACGTTCCTACTTAGGAATTCTATGGACATTAATTGAACCATTATTGACGATGATTGTATTGAGTACGGTATTTGGAAGCTTATACGGCAACACGGATAAGACATTTCCAGTCTACGTATTAACAGGTAGATTATTATATTCTTACTTTGCTAATAGTACCAAAGCTTGTATGCGTTCCATTCGAAGTCATAGTGGTATGATTAAGAAGGTATACGTACCAAAATACATTTATCCGTTATCCAGTGTATGCTCCAACTATGTAACCTTTTTAATTTCATTGGTTGTATTGTTTGCAGTTAGTATTGTATTAAAAGTTGATATAACAGCACGAATTCTTCTTTCTATTATTCCATTAGCATTACTGTTTATCATGGCTTATGGAGTTGGTATGATATTAGCAACACTATCTGTATTCTTTCGAGATTTAGAATATTTATGGTCCGTTGTATTAATGATTATTATGTATACAGCAGCTATTTTCTACCCAGTAGAAAGATTATATGACGTAGGAAAAGGATGGATTCTTGATATAAATCCATTGTATAACTTAATTTCATTATTCCGTGATGCTGTATTTGGATATAGCATGGATGTGAAGCAAATCGCATATGCGTCCATCTTCAGCTTTGGTTCATTACTAATTGGTTTAATCATCTTCTATAAGAAACAAGATAAATTTATCCTATATGTATAAAATTGAACTAAGAACATGATAAGGATAGAATAAGTAAAACCAAATACAACAACAAGATGGAGGTGCATTGTGGGTAAAGTAGCAGTAGACGTGAATCATGTTACCATGCGTTATAATATGAGCTCACAAAAAGTAGATAACTTAAAAGAGTACTTTATCAAGTTTGTGAAAAAGGAAATTTTATATAACGAATTCCTTGCCCTAAATGATGTTACCTTTCAGATAAACAAAGGTGACCGACTTGGAATTCTAGGTTTAAATGGTGCAGGAAAAAGTACGTTACTAAAAGTAATCGCAGGTGTTCAAAAACCATCCGAAGGTTCCGTTACAGTAAATGGTCGAATTGTTCCGTTACTAGAACTTGGTGCAGGATTTGATAAAGATTACACAGGCGCGGAAAATATCTTTTTATACGGTACCTTATTAGGTTACTCCAAAGAATTTATCCGTGAAAAATACGATGAAATTGTAGAATTCTCCGAACTAGGTGAATTTATCAACACACCAGTAAAGAACTATTCTTCTGGTATGAAATCTCGTCTAGGATTTTCTATCGCAACAGTTGTACAACCAGATGTATTAATTCTAGATGAAGTATTAGCAGTAGGTGATGCGAAGTTCCGTAAAAAATGTGAAGCAAAGATTCAATCTATGTTTGACAGTGGAGTTACAGTATTATTCGTATCCCACTCCTTACCACAAGTACAGAGAATTTGTAATAAAGGAATTATCTTAGATCATGGAAAATTAATCGCTCATGGTGATATTGAACAGATCGCAACAGTTTATAAACAAAAAACGAAATAGTAGATACTTCCTAAGTGTTTTTAATAAGAACGAAGAAGAAAGACAGAACGGATTATAACCGTCTCTGTCTTTCTTTTTATCAAAGTGTTAGACTTGTACCAAGTAATGATACAAAAACGTTCTGCCACTTCTGATTCATTTTGGAAGAAATAGATATAATTTAGAATATTTTTGCTAAGAAATTATTTGGAAATGTATGAAAATATGGTATAATATAATAGATATATTATTAAAAGATATACTAAGTGATGGAGGGACATTATGACTCAAGAAGAGATTAAAGAAATTGCAAAATTAGCATTGGAAGGTTTAGATAAGATTCCAACAGGACAAATATTACCAAGTGAATGGAAAGTGCCAGAAGGGTATAAGTTAGATAAGCTTTTGATTGGTAATGCACCAGTGGAGCATTTATATCCAAATGAAAAAAACAATAAAGTGATTTTTCATTTACATGGTGGTGGCTATGTAGTAAGATATTTTGATACCTATAGGGATGCATCATTACAATATTCTCATTTGCTAGGTGGAGCTGAAGTTTTTAGTGTAGATTATAGATGTGCGCCAACAGACAACGCACCAGCAGCATTAGATGACGCTGTTTGTGCATATAATTGGATTTTAGAGCAAGGATACAATTCGAATGATATTATATTCATTGGTGATTCGGCTGGAGGTCATCTTGCAGTAACGACATGTTTATATTTAAGAGATCATAACATTCCTTTGCCAAAAGCAGTTATTCTGTTATCGCCATGGGGATATATAAATCCAATTTCAGAAAGTAGAAAAAAATATCAAGATAAGGATATTGTACTGGGATTATATGCAGGAAAGATTGGTACACAAGTGTATGATTCTTGGTACTTTAAGGATGCAGATAAGAAACATCCATATGTCTCCCCTGTGTATGGTGATTATTCTGGATTACCTAAAATGTTAATACAAGTAGGTGAATATGAAATTTTACGTGATGATTCCCTAATGATTGCAAAGCAAGCTGAAAAGGCAGGAGTTGATGTAAAACTTACTATGTATGAAGAAATGTCACATGTATTTCAGATCTTTTTACCTATGTTGGATGAATCCAAACAAGCAATGCTTGAAGTGAAAAATTTTATGAAGAAAGTTTATTCTGAGGAATAGTACATAGTTAAATGAAATTCAAAATTCCCGTTTAGCCTTTTTGTAGAAATTGGTCGTTATCAGATATAATTGATAGGGGGGATATTATGACACAGGAAGAGATTAAGAAAATTATTAAAGCATCTTTAGCGCAAGTAGATGATATTCCAATGGGACAAGTACTACCAAGTCAATGGAAAGCACCAAAACAATATCGTTTAGATAAACATATGATAGGAGAAGTGCCCTTAGAGCATTTGTGTCCGAATCAGAAGACAGATAAGGTTATTTTTCACTTACATGGTGGAGGATATATTGCTAGATATTCAGATATCTATAGAGATACCTCATTACAGTATTCTCTTTTAGCAGATGGGGCAGAAGTATTTAGTGTGGATTATAGATGTGCACCAACATCGTTAGCCACAACCGCATTGGATGATGCGATTGCAGCGTATAACTGGATACTAGAGCGAGGTTATAGCCCAGAAAATATTATTTTTATTGGAGATTCAGCAGGTGGACATCTTGCTTTGACTACATGTTTATACTTAAAAGACCATGATATGCCATTACCAAAAGCAGTTATTGTATTATCACCTTGGGGATATGCAGAACCAACACCAGAATCACGAAGAATCAATAGAGAAAAGGATCTTATATTAGGATCACAAGGAGCAGAATCAGGAAAGCAGGCGTATGATTCAGATTACTTTAAAAATGCGGATAAGAAACATCCTTATGTCTCACCTGCTTATGGAGATTATGAAGGATTTCCAAGTATGCTGATTCAAGCAGGTTCCTATGAAATTTTATTGGATGATTCTCTTATGATAGAAAAGCGGGCAAAAAAAGCAGGGGTTGATGTTCAGCTTACCATATATCCAGAGATGTCTCATGTATTTCAGTTGGTTTTACCAATGTTAGATGAATCTAAGCAAGCTATGCTTGAAATAAAGAAATTTATGGAAAGAGCATATTCGAGAAAATAGTACATATAGCACATTACCGGAACTTCCGTGTGATGTGCTTATATTATTTCTAAGATTTCTTTCATATACGCTACAAGTCAGCATGCTTGTAATTTAAGCATAAATATCATAGTCTTGTAGAATAATTATAATATATGCTTTTTGCAGGAAAACAGAAAATAATGATTGAATGCTTATTAGGGCTGGGATATAATAAAAGAATTAAGAGAAAAATTGGAGGTAGAAATGAAGGGTATAATTTTAGCTGGAGGTTCAGGAACTCGCTTGTATCCCATTACAAAGGCAGTTTCCAAACAAATACTTCCTGTGTACGATAAACCAATGATTTACTATCCGCTTTCCACATTGATGTTAGCAGGAATTCGAGAAATATTAATTATATCAACCGAGCGTGATTTACCATGTTTTCAAGAACTTTTAGGTACGGGAGAACAATATGGTTTATCCATTTCATATAAAGTTCAGGCTGCACCAAATGGTCTTGCAGAAGCATTTATTATCGGTGAAGATTTTATTGGAAATGATAGTGTTTGTCTTATCTTAGGTGATAACATATTTTACGGAAGAAGTTTTTCAAAGACACTTTGTCGTTGTGCAAATTTAGAAAAAGGGGCAGTTATTTTTGGCTACCCTGTAAGAGATCCAAGGGCGTATGGAGTAGTAGAATTTGACAAAGAAGGAAAGGCAATTTCTATTGAAGAAAAGCCAGAAAATCCAAAATCTAATTATGCAGTACCAGGGCTCTATTTTTACGACAATCAAGTAGTTGAGATAGCAAAGACAATCAAACCATCTGCTCGTGGAGAACTAGAAATCACCACAGTAAATAATGTCTATATGAAAAAAGGTGAATTACGAGTAGAAACAATGGGACGAGGTATGGCATGGTTGGATACAGGAACTCATGATTCTTTATTAGATGCATCGAACTATGTTGCTTCTATTCAAAAACGCCAAGGCTTATATATTTCTTGCATCGAAGAGATTGCTTATAAGAAAGGTTTTATTGACAAAGCAAAATTAATTGAATTAGCACAACCGCTACTAAAAACCGACTATGGACAATATTTAATTGATGTAGCAGAAGACATTATATAGGTAGGTGAAGATAATGAGTAATTTTGAATTTAAAAAATGTGAAGATATAGAAGGTTTGTATGAGATTACACCAAAGGTATTTGGGGATCATAGAGGATATTTCCTTGAATCTTACCAATATGAAGCGTTCAAGGCAGCGGGAATTGATGTTCAGTTTGTACAAGATAATCAAAGTAGCTCTAGAAAAGGAGTACTTAGAGGATTACATTTCCAAAAAGAGCATATGCAGGGAAAGTTAGTGCGTGCAATTAGTGGAAAAGTATTCGATGTTGCAGTAGATATTCGTAAAGGCTCTAAAACATATGGAAAATGGCATGCTGTCATTTTAGATAGTGAAAAGAAAAATATGTTCTACGTACCAACAGGATTTGCACATGGATTTTTAGTACTGTCCGACACAGCAGAATTTGCTTACAAATGCACAGACTATTATCATCCAGAAGAAGAGTCTGGATACATGTGGAATGACCCTGCTATTGGAATTGAATGGCCAGAGATAGATACAGAGATTATTTTATCAGATAAAGATACAAAATATGCACCATTTAAGTAGGAAGGAGTGTTCCAATGAAAGTATTAACAACTGGAGCCAATGGTCAACTTGGTCGTGCTATATATGACATTTTAAAAAATGAAAAGGTAACTTTAATATCAACTGACTATGTTGTGCCAGGAATGGAGACTCTATTTCCAATCAAACCTTTAAATATTATTGATGAAGATGCAGTGATGTCCCTAATTCAAAATGAAAAGCCAAACATTATCATCAACTGTGCCGCACACACACAAGTAGATTTGTGCGAGACAGAAGAAGAGAAAGCGTATCAAATCAATGCAGTAGGACCTATGAATTTGGCAAAAGCAGCTAAAAGCGTAGATGCAAAGTTGGTTCAAGTTTCAACTGATTATGTATTTGAAGGAAATGGACAAAGACCATATGTAGAAAGTGATCCAACCAATCCTGTAAGTGCATATGGAAGAACAAAGCTAGCTGGTGAAGAAGCTGTTCAAAAGGAATGGGATAAAGTATTTATAGTAAGGACTGCATGGTTATATGGTGATGGAAAAAACTTTGTAAAAACCATGTTGAACCTATCAGAAAAATATAAAGAGATTCGTGTTGTAAATGATCAATACGGAACACCAACCACAGCCTTAGAACTAGCCAAAATGATATGGTTTATCGTACAAACAGAACGATATGGAATTTATCATGCAACTTGTGAGGGAAGTACCTCATGGTATGAATTTGCAAAAGAAATTTTTAAAGCTTTTGGAAAAGAAGTAACGGTACATCCAGTTACAACTGCAGAATATAACGCAAAAGCGGCAAGACCAGCCTATTCCGTCCTCGAAAATCATAAATTGAACACAGAGACAGAATATCGCATGAAAGATTGGCATGCAGCATTAAATGATTATGTAGCTTGGTCAATAAACAAGGGAGGGTGCTAAAGTGAAGACCTATTTAGTAACAGGAGGCGCAGGATTTATTGGTGCCAATTTTATTGAATATTTATTTGAGACAAAACAAGATACGATAAAAGTAATCAATCTTGATAAACTCACATATTCAGGAAACCTAGAAAACTTAAAAAATGTAGAAAGCAATCCAAACTATACATTTGTAAAAGCGGATATCTGCGATAAAGAAGCATTAGAGAAAATATTCGCAGAGCACGATATTGATTATGTAGTACATTTTGCAGCAGAAAGTCATGTAGACAGAAGTATTCGTAACCCAGAAGTATTTGCCAATACAAATATTCTTGGAACACTTCACTTGCTAAATGCAGCAAAAAATGCATGGGAAATCGAAGGTGGTTATAAAGAAGGAAAGCGCTATCTTCAAGTATCAACCGATGAAGTTTATGGTTCTTTAGAAGAAGAGGGTGAGTTCTTCTTCGAAACAACTCCATTAGATCCTCACAGTCCATATTCTGCAAGTAAAGCTTCTGCAGATATGCTTGTGAAATCCTACATGGATACTTATCAATTCCCAGCTAACATTACAAGATGTAGCAACAACTACGGTCCTTATCAATTTCCAGAAAAGCTAATTCCTCTTATGCTAAACAACGCATTGAGCGGGAGAAAACTTCCAATTTACGGAGACGGTTTAAATGTCCGTGACTGGCTATACGTTCGCGACCACGCAAAAGCAATTTCCATGGTTTTAGATTCGGCAAAGCCAGGAGAAATCTACAACGTAGGTGGCCACAATGAAAAAACCAATATCGAAATTGTAACGATTATTTTGAATACACTAAATGAAATCCTACCAGATAGCGACCCAAGAAAAGTAGCCATTACAAAAGACTTAATCACATACGTAGAAGATCGTAAAGGTCATGACAGAAGATACGCAATTGCACCAGATAAGATCAAAGCAGATATTGGATGGTTCCCAGAAACTATGTTTGAAGATGGAATTCGTCTAACAATTGAGTGGTATTTATCCCACAGTGAATGGATGGATAACATTACATCAGGTCAATATCAAGAATATTATAAGGAAATGTATCACGTTTAGTGAATAATTTAATATTTAGCCTAAATGCCACCATGCCAGTATTTATATTAATATTGATAGGGTGGTTTTTGGGGAGAATCGGTATGTTGACAAGAGAATTCACCAAAGTAAGTAACAAATTTGTATTTCACATAGCATTACCAGCATTGCTGATTGTGGATATCTCATCTATGGATATCCAGCAAGTTTTTGATATACGCTTTGTTGTTTTCTGCATGGTTAGCACTACGGTTGCATTCTTTTCTATATGGGTACTTGCAAAAATATTTCTAAAGGAGAAAGAATCTATAGGAGCATTTGTGCAAGGTGCCTTTCGGGGAAGTGCAGCGATTCTGGGAGTTGCATTTTCTCAAAATATGTACGGAAACTCAGGAATGGTACCACTTATGATTATAGGTGCAGTACCGTTATTTAACATCTATTCTGTTATTATCTTAACTTTTGAAGGAAAAGGTGCCAAAAAAGACAGAAGTGGAATTAAAAAGGCATTGATTAATATATTAAAAAATCCAATTATTATTGGTATTTTTATTGGAATGATAGCTTCTATTTTACATATTTACGAACACCTACCTGTAATAGTTAGCAAACCACTTACCAATTTAGCTTCTATCGGTTCACCACTTGCACTATTAACAATAGGAGCAGAATTTGAAGGAAAAAAAGCACTAAAGAAAATGAAACCAACCTTGTGGGCAGCCTTTTATAAATTAATTGGTATGCCTTTGTGCTTTATGCCGATAGCAATCGCCTTAGGATTCCGTCAGCAAGATTTAATTGCATTTTTAATTATGTTAGGTGCACCAACAACGGTATCCAGTTACATTATGGCGGTGAATATGGAGCATGACGGCGTACTTGCATCCAGTATTGTAGTTTTAACAACATTGCTTTCGGCGATTACTCTAACAGCAGAAATTTATATATTGAAGATATTTGGACTCGTATAGTCGCTGTTGTTACATATTCTCATACTAAGAAAGTCTCACACCATAACATATCCTGCTATGGTGTGAGACTTTTTCTCATGGCATTAGAAAATCAAATATTAATCTTCTGCAACCTCAGTAACTTCAATTACGCAATAATCATAAGTTCCATTTTCAATAAAAGCATAAACACATGCTTTTCCAGGTCCAACAGCTGTAACAACTCCACGAGAACTAACTGTAACAACATTTGGATTGGATGAAAAATAGGTTGGTGTCTCAGATGTGGTGGATGGTTTCAATTCTTTCTTAAGAGTGGCCTTGTCGCCAGTCGTTAGAGTAATCTTACCATCTATTAACTTTACGCTTACGGCAGGAGGGGTTACGCTTACTTCGCATTTTAGAGAAGCTATCGTTTTAGAGCCTTCTTTGACCGTTACAGTAATAGTAGTTTCACCAACTTCACATGCTGTAATCTTAGCCTCTTTGTCATCTGTTTTTTTAATAGTAGCAACAGATGTATCACTGGACTTGAATGTAATTTTTTGATTATCAGATGTACGGTATACTTTTAAAGTATAGTCATCGTCAACAATCATAGATTTTGATTTCACATTCAGTTTTATCTTAGATGTATCATCATCGGCACTAATCTCTGAAGAAGCCTGTGCAGTACAAACAAACTTGTCTGAAAGTGGATTAGGCAGTAGAAATAATGTCATAAAAAGAAAAACTGAAAATCCAAGTCTTTTCATATAAGAAGACAATTTCATCTTTCGAACCTCCTTTACTATTCATTTTATGTACACATCTACAAACATTTTACAAATACTTTTTGTCAGAATAGTGGCACCTTAATAAAAAATTAAGAAATGATTGAAAGAATTACTTGATATCAGATTTGTTTTACTTGTATTTTGAATTTGTTTGATTATAATAATAATTACAGGTTTAGTTTCTTTATTGATCAAACATTGGAGGTGTAAGCGTGGGGGCGATTTTAATTGCAGATGATAACGAGGACATCACAGATATTTTATCTGCATATGTAGAAAAAGAAGGATATGAACCAGTAGTAGCGAAAGATGGTGCAGAAGCACTAGCATCATTTGATTCGTGCAATCCACAAGCGGTATTGTTAGATGTGATGATGCCAAAGGAAGATGGATACGAAGTGTGTAGAAAGATTCGTAGTAAATCAAATGTACCAATTATATTAATTACAGCAAGAGGGGAAGACTTCGAGCGAATTATGGGATTGGACATTGGAGCAGACGATTACATAGTGAAGCCATTTAGCCCAAGTGAAGTAATGGCGCGATTAAGGGCAGTATTAAGAAGAGTAACACCTAATAATAATCAGTCACCTAATACAGATCAACAGATTTCAATTGCAGATTTGACGATTAATCTAGATGAATATGTGTTAACGATTCAAGGCAAAAAAATGTCTCTTACAAAGCGTGAAATCGAGACAATGTGGACGCTTGCCAATAATCCGAACAAAGTTTTCACAAGAGATAACCTATTAGATAGTTTATGGGGATTCGATTATTTTGGAGACTCTAGAACCGTAGATTCTCATATCAAAAGATTACGTGCAAAATTAGATAAAGTAGAACATCCAAAATGGGGCATTAAGACCATCTGGGGTGTAGGATATAAATTTGAAGTGGAAGAATAGTATGATTCATATAAAAAAATTAAGTCAGAGAAAAAGTATACAAAATAATCACTTCTATCAAAAGTTATTATTTCGTTTATTTATGTATTTTGCATTAGTCGTCTGTATGTTTGCGATTTTATTAAGTATTATATACATGAAATTATATCAGAAGAGTACCATCAATAGTTTTCGCGATGATTTGGTACAAAAAGCAGAGCGAATTGCACAAAAGGTGACATTGTATGCAAGGGAGCAAGACACCAAAGGCTTTACTGGATATTGGGAAGCAACAAGTTCTTTCTTTGATCGGGAACAAACCGACATATACATAGTTTCAAATCCAGATTCAGGATATGCATTAAACAAGAATTTCACGAATTATAATACGGATAGTCTTACATCAGGAGCATTACCTAAAGAAATGCTTCAGGTGTTAAATGCAGCATTTGCAGGTAATACAGCATCTAGTACAGGATATGATTCCTTATATTATCGGCAAGTAGTTCGAGTTGCCGTTCCAATCAAGAATTCAGGTGGAATTGTAAGCGGAGCAGTTATGATTGTTTCTGTAGCAGAGGATCAAGAAATCGTCATCAATAGTCAAAGATACATTATAATCAGTAGTATTGCAGCCTTAATTATTTCTTTTATTGTATCAATTTTTCTAGCAGGACAGTTTTCAAAGCCAATCTCTATTATGCGTAAGATGGCGTTGCGACTAGCAGAAGGAGATTATGATGTGAAATCAAACATTCATCAAGGTGGAGAGATTGGAGACTTGGCTAATTCAATAGATATTTTATCAGACAAACTAAAAGAAAATGAAGAAGTAAGACAAAACATGGAGCAAATGAGAATGGATTTCTTTGCAAATGTATCTCATGAATTACGTACCCCTATCACGGTCGTACGTGGTTACGCTGAAATGTTAGTTGACGGAGTTGTTACAAAGGAAGAGAAGAAGCAGCAGTATTATCAGAGAATGCTCAATGAATGTAGTTCGATGGAACGTCTCGTAGGTGATTTGCTTATTTTATCAAAAATGCAAAATCCAGACTTTGAGATAGAAAAGGAACCCGTCAATTTAGTTCAAGTATTTCATGATATTATTAGAGGTATTCATGTAGTAGCAACCAAAAAACAAGTACATATTAGATTAGAACATGAAGACGATTGCGTAATGATGTTAGGAGACTATGATCGCTTACGTCAAATGTTTTTGATTATTTTGGATAATGCAATTAAATTTTCCAATGAGGATTCAGTTATAAAAATTATAATTGAGGTACATAATAACATTACAATCAAGATTACCGACCAAGGAGTTGGTATTGCAGAAGAAGAATTACCTTATATTTTTGAAAAGTTTTATAAATCAAAGTTAAGGCAAAATGCAAAAGGATCAGGTCTTGGGCTTGTTATTGCAAAACAGATAGCAATCAAACACGATGGAAAAATTGATGTAGAAAGTGAACTAGGAAAAGGTTCCACTTTTCAATTTACCTTTGACAAGACATGCATCGAGATGATATAATATAACAAACAAATGATTATTCCTGGGGTGTACGACATCTTGTATTTTGAACCTACATTTATTGAACTGGGATTCCTATATAATATAAGAAGATGTCAAGCCATCATTGCGTAGTGGAAGACAGAGGCTTATTTGCGGAAACCCACCTAGCATAGGCTAGGCGTCAAAATCCAAGAAACGGCATTTTGGGAGAGTATATGATAATTAAAGCAGCGTTTAACGCTGCTTTTTTAATTAAATAGGAAATGTAGCGAAGTAGAATTTCCTATTTAATTAAAATGAAAAAAATAAAAAAATAAAAAAAAAGTTGTTGACATCTAAAAGTTCATCTGATATACTAGTCCAAGTCAGCAGCGAGTTGTTCGAAATGTTCAAACAAATAAAACGATTCAACAA
>CAYPEJ010000036.1:0-16378 GCA_964409685.1 uncultured Anaeromicropila sp.
TAATACTTTAGTATATAATACTTTAGTATATAATACTTTAGTATATAATACTTTAAGGTAAAAATATGCAAAAATTTACAGAACCTATAAAATGTGAAATATCAAATAACGGAAAATCAATTAAATTATTAGAATCTTTTGTTTATTTTAGAAAAGATTTAGAATTACAAGATATAATAGTTCCAAAAGATTTTCAAAGTGATGGATTTACCAGTTTAGTTTTTGAGTTTTTAATACCAAGATTTGGGAAAGGCTTAAAATGTGCTATTTTACACGATTTCTTATGTGAAAACTTTCATAAAGGAATAAATACTCGTAAATATGCGGATGAAGTATTTTTAGAAAGTATGTTGGAAGTTAAAGCATTTTCTAAACTTAAATCTTACTTAATTTATTCATTTGTTAGAATTTTTGCTTTTTTAAAAAATTATAAATGAGTTTTATTAAATAACAATATTTAAAGGTTAAGATGGTTTTAAAATCACAAATGGATACTTCCTGTATTCAAATGGAATTACTAAATGTTAGTGAACTTGTGGAAAAAACACAGGAAACTATTGATTTTCAGGATAAAGTAGTATATGACTTTAAATCATTAAATACTGATGATATGTTAAAGTTTATAAATGAAAATCCAGATTCTTTAGAAATTATCAATTTAGACTCATCATATAACATTGAAACATTAGCAAATAAAAAATACAGCGATATAAATTTCTTTGATTTAATTCTAATTTTAAACAATAGACAAATGCTTTTAGATATGCCTAAAAATAATGATTTATTGGAAGAAGAAGTAGAAACATTAACACAAAATTATTTTAGCAATCCAGAAACCCCTTACCAAGGTAAAACTTCTAAAGACCTTATAGATGCTTATAAAGAAAACCTTTTAGAAAAAAAGATAGAAGAAAATGTTGAGAAACAATATTTTACAATTTTAAAGCCTGAATACAAAAAACAATTTTTAAGAAGCACAAAGTATAAAATATGAACTTAAACTTTAAACCTATTGAATACAATTTAAACGGGTTACAAACTGAAGAAGTAATTAGAATTTATGGTATTTGTGTAAAAGTAGTTCTTACGGAAAAAATTAACAAACACCAAACTTTTGGAGATTTCACACATTTAAAGGCAGACAATAAATCAGTATTTCAAGTATATGTAATTCCGGAAAACACAGAAGATTTTAATGAAATTGAGAAAAACATTACACAACTGGGATTACCTTATGATGGAACCGTAGATTTCTTTATTTCTAGGATAACTGCTTACCAATTTTATCAAAAATCAGATAATAATCAAAATGAAATAGATTTAACACAAACTAATGAAATAGTTCAAAAATTGCAAGGTTCTTTAATTATTTTACCATCAGGAAAAATACTGGAAATAACTAAAGTTGATTTAGATGCTATTGGTGGTAATAACCAATTTTTAGCAGCAATTGATAAAAATGCTTATAAATTACATTGCAGAACATATATCCACCATACTGCTAATGAACTTGAAATTGATACTAGTATTAAAGACCCTGACATACCAGACAAAGTTGCACCTGATATGTTAAACTCACTTGATAAATATTTTGATGAGATGGTAAAAAAGAACGAAGAACAAAAAGCTTTAGTCTCAAATAGATTTACCAAAAATGATGAGGTTTTTGGAAGATTTTAAGGGATTTAAAAGTTAAACTGCCTTTACAAAGATTTTTAAAATTAAAATAAAAATTTAAAAAAAATTTCTATTTTAGTAAAATATTTAAGGAATTTTTAAGCAAAAATATGTTATAATATATTATAATATTAAAAAAGAAGTTATATGGATTTTAAAGACTATATCACAAAAGTTAAGAGTTTAAGACCAGGAACTGAAGGTAACTTGAAAGTTCAGAGAGAGAGGAGGTTATTAACTCCTTTAGAACAATTATTCAGGAATTACCCAAAGTTGGAAATACCTTAACTACTGAGTTTGCAGTTGAATTAAAACCTTCTTATGAGAAAAGTGAAGTAATTAAACAGATTAAAGAAACTTTAAGTGAATTTGTGTATTGCCACGATGACCATAATTACAAGCAAGAAAAAGGCAAAAACACAATGAGGATAGAGATACAATTTATGAATAGAGCAAAACTTCAAACTTTAAATTAAGGAAAAAAATGACTTTTAGTGAATTTCTTTCAGATTTAGGAAAAGGAAAGTTAAGACCAGGCACAGAGGATTCTTTGTTAAAAGATGACAAAGACAAAATTTTAAAGAAAATTAGTGAGATTTGCAAAGATTTAGATAAAATAGGTAATACCTTAACTACTGAGTTTGCAACTGAAACTTTAAGAAAAACAGGCTATGCTTGTTATGATTTCTCGGACGAACTTGGAAGAGTAAAAGATTTGTTAATGAGAACAGCCTTTTTTGATTTATCAGAAAAAGGTTTAACAGAATACTTAACAAAAAAACTTAAGGGTATCCCAGGTTTTGAAAGGATTGTATCCGTAGAGCCTGATATAGGTGGAGAGATAGTATTTGATTTCATTGTTGAGTTTGATAAGCCTGTTGATGAGAAACAAACACACAAAGAAATTAAAAAAGCTTTAAGTAAATTTGAGTTTGTAACTTTAGTAACAACTTATTTACCAAAAGATGGTGAAAATAGGCTTAAATTTCAAGCAGTTTCTTCTAATGAAGTTCCACTTCTTTAAAAGATAGAGGTTTAAATACTTGGAAACTAATCAACTTGATATTAGTATTTTAAACATTAACAAGTATTTAACCTCGGACAAGAGGAAGGAATACTTCCTCTACAATCCTTGCAAAATAGAGCAAAAAACTGATGGTATAAAAGTTACCTTAATAAAAACGCAAAACACAAATGATAATTTAAAAGATTTTGTTGTTGCTTATAAAGGTAACATTATATACCCTCAGGAGTTTGATTATTCAAGTATTCAAAAAATAAAATTAAATTCTATCAATACTTCACAATTTAAGATATTTTTTGAGCACTTAAAAAAACAAGATTTATCACAAATCCCTTTAGACACTGAATTTTTTATAGAATTTGCTTGTAAAAAACCTACATTGAGTTCAAACTACACAAAACACGGATTTGTCTTACTTGCATACTCAAAAACTAGTTATAGTATAAAGTTTGGTAAACTTAAATCAAACCCAGTTTCTTTCAATACACAAAACAGAGAAAAATATGCAAAAATATTCAAATTTAACACTCCAAGAGTATTATTTGAAGGCACTTTAGCACTTTTTGAAAGAGGCATTAAATCACCTGAACTCCAGGCAATTTATAACAAAGAAAAAAACGCATTAAACATTGATAATATAGATGATTACATTTCTAAAATCTCAAAAATGTTTTTAGAAATAGAATCTCCTTTTGGAGGTCCTGAAGAAGGGGTTGTTATAACATTTAAAGATTTACTTTTGAAAATCCAGCAAGATTATCAAGTAGACCAAGTTGCAAGAAAGGCAATAAAGGCAAAGTTTCAAGAGGATTCTTTAGAACTTGAAAATCAATATTGGAAAAATGTAAGAAGTATTTCATTGGAATTATATTCACAATTGCCTCAAATAACTGAAAAGAGAATACCAGTAATACTGGAAATACTTTCAAAAAAACTAAAATATTTAAAAAACTTACCAAAGCACTCAAAAAAGAATGATTTACAGATTTTAGATGATATTCAAACAACCACAAAAGACATAATTATCAAAAGAATAAAAGGTAACAATAATTTCTTATTTTTAGGAAAGTTTAGGATTTTAACACAGGCACATTATAATATTATTAAGTTTGGGCTAAAGAATTTTGATAATGGAGTAGTATGCGTAGTATCAAGTAAAGATACCAAAGATTTTGAGGATTTACGCATAGAAATGCTTAAAAAATGCTTTCCTAGTATAGAAATTATTAAACATTCTACAGGACACATTGGAAGTATTATAAGAAAATCCCCTATCAATATAAATTCTATCATTTGTGGAACAGACAGATATGCTGATTACACGAGACAATTACAAAATTATCCGGATATTTCAGTAACTGAAGTGC
This sequence comes from uncultured Anaeromicropila sp., assembly GCA_964409685.1. GTDB lineage: Bacteria > Bacillota > Clostridia > Lachnospirales > Lachnospiraceae > Clostridium_AI. Next base: position 4,069 of record CAYPEJ010000036.1, read on the forward strand.
CTAGAACTGATGAGGACATTTCAGCAACTAAAATCATTGAAAACCTAAATAATTATGCTTATTTTTGTTTAAAAACTCCTAAAGAAATCCACTCTCTATATAATAAAATAAAATCTGTTTTTGTAAAAGATTAAAAATAACAAAAAAATTTCACTAAAGTAACAAATATTTCACTTTAGTGATTATTTTTTTAATTTTTTTGAATTCATTATATTATATACAAATCAATAAAAAATTTTATAAAAAAATATCACTAAAGTAACAAATATTTCACTTTAGTGATTATTTTTTTAATTTTTTGAATTCATTATATTATATACAAATCAATAAAAAATTTTATAAAAAAATATCACTAAAGTGATTATTTTGTTTTATTAAAATACTAAAAAATACTGATAAATACTATTATGGCTAACAATAAACAAATCCAAGAAAATCAAAAGAAACTTTTAAAGAAAATTTCTTCTTTAAGAAGTAATAATCAAAAATCAAAGAAAATCTCCCAAAGAAGGGAAGTTATCATTGATAAAAATATTACTGATATTGAAAAGAACCTTAAAGAAATTCAAAATGCAAAACAAAAAAATCAAATAACAGAAGAACAAGCAAATAATGCAACTTTCTTAAATCAAATTAACTTTTTAGCAAATGGCAATTTAGAAAAACTTGATAACACAAAACTAGAAAATATCAATAATACACTTAAACAAATATCAAAACAAATCACAGATTACACAAAAGCAACTATTGATAAGCAGGATACTTCAATAAAAAAAGCAGAAAAAGAACCTATTAAAACATCGGAAGTAAATCAATCTAAACCAGAAAAACCTAAGGAAAAAGACAAAAAATCATTTTTGTCTAAACTCCTTGGGTTCCTTGGGCTGGGTCTTGGCTTATTACCCTTTATTTCAGCAATCTCTTGGGTTTTAAGAGTTGCAAGAACATTTTTGAAATTAGGGGCAGGAGTAACTAAAGGTATTTTCAAAGGCCTTCTCTGGTTAGGAGCAAATATTGCAAATCTAGCAAAATTATCCGGTAGGATAATACTTGGTATTGTTGAACTTGTAACACATCCAGTCCGTTGGTTTAACAATTACTTAAAGGCCCCTGTCTATAATATGGTTCGTGGTATGATTGGAAACATTTTAAGCAAAATACCTATTTTAAAGAACACAGAATTTGTTAAAAAATTCAATGCAAAAACTGAAAGTCTAAAAGCACAAAATAAAGCAAATAAAGCACAGGCAAAAAATGAGAAAATTAACAAAATAAAAGACACTGCTAAATCCGGTGCAAATAAAGTAAAAGATTTTGCAAAAACTACAGCAAGCAAAGGCACTGGGTTATGGGCGAAAATATCAAAACATATTCCTACAATATTAACACCATTCAAGGATAAAATAAGAAATTTCTTTAACAAAGTTGAAAGTTTTGCTAAAAGTATTTGGAAAACAACTAAAGTAGTATTTGGTAAAATATTTAGTATCCTAAAAGGTCCTGGAAAGGCAGTTTTCAAACTTTCAGCAAAAGTGATAGGAAGAGCATTAGGAATAATGGCAAGTTTAATGGCAGGCCCTTTTGGTTGGATTGTTACAATTGCCTTAACTGCTTGGATGCTATATGATTTCTTAATTTATATGTTTTGGGATTATTCGGATAAAGATTGGACTGAAACCTTAATACCAGCATTTGTCTATTCTTTAATTGGGATTGATATATTGAAAGATAAACAAGCCTGGGAGAGTGTGGAACCTATAAATCCAGAGGATGCCAATAAAATATCAAACAATTTAACAAATAAGAAAATAAAGGCACTTACACCTGAAGAAACAGCAAAAACTAAGGAAGAATTAAGTAAAGAAATTGCAAAAAATAAAGAAAAATTATCAAAACTTTACAATAAAACAATCCTTTATAAGGATAAAAATGGTAATGTTTTATCATTGGAAGAATCCCGTAAAATACAGGAAAAAGAACTTCAAAATGCTTTATTAGAGGAAAAAAGATTAAAGGCATTACAAGAAAAGGTAAATAGAAAAGACAATTCTAATTACCTGGATGGTGAGGTTCTAATATCACCTGAAAATATAGAAAATCTAGTAAACTATCAATTTGATAAATTAAAGCACTCATCATTCTTTGACCACTCCTGGGGTGGTGATATGAAAATCCATAAAATGGAAGAAGGCCATAAGCATTGGTTAGAACTTGCAAATAAAAAATTAAATGAACTCAAAAGTAATGGTGTTTCTAATGATGGGTTAACCTTATATTCAGAGTATAAAGCAAGAGCAGATATTTATGAGAAAATGATTGAGCTTTATAAATCAGGCACAAAAAATGAAACGGACGCACAAAAAATCTTAAGAGGAATTAAGAAATACCAAACTTTAGATGATGAGTTAAATGCTATTGCAAAAGAACAAGGGGATATCCAAAGACAATTAAATAATTACCAAGTTCATTCCGAGCAAAGTAAAGATTATGCAAAAGGATTTCAATTATTTAACAATGGAACTTCCTTAAGTTCAGGAGATGAATATAATTCATTTGGAACCGGGACACCTAGGGCAGTTGCTGCTGCCAATTATGCTTTATCAAACGCAGGAGGCAAAAGCCAAAAACAATGTGCTCTTTTTGTTAATAATGCTATTGAATATGGTGGTAAATATAAAGGTTATAGAAGAGGACACGGATTCCAGGTTGCTAGTTCATTAGCAGGTATTGGTTGGACTCAAATACCATTTAACTCATCATATAAGCCTAAAATAGGAGATGTAATTTCCTTTAATAAAAGTAGTGAAACAAATATTACTTATGGCCACGCCCAAATATTTACAAGAGAAGGATGGGTTAGTGATTTTAAACAACAAACAATTTCACCTTATGGTGAAAAGGGATTAAAGCATATATCAGTATGGAGAGATACTGGTAAATCAGAGGGTTCTAGTTTTGAACCAATGAATAGTTATGCTGTAGGCAGTTCAGGCAAAGATGGTTCAATAACTCCAAACACACAAACACCAAGTAATCCATTTGTTTTGCCTAAATTTGAGTTCGTAAAGAAAGAAACACCAAAAGCACCAGTAATTATTAACACACAAACGGCACAAATCCCAAAGAATACTACTTATGATTTAACTACTTATTGGACTCTACAGATTTAAACTTTTCTTAAAAACAAATTTATCACTAAAGTGAAATATTTTTACTAAAGTAACAAAGTTTATCACTTTAGTGAAATATTTGTTATTTTAGTAAAAATTTTAAATTTTATTCTAGACTTAAGGTCTTTTTAAGCAAAAATATGTTATAATATATAAAAATGTTTAGGAGATACTATGACTTTAAGAAAACTTTGGAAAGAAAAAGACCTTATAGAAAAGAAATATCACAAAGCAAAGAAATTGGAAACAAAAATCAAATATCAAAAACTTTCTAAAGAAATAAGTAAGAAAATTGAGAAAAAACTTGGAGTAAAAGTTGGCAATGAAATTTTATTTCTTTAAGATAAATTATAAAGGTAAAAAATGAATAATTTTGAACTTAAACCATTTATGATATTCATAGGTAAAAATAACAAAGAAACAAATGGATTTAGCATATGAGGGAAAAATGAAAACAGAATTTATAAGAAAAGTCTTTGCATTGCAAAAAGATATAATAATAGAAGTTGAAAAGGTTTTTCCTAAGGATTATGTAAAAATTGATTTGCAAACCTTTAAAGAGCATAACTGGGATAAGCCTCCCAGAGAAATTCAAGAAATAGATTTTGATATAATTTTAAAACGGAAAAATAGTTATGTTATAGAAGAATATACCTCTAGCATAGTTAAAAAATATAAAATAATAACTGATAAATTCCGTTTAAATCTTTTTATCAACTATACTACAAAAAATACTTTTCATAACTTTAAGCAATTCGATATAATCAATAAGAGCATTTATAAAAAAATAAAAGATTTAGCAATAAACTTTAAAGGAAAAGTATCATTAGATTAAATGAGAGAAAAAATAACATATAACGACAGAAAAATTATAATTTCAGCATATAATGGTAAAACTGAAAGAGATTTAATTATGTATAGGTTCTCAAGAGATGATGAGAACCCCCCTAAAATTGAGGATTTACTATTTTTACTTGAAAATTATATTTATTCAAATATTCCTTTAGACTCCTTAAATGAGGATGAAATATTTAATATTTTATACTCATTGAGAGGCCTTTCAATATCCGATACTTTAGATTTACATTTTGATTGTCCTGATTGTAACTCAAAGTTTAAAGTAACCATAGAAATTTCAAAAATATTAGAAAAAGGTAAAGATTTCAATTGCAAATACTTAAAAAATACTTATTCTAATAAAATTGAGGATTATATCATTGATATTGATAAACTAAATTTAAAGCAATTTGACATTTTAGAAAAATACATTTATAAACATAGAACAAAGTTTAATTTAACAAGAGAAATAAAATGTATTGATTGTAATACAATACATTATTTAAATTTAAAAGATTTAAACATTTTAACACAAAGTTTTAGTAATTTTGATATCCAAGGATTTTATACCAGTTTAAACTCATTGGTTTATTATGGTAAATATGATATTGCCAGTCTTTTGAAAGATGTTTTACCTTTTGAAAGAGAATTACTAACAACTTTAGTTCAAACTGAAATTGATAAAATCAATGAGTTAAAAAATAAAACTAATGGTATAAGTAGTATTAAAAGTATTTGAATATAAGGTATTTTACACTTTAGTGTTAATTTCTTAGTGTTAATTTCTTAGTGTTAAAATACCTTTAGTTTTAATTTCTTAAAATAGGAAATATAAATGGTAGAGAGACATAAAAAATCAGCAAACTCCGTAAATCCCTATATAATAGAATTATATGAATACAGCAAAAGATTTGATTATTTTGTATTAGGAAAACCATTTGGATTGCCTAAATTACTTGAGTATTTGAAACTGCCTGAATATATTATAAATCAAGGATTTTTAACACCTGAAATAAATGAAAAGTATAATTTAGGATTTACACACATAGAACAAAGTATTGGTTTAGCATTAGGGATTGCTGATGGTTTAGCAATGGCAAATCCTGATAAAAAGGTTCTTTGCTTTATATCAGATTCTGTCCTGTTTAAAGGGCAAACATTAGAAGCAATATTACATATTGGAATTAACAAATTAAGTAATTTACTATTAGTAGTGGATTACAATAAATCCCAATCTAGGAGTGATTTACCAGATTTTAATTTTGATAATATATTTTGGAATTGGAAAGTTAGATATATCAGTTACATTAGTCCAGATAGGTTCGGGGAGTTATTTCTATCAAACAATATGCCTAATTTATGGGTTATAGAATCTCATCATTGGTTAAATAACACAAATTGAAAACCTAAAAGAAATCAAATAATGGTAAGTATTGAAAACTTAAAAGAATACTCAAAAACTAAAAATTCTAAAGGAAACTATGAAATTGATAGGATTTATAGTATTATGGATATGTTATACAGAAAGTATAAGTATCCAAAAGAAAAACCTGAAATAGCAATGGAACATTTTAAGAATTTTATCCGTGATGATAAAAATAAGAAAGAAATTGAGGATTTAATTAAAAAGTCATATATTGCTGATTATAAAGAATTTAAATTTTAAATTTATTTTATTGTATATAATATAATACAAAAATAAAAATTTCCACTAAAGTAGTATTTTTTGTAAATTTTTAACTCCTTAAGGAGTTTTTAAGCAAAAATATATTATAATATTAAAAATGAAGGAGAGAAATATGAAATTACTTAACAAACTTGACATTGAGTTAGTAATTAAGTCTTTACACAATGCTCCAAAAGAGTTTAAGGTAGATTTTGCTAGTTTTGAGGAGGGTAGAGGGATTTTAACTGAAGTTTATATCCTTGCAGGGGTGATAAGGCAATTACAACTTCCTTTACTCACTATAGTGATGATGGTGCAGGAAAGTTTGAAATCCAACTATTTTGGGACGAAAAGAAACTAGATATTCAAATAATTAAAAACATTTTAGATGCTGTTAAACAGGCAATAAAAGACACTCCTGATTATTGGAATAACAAATATAATCATAAAAGTTTAAGATTTAAAAGAAAGGTAAATATGAAGAAACTTATCACACGACACAAAATAAGCAATTATTCAAGGCACAGGATACAATTTATCTCAAACTTTGAAGATGCTGAAGTTATTGAGATAACCTCAAAAAATCTTATTGATTTTCTGGATAGAGATGGTTGTTTTTACATAAAAACTAACTATAATGTAAATGATTTGATTTACATTGACTTTAAAGGTTATAGACTCCTTAAAATCTTAAGAATAGGTAAAAACAAAGTTCAACTTATGGATTTTATCACAAAAGAAAAGTTTAAGATTTTTGTTGATATTTTAAATCAATTGGATTTCAAAGAATTTAAGGTTAAAGTCCCTTCTTAAGTATTACCAAAGGATATAATAAATGATTACACAATTTTTGAAAGAATTAAATCAATCTAACTCAAGTAATTACAAACTTGAAATACTTAAAAAATATAAAGATTCCAGTGATATTGCCTTTTTCTTAAAAGCAGTATATGATAAAATCTCCTTTAAATATAACATTAGAAATACTAATTTGGACTATGATAAAACTGGAGATAGAATTTTTAACAAAGAAGAACTTTCAGACCTTTTACAACTCCTTTATACAAGGCAAATCACTGGAAATCTAGCATTAGAGAGAGTGCAGGATTATATAAACGCACACACGAAAGAAACAAACTATATTTTGAGATGTATTCTCGATAGAGACATCCACTCAAATGTTAGTATTAAATCAATTAAAAAAGTTTTTAAAGATATGTTTTTTGAAATGCCTTATATGAGGTGTTCTCTAATTGATAAAGTTAAAAATATCCAGTTTCCTGCCTTCTTACAAGTAAAAGCAGATGGAACATATAGAACATTTATAAATGATGGAACCTCAGTAACTGCCTATTCTAGGAGTTCAGAGGAATATTTCCATCCACAAATATTCAAAGAACTCCAAAAATTACCACAAGGTGCATATATTGGAGAACTTATAGTAAATATCAATGATGATACTTTAGATGCTGCTGAAATCCGTTATAAAAGTAATGGTTTGTTGAACTCAAAAACCCCTCCAGAAGATGTAAAGTTCATAGTTTGGGATTATCTAACACTTGAAGAATTGCAAAACAAATACTCAAAAACCCCTTATAAGGAGAGATTTGAGACATTATCAATGTATGTGAAAGATTGTAAAAACATTAAAATTATAAACTCATTTATCTTGCATTCTTTCAAAGAAGTACAGGAAATGACTAGAGATTTGATTGGTGCAGGTGAGGAAGGCTCCGTTCTTAAGGATTTTAGAACACCATTTGAAGACAAAACCTCAAAATACCAAATAAAACTTAAACAAGAAATTGAAGTTGATTTACAATGTATTGGATTTACTGAAGGAAATGGTAAGTTCAAAGATACTTTTGGTGCTATTCTTTTCAAAAGTGCGGATAATAAAGTTCAAGGACAATGTTCTGGCTTGCCTGATGATTTAAGAAATGAAATATCAAAAAATAAAGAATTTTATTTGAATAAAATATTTTCAGTAAAGGCAAATGACCTAACAAAGGCAAAAAACTCAAATGTTTATGGTTTAATGCACCCTCAATTTAAAGGGTTTAGAGATGATAAAGAAGTTGCAGATGATTTAGAAAGAATCCAAAATATGCTTAAAAGATTTTGAAAATAATAAGATATAACAAATCTCAAACTTAACAAAAATAATCCTACAGGATTAAATTTGTTAATCAAGTTTTGTTATATTTTGTTAAATTTGTAATATTTTGGAATATTTTGGTATAAACAAAATACCACTTTAGTAGAAAAATATTCATTATCTTTATATAAACATAAATTGTTTTTGTTTTTAATCATTTGTATTATATAATAAACCTAAGGAATAAAAATGAAAAATGAAATTACAAAACTAACCGACAGAGAACATATTTTACTCCGTCCTTCTATGTATATAGGTGGAATTGATAAAACTCAATTATTTGATTTTATTATACAAGATAATAAAATTGAATACAAACCTTTTACAATTATTCCTGGGTTAATTAAAATTATCAATGAAATTATAGACAACTCCATAGATGCTTGTATTAGAACAAACTTTAAAAAAGGCACAAATATTTCAATAAAAATGGATAAAACAACTATACAAGTTAAGGATGATGGAACTGGTATTCCTGTTAAGAAATCAGGGGATTTCTATATGCCTGAACTTGCCTGGAACCACGCAAAGGCAGGCAGTAATTTCAATGATGAAAATAGAACAACCATTGGAATGAATGGTGTTGGCTCATATTGCACCAATGTGTGGAGTAGGAAATTTACCGGTATTACTTGTGATGGAGTAAATGAGTTTAAGTTTCAAGCAAAGGATAATGCAAGTTCTTTTAAATACAATATCAAAGAATCTAAAATTCCAGGCACTATAGTTACTTTTGAGCCTGATTTAGAAAGATTTAAGATTAAAGAAATTGATGATACACACATTAACACAATATATCAAAGGCTATTAAACCTTTCAATTTCTTATCCTCAAATAAACTTTAAATTTAACAATAAAACAATTAAACTATCAAGTTTTAAAAAACTAATTAGTTTATTTTCAGAAAGTTCAGAGATATATGAGAATGAAAGAGTTAAAATTGCTATAATACCAAATAATACTGATGATTTTAAACATTATTCATTTGTAAATGGTTTGAAAATCCCTGATGGAGGAACTCATATAGATGAAATTACTTCTAAAGTTGTTAATATTGTAAAAGAAAAACTTTCAAAAAAATATAAAAGTATAAAACCTGGTGATATAAAAAACAAATTAACAACTATAGTATTTTTAAATGATTTTATCAATCCAAAGTTTAACTCACAAAGCAAAGAAAAAATAACAAATTCTATTAAAGAATTTAATGATTATGCAAAAATTGATTATACATTTGCAAATAAAATCTTAAAAAATGAAAACATTATAAATCCTATCATTGAAATCTATAAAATTAAAGAAGAGTTTGAAAGCCGTAAAGCATTAAAAAGCATTGAGAAAAAGAAACAATTAAAAAGTGAGAAATACTTTAAAAGTATTAAAGACCCTAAATATCTTTGCATTTGTGAAGGATTTTCTGCTTATGGTGGTTTATCAAGTGTTTTAGGAAATGAGAATATAGAATACTATGTTTTAAAAGGAAAACCATTAAATGCTTGGGAAGTTACGAACCAAAAACTCTCACAAAACAGAGAATTAAGTGAGTTATATCAGATTTTAAATCAAAGGATAAAAGAGATTGAGTTACCAGATGGAGAATGGTTTAAGTTAGAAGCAGATGGAAAAGAATTTATTGTAAATGAAAATGATATTATATCCATCCAAAACGAAAATATAAATATAAAAGAATTATTATGATTAGTTATGTGTATAGAGTTACCTCAAAAACACCTATAAATGGTATGATATATTATGTTGGTAAGAGAACGGGAGAATTAGATGATTTACAAACAGGCAGATATAAAACCTCCTCAAAACTTTTAAGAGATATTTTTAATCCTAATGATTTTTTTATTAAAATTGTAAAGGTTTTTAGAACACCTGAAGAAGCTATTAAGTTTGAGATTAAATATCATAAAAGACTTAAAGGATTTTTATGGTGTTATAAATGGAAAGACATACCATATCCGGGTTTTAGCAAAACTTATAAGAAAGGCAGGATTTAGGTTAAAATGAAACTTACAAAGATTAGAATTACACCAGAATTATTAAAGAAGTATAATTCACAAAAAAATGTTTTCAGGAAAAGAGAGGCCAGATGCTCCTATAACAATATATTATCAGCAACTGATGCTGATTTGGACCGGCGTAAGCCGGAGTTAGGTTAAATTAGACGGAACACATATAACAGCATTACTTTTAGGATTTTTTGAGAAATTCTTACCAGAACAAAGAAGTAAACTTGGTAGATTAAATACACCAATAAAAGCAGTTATCAAAAACAACTTACCAGTAAACTGGGTATATAAGGTGGATGAAGAGCCAAAACAAGTTCCAGGCGGAGAAATGAAGTATTTCAAAGGATTGGGAACTTGGAGTAAAGAACAACTTGAATACATTGTGGAAAAGGATGGTTTAGAAAATATGATAGAAACTTATGATTTTGATAACAAAGAAATTCTTAATGATTTCTTAAGTTCAGAGGAAAGTGATAAAAGAAAAGATTATATTTTAAATCATTCTTTCAGTATTGCAAAACTTTAAAATATAAAACAAAGTATAAAATAACAAGTTTAATCCTACAGGATTAGATTTTTTAAATTTGTTATAAAATATCTACTTTAGTAGGTATTTTAGGATTAAATTTTTGTTATTTTTTAGATTTTTAATCTCTTATACAATATAATATCAAAAAGGAATACAAATGAAAGATATTATTTTATCATTGTCCGGAGGACTAGACTCCGCAAGTTTCTTATATTGTTATAAGGACAGAATAAAACTTGCAGTATCTTTTAAATATCCCAGTAATCACAATAAAATAGAGTTAAAATATGCTAAAAAATTGTGTAAAAAAACAGGAATACCTCATAAAATCATAAATGTTACACAAATATTTAAAGATTTTAAATCCTCCTTATTATCAGGCGCTGATAAAGTTCCTAATGCGGAATACAATAAAGAATCTATATCAAGTTTAGTAGTTCCTTTTAGAAATGGTATTTTCTTATCAATTTTAGCAGGATTAGCAGAGTCTTATAATGTAAAATATATAGGATTAGCAAGCCATTCAAACGATAGCACAACTTATCCGGATTGCACTAAAGAATTTTCAGATGCCTTTAACACAGCAACTCAATTAGGAACATTGAATAAAGTTGAGTTTTTTGCACCTTTTGTGAATAAAAATAAAGGAGATGTTGCATATTTTGGAATTACAGAGGGTTTAAATCCAAATGATACTTATAGTTGCTATAAAGGATTTTCTAAACCTTGCGGAGAATGTCCTACTTGTAAAGAAAGAAAAGATGCACTTATATATGCTAAAGAATTATTAGAAGAAACAGGATTGATAGAAAAATATTTGCATATTGTAAAACAAATATAATTTAACAAAATTAACGAATATAATTTAACAAAATTATCACTAAAGTTATAGTTTGTTGTTTTTATTAAAATTAAACAATAAGAAAAATAATCCTATAGGATTATTTTTGTTATTTTTATTTTTTTTTTTTTGTTAAATTTATATATAATAAACAATACAATAAAATTTTTTAAAAGGATAAAAAATTATAAACATTGCAGGTGCTTTTCAGCACTCAAAAACTCTTATTCCTTTTCTTATATCACAAAAGAAATTCAAAATACCAAATAATCACTATAGTGATAATATTGGAAAATCAAATAATCACTATAGTGGAAATATGAAATATCCGGAAATATCAGTGTATGATGGTGTTAATAATTGTAGTTGGAATGGAGGCAGAGTAAATTGTTTATTAAATACACAATTTGATTATAATGTATTCAAAGCATACCAAGCACTTGGAATCCCTGTATTTCTAACATTTAGTTCACCATTTATAGACATAAATGATAAAACAGGAAATGAACTTTTGGAAATCATTGCAAACCAAAAAATAAGAAATGGTGTTATAATTGTTAATGAAACCTTAAGACAATTGATAAGAAGGAAATATCCGGAATTGATTATAATTTACTCAATTACAGGACATTCTAACAACTATAAAGAATTTGATATAACACTGGAAAATAGGTATGATTTAATAGTTCCTAGATTTGAGAATGTTTTTAATCCAGAGTTTTTAAAAGTTTGTGATACCTCAAAATATGAAATAATGTTAAATGATACTTGTTCTTATGGTTGCAAAATGTGGAATACACATTTTAAAGCAATTGCAGAAGCAAACTTAAGAGAAATTGATTTACAGGAAGCAAGAAAAATACAAGAATGCTGGATTCCAGGGTTTGATACAATTACGGATTCTTTATGTGAGTGTATGGATTTAACAAAAGAGGCAATCATAAAGGCAAAGAATTTAGGTTATAAACATTGGAAAATATCAGGTAGAGAAAATAAACCTGATGAGTTATTATTTGATTTAAAAAAATATTTTGAAAGACTTTAAAGTCTTAAGAATCCTATAGGATTTTTAAGAATTCAAAAAGTGCAGG
>CAYPEJ010000036.1:16478-37309 GCA_964409685.1 uncultured Anaeromicropila sp.
TATAAAAATTGATATGCACTTTTTGAATTCTTAAAAATTTCTTAAGGATTTTTAATATTGCCTTATAAGGCATATTGTTAAATCCTTAAGGAAACTTTAAGAATTCAAAAAGTGCAGGTATAAAAATTGATATGCACTTTTTGAATTCTTAAAAATTTCTTAAGGATTTTTAAATATTAAAAAACATAAAAAATGTTTTGATTTCTAATCAAAAATAAATTAAAATAACACAAAGGAAATATATGAACCCTAAATTTACATTTACAAAGGAACAATCTTTAAAGGTCCTAAAGACAGCATTTTATTTGAACCAAGCCTCTAATGAAATTATAGAAACCAATGGAATGCTTGGAATGTTGTTAAACTCTATGGCAATTGAACTTATAGACCAAACAGGTTACTTGGATTATGCAGAGAAATCAGTTAAACCAGAAGTAACACAAAATCCAAATCTTTCAAAAGAGGAAAAAGAGGAAATTGAAAGCATTATAAATGATTTGAAAGAAATAAACAAATAAAACATTACAAAATATAATCCTTTAAGGATTAAATTTTATAATATTATATTATATAATATGCAAAGGAAAAACATTTGACACCTGAAACTCTAAAAAAAATTTTCTTTATGTTATTCGAGGAAGGCCTTTTAGATGATATTCAAAAATTCTATTATAATTATAAATATATGATAAATGATACTTCAATTGAAATAATTTTCTTAATATCACAAATCTATCTTTCAAATGATAAAAAGGAAATTCTAAATACATTAGAAAAAATTTTCACAGAAACAAATCCTACAAAAGAATTCCCTAATATCAATGCACTTGTTTATTTCATAGGAAATAATTTAGTTCAAGAAAAAATCTTAACTACTCCTGACATTAAGAAATATCCTGTAGATAATGGAATCCATTATAAATCACCTGGAAACTTTGTAATATCAATAAACGGACAAAGAAAAGATAATTTAATGGAACTAATTAACTTGTTACACGAAAACATAGGGGATAAAGTTATTTTTAGAGAAAACATTGATAATCATCCTGATTTATGGGATAGAAATGTATTAAAACTTATACACTCAATAAACACAGGAGATGTTGATTATCCTAAAGATGCCATTGATTTCTTTTTGTCTTTTGAAAACACTCCAAAAGATGAAAATCAAATGAAACCATATACAATTCTTTTAAATATTTTTGAAGCAAAGGCAAGATTAAATCAATTAACTGATGAGGAATATAACAAACTATACAATATTTTAAAAGAAACAAAGTTCATTTTTAATTTAATTTATACAAAAATATGGAAACTTGATAAAATGAAAGTTCTTAAAGAAATTGCAGATGCTAAAAAATATGTTAAAATGGACCCCCAAGAAATTGAGGATTACTTAAAGTTACTGATTAAATGAAAATTAAACAATTTTATCAAGAGGTTTTAAAATCAAATCCTCCAGATATCCTAAAAGAAAGCATTAGCAAAATATTGACTAAATCAAATATCCTTATATTAACATATTCCTGTAATTTAGATTGTGATTATTGCTATCAAAAAGAAGAAAGAAAATCAAATACATTTAAAATAACAGAAAATGAAATCCATAATTTTGTTAAAGAAATAATCCAGAGAGAAGGAGTTTCCACAACCTCCACTTTAGTGTTATTTGGTGGAGAACCCTTACTTTATCCAGATTTGTTTTTTAAGGCACTTGACATTATAGAATCTTATGATAAGAAATTTGCTATATCAACTACCACAAATGGTAAAGCATTTTTAAATAAAGATTTTTTTAAAAGTTTTCAAAACAAAATAAAATCATTAAAAAATAAGTTTTCATTAGAAATTTCTTATGATGGGTCAGGCAACTATAGAAGGGGCTTTGAAACTGAAAAAGTATTAGAATTGTTTAATCCTAATGAAATAACAATAAGATACACAATACATAAAGGAAACTATAAGGAATCCTTAAGAGACATTATAAAATTGTGTAACACAGGATATAATAAGATTGTTGTTAATTTTTATGAAACTGAACTGGAAGAATTTATAAATGTAAATGAGTTTAAGGATACCTTAACAAGGCAAACTGAATATCTTTTTACAAAGTTTAAAACCCCTATTTGCCATTTAAATTGTAAGTTTTGTAATGGTTGCGATTATCAAAACACAAAAGGCATAAATTATAATGGCAGATATAGTTTAGATGGAAATGCTGGTGTTTTTAATGTTTTTACGGAATTAAACAAACCAAAATAATCAAACCAAAATAATCAAAAACCCACTTTAGTGGTATTTTTGAAATATTTTTTGAAATATTTTTTTTTTGAAATATTTTATATATTAAAATAAAAAAGGAAAACATAATATCTCTAATAGTTGAATTTGGTGTTACAGATGCCTGTAATTTAGGTTGTAAGTATTGTTATTCAAAACACTCTAATAATTATATGGATTTTGAAAATGGTGATATAGAGGTTTTTGAAAACAGAATTTTACCTATTATGAAATATTATAACCAAAACAAATACCATATTTCTTATTTTGGTGGAGAACCTTTAAAAAACTGGAAAATAATTGAATACACATTGCCTAAATTCAAATCCTCAAAATATTGTAATTCTATTGTTATAATCTCAAATGGTTTGCTTTTAACACAGGAAAAAGTTAATTTCTTAAAACACTATAATTGTGGACTATCCTGGAGTTTTGATGGTTTATGGAGTAACAAAAACCGCCCATTAGCAAATAAAGAAAATAGTTTTAATGGATATATGGAAACTTTAGAACTTGCAAAACAATTAACAAGTTCTTGTAAAGTTATGGTAAATCCTTGGAGTTTTAATACATTGACAGAAAACTTTAAGTTTTTTATTGAAAACGGTATTTACCATCCTGATTTCTCCATTGTTAGAGACAATATTTATAGAGAATCCGATATTCAGTTATATGCAAAAGAAATAAAACGCCTTGCTGATTGTGTAATACAAGAAAATGAGAAACAACTATGCAGTGTAGGATTTTTTACATTATATACTTTAGATACTTTAGCATATACATTATTTGGTAAGAGAAATCACGGATGCTTTGTTGGTGTAAATGGTTTAATGTATGCTTATGATGGAAGTATATGGCCTTGTGAAAGGTTTAGAAGTAGGAATAAATTATGTTTATATAAAGATAATGAATATTTTTGGGAAAATATAAAACTCTTAAATTCTAAAGAAATATCAAATCCTCAAACTTATAATGAGTGCAAAAATTGTGAGTTATACGGAGTTTGTAATTCTCAATGCTTGTATAGTATGGTTAAGTTTTCAAAAAAACAAAATATACCAGATAATAACTTTAGTGATAATATTGGTAAATCAAACTTAAGTGATAATATTGGAATTTCTATAAATCCAATAAAATCAGTTTGTGAGTTGTTTAGACTCACATATAAGGAAGCATTTAGGGTTTACAAGGAAAGTAACCAAAGATACAGGGATTATATTCATAATCAGATAATGCAAGGATTTAACAATTAAAACTTTATTATATTTTATCAATTTTGTAGGATATTTCTTTTTATTTTTATATTTTATTGTAGTAATAACAATTGCTTTGCCTTTAGGCATAATTTTGTTTTTTATTGAAGTAATAATAGCATTGTTTTTTATTGTATTTTTAATGTTACTCTTTCATCTCCAAAACACTCTTTTATAAAATTAAAAATAACAAATTTTTAATCCTATAGGTTTTAACAAATAATATACTTTAGTATTATTTTTGTTAATTTTTTTTATAAATTCATATATTATATACAAATCAATAAAAAATTTTACAAAATTAAAAAATAACAATTTTAATCCTATAGGATTATTTTTGTTAAATCCTCAAAATCCATATAAATAAATTATGCTTACAAATGAAGAAATTAAATATTTTAAAGAAAACCAAAACAAAATAACCCCTGATTTACTTAAAACATTAAGAGAAAAAGGAAATAAAGGAAAAGAACAAGTCTTAGAAATACTTGATATGCCTAAATCTCCTGATAATTACCATTTAGATGCTTTCAATAATCCTATAACTTTTAATGGTGATAGAACCTTAAAGAAACCTTATACTTCCTTAAAATTAAGTGATATCCATATACAAGAAATAGAAAAATGTATGGAGTCTCCATTATATTTTATTGATAATTATGTTAAAATAATGACTAAAAGTGGTGTGGATTTTGTAGAAAACAGAGACTATCAAGTAAAGTTCATTGAAACCTTAACAAATAAGGAGAATGAGGCAATTTTAGGCCTTATGCCTCGGCAGTCTGGAAAATCAGTAACTACAGGTGAATGGCTTGCCTGGAACTTTACATTTGAGAAAGATATAAACATTGGAATAGTTGCAAATAAAGGAGCAATGGCAAGAGAATTCCTTGATAAATGCAAAAATATAATCATAAATTTACCAATATGGTTAAAACCAGGAGTATTAACCTGGAATAAATCCTCAATAAAATCCGAAAATAACACAAATATTTTAACTGATGTCTATGGAACTTCCTGTTTAAGGGGGTTTACCATCAATTACCTAATAATTGATGAAACCTCCTGGATCCCAAGTGAAGGCTTTCAAGAAACCATAGATGCTTTGTTACCTACACAAGCAGCATTATCAAAAAAGAAAACAATTTTTATCACTACACCAAATGGTAAGGACCATTTTTATGAATTATGGATAAATGGTGGAAAAACACACAAAGAAAGCAAAAATGGTTATATAACATTTGATATTGATTGGAAACTTGTGCCTAGATATAAAAGTGATGGAACATTATGGAATCCGGAAGAGTTCAAAAATTATATCATTAAAAAGGATGGTTTAGAAGTTTTTTATCAAAACTACCAGTGTTCTTTCATTGGTTCAAGCAAAACCTTAATTCCAAGTGATATTTTAGAAAGTTTTGAGATTAAAACCCCTATTTCTAATGATTTAGGAATAAAAGTATATGAAGAACCTATAGAACACCATAAGTATGTTATGGGGGTTGATACTGCTAAAGAAGGTAATGATTTTACAGCATTTCAAATTTTTGATATGACTGATTTAAGATTTCAGCAAGTTTGCAGTGCAAAAATTAAATTAGATTATGTAATGATCCCAGAAATTCTAAATGAATATGGACTAAAATATAATCAATGTTTAATAATTATAGAAAATAATGAAGGTTCCGGACAATCCGTAAGTGATATTTTAAAAAGAGACTATGAATATGAAAATTTATTTTATGAATACAGGAGTAATAAAAAATTAAAATATCCAGGATTTAGAACCACTAAATTATCAAGAGACTTAATGTTACAAACTTTAAAAATGCTATCAATGAATAACAGATTAAAATTGGTTGATAAAGAAACTATAAAAGAATTTGAAACTTTTACTTTAGTAAATGGTAAATATCAAGCAGCAGGTATTGGAGCACACGATGATTTAGTAATGGCTACTTTATTAAGTTTTGCCATTTTTAATAACATTAAAAACATTGAAGACTTTAAAGAAATTGTGGATGCCTTAAAATCAGGAGAGTCTTTAGTAAATGATTTCTTAACAATTGGAGCATTTGCAGATTTTGGTGAAGAACAAGAAACTCCTAGTAATTATAGTTTTTTAGGATTCTAACTCTTTTATATAACAAAAATAATAAAAATTAACAAAAATAATACTTTAGCATTAAAAATATAACAAAAATTATACTTTAGTATTATATTTGTTAAATTTTTAATATTTTTTTGTAAAAAATTTGAATTCTTAATCAACCTTTAAATAAAATAAAATCTATGATTTATATAACCTCAGATTTTCATATTTCACACGAAAACATTATGAAATATTGTAACAGATATAAATCCCATAAGAATATAACGGATTACATTGATAATTTGTTTTATCAATTACAATCCTTAAAAGAAACTGATATATTCTTTTATTTAGGGGATTTGGCCTGTAGTAAAGATAAAAGTGTAGAAATATGTAAAAAATATATTGATAAAATCAAATGCAAAGAAAAACACTTTATTCGTGGAAACCACGATACTTGGTTAACTAATAAGGATATTTACAAAATAGGATTTAAAACTATTAGAGATTACCTAGTTATCAATGATACTCTATTTTGCCATTATCCTTTAGATGAAAGTTATGGAAAATATGGTAGTTATAAAGAGCATAAGTATTTGTGGGATTTGTTTTATAATAATGATAATATCAAAACAATTATACACGGGCATATCCACAATAATAGGAATATAAAAAAAGATAAAAAATATATCAATGTTAGTGTGGATAAAAAAGTTGGTAAGTTTAACATTTATGCCTTAAAAAATATTAGTGAAAGTTTGTTTTTACAGGAGATTTATAAATGATAAAAAAATTCAAAAATCTTATTATTTCAGCACACCCTGATGATGAGAGTATTGGTTGTTTTAGTATTTTAGAGGATTCTTTTGTTTTATGTTTAACACCTGGTAATCTGAATAAAGTAAACTATAATGCCTTTTATTCTATAGTTAAGAATGGAATAATTTTAAATTGGGCACCTTTGAACTTAAGTGAATATTTAGATTTTCAAAATATAATAACTAGTATCAATCAAGTTATAAAAGACATAAAGTTTGATTATGTTTATACACATTATGAGTTTGATAAGCACCAAATTCACCAAATAATCTCAAAAGTTGTTAATGTAATGTTTTGGAATCACTCAAATGTAAAAGGATATTTTGAGTTTTTTACAAGTAACGATTTACCAGAAACTGGTATTATGGTAAAACAATGTGATAAAAACTTGAAACTAGAAACATTAAAGAAATATGATTTAAAGGAAAAAGAAATTAACAGGATTATAAGTTATAATGAGTATTTAGGATATAAACATAATCTAGGTTTTTGTGAAGGATTTAGAGTTAAATATTTAAAAACATAAAAACTTTATATTATATACAAATTTAAAAAAACTTTATATTATATACAAATTTAAAAAACTTTATATTATATACAAATTTAAAAAACTTTATTCCTAAAGGAAAATATTTTTATTTTAGTAAAATTTTTAAATTTTTTTATAGTTTAAGGTTCTTTTAAGAAAAATATGTTATAATATAAAAACTGAAAAGGAGCTAAAATGTTAAGATATTTGCCTTTAGGAAAACTTGTGAATATCAATGAAATCCAGGAAATTAGAGCAGAATTTGCAGAAGCCAATCGTTCTACTTTCCTAAGATTGACTTTAGATTTTAAGTTTAATGAAATCTATACTTTAAATTACCAAGTCCATCCTTCAAAAGTTCCAGAAAACTACAATTTTGAGGACATTCTTAAAGAATTCTTTATCTTTTTGAAAAGTGATAGGGTTTCTAATTTTGATAAAAACTCAAGCAATTTGAAACTTTTAAGGGATTAAGTTGAAATTTTACAATCTTAAACTAACTTTAAGTTCTCTATGTTTAGCAATACTTGGAACCATTTATGTTGAGTTACATAGAGAACCTGAAATTGTTGTTAAAACACAAATTGAATATAAAGAAATACCTTTAGAAATTGAGAAAAAGGTATTTTATCTTTATAAAGATTTGCAAAAATACAATCATTTGGACGATTTAACTAAAGTTAAAATCTCCAAATACATTGTAAAATATGCGGAAAAATACAATATCAATTATAAATTATTGTATTCAGTGTTATGGAGAGAAACAAGATTCCGCCATAACACTTTACATAAACCAGTTTATATCAAATCATTAAATAAAACAATACAAGCAAAAGGCATAGGTGGAATAGTATGTGAGTATTGGTGTGAAAAGTTGAAACTTGCAAATATTATATCACACGAAGACGATTTATTGAAACTTGAAAATGGTATTGAAAGTTCAGCATTTGTTTTGAGTTACTATAAAAGTTTAGGAAAACAGGAAAATTACACATTGGAGGAAAGTATGTTAAATAGGTATTATGGAAAACCTGTTAAGAAATACTATAAAACTATTTTAAACAAAAAACAAAGTTTAGAAAATCAAATACTTGCACTAAATTAAGGATTAAACAATATGGAAATCACAGAAAATACCACTAAAGTGGATATTAGTAAAATTAGGAATACTTTAATATATTATTTAGGAAAACATTTTTTTGTTATAATTATAATGTAACAAAATCCACTAAAGAGGAAATACAGCAGGAGGAAATTATGAGAGACTTTTTTAACATTATTGGAATATCATTGATTTTATTTGTGATATTCACAATCTTTTCAAGTTTTGGATTTTATGAAAGAATTGCACTTTCATTAGTGCCAACCTTCATACTTTACATACCAATAACAAGTATCTATCAATATTTAAAGGCATAAAATGAAACTTTTAAGAAAAGCCAGTAAACTGGTAACAATACTTTTAATACCAACTTTTTTGTTTAGTTTAGAACCAAAAGATTTTAATGCTGTTGTTTTAGAAAATGCTAAACTTATGAACTCCAAAGAAAATGTTTTGGAATACGCAGCAGATTTTTATTTGCTGAAAGACTGGAAAAATAATGATGAGTTTTATAACGATTTTGCATACTTTTTAGTAAAGGCAGAACTTGAGTATCAAATATTTTGCTTAATGCCTGGAAAGTATAAGAAATATGATATAAGTAAAGGTTTTGTTATAAGAGAACTTTTATGTGAAGGTATTTCGAGTGATGAGTATAAAGGAAATAAAAAACTAAAAGAATATAAATCATTGCATATTGATAGTGAGAAAGTAATTGAAAAAGTTTATTTTGTTAAAATGTATGCAAATGTAAAGAAAATAAGAGAATATTTGTTTAATGAAACTTATGGGTTTTAACAAATTAACAAAACACAAAATACTACTTTAGTAACAAAAATATCACTTTAGTAACAAATACTATCACTTTAGTAACAAATACTATCACTTTAGTGATATTTTTGTTACTTTAGTATTAAGAAATAAAAAAGTTTTTTTATTTTGTATTATATTATATACAAATTTATAAAAAAATTTATTTTTTATAATAAAATTTAAGGATTTTTTAAGGAAAAATTTGTTATAATATAACATATAAAAAGGAAGGAATACTATGACACCAAACTTCGATACTTTAACAAAAGATATCATCACAAAAGCAATACCTGATAAAGGTCCGGATGCAAAGGAAAAGGATTACCTTGCCTTTTCTTTGAAATATTTAGATGATAAACTTGTTTTTAAAATATCAGTAGGCCCAAATGCTAGTAAGGGTGCACCACATTTTCCGGTTGTTTCTAATAGAACTTGGTATAAGACTATTGGTGGTAAGAAACCAGTGGTATATAGGTTAGAATTATACCTCCAAACAACTTTAGGAGTTCAGGAAATAGACAATATCTTTTTTGAAATGGATATGTTTTTAGTAAATAATTACTTTTTGAAAGGAAAAGAAGGAGAATTGAAATGAGAATTTTTATACTTTTACTTTTAGTAAATGTTGCTTTCAGTGCAAATCTATTTCTTTTGCCTGAAGGTCGTCCTTACATAGAACCTAGTGCTTTTAAAGGTTCTTATAAACAAGAAAAGCAAAAATTGAAGCAAATAAAGGCAGTTAAAAGCCCAGATGTCTTTACGATTGACACTGACATTACTTGCTTAAAATGCAAATGATTTAATATTTTAGAATTTATCACTTATGAGACAGATTCTAATTTTTACCACTTTAGTGGTATCTACTTTTAGAATTTTACACAAAGGAAATAAAATGATTTTTAATGGAACCTCTAGTTTTGATAAAATGTGGGATTTTTTAGGAAATGAAGTAACGAGTTTTAATGAAGAAACTACTAAAAAAGGTTGGGGTATTGGTGGTAACATAACCTACAAGTTTCAAGACTCAAAATTGTATATTGCTTTACCAGGCTATGATAATGAAACTGCTGATTTATATTTAAATGGTGATTTTATTGAATATCAATTGAAAGAAGAAAATAACCATTTTGCTATTTCTACAAAAGGTGGTATTAGAATACCTAATTCTTTCAAACCTTTTGAAGTCCGCCTAGAATCTTTTGTAAATGGTATTGCTGTCCTTGAGTTCAAACTAAAAAACTCAAAAAAGATTAAAATATCATAAATCTCAAATAATCACTTTTAGATTGATAAAATACCAAATAATTTACTTTAGTATAAAAATTATACTGAAGTAAATATATTTTGATTTCTAATCAAAGATAATATAAAATAACAATATGAAAAGTTTAAAAACTAATCCTATACCAGTAGTTGAAATGTTCTCTTCTATTCAAGGTGAAGGAAAACGCATATATCCTGCAACTTTCATAAGAACAGGATTATGCTGTTTTACTTGCTCTGGATTTGGTTGCAAATTAAAAGCACCGGATGGTTCAATTGTAACTGGTTGTGATAGCATTAGAGCAGTTTCTCCAAAGTTTAAAAGTAATTGGAAACATTATAATAATTTTAATGATTTAACACACGACATTAAAAATATATTAAATCCAAAATTATTGGAAGATGGTATTTTACCAGATTTAGTTTTCACCGGTGGTGAACCATTCTTATACTGGAATAACCAAATTTACCAAGATACTTTAGCATACTTTATTTCTAGAGGGTTTAAACTCACTATAGAAACTAATGCTTCTTTGGATATTGACTTTTTTAGGGAGTATCAAAAACAAATACTTTTTAGTATGTCAGTGAAATTATCACATTCCGGAGAACCAAAGGAAAGAAGGATAAACATTGAGACTATTACTAAAATTATTGAAAACTCTCCAAACTCCTTTTTAAAGTTTGTTATAAATCCAGAAACTTGGGAAACTGATTACAAAGAAATAAAAGAAATACTTGATAGAATACCTTACTATATAGATGTTTTCTTAATGCCTTTAGGAGAAAATCAAACACAATTACAAAATAATACAAGATTTGTAATTGAAAAGTGTATAGAATACGGGTTTTCATATAGTGATAGAGCACATATACGAGCATTTAATGATTTACCTGGTGTTTAACATTTGAAAGTATTTAATTTTTGGAAGGAATAAAAATGTTTAAAATTGATAAAGAATTTAATTTTTGCTATGGCCATAGGGTTTGGTCTCAAGCATTAAATACTAAATATTCAATGGATAATGCCTGTGCTTGTAGAAGATTTCACGGCCATAACGGCCTAGTTAAGGTAGGTTTAGAAGCAAAAGAATTAAAAGATGGAATGGTTACGGATTTCAAACATTTAAATTTCTTTAAGAAAATATTAGATGATGATTTCGACCATAAGTTTATAATGGATATAAATGACCCTCTTTTTGATTTAACATTTAGTTTATATAAAATGTTTTTAAATGATTATAAAAATGGAAGTGATATAATCATTGATAAGAAATTTTATAAAACTATAAATGCAAATGTTTTAAAAAAATATAATTTTGAAAGAGAAATTACGGAATTATATGAAGGGTTAGTTATAGTTGATTTTGTCCCAACTAGTGAAAACCTTTCTAAAATGTTTTATGAAATTGTTAAAGAAAAATTAGGTGATTTTGCAAAAGTTTCATTTATTGATTTTTGGGAAACTCCTAAATCTCATTGCAGATTTGAAATGGATTAAAACAATACAAAAAATACTAGTATTTTAGTATATTTAAACAGGGTTAAAATATGGATAATTCAGTATATAAAGAAACACAAATAGATTTTTTAAAAGAACCATTATTTTTAGGCACAGGCAAAAATACTCAAAGATATGATATTTTAAAATATCCTTTCTTTGATAACACAAATGAAAAGATGCTTGGCCAATTTTGGCAACCTATGGAAATAGATGTATCCAGGGATAAAAGGGATTTTAACAATTTGCCTGAAAATATGAAATCCACATATACCAAAGTTTTGCAAAAACTGATATTTTTGGATTCCGTCCAAGGTCGTGGTATGTCTGGCACATTTGGCCAATTTATCACAAATCCAGAGTTTGAAAGTGCTATGAAAACTTGGGAGTTCTTTGAGAATATTCATTCCAGGAGTTATACTCATATTTTAAGAAGTGTTTATGAGAATCCAAGTGAGATTTTTGATGAAAGTTTTAGAATCTCGGAATTAACAGGTTTAGCAAAACAAATATCAACTTCTTATGATAATTGTTTTCAAAAAGGAATAGAATATTTAGCAAATCCTGTCAATGATACAGAACTTAAGAAATCAATTTTGTTACTTTTGATTGAAATTAACATTCTTGAAGGAATAAGGTTTTATTCAGGCTTTGCTACTATTTGGAGTATGCACTATTCTCAAGGATATATGGAAAGAACTTCGAATATCCTAAAATTGATAGCAAGAGATGAAAATATCCATTTGCAAATCACACAATACACATTAAAACTTTTAAAAGACTCAAGTATTGAAGGATTTACTGAAATATATAGAGAAATTGAAAATAAAATACCAGAAATATATGAGAATGCTTGTATCCAGGAGTTTCAATGGATTGATTTTCTATTTAAAGAAGGCTCATTTTTAGGAATGTCTCCAGAACTTGCTAAAAATTATTTGAAGTATATTTGTAATAGAAGATTAAGAGCAATAGGACAAGAAGGATTATTTGCAGGATTTACAAAAAATCCTATTCCTTGGGTTGAAACTTATATCAATTATGATACAGCGGAGTCATTGCCTCAAGAAACTGAAATTCTTAATTACAGATTTGATTTACTTGATAAATCAATATGTGAAGGTAAGATTAAGAGTTTAAAAGATTTATTGTCATAAAAACATAACAAATTTAATACTATTTAATACTAAAGTATTATTTTTGTAACATTCTTAAATTATAAAATTGTTACATTTTGTAACATTCTTAAATTATAAAATTGTTACATTTTGTAACATTAAAGGATAAAAAATACAAAAAGTTAAAACTTATGTTATTGATTTAAACAATAATCAAACTTGCTCTTTAAGATGCAAGTATTGCGTAATTGATTTTGATAATCCAAAAAATAAGAAATATCCATATAATGCAGAATTGATTGATAAAGTTAATTTCTTACTTTCTTCAAAAGTATTTTTAGAGAAATACCAAACTATCCAAATCTCATTTTTTGGTGGAGAACCTACAATGAACTTGGAAGGTATGGAAGAAATTGTAAATGCTTTCATTGATAATCCTAAAGTTACATTTTTCTTATATTCTAATGGTGTTAATTATACAGAAAAAACATTTAAGGTTTTTGAAAGAATGAAGCAAATGCGGACTTTTGGGATACTTGGAGAAAACACTCCTAAATTCTTAATACAATTTTCTTATGATGGTATTGCTTCACACGATGAGGACAGAGTTACTAAGTCCGGTAAAAAATCAGCACTTTTAGTAAAAGAAACAATTTTTGAAGCAGCAAGGAGAATGCTGCCTTTTCAAATTCATCCTACAATAGCACATAGAAACTTAAATAAACTTGCAGAAAACTATTTTGAGTTTAAAAGGATGAGTGAGATTCTTAAAATGCCTTTAGATTATGGGCCTACCATAGACTACTTAAGTGAAACTAATTTCTCAAAAGAAGAATGGTTGGAAATTAAGAATACTTTAAGGCAAGAATTTAACAAAATAAGTAAAACGGAAATTGAGTATTATAAAAATCATAATGTATTTTCTTTTGGATGGTTTAATGAGAATAGAAGTATTTGTAGTGCAGGAAAAGGCTATTTAGGTTTTGATATTGATGGAATCTTAAGGCCTTGCCACGGATGCTTCACAAATAATGATAAATCACTTGAAATTACACATATAACAGAATCCAACAATGTTTTTTTACAAAAATTACTTAAGGCTGATTTAAAGTTTGAGGAAACTTTAAAATTTATACCAAAAGAATGCCAAGAATGCAAAACTAATTATTGCTTAAAATGTAATGCTGCAAAATACAATTTTTCTAAACCAAAATTGCCTAAAGGCATAGAAAATCCTAATTTCTTTAACTCATTTAAGCCAAAGGCCTGGACTAATTATCCTATGAATAAAGATTTATGTGATTTCTTTAAGTATATAGGGACATACAGAACTGCTTTATTGAACTATATACATTCTAACATTTTATAATTTTACAAAAAATTTTTTATTTGTTTATATTATATACAATGTTATAAAAAATTTTACAAAAAAACTACTTTAGTAGAATTTTTGTTTTAGTAATTTTTTTAAGGTTCTTTTAAGCAAAAATGTTGTAATATACAAAACAGGAGGAAATATGAGTAAACTCAATGAAACTTTAATAAGAGAAGCAATTGTTAAGACAGGTTTTCTGAAGGAGTTTGAGTTAAAAATTACTGAAACAAAAAGAAATACCAAAATTTCTATCTTTGCAGGTGGAAAACAAGCAATTACAAAAACCGTAGATATTCCTGGAGAAAAAGATTTCAAAGTTCTATTATATTGGGGTAAGAAGGAACTTTGCTGTTCTTATGTTATTAGTATTCTAAATGCAGTCCGTGATGAGATAGATGATGCTTATTATAAGGGGGAAGAATGAAAACTTGTATTGTATTCACTTGGATTTTAATAATGCTTGCTTATTTAAGCATTTTAGGCCTAAACTCAAAAATGGAGAAAGTTTTAGAGGAAATATCCTCAAAACAACTTTTAAATGATGCTGTTACAGCAAACCTAATGGAGTTTTAATATGTTAGAGTTTCCAAAAGATATTTTAAAGCAAACAAACTTAAGGCATTTACAAAGAAAGCAAAAAATTACGCATATTTTAGCAAAAGACAGCACTTTGTATCTTTCAGATGGAAGTTTTATTGTTAAGATTCCTTTAAGTTTTCTTAATGCGAAAGAGGATTATTTTTTCTATATTTTGCTTCAAAATGCACCAAAAGTCTCGGATTTGCTTAAAGGCTTTTCACTTGAAAACCTTAAGGATAACTTTGTAAGGCTTATGGCAGGAGATAAAGAGTTTATTGGGATTCCTCCTCAAAGTGATAAAGAGAAAGTTGTGGGTTTTTGTGTTCCAAATGCAAAATACTCATATACGGTTGATTTAGATTCTTTAAAAATCCTTGTTAATGAGATGGAAGAAGGTGAAAGTGTAGAATTTTGTAATGATAAAGTAATAGTTTATGATGTCTTCCAAAAAGAAAAATCATCACATATTGGAGTTGTGAAGGAAGAACAACTTTTGAGTCCAGAGCCTTTTTTAATTTCTGATATTAAAAGACTAAGGAAAAAGTTCCTTGAATACATTCTTAAACTTAATTGTGATACAATTGATTTAAGACCAGATGGAATATTCCAAGTAAAAATGGATATTTTTGCACGGAGTTAAAATAAACAAAGTAGATTTTTGTTACTTTAGTGGTATTTGTTATAAAGAGAAACAATGATAAAAGCAATACTTGGACCTATGAGGAGTGGTAAATCACTCCTTTTATTGAGAGAAGCAGAGAAACTCCATTTATCAAAGAAATCCTATGTTATTTTAAGAAATAAACAGGATAAAAGAACCTTTATTTCTAGGAGTTTTAAACCTACCATAAAACTTAATTTTGAATACTATAACAATAAATCACAATTACAATTATACGATTATATTTTGATAGATGAGTTTCACTTATTTGATACTAGCATTATCAAAGAAATAATAGATGCTAGTATAAATGGTAAAACCATTATTACTAGTGGTTTATTGAGTGGCTCGGATATACCAGATAAACCTATTGATTTAATGTTGTTAAGGCAAAATGTTGAGTTTTTGCCTTTTGTGGATGAAATTGTAAAATTGAAAAGCATTTGTGAGAATTGTGGTAATTCTAATGGTAACATTGAATACACAGATTCTAAAGAAATCACCATTGGTGATAATTATAAGATTTTATGTTTAAAATGTGCTAAAGATTTTGGAATTATAAGTAAATATTTTTCTTAAATTTTTTTAATGAATTTGTATATAATATAAAGATTTCAAAAAAAATTTTTTTAAACAAATTAAATCCTATAGGATTATTTTTGTTAAAGTTAAATCCTATAGGATTATTTTTGTTATTTTTGGATTTTTAATTAAAGAAACTTTAAAATTATAAAAAGGAACTTAAAATGGCTATAATCTTTGATAAACCAGTTACTGAAACCCCAGTTACTGGTAATACAGAAAACATTATTGATAAAAAAGCATCACAATTTCTTGGAAAACAAACACACGATTACAATCTAGATTACTCAATTGATTTACTTGTAAATATTGAAAGAAGGCATAATAGAGAAGCACATAATATAGGGACTTTAAATGGTTTTGATATTTGGCATAATTATGAAGTTTCATTTTTACTAAATAATGGTTATCCATTAACTTTTGTTGCTAAAATAAAAATACCAAGTTCTTCAAAGTATTTTATAGAATCTAAATCTATGAAACTATATTTCTTTTCTTTCAATATGTTAAAACTAGGTGATACTGAAGAAGAGGCAGTTCAAAAGTTCCTCTACATTGTTAAGAATGATTTATCAAAAAAGACAGAATCTTATGTAGAAATTGAATTATTTAATAATATAAAAGGAATATATCCTTTTGAGGATTTCTTTGATATGAAAAATTTTCTTTCAGATGATACTGATTTCTCAAACTTTAAAGAATCTCCTGATTTACTTGAACTTGCTGCAAAACAATCACATTGTAAGTTTAAATTTACAGGATTTAGAAGTAATTGCAGAGTTACACACCAACCGGATTTCTCAAATGTCTTTTTAGAAATTAAAGGAAATATTCCTACTCCTATTAGTTTACTAAAGTATTTAGTATCTTTCAGAAATGAATTTCATTTCCACGAGGAAGTAACAGAACAAATATTTCAGGCAATTATGGATAAAATAAATCCTCACTCTCTAGTGATTTATAATTTATTTACAAGAAGAGGCGGTTTAGATATTTGTCCTGTAAGATATACAGAAAATGCTGGACTTGTAAAGGATTTTGATAATGTTAAAAAACTTACAGAAGCAACCATTTATCAATAGTTTAGTATATAATACTTTAGTATATAATACTTTAGTATATAATACTTTAGTATATAATACTTTAGTATATAATACTTTAAGGATAATTTCAAAAAGGAAGCAAAAATGAATATTTTAGTGGAAGGCCCAGATGCTACTGGTAAATCAAGTTTAATAAAAACATTGATTATAAAGAACCATATTGTTTTACATTTAACAAAAAACACACCAGATGTAACAGAAGGCCCTAAATTCTATAACAATAAAACTAATACTATTTTTGACAGAGGAATAATTTCTAATTATTTGTATTCAAAAATATTTAAAGACACAAATGCACCAAGCTTAAGTGAAGTTGAAAGTGTTTTAAAGAAAATGGATTTAATCATTATTTGCTTACCTGAAAATAAAGAAAAATACTTAAAACATTTTGAAAAGGTTAAGAATACAAGGTTGGAGGATTATAACAATATGGAAACAATTTATGATAGTTATTTAGAATTTTATAACAAGATTTGTGATGATTATAATGTTATAAGATATGATATTTTTAGAGATTTTATATAAGTTAAAAATGTTTTAAATCCCAGTAAACTGGAGATTAAAATATATTGGTAAATTAAATATATTTTAAAATACCAAAATTTGGTATTTTAAAAACTTTTCAATTTTTAATCAATTTTATTTTATAATTATAAAAACAAAGGAGTATTATGCAAAGAAGTATAACAGATTTCTTTTTAAATGAACTTACAGACTATTCCTGTTATTCAACCATTAGAATGCTTGGTTCAGCAATAGATGGTTTAAAAAACTCTCAAAGAAAAATTATACACACGGCATTAAACAAATTAAAAACCTCCACTAAAGTGTCAGTTTTTGATAATCAAATGCAAAGTTATACACAATATCTCCACGGGTCAGCAGCACAAGTAGTTTCTAACATTGCTGCTTCTTATGTTGGTTCAAACAACTTACCATTATTAAAAGGTGAAGGAAACTTTGGAACAAGGATGGTTAGAGAAAGTGCAGCACCTCGATATATCTATGTTTCTAACCAGCCTTATATCAATGAAATATTTGATATTAGAGATGTCTTAATTTCTCAAGAATTTGAAGGAACCAAAATAGAACCTTTATTCTATGTGCCTTGTATTCCTTTAATACTTGTAAATGGGAGTATGAACTGCCTAGCATCTGGATTTAAACAGCATATATTACCAAGAAATCTAAAAGACATTATTGATTACTATAATGATAAAAAAACTGATTTAAAACCTTATATAAAAGGATTTAAGGGTTTTGTTACACAGGGTGATAACCCTAAAAAATGGGAGTTAAAGGGTGTTTTTGAAGTAAAGAAAAACAAAGTGCATATTACTGAAATTCCGCCTTTCATTGAGTATCAGAAATACCTGGAAATCCTTGATGATTTAATAGAAAAGAAAAAGATTAAATCATATAAGGATTTAAGCAATGTTAAAACTCAATCTTTTGAGTTTGAGGTAGTTTTAAATAAAGAATTAAAAAATGATAAGATTTTTGAGTTATTAAAATTATCATTATCACAAACTGAAATATACAATTGCATAGATGAAAACAATAAAGTAAAACAATTTAATACTATTACTGAAATATTGGATTATTTCAAGGAAATAAGGATTAAATATTTAGAAAAGCAAAGGTTATTTGATATAAATGTTACAAAAGAAACATTATTATTAAATGCCTCAAAATATAAGTTTGTCCAGATGATTATGAGTGATGAACTTAAAATCTATAAAAGAAAGACAAAGGAAATTGAAAATGATTTACAAAAAACAAACCTTTATAATCCAGGAAACTTTGATTATTTGTTAAATATGGGTATTCACTCATTTACTGAAGAAACCTTAAAAGTGTTGTCCTCAAAAATTGAGGATTTACAAAAAGAATTAAAAAGATTAGAAACTTTAAATATACAAAAAGAATTTATATCAAAATTAAAGGAGTTTTGAAATGGTATTTGTTAAACAAAATGATAACTATATCAATTTAGAAGCAGTCTCAAATATGAATATACTGGAGGATAAGATTGTCTTTAATATGGATATATCCACTAGTAAAAAGGAAATTGGCTTAATGTCCCATTATTTTTACATTGATAAAGATAATGTAAAATTTATGGATACAAAATACTTTAAAGAAAACTTTGTTAAAATTGAAGGACAGGACAGAGTTTTTTACATTAACAAAACAAAGATTCTAGGTATAAAAACTGATTATAAAACACATAAAATAATTGTTTTATTTAAAAATCCAGTTACAAAAAGAAGTATAAAAGATTTTGAGGTAACTGATAAAAGTTTTTTAGTGCCTGAATTTATGTATATATCACAAGATTTTAATGTTGATTTAGACAAAGTTATAGAAAAATTCTTAAAGGATTGTGGAAATGAGTAACATTGATGAGATTTTAAATTCTATCAAAACTGATAATACCAAGGAAACTAACAATACCACTAAAGTGGATTCTAACAATACAGAAAATACCAGTATACTGGAAAATCCGGTAAATGCAAATGAGTTGGAAACTAACAATACCACTAAAGTGGATTCTAACAATACAGAAAATACCAATATCATAGAAATTCTAAAAAACAAGAATCCGGAAGACAGGACAACTGAGGAAATGGTTGCCTTGTTTAAGGAAATGGAAAGACAGCACAAAGTAAATATTGCTGATTTTGATAGGATTATTGTTCCAGAAATGCCTGATATTCCTGAGGAAACTTTATACACTGAAAATTCTGCAAATACTGAAAATTCCAATAACTTGGAAAATGATAGAAATATGGAAAATACTACTATAGTAGATTCTAACAATCCAGAAAATACAGAAACTGAAACTACCAATATATTAGAAAATACAGAAACCTATCAAAATGTTGATTTTAATGCAGACCCTTACAAAAACCCTTATTATGATAGAAATCTAGGGTTTCCTTACAAATATAAAATACAAGAAAGGTATAAGTTTCTTTACGATGATTACCTTTTTAGAATACCTTTCTCAAAAAGTATGCCTAAAGATGTTTATGAAGGTATTTTAGGTTGGGAGATTTATAGAAAAATTGTAGATGCAAACAATTATAAAATCCCCTTTAAACAAGCATTTAAAAATGTTACAGAAGCAATTTCTCAAATAAAGGGTTCTAGAGATATAAATCACATTTTGAAAGTGTTTAATCGTTATAAATTTCCTATCAAAAAAACTGATTTTAAGGATATTCCTTATAAAGAAGAAACCTATGACACATTCCCTATTGGTGAGGTTTTCAGAGATGAACTACCAGTAAATACTTCTCCAGAGGAAATTAAAGAATATAATGACATTAAAAACCTTGTTTTAAATTACAAAACTCAAAGAGATTTAGGATATTACTCACCAGAAGGCAGAATTTTTGGAAAAGATTTACAAAAAGTGCCTGGTGATATAAGTCCAATAAAGGTTAGAAACTCGGAATGGTTAATGTTCCAAAACATTGAGAAATGGGAAGAAAGAGTAAAGGTTATCCGTAAGCAAACTATGAGTTTAGCAGAGGCAAAAGAAAAAGGTATTTATGATGCTGATAGAAAGGCAGAGGAAGAAAGGTGGAGGTCTAAACAGCACACATTTAGAGCACACCCTACAGACCCTAATTTTGTTTATATAGATGAGAATTTGTGTGAAAGGATAGAAGTGAATAAACCTCAATATGCAAATCAAACGGAAAAATATCCTTTTAAAAGAGACCCTGGTGTTTTAACCATTGATGAGAAAG
>CAYPEJ010000037.1:0-36647 GCA_964409685.1 uncultured Anaeromicropila sp.
GAAAAACATATCAAAAACAATGCAAATCTTATCTTGACATATCACCAGATTGCTTTTCTACATCGTAGTCCTAATAAAATATACTTTACGAAACTTTTTCGTAATATGTATTTGTTTCATATTTCTATTATATAATATATCTTTGAATTTTTCAACAAACTATTTATTTGTTTTTTTACTAAATCCTTTTCGTACTATTTTCATAAATGACAAATTGTAATATCTAGTTTATTATTTACGTGATGCAATGCTTTTTGGAAAAAATACACCTTTGAAATAGATAAAACTAAATAATTTCAAAAAACTTATTGACAACTAAAAAAATGAGTGTATAATAAACATCAATAAAAACAAAGGCGTTTCTTAGAGATAAGAAGCGCTTATTTTTTTGCCTTTCTATTTAGTAATTTAATATCAATACTATTACACGCAAAGAAAGGTTTTTTATTTAATAAGATTAATAAGACAATAAGGAGGGTAACCATTATGAAAAAACTTGAAATAATTATCAAGCCTGAGAAATTAGAAGATTTAAAATCTATCTTAGATGAATCCCGTGCTAATGGTATTATGATTACAAACATAATGGGCTATGGAAATCAAAAAGGGTATAAGCAAGTTTACAGAGGTGCTGAATACAATGTAAACTTACTTCCAAAAGTAAAAGTTGAAACCATTGTAGAAGATGATAGTGCTGAGGAAATTGTAAACCGAGTTGTTAGCGAAATCACGACAGGCAACTATGGAGACGGTAAAATATTTATCTATGATGTTGAAGATGCCGTTCGTATTCGTACTGGCGAACGTGGTCAAGATGCTTTATAAAATGTACATATTATTATATTTTGAAATTTATTATCAATGGGGATAATGCTTATTCAATAAGTATTGTTCCTTTTTTTATTTTTTATTAATACGGAAGCGAGGTCTTAATATGGAAAATACACAATTGCTTATTAATATCGTTTGGACGATGCTTGGCGCATTTTTAGTATACTTTATGCAAGCCGGTTTCGCTATGGTGGAGGCTGGTTTTACCCGTTCTAAGAATGCTGGTAATATTATTATGAAGAATATGATGGACTTTGTAATGGGTTCTATTTTCTTCTTTCTAATTGGTTTTGGTATCATGTTTGGTGGAGACAACCCAATCATTGGAACAAATGGATTATTTAATCCTAATGCTCTTGCTGATGCTGACGGGCTATTTAATGGATTGCCTGTAGGGGTTTTTCTAATCTTTCAAACAGTATTCTGTGCTACTGCTGCCACAATTGTATCTGGTGCAATGGCTGAACGTACAAAATTTTCTTCTTATTTAATATATAGTGCTTGTATCTCTGTCTTTATTTATCCAATCACAGGTCACTGGATCTGGGGTGGTGGTTGGCTTGCTGACTTAGGTTTTCATGATTTTGCTGGTTCTACTGCTGTTCACTCCGTTGGTGGTTGGTGTGCTTTAATCGGTGCTAAAATTCTTGGACCTCGTATTGGAAAATATGATAAAAACGGAAAGCCACAAGCGATTCCTGGACACAATCTTCCTATCGGTGCTTTAGGTGTATTTATTCTTTGGTTCTGCTGGTTCGGATTTAACTGTGGTTCTACAACAGCTGCTACAACAAATATTGGTGATATTGCTATGACAACAAACTTAGCTGCTGTAGCTGCTACACTTGTTACATTAATTTTAACTTGGGTTCGTTATGGTAAACCTGATGTATCTATGACATTGAATGGTTCCCTTGCTGGTCTTGTCGGCATTACAGCTGGATGTGACGTTGTCTCTTACTGGGGTGCATTAGCAATTGGTGTAATAAGCGGTGTTGCTGTAGTATTTGTAATTGAATTTGTAGATAGAAAATTAAAAATTGATGACCCTGTTGGTGCTACTGGCGTTCACTGGGCATGTGGTTGCATCGGTACTATTCTCGTTGGTTTATTTGACCAGACACAAGGGTTATTCTATGGTGGAGGTGTAAGCTTCCTTGTAACACAGTGTATTGGTGTTCTTGCCGTTGGTGCTTATACTGTAGTTTTAGCATTTATTATCTTTACTGTAATTGATAAGACTGTTGGACTTAGAGTAACAAAAGAAGAAGAGGAAGATGGTCTTGATGTTCATGAACATGGATGTAGCGCATACGCTGATTTTCAATCAAAATTATAATGCTTCGTAAGTCTTTATGACTTGACATATATCGTAATACCCTTAATTGATCTTGCAAAAGACCCTCATGTTTATGAGGGTTCTTTTGTGTTCAGATACAGCAAACGCTAAACTGTTTATACATTTTTTATAATATAATTATTTCTTTCACTTCCTTGGTATGGTAAACTTATAAAAGATTAACTGAATATATAAAGGATGGAGACACATGGAAAAAGAAACAAAATCTGAAAATTTACAGTCTTCTTCTACTGAAACACCTTCCACACCAAACAGTGATAAGAAGAAAACAGTACTGGATGAAAGTGCTGCTATCTACGCACAACGCGAGGAAGAAAACTCAGTAAAACAGACTTGGAAAGAACTAGACGCTAAGGGCAAATGGAACTTCTTTAAAGATTATTACTTATTGAAAATTGTAGTTACTGCTGTAATCTGCGGTTTTCTCATTTATGTAGGGTGTGTAACCCTTGGACCACATAACGAAAAAGTCCTTTACGTCGCCGTTTTATTAGATCAGCTAGATGATGATGCAACGGAGGATATGGAAGCCGAGCTTGGGAAACTAATTAAAGTTGGAGAACATGAAACAGTATCCATTGATGACTCTTTTAACTTCACAAATCAAAATTCCTCCTTCTCTGGAAGTGATAAGCTTACTACTATTTTATATTCTGAATTAATTGATGTAATCGTTGCAGATAATGATTATTTCCAACAGTATTCTTATTATGGCTATTTGAAAAATCTAGAGACTTATTTGCCAGATGATATTAAGGAAGCGTTAGCGGACAAGTTATTAACTGCAAATGTTTATATTGAAAGTGAAGATACTTCTGCTGAAAATAATAGTGCGTTTGATCAAGCTATGGGATATTTAGATGAAGAAGACCCTTATGGAGATGGTGTTCCTTATGTTCTTGGGATTGATTTATCCGATTGTGAGAAATACAAAGCATTGAATCCGTATGTGGAAACTCCTGTACTTACGATTGCTTATAATTCTCCTCATAAGGAAAATACATTTGCATTTATTCGCTATTTATTTGACTTACCACAGCCAGAATAGTATTGATTTAATAGTAAAAAGTGCTTCTACTAAAGTATCATATGATACCAAGTGGAAGCACTTTTTTATCATTTAAAAATCAACTTATTTCATCGCTTACATATTATCTTGTACGTAAGGTTGTAAATGAAATATCACTACTCTACTTTGAAACTAATAATCCTAATAACGAAAATTCATTTCCAGTAGAACCTTCTGCCTTCTTAATCGAAATGGTATGTACTGCTGCTGTTTCAGATGTGAAGCATTCGGTTGTCTGTGCGTAGTTACCCCAGCCATCTTTAAAGTTGGCATCTAAAGTAGTAACTTTCTCGCCATCCACATACACATCAAATTGTCCACCATTTCCGTCAACCTGACGATAGAACATAATGCCCACGTTCTTGCAAGTAGTCTTAAATGTAATCTCTCCATCTCCTTCTTTACAAGTCCAGTTGTTAGGATATGTAGAAAATACATTACTTTTTGCAAATGTTCCAAGACTTTCTGGCGTTGTATTGGCACTATCTAAAATCTGTGCATTGATATAACTTTCATCTGTTACTGCTTTTATATCAAATGTGGTAGGTTCTTTGTAACTCTCTGCATTCTTATACACTTCATTTAAGTACTTCCAAATTAATTCACCAGCAATCGCATGACCTAATGCAGATGGATGAGTAACATCACCTGATAAATCTTCACTTGTATAGATGTTATTTTTCATCATGTATTCAATTACATTTTTGTAGCTAATCATTGGAAGTCCATAAGCTTTTCCGATTTCTTCATGCTGTACTTGTGCATCATAACCATTTGTTTGTGTCATAAATAAGAGCATAACCGCTGGATTACAATCTGCTTTTAAAATCTTACGAACTAAGTTATCATAAGATTTCTTGTAAAAGTCTGTTCCTGCATCATTTACCGTAAACTCTACTAATACTAAATCTGGATTCTTAGATAACACATCCGCTTCTACACGATGTACACCTAAATAAGAATCTGTTGCGCCAATACCTGCATTGATAAATTCAAATGGTGTATTAGGGAAAGTTTCTTTCCAATAGTTGAAGAAGATTGTGGCATATGGTGATTTATTTGTAACTTCAGAATCTTTTGTTCCTGTTTTTACAGTTCCTTGTGTAATAGAACCACCGATAACTGCGATTGTTACCTTTTCTCCCTTTGCAGCTTTCTTAAGAACCTTTGCTAATGCTGCGTTGTCTACACCTGAGTAATTTGTTGCTAATTTGTATTCCGTATCATTTACATAATTGAATGGTGCTGAAATAATTTCTTTTTCTGTAGAATCAGATTTTACTGTTACCTTGCAAGTTGCTTGTTTTCCATATCTAGTCTTTGCTACAATCGTTGCCGTTCCTGCACGGTTTGCTGTAATCTTACCTGTTTTGGTAACAGATACTAATGTTGGATTTGTGGAATACCATGTCACTGTCTTGTCTCCACTTCCTGTAATAGTTGCTGTTAGTTGTTTGCTCTTTCCTTTTGCTAAACTTAAGCTGGAAGTTTTTATTTTAATTGTCTGATTCTTTAAATTCTTGTATGTCTTACTGCTTGCTTTTACAATAGAGAACTTTTCACTCTTTACACGAACAGCTGTAATTGCATCATAATATAAGGTTCCTTGTACTCTATCGTCTTTGATTGCAGAGGTTCCTGCTAAAGCATTTACCCATAAACCAAGTGAAGTTACAGAGGTACAATCTTTTACTAAACCGCCCTTTGGATTACCTTCTGTATCTCTTTCACAGAATTCAGAAAATGGAATTGTTACTAAAATAGGTGTTTTTCTGGCTTTCTTATATGCTTCGTAGTTTTGTAAATATGCTTCGTATACAACTCCACCTGCAGTAATTTGGATAACGGTCTTTTGTAGGTTTCCATCTGGAACCATGTAGAACTGTAATGCATTACAATTTGACCAATCAGCTTCTTTATTTAAGGTAGCACCGCCCCATCCTGTAGATGTCTCATCATATGTAAATGTAAGTCCATAGGAACCACTAGAAACTTTGCTTTGATTTAAAGTAAATGAAATATTACAGTTTGTGTCTTTATTTACCGTCCATGTTTTTGCAAGTTGATCATCTGAACCATAGTAATTTTCAAAATCATCTACCAATGTTAAGTCTTCCACTGGTGCTGGTTCGTTAAAGATAGCTGAAATACTTTGTGCCTTCTTGCCATCAATGTAAAGTGTAATGGTACCAACCTTTTTGCCTAACTTACTTAATTGTTTCTTTGTTAATGTTGCCGTATAATATCCACTGCTTCCTAGTTTTCCATTTAACTTAATGGTCTTAGAAGTTGTCTTAAATACAAATTTTACTTTTGTGCTACTCTTACGATTTGTAACATTTGCTTTCACAGTAATGGCTTTTGTAATACGACTTCCTGAGATTGGATTTACTAAGTATCCAATTGCTTTTGAAGTAGTTGCAGATGCTTTTACAGTTGTTCCTTGAATTGCCTCTAATGCTGCCTTTTGATTTGCTGCAAATACAGAACGTCCATCGTTGTAGAAGGAAATGAAGTTATCTAGCATTTCATGTCCATGTAAGGAACCATCTTTATTTACAGAATCCACATATGGAGAATAGAAACCATTTGTCTTACCGAAGTTTGCCCATAATAAATAATAGGATGCGTCTGTTTCGGATACGATATCTAATACTTTATTGTACCAATCTTTTACGCCATTTCCTTTACGCAATACAGCAGTTTGGTTGTCTCCTTCAAAGGTATCATTTGCAATACCTGTTTCGGTTAGTGTAAATAGTTTTCCATGATTCTTTGCAAATTGATTTACTACTTTCAGTTCTTCTTTCAATTGTTGCATCCATGTGTCGCTTGTGGATGGACTATTGTGGTACATATCAACACCAACGATATCTACATAGTTATCACCTGGATAGCGAATTGCATATTCCGCTTGTGTAGTTGCACCTGTATTACTTGGACTGTATACAAATAGCATATTGTGAATGTTTTTCGTATCTCTTAAATATTCAATTGTATAACGATATACATTTTTATAAGTTTCTGCATCACAATAGGCTGCTCCCCACCAGAACCAGCTTCCTGTGTTTTCATGGAATGGGCGGAATAAGATTGTTCCATCAACCATCTCAGCGTAGGCTGCGATCATATCAAGGTATGCACGATATACTGCATTGAATTTTCCACCTGGTAAAATATTATTCATGGTATCGCCAGATGTATCGTAGAATGTACCTGGAGCAAAGTCATATTTTGCAAATGATGGGTCTGTTTGGCTATTGTAGTTTGCATTTTTCTGAATAGTCGCGAAGTTTGGCATGTGTGCGGAAAGAGTTACGATTGCTCCTTCTTGGATTGCTTCGTTTGTTGCTTTTGCTGCTGCAATTACATGTCCAAGCTTTGTATCTGGTAGTGATGTGCCGTGGGATGCATTATATTGAGATGCACATAATTCGTTTCCACATAACGCTAATGTATCAATTCCGAATACTCCTGCAATAGAACCTGTTACATCGGATGTATCGGAACATGTTAAGTCGGCAGAACCTGCTTTTTGGAAGGTATCATCTTGATGACCGTAAAGTACACTTTCAGATTCACCGATTGCTTTTAAATATGTATAGATTTGCTTTACATTATCTGTTGCCTTTTTATCAACTAATGTAATCTTGGTTGCAAGTTTTGTCTCTTCTGTCGAACCGTCTTTCTTTTGAGTTATAAGTTTACCATTCTGAATACTAATTTGCTGTTCATCCGCTGATTTTACAGCAATTGTGGAGTCTACGTCGTCTACTGTTAAGTCAATTGGGTCTGCATTTACACTTACGTTATCAAACCATACAGAACCTTTGTAATCTGTATTATTACCGATTACACATAATGCAAAGCCACAATCCGATGCAGATGCGCCTAATGCATCAAAGTTGATTGTTACGGATACTTGCTTGATTGTACCTGATATGGTTTCTGCGTTTTCCATATTTACTGGGGCACTTGCATTAATGCCTGCGTTGGAAAATGCCATAATGGTGAGGGAACCTGTTGTCATTTTGGAAGAATCATAACGAAAGTCTAGTGTTACTTGATTTGCTCTTGAGAAGTTGATACCATCGTTGTTCCAGTAACTTGTGGCTACTTGGGACCAGCTTTTGTCGGCATCTTTGGAGAAGTCCACATTCATTTTTAGCATACCATCGTCTTCTTCGATAGATGAGTCCGTTGCGGAATATTGATACTCCCATCCATTTCCGTAAGACCATCCGCTGATTCCTGAATTGAAATCTTGTGAAAATAGTGTTTCTTTTTCATCTGCTTGTGTTGCAGCGTAAATTGTTTTGTTCCATGTCAATCCGCCTGTATGTACACTTGATACGGTCAGCGCAAGTGCTAGAGAGATTGCCATGCCTTTTCGAATTAATCCTCTCTTAACCATTTTATCCTCCCTTGTGTTGAATTTAATGTTTGTTTGTTCAATTTATTATTAGTTGATTAAATAACCTTAATTTAACCAACTAATTTTAGTATAATGTTAAGAGAAGATTAAGTCAATTATGAATCCTCTAAATACCTTAAGAGTTCTTCTACTAATATATGTACAGTTGTTCCTGGATTAAATTCAGACGGCTTTCTCTCCGATTGATTAAATTCTTTCATACGATTTTTTGCATAACCAATGGCTGATTTAGCACTTCCTGCATTATTTAACAAATCAAATATTCTAGCTTCATTCTTTTTATATTTTCCATCTCCAAGACCATATTTCTTAAATATGTCATCTACCTTATCGAACCAATCATCACGATGTAAACTAGAATCACTATAAAAGAAGTGTAAATACAGCCAATATTCAAAACATTCATTACTCCATCCAACATGATATCCTTTTTTTAATGCCCTATCAATAGCACTATCAAAATCTTCAAAATCATCTTTATCAAATATTACCCATATTTTTTCATATATTATTTTAGCCTTATTCACAATTTCCTCTGTCTTATCAATTAAGCTATTCTTGGAACAACCTTCCCCATGTATATCAATTGTTGGAATTGGATAAACCGTAATATTTCCACCTACTTTTTCTATTATCTTATCTACTATTCCCTGAAAATATAAGGGCTCTGTTTTTTCTCCCTCTGCAACTATAAGATACGAATTAGGTTTCGGTGTTTTCATTTCTATTTGTCTTTTCTTTCCTGCTTTCGTTTCTTAAAAATATCATCCGTTCCCACCTATTACTTCTCCTCCTTTATTGCAAAATCTTTTAATAAAGGAATACCTCCATACACACCACTTAAATAATCCTTTTCAAAAGATGCATCTGATCTTATCTTAAAGTCTGATAATGCGTACAATTTCGATTCTCCAAATTCATCCTTTTGAACAAACCATATTTGATCTCTTCTAAAAAACTTTTTGTCTAATAATGTAGTATCATGTGTTGTATAAATAAGTTGTGCTTGTGATGAACTATTATGAAACAAATCAATTATAAACTTTAGGAGCAATGGATGTAACTTTACATTCAACTCATCTACCATTAAAATGGAATTTGATAGTAGTACTGCCTTAGCAACAATATAAATGGATATACACTTAATAGTACCTTCTGACTCATTCAAGAGCGAAAGAGATTTTAAACTTCCTTCCTTATCCCTATGCCAAGTAAGTACTTCAAGTTCCTTTCCTTCATCTGAATAAGTAATATCTTCAATACCAGTATCTATTGCATGTAAAAATTCTAATAATTCATCTTTATGGTTTTCTATAAGCCAAGGTAAACATTCTGTAATCATACTGTAATTTTCAAATGAATCACTGCTTAATACAGAAGAATCCTTAATTTCTGTAAAGATTAAATTAAAGATATCTGTTTGTAATTTTAATTTTCCTAGAAATGACAAAACCAACATATCACTTGACACTTGTTTTCCAAAAATTTCACATTCTTTTCTTACTGAAGGACCAAATTTAATAGGCTTATCTGTTACCCTCTCAAAAATTGTACTTGTTCTATTCGTTTCTTTATCTTTCTTATATAACCACTCAGCTACAACTACTTCGTCATTGTACTCAAAGCCATACTTATATTCCGTTCCATCAATCAAAGTGATAATTTCAAATTCGGAATTATCTAATTGGGATTGTAGCAAAAAAGGCATATAATCTGAAACAATTGATTTTTCATCCTCATTTTCAACATAATTGGATGACTTCAACACGATATCTTTAAAGTGAGCAAATGCACAAATAAAATTAGACTTACCACTTGCATTAGCACCATATATTGCTGCAACTCTCAAAAATTTTTCCTTTTCTGTATTAATTAAATTATATTCATGTTCCTTATATGCATTTACTGCACTCATATCAATTAATGTTTCTTCTTTAAATGACAAAAAATTTTTAAATGAAAATTGAATTAACATATCTATACCTCCCATAATTAATGGTACTTATTTTTATGTCCTATGTCAATATTTTTACGACTTTTTCTCATTTTATTCATTTTTACATTTAAATATTCATTTTCTATTGCAAAAAAACTAGCATAAAAAGTATTCCTACTTTACTATGCTAGTTCTTTCTACCGTTACTTATTCAACTATATTCAACTATTTCTTCTCAATATACCCTTGAGCCTTCAACAACTCTGCACATAACACCGCACCACCTGCAGCACCACGTACTGTATTATGAGATAAACCAACGAATTTATAATCAAATACGCTATCTTCTCTTAATCTTCCTAAAGATACACCAAATCCATTTTCATAATCTACATCTAATGCTACTTGAGGACGATTGTCGTCTTCTAAGTATTGGATAAATTGTTTTGGAGCACTTGGTAAGTTAAGTTCTTGTGGTAAT
Source organism: uncultured Anaeromicropila sp. (assembly GCA_964409685.1). Classification (GTDB taxonomy): domain Bacteria; phylum Bacillota; class Clostridia; order Lachnospirales; family Lachnospiraceae; genus Clostridium_AI. The sequence continues at coordinate 10,113 of CAYPEJ010000037.1, forward strand.
CCTTTGTAATTTCTCCAACGCTCGATGATTTCTTCCTTAGTTGGTTTCTTTTCAAAGTTTACGAATACTGCTGCTGTATGACCATTTAATACTGGAACACGGATACATTGTGTTGTGATAACAGGGCCTTCTGCTTTAACGATCTTACCCTCTTCAATATGTCCCCATATTTTAAGTGGTTCTTGTTCGCTCTTTTCTTCTTCGCCACCGATGTATGGGATGATATTTTCAACCATTTCTGGCCAATCTTTAAAGTTTTTACCCGCACCTGAGATTGCTTGGTATGTTGTAGCAACTACTAACTTAGGTCCGAACTCTTTTAAAGCATCTAAAGCAGGTGTATAGCTTTGGATCGAACAGTTAGGTTTAACAGCTACGAAACCTTTCTTTGTTCCTAAACGTTCTCTTTGATATTTGATAACTTCAACGTGATCAGGGTTAATTTCAGGAATTATCATAGGCACATCTTCTGTCCATCTATGAGCACTATTGTTGGATACAACAGGTGTTTCTGTTTTTGCATAAGCATCTTCGATTGCTTTAATTTCATCTTTAGACATATCAACTGCACTAAATACAAAATCTACTGTGCTACTTACTTCTTCTACTTCGTTTACGTTTTTAATCACAAGTTTTTTTACACCTTCTGGCATAGGTGTTGCCATTTTCCAACGTCCGCCTACAGCCTCTTCATAGGTTTTTCCTGCACTTCTTGGACTAGCTGCTACTGTAACAACTTCAAACCAAGGATGATTTTCTAATAAAGAAATAAATCTTTGTCCAACCATACCTGTTGCGCCTAAAATACCTACTCTTAATTTTTCGCTCATAATTAAATACCTCTTTCCCTTCAGAATTATGTATGTATGTTTATTGTTTATAATATGTAAATACCCTTTAGCCGCATACAATCCTCTTTTGTTTTCCGTACGCGAACATTTGTCTTTGCATAAAGGTATATTACTCCCTTTTTCAAAAAAAATCAAATAGAATAGCGTGTATATTTTTATTTTTGTGAAAAACGGATAAGTGCGTAACACTTATCCATTTCCATTTGTTCATTTCTAATAACAAAATTTATATATTTATAAGATTACATGCATAAAAATCTATCCATTACTTATAAAATAAATATTGTGGTAAGCCATCTTTATAGCTTGGAGTTGTTTCTCCTTTAATTAATGGCTTCAGATAACGTACCATTTCTTCTGTTACGTCATTTCCACGTTCATTAATCCATTGACGTGGAATCTTACGTTCTTCATTGGCAATCTTGTTGATATCCTCTACACTGTATTCTACTGTGTAAGGCTCATCTGAAGTACGAACTAATCTTACCATATGACCAGTTACTCCGTCTAGTGCATATTTCACACCACGTTTACCTAATTCGAAGGCTTCTTCAATATCGGTTAAAGACGCAATGTGTGCCGCACATCTTTGAAGTACATTTAGTTCAACAGAACGAACTTTGCATCCGATTGTATCATGGATTAGATGCTCTAGGTACTTTCCTGTACCACTTAATCTTATGTGACCAAATTGGTCTACATTTGCATCTTGTGCAGAAATATAAGTTCCTTCTGTATCACAGATACCTTCGGATACTGCAACAATTACTTGTTTCTTTTGCTTTAATAATGCTTTTACATCTTCGACAAACTCTCCTGTTGAAAATGGTACTTCTGGAAGATAGATTAAATCTGGCGCCGCAGAATACTCTGTTCTTGCAAGTACACTAGATGCAGCAAGCCATCCTGCATTACGTCCCATAATTTCAACAATAAGCACACTTTCCATATCGTAGATATATGTGTCATGTGCGATTTCTAAGATAGAAGTGGCAATATATTTTGCTGCACTTCCAAAACCAGGTGTATGGTCAATTGCCTTTAAATCATTGTCAATTGTTTTTGGAATTCCCATTACATAGATTTCATAATTCTTTTCCTTCGCATACTTAGATAACTTAGCAACGGTATCCATGGAATCGTTTCCACCGATATAGAAAAAATATTTAATCTCATATTTTTTCAAAATCTCGATGATTCGAAGATAATCGGATTCATCTACTGCAGGATCTTTCAATTTATAACGGCATGAACCCAAGTACATAGATGGTGTATGCTGTAAGCTTTTAATCTGTTCTTCTGTTGTAAAGATTTCAGATAAATCAACTAATTCTTCCTGTAATAAACCTTGTACACCATTTCTTGCTCCATATGCTTTCCCTATTCCATCATTTCCTAATGCTTCACTAATCACTCCCGCTAAGCTAGCATTAATTGCGACTGTAGGTCCCCCCGATTGTGCTACTAAAAGATTTCCTTGCTTTGACATCTTGTATTTCCTCCTAATTTGTTGCGTCAGAATGTCTTCCTTCATTCATCTCTAAAAATGTATACATAACTTGTTCTAAGTCCTCATAGGTATCAATTTCATTGACCTTACCACGTAATTTGGCAGAATTTTTATAGCCAGTAGTATACCACGCTACATGTTTTCTCATTTCACGTATTCCCATGTATTCGCCTTTCCAATCGGCTTGCATCTTGCCATGACGAAGTACCATCTGAACCAATTCTTCACAACTAGGCTTTGGAATCAGTTCTCCTTTTTCTAAATAGGCTTTTACTTGTTTAAATAGCCAAGGGTTTCCTCGAACACCACGCGCAATCATAATTCCATCGCATTCTGTTTGTTCTAACATTGCCTTTGCATCTTGTGGAGTAAATACATCTCCATTTCCAAGTACCGGAATCGACACAGCTTTCTTAATCTCACGAATAATATCCCAATTTGCTTTTCCACTATAATATTGGGCTCTTGTTCTTCCATGAACGGCAATTAAATTTGCACCACTTGCTTCCATTCTCTTTGCAAAATCAATAATATTCGGATCAATATCGTCGAATCCAATACGAAACTTTACCGATACTGGTTTACTTATTGATTTGGCAATAGATTCTATCACTTTCCCCGCAAGTTCAGGAGTTTTCAACATTGCAGAACCTTCTCCATTGTTTACAACCTTTGGCACTGGACATCCCATATTCACATCTAAAATATCAAAGTTTCGATGTTCAATCTGAGCCGCCATACTTCCCATAATCTCAGGATCACTTCCAAAAAGCTGTAGGGCAACTGGTCGTTCTGCTTCTTCAATTTCTAATAACGCATCTGTATTCTTGTTTTTATAATAGATGCCTTTGGCACTTACCATCTCCGTATAAATTAAATCAGCGCCTTGTTCTTTGCATAGCACACGAAAAGGCAGGTCTGTTACCCCTGCCATTGGTCCAAGTGCTAAATTTCCATCCACTGTGATGTTACCAATCTTTATGCTCATGATGATTACCTTTTATTTTTATTGTAAATGATCTTAAGACCATGTAATGTTAGGTCTGGATCATACACTTCGATTAAATCTGTTTCGTCGGCAATTAATTTACCAAGTCCACCAGTTGCAACTACACGCATATTTTCTACGCCAAGTTCTTCTTTTACCTTTTTGATGATGTATTCGGTTTGTCCAATATATCCATACACTAAACCAGCTTGCATACTTGTAATCGTATCTTTTGCTAGAATAGATGCTGGCTTCTTAATCTCAATCTCAGGAAGCTTCGCTGTTCCATTCCATAATGCATTGGCAATTAACTTAATACCAGGACTTGTAATTCCTGCTACAAATGCCCCATCTTCTGATACAACATCAAAAGTAGTAGCTGTTCCATAATCAATTACTAAGATTGGACCACCATAAAGGTCATATGCCGCAACTGCATCTACAATACGATCTGCACCAATCTCTGTTGGATGTGCTGTGGCAATCTTTAACCCCGTCTTTGTACCCACACCAACTATAATTGGCTTTGTATTTAAATACTTAATAATCCCATTTTCAAATGAATACATAATCTTAGGTACCACACTTGAAATGATAACCCCTTCTACTCCTCCGTCAAATCCTTTTGCACGAAGTGCGTCGCGAATGAAAATACCATATTCATCTGATGTTCGAACAATATTCGTTGTCATACGAAATGTTCCAACAACTTTATCACCTTCAAAAATACCACATGTAATATTGGTATTCCCGATATCAACTGTTAAAACCATATTTCTTCCACCTTAAATTTCATAATCTACACAACTTCTCTGTATCTTTACCTTTCCAATGAAACTTCCCACCTTTAAATGTTCTGGATGGTTCTGGTATACCTGTAAATCCTCTAAAGAGTCAAAATCACACACTAGACATAATGTATAATTTGTACTATCTGCCTCTGCTTCATTGATACCAACTTCAATTCTCTTTAATACATCAATCTTTCCTTTTAAGCCCAAAAGCATATCCCTTGCAATCACTGCATTTTCAATGGCACTTTTTCCTTCTGCTTCCTTGGCAAAATCAAATAATACAACATGTCTAATCATGATAATTCCCCTTTCGTCTTCTATTCCTCACTTAAAATATCAGATAAATCCTGTTTTAAAATAAAGACTTTATAATAAGTTTCAAGTGCTTCAAACAATTCATTCTTTGTTCTTTGCAGCTCGCGAATCTTTAAACCACTACCGATTTCATCATAAAGTAAATCCCCTTCATCTGCTGCAACAGATAAAGCTAAGTTACCTTCTTCATCATACTCAAGACTTAAAATGCCACCTACATCCTCAGTGAATTGAACACACATAATCTTCAAATCATCTTGAATGGCAGATGGGATTCCTGAATATAATTCATTAAAATAATACTTCTCTTCATATGCACTGGATGCACACAATACTCTATCTTCTAAACTCATTCCTATACCTCCGTCTGTGCAATATCCTGCACATCCTGCTTTTCAATCTAGCAGACTTCTATTTTTATTATAGCCATTTCTAGACTATACATAACCATACAAGCCTCGAACGGATACTTCTCCTGAGACAATGATTTCTATGGTTCCATCTTCTAATCGAACCAGTAACCTACCTAACTCATCAATCCCAATTGCTTCTCCGATAAATGAATCTTCCTTCAAATTCCCTACTATTTTAACTTTTTTTCCCTTGTTAATCAATATGGAATTATAGTATTTTGTTAACCTTGATAGATCGCCATCTGTGCAAAAGTGCTCATAATACAATTCAAAACTGTTTAATATTTCAGCTACAAGGCATTCTCGTTCTATCACCTTGTCCCCTTCTATTTTAAGAGATGTAGCAGTAGCTCTAATCTCTTCTGGAAATTCTTCCGTATTTACATTAATTCCAATTCCCACAACAAGATACTGTATCTTGTCCTCAATCACACCCATCTCTGTTAAAATGCCACAAACCTTTTTTCGATTCACCACAATGTCATTTGGCCACTTTATCATTCCTTCAAGTCCTGCTACTTTTTTAATGGCATCTGCAACTGCAAGTGCCGCAATTAACGTAACCTGTGATGCTTGTGTAGTTGGGAATTCAGGTTTTAGAAGAATGGACATCCAGACTCCAGTTCCTTTTGGTGAAACCCAATTACGCCCCATTCTTCCTCGACCTTGATTTTGCTGTTCTGCAAGAAATACCATTCCATGACCATCTACTCTTTCTTGATTGCGCTTTGCTTCTAGATTGGTCGAGTCTATTTCTTCAAAATATGCTATTTGTCTTCCGACTTGTTTTGTATGTAGCCATGTACTTGGTATACTTCTCATTTTCGTTCCTCATTCTTACTTATCTAAATTTCTTATCTAAATTTCTAAATTCTACATTCACTAATTTAATATAAAATCCTATCGATCATCCAACGGCATATAAGGCTTATGCTTGGATACACTCTTATAACCTGGTCTGATAATCTTACCATCATTAATAATTTCCTCTAAACGATGGGCTGACCATCCCGCAATACGTGCAACAGCAAAGATTGGCGTAAATAATTCTGTTGGCAATCCTAACATATTGTATACAAATCCACTATAAAAGTCTACATTGGCACTTACACCTTTATATATTTTACGTTCCTGTGCAATCACTTCTGGTGCAAGACGTTCTACCATGGAATATAAACCAAATTCCTTCGTCATTCCCTTTTCTTCTGATAAACGTTCTACGAATGCTTTGAAAATCTTAGCTCTAGGATCTGAAATGGAATATACCGCATGCCCCATACCATAGATTAATCCTGCTTTATCAAATGCTTTTTTATTTAATAAATCTGCTAAGTACTGACGAACTTCTTCTTCGTCTTCCCAGTTCTTAACGTTCTCTTTCATATCCTCAAACATCTTCACTACTTTAATGTTAGCCCCACCATGTCTAGGTCCTTTTAGAGAACCTAAGGATGCTGCAATTGTAGAATATGTGTCAGTTCCAGAAGAGGTAACCACATGAGTTGTAAAGGTTGAGTTATTTCCACCACCATGCTCCGCATGTAATACTAACGCTAAGTCCAGAATCTTAGCTTCTAGCGGTGTAAAGGAACTATCTTGTCGTAACATATGTAAAATATTTTCTGCCGTAGAATACTCTTTTACTGGCTGATGGATAAATAAACTATTTCCATCGTGGTAATGTGTATAAGCCTGATATCCATAGACACAAAGCATTGGGAATAATGCAATTAACTGCATACATTGACGTAATACATTTTCCACGCTGGTATCGTCTGCATTTTCATCGTAAGCATATAAAGTAAGTACGCTTCGAGCTAACGTATTCATCATATCCTTACTCGGAGCTTTCATGATAATATCACGAACAAAACTTGTTGGTAATGTTTCTCGATAAGAAGATAAGAGTTCTTCAAAATCTACTAGATCTCCACGTTTTGGAAGACGTCCAAATAGTAACAAATAAACAGTTTCCTCAAACCCCAAACGCTCCTCCTTCATAAACCCAGCAACGATTTCTTCAATATCAATTCCATGATAATAAAGCTTTCCATCACAAGGTACTACTTCACTATCTACTATAGTATATGAGCGTATCTCTGAAATGTCAGTTAATCCTGCCAAAACACCTTTTCCGCTAATATCACGAAGTCCACGTTTTACCTCGTACTTTGAATACAACTCTGGATTAATCTGAAACTTCTCTCTACAACAATCTGCATATTTGCTAATTAGCTCATCAAATTTTGTCTCTTTCTCTGCCATTCTATTTCTCCTTTCAAAACGGGGATATATAATGAAGATGTTTCATTATTCATTTCCTAAAGTGGCAACCATAACAGCTTTAATGGTATGCATTCTATTTTCAGCTTCATCAAATACAACGTCAGCAAAACGTTCAAATAGTTCTTCTGTAACTTCATTCCCCTTTACTGCTGGTAAACAATGCAAAAAGATTGTACTATCTTTCTTTGTCTTCTTAAACATTTCATCATTTACTTGATAAGGTTTAAGAATCGCAACACGTTCTGCTGCTTTGTCTTCTTCACCCATTGAGCACCAAACATCCGTGTAAATACAATCTGCACCTTCTACTGCATTAATATCATCTGTGATCACAATCTCACTACCAGATTCACTTGCGTATTCTTTACATAAGTCCACCAATGTATCCTTTGGCCATAAAGATTTTGGTGCTAAAATTGTAAAATGAAGCCCCATCTTTGTACAACCAATCATTAAGCTATTTGCCATGTTATTTCTGCCATCACCAACATAGACAAACTTTAATCCTTTTAATTCACCAAATTGTTCTTTTAGTGTAAGAAAATCTGCTAAAATTTGAGTTGGATGATAATCATCTGTTAAACCATTCCACACTGGAATACCACTGTATTTAGCAAGCTTTTCAACGGTATCTTGCTTAAATCCACGGAACTGAATCCCATCAAACATTCTTCCTAATACTCTTGCAGTATCTTCTACACTTTCTTTATGACCTAATTGAATATCATCTTTTCCAAGATATTCAGGATGACCGCCTTCATCAATACAACCAATGGTGAAAGAACATCTTGTACGTGTAGATGGCTTTTCAAATATTAATGCAATATTCTTTCCCTTTAAACTTTCCCCTGTAATCCCTTGTTTTTTCTTTGCCTTTAAATCTGCTGCTAAGTCGATTAAATATGTAATCTCTTCTGGTGTAAAATCTTTTAATGTTAAAAAACTTCTTCCTTTTAAATTCATATGTATCACTCCTGTATAATTATTCAACCCATTTATTAAATATACAATATATCGAAATCGTAAATTCGTCAATAGTTAGAATGTGAATTGTTTATTTATTTTTTGTAAAATAATTTAACTAGAATATAGTAAATTGTATTTACAATATTTTTGGTTCTAAAAATAATGTGGCAGGAAACGCTCGTTTCCTGCCTAGTATTATATTATATTCATTTCTTAAAAATGTTACTTATTCAAAATATCAAAATATCTAAAATCTACTTCACATCATCTGTCTTACTCACTTCTGCTAATGATGTTACTAGACCTGCCATATTCTGAATGTCAGAAGGAATAATAATCTTTGTTGCTTTTCCATCCGCAACTTTTTCAAATGCTTCTAAGCTCTTTAACTGAATGACTGCTTGTGCTGGACTTGCTTCATTTAAGAAACGAATACCATTTGCATGAGCCTCTTGCACTTTCATAATGGCTTCTGCTTCACCTTCTGCTTCACGAATCATAGCTTCTTTCTTTGCTTCTGCACGTAAAATGGCAGCTTCTTTTTCTGCTTCCGCTTCTAAGATAGCAGATTGTTTCTTACCTTCCGCAACAAGGATAGTTGACTTCTTCTCACCTTCTGCAATCAAAATAGATTCTCTTCGTTCGCGTTCTGCTTTCATCTGTTTCTCCATCGCATCTTGAATGGCTGTTGGAGGAATGATGTTCTTTAATTCCACACGGTTTACTTTGATTCCCCATGGGTCTGTAGCTGCATCTAAGTTGGAACGCATCTGAGAGTTAATGATTTCTCTTGATGTTAACGTTTCATCTAACTCTAGCTCACCGATAATGTTACGTAATGTAGTAGCAGTTAAATTTTCAATTGCCATGATAGGATTCTCAACGCCGTAAGCATAAAGCTTAGGGTCTGTAATCTGGAAGAATACTACCGTATCAATACGCATCGTTACATTATCCTTTGTAATAACTGGCTGTGGAGGGAAATCCACAACTTGTTCTTTTAAATTCACTTTTCTTGCAACTGATTCGATGAAAGGCCATTTCCAATGTAACCCTACATCCCAAGTTGCTTGATATCCACCAAGTCTTTCTAAAATGTATGCATGTGCCTGTGGAACGATTTTCACACATGTCGTTAATAATAGTAATACTAAAACAATTCCAACAATACCAAACACTAATGGCATCTTACTTTTCCTCCTTTATTTATCTTACTATTAATTTGACACCCTCAACTCTAAGTATCTCTACAAATACGCCTTTTTCTATAATAGAAAAATCCTCTGTACGTGCTGTCCATTCTATCCCATTGATAAATACTGCCCCTTTTTCATTTACCCCATCAATGGTCTCAGTTACTTTTGCAGTTCTCCCAATTAGTGCCTCATAATTGGTCTTAGCACGTTGACTATTAAACTTCCTTGCTACATATGGTCTTACTGTAAGCAAAGAGGCTAGGGATACTATGGTAAATAACACAAATTGCACTGCCACACTTGCACCTAGTAAACTTCCTATAAATGCTGCCAGTGCACCAGCCGCAAACCATATCGTTGCCAACCCCAAGGTAACAATTTCAATTACAATAAAAATTGCTAATGCAATTAACCATATTAGTGATTCCATACTTTCCACCTCACTACGCCCTCTTATACTCACTTCATTTTACTCTAATTTTTTTTCAAATACAAGAAAATCTAACCGTCTTAAGATAATTGTAAGGTTTCCTTTATAGTCTATTGCATACATTAAAAATTTATTACTTTAAACGATATTGGCGATAGATTTCATACATCATAACAGACGTTGCAACTGCTGCATTTAAAGACTCAACCTGTCCACACATTGGAATTTTTACATAACAATCTGCTTGATCCGCAGTTTCATCTGTAATACCGTTGGCTTCATTTCCAATAACAATCCCAACCTTACCTTCATATTGAATCTCATCATAGAACTTTTGCCCTTTTAAATGTGTCGCATAAAATACAACACCTGCTTGTTGTGCCCCTTTCATTGCCTCAATCAAATCTTCTACATACACAAATGGCATTCGGAAAATAGACCCCATCGTAGAGCGAACTACTTTTGGATTATAAATATCAACAGACTCACGACTAAGAATAATCCCTGTCATCCCTGCCCCTTCTGCTGTTCTCACAATTGTTCCAAGATTCCCAGGGTCTCTTAGATTTTCTAAACATACTAAGCGTATTTCCTCCCCCTTTAGCATATCTTCTAACGAAATATTATACATACGAACAAGTGCAATTATCCCTTGTGGTGTCATAGTATCCGTAATTTCCTTAAATACCTTCACAGACACAACTTCATAAGATACACCTTCTAACTCCTCTCCCTCTTTCCACTTTTCATACAACTCTTCTGCAATATATGCCTTTTCTACAAGCCCTAACTGCTTTGCTTCTAGAAACATCTTAATTCCTTCTACAATGAATACTCCTTGCTCTTTTCTTGCCTTGCTACTCTTTAAGAGCTTCACAATATTCTTAATTTGGCTATTACTTGTACTGCTAATCATGAAAAACCTCCAAAGTTCTATTTCTTTATATTCAAGCGACTTAACGCCTCATTATCTCCAATAGAATTTTATTTACATACTAGCATACTTCCACCATTTTCTCAAATAATTTAGCATCTTCGCATTTTCTTACACAATCTTATAAGAAATATAGTGTTTCCCTGCATATGTCATCGCATAAGAACTCTTTTTACAGTAGAATGTGATATTTCCATAGCTACCTTTAAATGCATTTTCACTAATAAAGGATACTGACGCTGGAACTCTAACAATTCTTAACATATCACAACTATAGAATGCATATGCACCAACTTGTGTTACACCCGATTTCAACTCAATTCCATATAAATTATCACATTCCCAAAACGCTGAGTTTGGAATCTTAGACACCGTACCAGGAATCACAATTCCCTTAATGTTCGAACAGTATTCAAATGCCGAGAATCCAATTGTCTTCAATCCATCTGGCAAAGAAATCTTACTTGCTTGTGAATGTTGGAACGCATACTCTCTAATCTTAGTTACTCCACTTGGTACTTTAATTGTTCCCGTTTTTCCGCAAGGAACACAAACTAATTCTGTCTGCTGCTTATTATAAACAATTCCATTTTTAGACATGAATGTAGCATTTTCACTTTCTACCTCAAAGGACTTAATCTTCTGACAATTATAAAATGCATATGCTGTTAACTTCTTCACACTTGCAGGAATCGTAAATGTTCCACTCTTTCCAGCCGGACAAGTAAGTAACTCTGTCTTACTCTTATTATAGAGTACTCCATTCACAGAACTATACACTGTATTTTTAGAATTCACTTCGATATTCGTCAACTTATCACATTCTGCAAATGCATTATCTTGAATCTTCGTTACCGTACTACAAATACTTACACTCTTCAAAGCATCACAGTTTTGGAATGCCCAATATCCAACAGTCTTCACCCCTCTATTTAACTGCACCGTTTTCAGTCCCGAACCATAAAATGCTCGATATCCGATTGTTTTCACATTACCAGGTATTGTGATGGATTTTAATGCTTTACATTCTTCAAATGCAGACTCCCCAATCGTCGTTACCCCTGAACGGAATTTTACACTAGAAAGTGATTTACATCCCTTAAATGTATTGATACGAATTAAAGTTACTTTTGATGGAATATTAATAGAAGTTAATCGTTTACAGTTTTGAAATGCACCATTTCCAATACTATTTACCGATGCTGGAATCACGATTTCCTTTACCCCTGAACCACTAAATGCATAACTTCGAATCTTCTCTACTCCATTTTGAATTACGACTTTATCAAGCTTATTACAACCATATATAAAGTTCTTTGGAATTGCCTTAATTCCATTGGTAATTGTCAACTTTGTCAAGGATTCACAACTGCTAAATACATTACTTCCGATACTTGTTACCGTAGATGGAATTTTAAAGGTTTCAATTGCCGTATGACTAAATGCATAATCTCCAATCCATTTTACTGATGAACTAAGTTTAATCGTCTTTAATTTTAAGCATCTATTAAATGCATAACTAGGTACGTGTTCTGTATTTATAACTACACTTGTTAACTTACTACAACTTGAAAATGCATTTGAACAGAAAGTTGTTACTGTACCTGGTACTGTAACACTTCTCAATCCACTATATGAAAAACAACCATTTCCTAAGAAGCTAATATTACTTGGAATTGTTATAGAGGATAAGGACGAACATCCCATCAACATCCTTGATGAAATGGAAGTCATTCCACTGGAAATCTTGAAACTACTTATACTATCACAGTAAGCAAATGCATAGGAACCAACGTCTGTTACTGTATTAGGGAGTTTTACACTGGTTAACTGCTTACAAGAATAAAATGCATCTGATCCGATTGATTTGAGTTTTGTGGAGAAATTTATATTCTCTAATTTAGAACATCTTCCAAATGCATAATTTCCTATAGATGTAACCGAGTTTGACATCTGAACCGATTTTATATCCAATTGATAAAATGCACTATCCCCAATCTCAGTAATACCATCCTCAATCACAACAGACTTAATCTTTAGTTTACTCCATATTGTAGTCTGCTCGATCGTTCCTGTTCCACTAATTGTTAATACTCTATTTTCTTGGTCGTAGACCCAATACGCACTTTCACCACACCAATTTTTTTGAACCACTTCTTCCGTAGCTTCTGGTGCTTGTGATGTAACTGCCTCCGTTGTTTGTGGTTCTTTGGTTACTGTAGCTTCCTGTTTTATTGCAACCTCTTCTGCCTGAACTACTGGTATAGTTCCATAAGTAGAGTTAATTGCCAACATGCATGCTGCTATGTATAAATACTTTTTATTTCTCATTTTTCTCCTCCTATTTTACACTCATCTTGATTAAGTCTATTCTATAAATTTACTATTCATAATCTTTATAGTCGTCTACATCAAACTTTTTATCTCGATAGTAGTAATCTCTATCTTCTTCTGTAATTTTTCTTATTACTCTACAAGGATTTCCTACAGCAATCACATTATCTGGGATATCCTTTGTTACCACACTACCAGCACCAATTACCTTTTAATAATATCAATTGATTTATCTCTTTCTGTTGGTGGAAGCATGTTAAATTCATACACTTTCTTTTTGCATTCCATTCGTTCTTCACTTAATCCACCTAACCATGCTTTGTATGGTAAACCTGATAACATTCTTTCTTTTTGATTCATAAAAATCTCCCTTAAATTTTTTAATTAATATTTCTTTTATTAAAGAAATATCTCCACTACATTTTACACTTTCATATCAATTATGGAATCAGATTCTTCGATGAATTTATTTGTTTTAAGGACTTCATTATATCCATTTTGAACTTTATTATACATTATGCGTAATTGTCTATTGGCATACGAAGAAGCCATACTTTTTATTCCCAAGTTTTCCTCTGCTTCAGCCATAGAATCTAATCTTTTTTTTAGCTCTATTGTCTTATTCAATATATCTAATTCATTTTTCACTCCTTCTTGTTCCTTTAGCTTATTTTCTTTTTCCAATATGGCTATTTCTAATTCCTTTTTCCTTTTTTCTAGTTCATGGAGTTCCTTTTTTCTTTTTTCTTCCTTCCATAATGCAAGAATCTGACACCCAGACTCAATTTCTCCCATAATTGGACTATTTTGTGTAATGCTTTTCAAATCAATCTTTGTATTCTTATTTATGTTACTATCAAAATGGTCACCACACAAAATACTAAACTTATTTTCTTCTTTGCAATATATTCCAACAACAGGAAGAGGCAAAACAAAGATATGTTCATAAAATTTTTTATAATAATTCTTTTCTACTCTCTTTTCAAACTCTGTTAGTTCTTCATCATTATTTTTTTCTAATTTTGCCTCTATATCATCAAAGTACACTTTATCAGTCAGATACTCTTGGTATATCTTTAAAACTTTTGAACATTCATTTTCAACCTTTTTGCTAACACTAAATCGTTCTTCATCACCAACCTTGTTCTTAGCTTTATCACTGATAAAATTCAACGCAGGCAAAAAACCCTTTTGTTTCAAAACATTATATACCTCTAATCTATCTTCCTTTGTAATTCGCTTCTTAGCAAATCGATATAAGATTTTATTTACCCTATATAAACTTTCAAATAAATACTTCATTTCTACCAAATCTTGATTCGGCTCCATACTTACTGGCTTACCTATTGCATATACACTATTGATTGCTAAAGTATTTAGGTGAATTTCTGAAATATCTTTGTATTTCCCATTAAGTTTATATGCTTTATCTAATACAAAAATATTCTTTTTCTCAATACCTTGATTAATCGCTAGTGCTATTGTGTTAAGGATTTCTATCTTATACATATAAGTAGATACTCTACTTATAAAATTTGTTATTTCCCAAGGACTTAATCTTTCTTCTGAATCTCTTAAGAACTTTATTCTAATTCTTTGATTATTATTTTTGTATTCATATTCATCAAATTTTTTTGTACTCATATCTTCCTCCACTTCTGTTCATAATATATCTCATCTGTTTAATATATCAACCCACGCCAACAATGAAAAGCCCAAATTGTCATCTAGTAATTATTACTCTATTAAACTTTCTATCATAAAAATAACCTTATTATTTTCACAAAAGATTAATAATTCCATAAGCGATTTATAACACTTTTAGAAACTTACGGATACTTTTTTTATTATATCACAATATCTATCTCTCATCATATATAATATAAAATTGTAAAAAGAGCCAAGCATACCGCTCAGTCCTTTAGTTGATAATATGCATTACTGAATAGCAATCTTGCTTGTGATAGTTCTCCAATATTTATCTTTGAATCTCCTATCAGCCTCTTCTTCACAATAGCACTTACACTCTTCACCAGAAATCATCATCCGTGCAACAATATTGAAGTTCTTGTCATCCTTTAGAGAATCTGAATATGCTGTACCATATTCTCTAATCTTATACTTGACAGAGGTATTAGTAGCCTCTCCAGACAAATTCATCCCCGAAAGGAATTCATTATTACCATTGGCAACACCTCTATAAATGATACGCTCTACAAACATATCAATCAGCTCTTTGTTCACTTTATACTCTTTCAAATCGGCAATGGTATTCAAATGCTCTTTAATCATTTCTATATCAAAAACCTTCTTCCCGCTTATCATTGTCAAGCTCATACTGTGCAATCAACATATTAATTGTTGAAACTTGTCCGTCAATATCTGATTTATGCCCTTTAAAGTCATTAGCATCAATTAATCATCGCCTAACATCGTCTGCAAATTCTTTAATCGCTTCTTCAATTTATCCCTTGTCTCTTCCAAACTCTAGAGTGTTGTTCCATCTTTGAGAATATACTCTTCTTACTTGTAACGCTCAATAAGTTCCAAAGCCTGAAGCACAGCCACATTGCCACTGATGAACAAATATGAAAAAATTTTTCTCCCACAACCACATCTTACATCACTAACAGCAGGATTGTTACACTCTATATTATCTGTCTTTAATGCTACCTCAATTGTATACTTGTTTGCATGAGTATACTACCAGCTAAGACAATATGCACAACTACAATATACCTTACGTCCAATAGCACCTCTTACATACATTATATCCTTTCCCTTTACACCTCAAAACTTCTATTTGCAGAAAAGGGACTATTAGAAAACTAACTAATTACTTTAGCCTTCTACAGTCCCTCTTTCATATTTAAATAATCCTACAGATTATTAATTCTTAATTCTCATTGTTCTTCGCTGCTTGGTCGCCCTCACAGAATAATGACCTCATAATTTATATGCTCAGAACAATGACCTCCATGCTATAAACAAGCCCGAAACATATGCATCTTTGCGAGAGAATATTTCTATAAATATACCTCATAAATTTTTTATTTTATATTTCTTTTATAAAAATGCCTTTTTTATCTCTTCACCTGAATACCCAAAACTTAGAAATTGTGTCTCTCGTTCCACCCCCAAGACTGGTACTATACATAGCTTTACATCTGCATCAAATTTATACAACGAGCAAATAAACATTAAATGTTCTTCTGATACTCCAAACACTTCCCATTTCTGTTTATCAGATAATTTTTCTAAAAATGAAATTGCAGCTTGTTTACATATAAACAAAGGAATATTCTTTCCCTCATAAGTATAATATGTACCAGTTGTTTCATTTTCATTTATTTTTTCCATTATTACATAAAAAGGACGACCTTTCGTTTCATCAGTAGGTAAACACATCTTGGAAATTCTATTTGCAAGTATCTGATTAATCTTTGGAAGTTTTTCATACTCAATTAAATCAATCCCATTTGCGATTGCCTTTTCTGCCGCACCTCTTTGATATCCATTTCTGGAGACAATATATCCATTTATATTATTAAAATCTTTCAACTTTCCTATAAACTGGTCTACAATCTCTATTGAAATAGGTCTCTTATAATTTTTACATTCAATAGCTACTCGATGCAAATGTCCAGCAACAATAAATTCATAATAAATGTCAAACTCTCTTTCTGTTCCATTTTTATCTCTAATTTTGTAGCGTTTCTCCAATTTTTTTATTTTTACATCCTCATTTCTAAGTATACTTTTGTAAATATATTCTATTTCATCTTCAAATAATATACCTTTAAAAAAATTATTCATCATATCTTCTTTTCTAAAGTAAACATTTCCTTCGCACAATTACACTTCTGCTATTCCCCTAACTCAGCACTTACATCTTATCAAAACCCTATATGTCACTCTCTAATTCCCCCGAATTCGGGGGAATTAAAATTATTTTAAATATAAATGTTCCTCTTGCTCTTCTAAGATAATCATTTGATGTATCGCAATCTCATTTAATTTTACTAATCGCTCTTTCTGTGGCAATCCATCCTCAATAAAAACTGCGTTCAAACTTTCTAGATTTGAAAGGCATATCAATTCATTTACTGTTGCATAATCTCTGATATTCCCCTTCTTTTCCGCATTCTGTTCTCGCCACTCTTTTGCCGTCTTTCCAAACAAGGCGACATTCAAAACATCTGCTTCTGATGCATACACAATAGCAGTTTGTTGATTGGTAACTTGCTTTGGAATTAAATTTTCCTTTATTGCATCAGTATGTATCCTATAATTAATTTTGGCTAACTCTCGTTTTGCATTCCATCCAATCTGATTCTGTTCTTCCCTTTTTAATCGTTCAAATTCTTTTATCAAATATAACTTAAATTTAGGAGAAACCCAGCTTGCAAACTCAAAAGCAATATCTTTGTATGCATATGTACCACCGTATCTTCCCGCTTTTGCAATAACACCTTTCGCATTTGTTCGTTCCACCCATTGCTTAACAGACATTGCAAAACGATTTAATCCTGCTTCCTGCATAATATTGCAGTATTCAGCATAAGCAAACTGTTCATTATATAATTCTTCCCATATCCCCAAAAATTCAATTGTATTTTTGTTTCTCAACCATTTTTCTATTAAGACTACACCATTCTCAATATTTCTTACCATATCTGTAAGGGATATATAATCTTCCTCTCCAACCTTTATAACGTGTATCTCTGTATCATTTACGTTTACTTTTCCCATAATATTTTCACCCTTTTTCAAACATGTGTTCTGTTTATAAAATATCATACTCCATCGTTTATATCAAGAATAATTTCGCCTTTTCTATTTTAATCCATTCAGAAACGTATTCTCATACGACTATACATACATCAAAGACACAGCCAAAAAGAAAGACGGACAGAGACAAATGTCAACGTCCATCTTTTCCATATTATTATTCGATTATCTTTCAATACCTAAAACAAAACTAATACCATAAAATCAAGCAAATGAGCCTTATTCATTCATCTTCGCCAACTTCGCCGCTTGGTCCGCCCCGATTAAGTTATCAATTACTTCAAATAAATCACCATCTAAGATTTCTTCTAACCTATGAGAAGTAAACTTAATTCTATGATCCGTCACACGACCTTGTGGGAAGTTATAAGTTCTAATCTTTTCCGATCTATCACCAGTACCAACCTGGCTTCTTCTTGCTTCTGCTTCTGCGTCATGAGCCTTTTGTTGTTCTAATTCATATAATCTAGAACGAAGTACCTTTAACGCCTTATCCTTATTCTTTAACTGAGATTTTTCATCCTGACAAGAAATAACGATACCTGTTGGGATATGTGTTAAACGAACCGCAGAGTCAGTTGTATTTACGCACTGTCCACCGTTACCAGACGCACGGAATACATCAAACTTACAATCGTTCATATCGATTTGAACATCTACTTCTTCCGCTTCTGGCATAATCGCTACAGTTGCAGTTGAAGTATGAATTCTACCACCAGATTCTGTTACTGGGATACGTTGTACACGATGAACTCCACTTTCATATTTTAACTTAGAATAAGCACCTTGACCGTTAATCATGAAGATAACTTCCTTGAAACCACCGATACCATTCTCATTCAAGTTCATCATATCGACTTTCCAACGGTTACGTTCTGCGTAACGAGAGTACATACGGAATAATTCAGCTGCGAATAACGCCGCTTCATCTCCACCAGCACCACCACGGATTTCAACGATAACATTCTTGTCATCATTAGGGTCCTTAGGTAAAAGAAGAATTCTAATTTCTTTTTCAAGTTCAACAACACGTTCCTTACAGTCCGCTAACTCTTCCTTCGCTAATTCTTTTAACTCTTCATCTGTTTCTTCTTCTAACATCGCTAAACTGTCTTCAATACCAGTTTTTGCTTCTTTATATTCTAAATATTTTTCAACGATAGGCGCTAAGTCCGTTTGCTCTTTCATAAGCTTACGGAAACGAACCTGATCACTTACAACAGTTGGCTCATTTAATTCGTTTACGATTTCTTGTTGTCTTCTAACAATTTCCTCTAACTTATCAAACATCTGTATGTCTCCTCTTATTTATATAATTCTACCATGTACTACCCTATCAAGTCCCGCAAGGTCCTTAATTACTTCCACGTATGAAAATCCAGCTTCTCTTAATATATTTGTTACCGCTTCCCCTTGATTATATCCAATTTCATAAAAGATTTCACCAGACTCAGTCAAATACTTACGAGCCTCCTTACTAATCTTTTCGTAAAAATACAATCCGTCCGCAGTTCCATCTAACGCAAGCCTTGGTTCATACTGCTTCACTTCGGGCATCAATGTTTCAATAACCTCACTTTCGATGTAAGGCGGATTCGATACAATAATATCATATTTTTCTACAACATTGGTAAACAAATCACTTTCGATAAATTCCACTGACACTTCATTTAACTTTGCATTTTCTCTTGCAACTTCCAATGCACCTTTTGAGATATCAACCCCATGAGTTACTTCTGTTTCTGCAAGCTTTGCAATGCTAATTGCAATACATCCCGAACCAGTACACATATCCAATACTTTCTTTCCTTTTGCAGTACTAAGTACCCTTTCCACAAGAATCTCCGTATCCTGTCTTGGAATCAGAACATTTTCATTCACCTTAAATCCTAGCCCCATAAATTCCTGTTTCCCAAGGATGTATTCCAATGGATAGTGGGTCGCTCTTTTCTCAAGCCACTGACGATAAAGCTTTTCCTTGTCTATATCGCCTTCTTTTCCTTTATCCAGAAAATAGTCCATTCTTGTAATCGAAAATGCCTCTGACAGCAAATACCAAGCATTTAGCTGTGCCTCTGCAACTTCATGTTTCTCTAAAAGTTCTGTTCCCTCAGTCCATAATTGTTCTAATGTTGCCATTATTGCCTCTCATCACTTTCAAAATATCGATCCAATGCTTTTAACACATCATCATCTTCTTCACCAATAACATCTGGATTTACATCTCCACATGCATTAAATAATTCTTTTCCACCTAGATTCATGGTAACTGCCATTTCTTCCTCTGACTGCTCCACATCCTCATAGATTTCATCTATCTCATCATCTTCTGCTGGGTCATCTTCTAAAAAGCCTCTTCTTTTTGGCTTTTTCTGACTCCCTGCTGCCACTGATTCCTCCTTAGATACTGTTTGGAATGTCATCTGAGACGCCTTTGGAAATGACTCTAAAAACGCTCTCCAATCAAACACAGCTTCTACAGAACAAATCGCAACTTCTATCATAGCATCATCTGGTTCTTTTGTTGTCAAACCTTGTACCCACATACCTGGTCTACTCAAAATCCCCATAATCTTTGAATTACTCTTACCTGCAAAACGTATAAATTCATATGCAATCCCCGCAATTACAGGAACTAACAATAAACGTAATACTAACTTCACCCAAACATTTTCCACCTGAATACAAGTAAAAAAGATGATACTAATAAACATAACATAAACTAGGAAACTTGTTCCGCAACGCTTATGTTCTTTTGATTGTAATCTTACATTTTCAACAGTTAATTCATAACCATTTTCAATACAATTAATTGTTTTATGCTCGGCTCCATGATACATAAACACTCGTTTAATATCATTCATCTGAGAAATCAATAATACATATCCAATAAATAATATCAAACGTAAAACGCCTTCACACATTGCTAACAATACAGGGGACTCCACATATTTATCAAATACATTGGCTCCCACAAATGGTACTAAAACAAATAGCCCAATGGTAAGCAATAGGGAAAACAAAACAGTTAACGCCATCATAACCGCATCTGCTTTGTCCTTAAAAATACGATTAAATGTTGTTTCAAACTTCGTTGGAGGCAATTCTTCCTCCTCATAAAAACTAGAAGAATAGGTTAGTGCCTTCATCCCTACTGTAAGAGAC
This sequence comes from uncultured Anaeromicropila sp., assembly GCA_964409685.1. Taxonomy (GTDB): domain Bacteria; phylum Bacillota; class Clostridia; order Lachnospirales; family Lachnospiraceae; genus Clostridium_AI. The sequence goes on from CAYPEJ010000037.1 coordinate 31,086, forward strand.
TCTACAAATGCAACTACCCCACGTATAATTGGTAAAGCAAAAAACTTATTTCTCTGAGTAAGACTAACGGAAGTCTCCTCTTTTACTTCGATTTCTCCGTTTGGCTTTCGAACAGCGATGGCGTAGACATCTTTATTTCGCATCATAACGCCTTCCATAACTGCCTGTCCACCAATGCCTGACATTTTCATCTGTTTACTGCCTCCATATTATATTGTGCAACTCTATTCAAGAAGAAAACGTATGCAATACACGTCTTTCTTCCCTTCAATAAAAAATAGGCTGAGATTTCCCAACCTCAACCTACTTTTTGATTTCTATTTATTTAAGCCATATTTACGATTGAACTTATCAATAGCACCACGAGCTGCCGCAGCTTTTTGTTGTCCTGTATAGAAAGGATGGCATTTGGAACAGATTTCAACGTGAATATCTTCTTTTGTTGAACCAGTTACAAATTCATTACCGCAGTTACAAGTAACTTTTGCTTGATAATAATTAGGATGTATTCCTTCTCTCATTATTTTCACCTCTTCATAGTATTTAATCGGTTCCAACCGATCTGATTGTCAATGTGTAACTATTACGACCATTACACACATAGCTTTCTCATTATAGCATAGCTGTTTTTTTTATGCAAGTACTTTATACTAACTTAATTTTCTTTATCATTTCAATAAATTCTTTGTTGTTCTTTGTTTTTACAAATAAATCAATAATCTTTTCAACCGCCTCATCAGAACGCATACTATTTAGTGCTTTTCTCATTAAATAGGATGCTTCTAACTCACTTTGACTTAACAATAAATCATCACGTCTTGTACTAGACTTTGGAAGATCTACTGCAGGGAAAATTCTTCGCTCTGATAAATTACGGTCTAATACTAATTCCATATTACCAGTTCCCTTGAATTCTTCGAATACAACGTCATCCATACGGCTACCTGTATCTACTAAAGCAGTTGCTAAGATTGTTAAACTTCCACCTTCACGCATATTTCTAGCAGCACCAAAGAATTTCTTAGGCATATATAACGCTGCCGGATCTAAACCACCTGATAATGTACGACCACTAGCCTGTACAGTTAAGTTGTAAGCTCTTGCAAGACGCGTGATACTGTCTAATAAAATAACAACATCTTTTTTATGCTCAACTAAACGACGCGCACGTTCAATTACCATCTCAGACACACGTTTATGATTTTCAGGCAATTCATCAAATGTAGAGTAAATTACTTCCACATTATTGCCTTCAATCGATTCTTTAATATCTGTTACTTCCTCTGGTCTTTCATCGATTAACAAAATAATTAAATACATATCTGGATGATTTGTTGTAATCGCCTTAGCAACTTGTTTTAGTAAAGTTGTCTTACCTGCTTTTGGCTGAGAAACAATCATCCCTCTTTGACCTTTTCCAATTGGGCTAATCAAATCAACCATGCGTAGCCCCACTCCACCACCTGGAAGCTCTAAGTGAATTCTCTCATTTGGAAATATTGGTGTTAAATCTTCGAATTTCTTACGGTGCATTGCCTCTGTAGGATGGAAGCCATTTACACTCTTCACATATAATAATGCACTGAATTTTTCGTTTTGATTACGAATCCTTGTATTACCAACTACAATATCACCTGTCTTTAAATTAAATCTTCTAATCTGTGCTGGAGATACATAAACATCATTTTCACCTGGTAAATAATTATCACATCTTATAAAACCATATCCATCTGGAAGTACTTCTAATATTCCTTCTTTTGTTTCACCACTATCTAATTGTTCAATATCACTAGGAACTGAAAATCCTCTCGGTTCTTCTTTTCTGGTAATATCATCACGTTTCACGAATTCTCTTTGTACTGGATTCGTGTCTCTCTTAATTTCTTCTTTTTTCATTTCTTCTTTTATCATAGGAGTTCTTCTTATCTCACTTCTCCTTTTGTCTAGCTTATTGTCCGTAAGCTTTTTATCACTTTTGTAAGTATTTTTCATCTGAGCTAGTGCAGGAGTACTTTCTTCCTGTACTGCAGTTGTTTCAATTTGTTCTGGCTTGTCTGTTTCAGTAAGCTTGTCTATTAGCTCCTGCTTTCTCATAATTGTGACATTCTTCAAGCCTTTTTCTTTAGCAATTTTTCTTAGCTCTACTAAAGAAAGTCCTTCATACATATTACTCATAAATTTAAACTCCTTTTTTAAACGGATACTATTAACAGATTTGTTTTAGATCAAAGATGTAAAAAAGATGCATTTATGTATCTTTCAATTATACACCAATTTTTTCCTTGTGTGAAGACCTGTCTTTAAATTTCCTTGATTTACACAAATTGTAGTGTTATTATAAAGCATAGTTATTATAATATTCCAAATACTAGCACATGGAGGAATTAGTATGACAAATGATATTGCACTTAATTTACACGAACAATGGAATGGTAAATTAGAAACTACACCAAAATGTAAGGTAAAATCCCGTGAAGATTTAGCAGTTGCCTATACACCTGGCGTTGCAGAACCCTGTAAAGTCATAGCAAAAGATCCAGAAGCTGCATATAAGTATACCATAAAATCAAATACTGTGGCAGTGGTTTCTGATGGAAGTGCCGTTCTTGGTCTTGGAAACATAGGTCCTTATGCAGCAATGCCTGTTATGGAAGGAAAATCCGTTCTTTTTAAAGAATTCGGTAATGTTAATGCATTTCCTATCTGCCTTGATACACAAGATACCGAAGAAATAATTAAAACTGTTATCAATATTGCACCTGCCTTTGGTGGCATTAACCTAGAAGATATCTCAGCGCCTCGCTGTTTTGAAATAGAAGAACGCTTAAAAGAAGTTCTTGATATTCCTGTATTTCATGATGATCAACATGGTACTGCCATCGTTGTACTTGCAGGTATCATCAATGCTCTTAAAGTCGTAAATAAAACTAAAGAGGATTGCAAGGTAGTTGTAAATGGAGCTGGCTCTGCTGGAATCGCAATCACCAAGCTTCTATTGACCTACGGATTCAAAAACATAACAATGTGTGACAAAGTTGGTATCCTCTCAAAGGATACACCAAATTTGAACTGGATGCAACAAGATATGATGAAAGTGACGAATTTAACGAACCAAACGGGTCTTTTAAAAGATGCACTGGTTGGTTCAGACATCTTTGTTGGTGTTTCTGCTCCAAATATTGTAACTGCTGAAATGATTTCAAGCATGAACAAAGACGCCATCATCTTTGCTATGGCAAATCCTGTTCCTGAAATTATGCCTGATATAGCAAAAGCTGCTGGTGCAAAAGTAGTAGGAACTGGACGTTCTGATTTTCCTAATCAAGTTAATAATGTAGTTGCATTTCCAGGAATCTTCAGAGGTGCACTAGAAGGACGAGCAAAACAAATTACAGAAGAAATGAAATTAGCCGCTGCATTTGCAATCGCTGGTCTAGTTTCAGACGATGAAATAAATGAAGAAAACATTTTACCAGAACCATTTGACCCAAGAGTTTCTGATGCAGTTAGTCAAGCGGTAATGGCACACATTAAATAATGTTTTTTGGAAGGATATAATATATGAAAATTTGGAATGACAAACGATACTACTCCTTAGACTATTATTTGAAACAAAAATATGGCGAAAAAGTCTATAAAATTTCTTTAGATGGTGGGATGACTTGTCCCAATCGTGATGGTAAAATAGGAGTAGGTGGCTGCATATTTTGCAGTGCAGGTGGATCAGGTGATTTTGCTGCTCCAAAAACAGATTCCGTAACTTCTCAAATTAATAATGCGATTAACGGGATTTCACGTTCTAAGTCTGTTGGTTCCAAATTTATTGCATACTTTCAGGCCTTTACCAATACTTACGCACCTGTTGAATACTTAGAAAGATTATTTACAGAAGCATTGAATCATCCAAATATTGTAGGCTTATCAATTGCAACAAGACCAGATTGCCTACCAGATGATGTACTTAAACTTCTTGCAAAGTTAAATAAAATTAAGCCTATATGGGTAGAATTAGGTTTGCAAACAAGCAATGAAAGCTCAGCTAAATTTATCCGTAGAGGCTATCCACTTTCTGTATTTGACAATGCTGTAATGAAATTAAATGATTTAGGTATTGAAACCATCGTTCATATTATCCTTGGATTACCTTATGAAACACACGAAGATATCTTTAACAGTATCAAACATGTTAGTAAGTTTCCTATTCAAGGAATTAAACTGCAATTACTTCATGTAATCAAGGGTACTGACTTAGAAAAATATCTAGATAAGTTTCATATACTCTCCATGGATGAGTATATTGATTTAGTGATTGCATGTCTTGAAATCTTACCTGATCATGTTGTAGTTCACCGTATTACGGGCGATGGTCCAAAAGATTTACTACTAGCCCCCCAATGGAGCTGTAGAAAACGTGAAGTAATGAATCGTATTAATCAAGAACTAGCCAAACGAAATACCTGGCAAGGACGTCTTTACCCATCAAACTAGAAAGGAGAACGAATTTGCAATCAGATGCTTCCACTTTATACAAATTAATTATTTTATATATGTTAGATAAAGTCGATTTTCCTTTAACAAATGCGCAAATTACTGACTTCATTCTGGAAAAAGACTACACAAATTACTTCAATATTCAACAATCTATCTCTGAATTAAAGGATACGAATCTTATCGTTTCTGAAACAATTCGAAACAGTTCGTACTTCAAAATAACAAATGCAGGCCGTGAAACAATTCACTTTTTTGATAGTGATATCTCCGAAGCAATTCGAAAGGATATCGATACATTTCTACAAGATAACAAATACAAGCTTCGACAAGAAGTCTCTATACTTGCAGACTACTATGAAAACAAAAAGGATGAATTTATCGCAACATGCTATGTAACAGAGCAAGGTTCTAAGTTAGTAGAGGTTAATCTAAGCGTATCTACTGAACAGGAAGCCCGTACTATCTGTAACAACTGGAAAAACAAAAGCCAAGATGTGTATGCATATTTAATCCAAACACTTATGACAGATTAAAATATTGTAAGTAAAATAGCCCCTGTAGGATATCATTTATAAAAACGTTTTCCTACAAGGGCTAATTTTATTGATGCAATCTATTATTAGTTAAAATATAATCTTCTATATCTTCTAACTCTTTCTTATCTATGTGTAATAAAAAATCACAATGCATACAATATGCATTCGCACTTCTATTCTCTAGTTTTTCAATATAAACTTTATTGTCACACTTTGGACAACGTGATGGAATATGAATCAATTTCATGTTGTTCGCCTCCTGTCACTTATTATCTTAGCGTTTTTTACTAAAATAAACAATACAAAAATATATCCAAAAAAATAGTTTTGCTTTCCTCATTTGGAACTTGTAGCATTGAATTTTTCTTTTTTCAATAGAATAAGATCATTGTTTTATACACAGAAAGTTTTTAACTTTCTTTATAATAGATAAAATTCGCATCTAAGATATCTTTACATAACAAAAAAACAGCCTTTCGACTGCCTTCCGTTATACTTTCAAAACTACATACAGTACAGATTCTTGTAACTTTTG
>CAYPEJ010000038.1:0-35275 GCA_964409685.1 uncultured Anaeromicropila sp.
AAAAAGACAACTAATCCCACCAGAATGGTGGGATTAGTTGTCTACAGCCTGAGGTCAACGGAGTTACTCCGATGACCTTACTTTTTATATCCGTATATTCAATTAATCGTTGATTACTCTACCAACTTTAATTGGTGTACGATAATATGCATTTGAAATTTTAATACCATCTCTTGCATTACTTGCATGGATTACTAAACCATTACCAATATACATTGCTACATGGTTTACGCTGCCTCCTTTTCCATAGAAGAACAAATCACCAGGACGAGCTTCGGAAGAACTAATTGTTCTTGTGTAATTCGCCTGTGCACCTGAAGTTCTAGGAATAGAATAACCAAAATGAGCATATATACTCATTGTAAAGCCTGAACAATCTGTTCCATTGGTCAAGCTTGTGCCACCCCAAACATAACGATTGCCTAAAAATTGTTTTGCGTATTCTACCATACTTACACGAGTAGAAGTAACACCTGCGGATTTATTCTCAGATAACTGTTCTACAAATACCGCTTTCTTCAATTGATAAGAAATATCCACAAATTCTTTTGCTACGAATACCTTATCGTTATCCATCGTAACGCACAACCAATCATCTAATTGGTCGTACATAGCTTCTTTGTCAACACCTTCGATATATTGCTTATCTTCACCTTTGAAATTCTTCTCCATAAAATTCTTAACGAACTTTTTGGATAGATTCTCACGATAGATCTCTAAATCTTCGCCTTCTGGCACTAAAGTATACTTACTGGAATCTGTACTAGGTACAAATCTTGCATTTAATGTAGTTGTCTTAACGGTAGCAACTAATGTACCTACTTCCAAAGCATACGCTTCTGCTTCTTCATCTAATACTAAGTACTCGCTGGAAACATAACCTGTTACTTTACCAGATTTAATCTTTGCCCAGCCATCTTTAATGCTATATACGTTACATCCTGCGTTCTTTGGTAATTTACCAATAATCTTACCGTCCATACTTGGTTTTTGACGAATATTTAACCAATTATCTACTTTTGCAATTCCTAATCTATCATAATTCAAGTTGGAAATTAAATCTTTTACATTAATCTCTGTTTCACTGTCTTTTGCTTCTTCTTCGCCTGTGCTTATAACTTCTACAGATGTTACAACCACATCTTCATTATTTAAACTTGCTTTCGCAATGTCTTCATTCTGAGTATCTATATTAGTTCCAGCAACGTTTTCTAAAATAGCCTCTGCTAATTCTGTTGGCGAAAAGCATTTCTCTGTAGTTAAACCTTCTTGCGCCGCTGTAAGTCCATTCGAAGCGTATGAAGTTGTTCCAGGTTTAGCAAATGCTAATAACGACATTCCAACAATGCCCGCAAAGCCAATTACCCACAATTGCTTTTTCATATCTTTCCTCCTAAAAATATAAAACATACCTTGTATTTTTGAGTTGTTACAAAAATGTTACATATGTTACGTAGTTATTATAGCAATCTTTTGTATTCCTGTCAATATTGTGTCAAAAACTTTCCAAATAGCTACCAAATCCTTTATTTTTCCTCCGTATAACCTGTCCACAATCAATGTTTTCTTTCCTATTATATAATAGTTCTACATAGCAAAAAGGCTGGTAGTACAATTTCCTATCAGCCTTCTTTTTCCTATTTCATTCTTCTGCTATGCTAAATGATAATACAAACCAATCCACCATTACTGTCATTGATTACTTTCTGGATGGTTTCCTGAAGCTTAACCTGGCTTTCGCCATTTAGTTTATTCACCTTATCATTGATGCCTTCTTCCACAAGTTGTTGAATGGATTTGCCAAAAATATTTGTCTCCCAGATACCTTTTGGATTGTCTTCTGTACTTTCATTTATGTACCGAATCAAATCCGTTGCCTGTTCTTCATTTCCAACGATAGGAGCAATCTCTGTCTCAATATTGGCATTGATCATATGAATAGATGGTGCAGTTGCCTTGATTTTCACACCAAACTTATTGCCATGCTTAATCAATTCTGGATCTTCAATCTGAATCTCATCCATAGTAGGGGTTACCACACCGTATCCCGTCATACGAACATTGTTACATGCATCGCCTACTTTGGCATACTCTTTGCGCTTCGCTGCTAAATCCTTGAGGGTTGCAATTAATTCATATTCCCCACTAATTGGTTCTCCAATCAATTCACTTAGAATCTGATAATAGTACTGGTCGTCAAATTCCGCAGAAACGTTGATGTGACCAGTTTTCATATCAATATCATCTAATTTCATTCGTTTAATATAAACACTATCCGTTGCAAGATTTCCATAATTAACGTCTTTAATCAGTGACATACGGCTTAGAATGTCTTTCACTGCATAAATTAAATCTTGTTTTAGAGGATGACTTTCCGAAAGCATCTCAACCCATTTCGGCATAAAGAAATCCACCTGTGAAATAGGAAATACCTCTAAGATACGTTCCATAATTCTTGTAATATCATCTTTTCGGAGCTGCTCACAGTTAATAGGCACAACAGACACTTCGTATGTTGCTTCCATTTTCTCAGCTAAGCTAATAGTTTCATCTGAATATGGACGATTTGTATTTAACAACACGATAAATGGCTTACCAAGCTTCTTCAATTCTCCAATTGTCTTTTCCTCAGCGGCAATATATCCCTCTCTTGGAATATCACCAAAACTTCCATCCGTTGTGACAACACAACCTATTGTAGAGTGGTCTTTGATAACCTTCTTCGTTCCTATCTCCGCAGCCTCTGTAAACGGAATCTCATACGCATACCAAGGAGTTTTAACCATCCTCTCCATATCATTTTCAATATGTCCCTGCGCTCCGTCAACCATATAACCAACACAGTCAATCAAACGAATATCCACCATTTTATCATCGGATAACTGAATCCTCGCCGCTTCTTTTGGAATAAATTTCGGCTCCGTCGTCATAATGGTCTTTCCAGCTGCACTCTGTGGAAGTTCATCAATTGCACGCTCTTTACTATGTAAATCTTCTATGTTTGGAATAACTAGTAAATCCATGAAGCGCTTGATAAACGTTGACTTTCCAGTTCTAACAGGGCCTACTACGCCTATGTATATTTCGCCATTTGTCCGTTCTGAAATATCGTTATATACATCAAAATTGTCCATAACTATCCCCTTTCCATATGCACTAATACAATATATGCGTGGGGGGTGGGAAATATAACAAAAGATGATTCTTATATGTACTAATCAAATTGTTTTAACTTTTCAATCAGTTGAAAAAAATTACAGTATACATATTCATGATATATGCACATTTACCATTAGGAAAGTCAAAAGTCGGCTTAACATCAAAATAACTTCCACCTATCCTTTCTAACACTCCATCCCCAACTCACAAAACTCCCCATGAAAAAACTCAATCATCCCATTCAAATCATCCATATCATAATACCCCTTCTCTCTCAACTCAATCGCCCCTCTCAGATTTCCAAAACAATGTCCAATCCGATAAAACTCCATCCTCTCCTCATCCACATTATCCCGAACACCAACAAGCTGCCCATCAAACCTCAACCTCAAAAAACTATTCTCCGCCTCCACATCACAAAACCTAGCCCCCTCAATATCAATCAAATACGCATTATCCTCACTATCCACCATCACATGATTCGGACCCAGTTCCCCATGAACAAACGCATACTCCCCTCTTCTCCCAATCCTATGTACAATCTCCCTCGCTCTCTCTAAAACCTTTCTATAAACCTTTCTATAAACCTCCCCATACTCACTATCCTTCTCACACAAAAACAAACAATTCCTCACAATCTCCTCCAACTCATACTCAACCACACTAAACTCCTCACTCTGCAATCTCCCCAACTGTCCCACAACCAAACTCTTAATACCATGCAACCTATTAATACTCCACACAAGCGACTCCATCACCCTCGGCAACCTCTCCGGCTCCTTCTCCATCACATAATCCATATCCACCCCACTCACATACTCCACAAACGCATACTCGCAACTCCACTCCCTTTTACTCCTATCCATAAAATACAACTTTGGCGTCCTAACCCCATGTTCCACCATAATCCCATTATTCCTCTCAAACAACTCCGCACTACTCGACCGAAACACAGCCTCCCCACCATCATACTCAAAATAACTCTTCTCCACAGCCCACTCATACACCACAAACTCAAACCCATTCTCACACTTCACCCGATATGTATACTTCTGAGCCCCACCCAAAAGTCTCTCCATCTCCACAACCACAAAATTCTCCCCAAAAACCTCTTTCACCTTACCACTCACAAACTCTCTCATAACTTCTCCACCCTTCCATTCAAAAACTCTCTCCCCAAAAACCTCATTTTTCTCAACATTCGTTCTCCAAAACTATACCACAACTCTCTCAAAAACCTCCAAAATCTCCCCTCAAAACCTCCCGTCCCCCACGAAAGCACAACGCGAAAAAGCCTTCCACTTTCTACGCCCTTTATTCTCCCCCTGTCACAACTGGCCGTCCTAAAACAACCAATCACTCAGGGGGAGAATAACTAAGTAGAAATGGAAGGCTTTTTCGCCACTACCACTCTAAAGTCGGATATTCCGTCTGTCTCTCTCTCTCCAACAAGTCACACAACGCAACCCTTGCTGGCTTATTCTCAAACAGAACTTCATTAATCTGTTCTACAATTGGCATGGAACACTCATACTTCTTCGCAAGACCAAGTGCAGCTTTCGCAGAATACACACCTTCTACAACCTGCTTCACTTCATCCATCGCTTCTTTCATCGTACGCCCTTGTCCAATCAAGTACCCAGCATTACGATTACGACTATGCAAACTTGTACAAGTAACAATCAAATCACCCACACCAGATAATCCAGAAAATGTTTCCATCTGACCGCCCATCTTTATACCAAGACGGCTCATTTCTGCAATTCCTCTCGTCATCAGCGCCGCTTTTGTATTGTCTCCATAACCTAACCCATCAACAATCCCCGCCGCAAGCGCAATAACATTTTTCAGCGAACCACCTAACTCAATCCCAATCACATCAGGACTTGTATACACACGGAACACTGGACTCATAAAGATATCTTGCGCGAAATGTGCAGTCTCTTTACATTTACATCCAATAACAACCGTAGTCGGAATTCCTTTACTAACCTCTTCCGCATGACTTGGACCAGATAACACAGCAACCTTAGCCTGTGGAATTTCTTCTTCTAAAATATCAGAAATGGTATATAGTGTACTTTCTTCAATACCCTTTGCCACATTTACAATAATCTGGCCATCGCGAATGAAAGGATTGGCATTTTTTGCTGTCTGACGCACATAAGGAGATGCTACAGAAAATACAATTAACTCTTTCTCTGTACAAGCCGCTTCTAAATCCGCTGTGATGGAGATATTTTCAGGTAAAATCACACCTGGAAGTCTGTCTTTGTGCTCTCTGTGTTCAGAAAGCATATCCACTTCATCCTTTACTGCGGACCATAAAGTTACCTCATGTCCATTATTGGCTAACAAAATTGCTAAAGCTGTTCCCCAGCTTCCAGCACCTAATAAACTCACTTTACTCATTTTAAGACACCTAACCTTTTGTTCACAAACGATACAAAAGGAGCAAATCAACTTAAAACCATGTTGTCAATTAACAGCATAATTTTCACTACAAGGTTGAAAGATACGATTTGCGTCTTATTCCTTTCATTTCTATTTCCTTCAACCCTAAATGTATAACGATCTTAGTTTACTTTTTCTTAGAACCAAGTTTTCTTTCCGTTCCTTGTAGTAATCGTTTGATATTTTGAGCATGGCGAACATACGCCAAAATTGTAAAACATAAGCTGAGACACAGCATATGTACAAAATGCTCACTTCCTCTCCAGTAAAGAATCGTATTTACTGGTAAATACCAGGCCACCACTAAAGAACCTAAAGATACATATCTTGTAATTGCAACAATAGCTATAAAAAGAATTAAACCAAAAACTGTTATTTTCCAATCCGCTAAGGACACAATTACTGCTGCCGTAACAGCAATTCCTTTTCCACCTTGGAAATGCATCCAAAATGGGAAATTGTGACCTAACACTACACCCAAGCCTGCATATAATCCGTAAACATACCAAAAATCAGATTCACGGAAAATATATCTTACAACCAAAACTGGAAGAAAGGCTTTCAGCAAATCACCAGCAAATGTGATGAGACCAGCCTTTACTCCCATTGTTCTTAAAGCATTTGTTGCACCAGAATTACCGCTTCCCTCTTGTTTAATGTTTACGTTGTTGAATTTTCCAACGATAACTCCCGTGGAAAAACAACCAAATAGATAACCCACTATTATACAAACAATAAGCTTTAAAATCATTTTACTCCTTATCCTTCCTTTCACGAATAATAAATCGAAGTGAAGTTCCCTTGAATCCGAAAGATTCTCTTATCTTGTTTTCAAGATATCTTGTGTAAGAGAAATGCATCAACTCTTTACTATTTACGAAAACAACAAATGTTGGAGGTTTGATCGATACTTGTGTCATATAGTAAATCTTTAATCTCTTACCTTTATCTGAAGGAGGTTGTTGTAAAGCAACTGCTTCTGTAAGAATTTCATTTAAGACACCTGTGTTAACACGTAAGCTTTGGTTTTGGATAACCATTTCAATCGCATCAAACATTTTTGTAAAACGTTGCCCTGTTAATGCGGAAATAAATAAAATCTCTGCATAAGGCATAAAGGATAAAATGTCTTTGATTTCATTTGTGTGTTTGTAAATTGTCTTATCGTCTTTTTCAATGGCATCCCATTTATTTACTACGACAATAACACCTTTTCCTCTTTGATGTGCGATACCTGCAATCTTAGCATCTTGTTCAGTAACGCCTTCTTGTGCATCGATTACAACTAACACTACATCAGCACGTTCAACTGCCGCAACAGTACGAATAATACTGTAACGCTCTAGTTCTTCTTTGATTTTGTTCTTTCTACGAAGACCTGCAGTATCAATGAATACATACTCTTTTCCTTCATAAGTTACTGCGGTATCAATCGCATCTCTTGTTGTACCAGCGATATCGGATACAATTACACGATTTTCGCCTAAAAGACGGTTAATCATAGAAGATTTCCCTACATTTGGTTTTCCGATGATAGCAACACGAGGTCTTTCATCTTCTTCCTCATTTTCTTCTCCATTAGGAAAATATTTTATTACTTCATCAAGCATGTCACCAATTCCTAATCTAGAAGAAGCAGAAACTGGGAATGGATCTCCGATTCCTAAATTATAGAATTCATACACATCTGGCATGAATTTTTCAAAGCTGTCCACTTTATTGACAACTAAGACAACTGGTTTATGAGACTTACGTAACATATCTGCTACTTTAAAGTCTGCGTCAACGACACCTTGTCTTACATCAACGATAAACATGATTACATCTGCTGTCTCAATGGCGATCTCAGCTTGTGTACGCATATGGGATAAAATTAAATCTTTTGAATCTGGCTCAATACCACCTGTATCGATCATCGTAAATTGATGATTGAGCCATTCTACATCTGCATAAATTCGGTCTCTTGTTACACCTGGATAATCTTTTACGATAGAAATCATTTCTCCAGCAAGAGCATTAAATAACGTTGATTTACCAACATTCGGTCTCCCAACGATTGCTACTATTGGTTTACTCATTTTCACTCGTCCTTCTTTTAATCGTTTAATATTGTGTCTATTAAAGATGTTCCGTCTGATTTTACAATACGAATCTCTTTTTGTAAAGCATTTTCCAAATCCTGTACTGTTAAATCATCCAATAACACTTCTTCACCGCTTCGAAGCAATACACTTGGTAAGATTAAATACTTTCCTAAATCTTTCCCTTCTAATTGCTTGATAATATCTTGTCCTGTTAATAACCCTGCAACGGTAATATCTCGTCCAAAGAAATCATTTTGAATCACATACACTTCACATGTGACATTTGGATATTTTTCTGCTAACTTATCCGTTAACTTCTTAATAATTGGTCCAGCAAGTACGCCTGTTGCAAGGGATACTTTCTTCTCGCGGTCGTCACCTTTTAATTCTGCGAAATACTCATCAAATTCATCTTCTAACGAACGTACCATACCAACTCCATTTTCAATCTGACCATATCCTTCATAATAATCTGCCTCTGGAATCGGGCGTTCCGCTGTAATATACCATTCATCACTTGCGAATACAAATCTTGTTCCGTACTTCTCAAGTAACTTTTCTTGCCATTTATGAATTAAATCCAACACTTCTATGGCATCTTCTTTCGAAAATTTCTCTAGTGGTGCAAGGTTCTCACGATATTTTGTAAGACCAACTGGTACCACTGACAAACTTTCCATATAAGGAAGCATGTTGGATAAATACTCAATGCTTCGCTCTAGTTCTGCTCCATCATTTAGTCCTTTGCATAATACAATCTGACTATTCATCTCGATACGATTATCGTACAATCTTTGTAATTTATTCAAAGCCTCTCCTGCAAAACGATTATGGAGCATCTTCACACGTAATTCAGGATTTACCGTATGAATGGAAATGTTAATCGGAGATAGACGATACTTAATAATACGCTCTAAATCCGCTTCCTTCATATTGGTAAGGGTAATATAATTTCCTTGTAAAAAGGATAATCTTGCGTCATCATCTTTGAAATACAATGTCTCACGCATTCCTGGTGGCATCTGGTCAATAAAACAGAACATACACTTATTAGTACAAGATCGATATTCATCCATTAAACCTTGTTCAAAATCAATCCCAAGGTCTTCATTGTAATCTTTTTCAATGTCAAGTTCCCAACGCTCACCGTCTGCTTTTTCCACTAAAACCGTAATATTTTCATCATTACATAAGTAATGGTAGTCAAAGATATCTTTTAGTTCTGTGTCATTTACCGCCAAAAGGTAATCGCCTACTTCAATTTCTAACTCTTCTGCAATACTACCTGGCTCAACACTTTTTATTTTATGTTTCATTATTTACACCAATTTTTTTCTATTGTAATTCTTGTAATTCTTGCAATTTTTGAAATTTAATTTCCGTAATATTAAAAATATATCCGATTCACAATAGTTTACACAAATCAAAGGTTAATAGAACGATTTGCACGTATTTCCTTTCTTTGTATATTTCTATAACCTTTCCATTTCTCATTTTTACATATACCTAAATATTATATCCCAAGATGCTAAATATAACAATAATTAATCTTTACTTTTTCCATTTGCTTTTTATGGAAACTTGACTATGGTCGCTAGAAATGATATATATTGTATAGGTAATTACAATTTCATTTAATAACGGAGGTACTTTATGTTTAAAAGACCACTTAATATAGCTGTCCCTGTTGCACCATTGAAAATCATTGCACTTTCCAGTTGTAAGGAACTTGGTGAAATGGTTGACCAACATCTTGTAAATTCAAGAAGACAGCAGCTTTCACAAAAACACACCGATTTATCCATCATTGGTTACGAAGCGGATACATATCTTTCAGTTCATAACTGTCCAAGATTCGGTAGTGGAGAAGCCAAAGGAGAGATTCATGAAAGCATTCGTGGAAAAGATCTATTTATCTTAATTGATACGGTAAATACAACGAATACATATAAAATGAATGGCCAAGAAACGTTCACTTCACCTGATGATAATTTTCAGGATTTAAAACGTATTATTCAAGCTTGTAGTGGACAAGCACATCGAATTAACGTAATTATGCCTTTCCTATATGAAAGCAGACAACATAGAAGAAGTAAATTAGAATCTTTAGATTGTGCTTACGCACTTCAAGAATTAGTTGGTATGGGGGTTGACAATATCATCACATTTGATGCTCATGACCCTAGAGTGCAGAATGCGATTCCAATTCAAGGATTCGACAACTTCTTTACTTCCTATCAATTTATTCAAGCATTATTTCAAGCTGAACCAGATATCGTAATCGACGATAAGAACACAATGATTATCAGTCCAGACGAAGGTGGTATGTCTCGTTCTTTATATTATGCAAGTGTCCTTGGTGTCAATATGGGCATGTTCTACAAACGTAGGGACTACACAAAAATCGTCGATGGTCGTAACCCAATCGTAGCACATGAATATTTAGGAAACAGCGTAGAAGGAAAAGACGTATTTATCGTAGATGATATGATCTCTTCTGGAGAAAGTATGTTAGATGTTGCTGCTGAATTAAAGAAACGAAAAGCACGTCGTGTATTTATTGCCGTTACTTATGGTTTATTTACAAATGGTCTTGAACAATTCGATAAGTATTATGAAAATGGTATTATTGACCGTCTCTTCACAACCAACTTATCTCATTGTCCAGAAGAATTAAAAAGTAAACCTTACTATACAAGTGTTGATATGAGTAAATATATCGCATTAATTATTGATACATTAAATAATGACACTTCCGTAAATGAAATCTTGGACCCAATTGAACGAATCCAAGACTTGCTCAAAAAACGTCATGAATGTAGTTAAGATATTATCTTTAGGAGCGAATTAAAGTAGTACAACATACTTTAATATAAATGCCAAACTACACACAAACTACACAATCGAAAGAAAACCACACAGATTTCCTCTTTTTCCACCTGAAGCACGATGGGAAAAGAGGAGTTTTTGATTACAGCATGTGCATACATTTGACACCGCGATCTGTCCCTCTGGCACTCCCGCTTCTAATAAAATATCTTTGTTTAACATCCACAAGTCTAACTGATATTTCTCATTTTCCTTTGGAAAGACGCAACGTTTCACAATTTCAGATGAAAACTCCTCTTCTATCTGTTGGATGACATCCTTACTTACTTCATAGCAAGAAGCACAAATAGATGGTCCGATAACACAATACAAATCTTCTGGTTTCGTTCCATATTCAGACTTCATCTTCTCAATTGTCTTTGCACCGATTCTGCCAACCGTTCCCTTCCATCCAGAATGAGATAAACCAATTGCCTGATTTTCCTTATCCACGAAAAATAGTGGCACACAGTCGGCATAAGACGTACATAACACTACATTTTTCTCATTGGTAATCAAACCATCAATCTCAGATAACTTTCGATATCCATAATTGGTTCCTTGACAGTCTTCTTTTGCTGCAACATGAATCTCTGTCTTATGGACTTGGTCTGAGAAGACAATATTCTCCATTTTCATCCCTATACTCTCACAGATTCTTCGGTAATTCTCTGTCACACTATCCTTTTCATCTCCACGATTGTAACTTAAGTTTAGCGTTTGAAACATTCCTTTACTTACACCACCAAGACGTGTGGAAAAACCGTGGCGAATAAATGGAATCTCCTCTAACATTGGAAATGAGAGATATGGCGTCTCACACTCTTTCTGAGCGAAATGACTTCCTATTACTCTCATCTTAGTTCTATTTACTTCATTATAGTATACATTGGTAAAGGGATTTGTTTCTCTTACTTTCATACAATCTTTTTCTAAATCAAATAATTCATTTTCGTTATACATATCTACCTCTCAGCTTGTTATCTAGGTTTTTCTAAGTTATTTTCCCTATCATTATATGACTATTATATAGAAAACAAATCCCACCGTAAACCTTGAACCTTAATATACCGTTCGAATCCGTTCTACAACACTGACTTTTTGTATGTTTCGATAGGAAATCATTGGAACTATACATACAATTATCATCAGAATCGGAATAGATACTATAATCGGCAACACTGAAAACTTCCACACAAAGAAATACAACGCTTCTGTCATCTTACGAATCACGGCTACACTCAAAAGACTTCCTATCACCAAAGAGCTAACTCCCGCAAAGCTTGCATAAAGAACCCCTTCCCACATTAACATCTTCACCTGCTGCTTTCCTGTCATACCGACTGCTTCCATCATAGCCATTTCTTGTTTTCGAGTTATCATCGAGGTCAACATTGTATTTACAAAGTTCAGAATTCCAATAAACGCTAATATAAACACAAGCACTCCTCCTACAACTACATACATATCTTTTGTAGCCTCAAACTCATTTACTAGTTTTTCTTTAGATGCATAATCTAGATCCGTATTTATCGTAGTACAATAAGAATCTAACCATTTTTCAAACTGCGCTTCTTGTTCCTCTTTCACCTCTATTAACGTTCTCATAGGCTGTTTCTTTCCCATAAAATCAAAAAACTCTTCCTCTGGCAAAATGTAAGTACAGTCAAAGATTCCATACACTCGATACCTACAAGCACTTGGGATTTCTACAACTGCCATTACTTCATACTGACGACTCTCTCCATTTTCATTAAAAATCGTTACTGTTTCTCCCTGTTCAAAATAGTCAATCTGCACCTCATCTTTTGTATACCTAGTTGCAATCACATAATCTCCAGAAATGAATTTTTCCCAATCCAACACACCATCTACTTGTTCTAAATTGTTCATTACCAACTCGTTGATTCCATATACCTTTCCATCAATAGTTTTTGTTTCTTCTAATTCGTCCAAATAATCTTGTGCCGTCATATTCGGTGTCATACCATATAAGTATTTAATCTCATTTAGTACGGGTTCTATATAAATCACTCGTTCTCTAACTTTTCTCCAATCCTCCTCTGCAAAATTCACATAACCTTCATGCAAATATATGTTACCAACATCCGTAACCCCTTCTTGTTTATCCAATTGTTTCAAAAATTCTTCCGTCACACCATCCGTAACCCTAGAACTAATTTCCACTGAACTATTATCCAGTGTCGCATCATTTACAACAAAATCACTTACCACCATTGAACTTACATATCGCTCCATACTAAACGCTTGTAAAATAGTATAAATACTATTTAATAGCACAAATGAAAGCGTTAAAGATGCCACAACAACAACCACTTTTTTCCGATTGCGTTTGATATTCTCGTACGCCATATTTCTCGCTGTCACTTTACGGGTTCTTTTTCTACCCGTTTTCTTTTGTCGTTTGCGTTTAGACGTTCTCGTTTCTACCTGCTGATTCTGCATTCCTTCAATCGTTCGAATTGCTTCTATGGGCGTTACTTTTGCAGCAATGTTGCAAGGCTTAATACAACTTATATACACCGTCAAAAATGAAAACACCGCCGAACCAATAAACACCCAGACATTTAGCTCTACTTCTGAATTGGTCCGACTTCCAAACGTTAATTCAGACATAATAAATGGCAATAAACATTTCCCTATCCATGCGCCTGCTAAAAGACCAATTGGAACTCCAAACGCTGAGAGCACATATGCCTGCCTTCTTACAATTCGTTTCAACTGTTTCTCTGTGGTCCCAATTATCTTTAACAAACCATAATGTCGTATCTCTGAAAATACATTTATGTAAAAAATATTGTAAATAATCAAATACCCAGACAACAATATTACTATAATAAGAACGATAGCCATGAGAACCATTTCTGGCGCTATATTTTCACCTACATATGCCCAGTTTATTCCATAATCAACGGTCTCTGGAAATCCACATCGCTCTGTCAACTCTGTTAGTTGTTTTTCTAGATTGACACTATGTTCAAAATTAAAATCAGCCATAATTCTTCCAACAATGTCTTCTGGGTTACCTATTACTCTCCCCATAACAGAATGCTCGGGAGTTGGTGCGACTCTCTCCTGATACCTTTTTGACACCGCAATAACCTGTGCTGACGCAACAGTATCTCCATAAAAGTAACCTGAAAGAACAAATTGTTCTTCTACAATTGTATTACCAATTTTTAATTTCAAAGGAACTGTTTCTCCAATCTTACACGGAACTCCTAATGCCTGCAAAACCAAATCACTTGTTACCAATTCCATTTCCTCTTCTGGCATATGCCCGACCTCTGGATAGCAAAATCCCATTTTTGCATCCAATTCTTCGTAGTAAAACACTTCCGTATGCACTTTCTTTAAGTCATCATTTATTGCATCTCCTACCAAAATTCGACAAGAAATATTTTTTAACTTACTATCCTGTTTCACAATATCGTACTCTGCTTGCGTTAAATACTTATAACCTGCGTGTGACGTTCCTCCCACTTGTCGCATAGTAGATTCTTGTTGTTTTACTAAAATACTATTTCCAATGGTAAATACCGCAGTAAATAATATGCAAGTCAAAGCGATTGCGATGATTGCAATTCCATTTCTCATTTTAGTTGCTTTTCTTGTCTTATCTGCAATTCGCCGAATTACATTTCGATTTCTAACTTTATTCATCTTCCCCACACCTTTTTACGATTTTTCCATCTTCAATTCGAATGATTCTATTGGCTAATTGTGCAATTTCTTCATTATGGGTAATCATTACAATGGTCTGGCTGAGCTTTTCCCCTGTGACCTTTAGTAGTCCTAGCACATCTTGACTCGTTTTACTATCGAGATTTCCTGTTGGCTCATCTGCTAATAAAATCGCTGGCTTTGATGCTAACGCACGAGCAATCGCTACCCTCTGCTGCTGTCCTCCTGAAAGCTGACTTGGAAGACAATTCAGCTTATCACTTATTCCCAGCATCGAAACAATCTGTTCTAAATACCTTTTATCAATTTCATTTCCATCCAATTCTACTGGCAACACAATATTTTCATATACATTCAGTACTGGTACTAAATTAAAACTTTGAAATACAAATCCAATCTTTCTCCTACGAAAAATACACAATGCATCCGAAGATAACCCTGATATATCTTTCCCATCAATTACAACTTTTCCTAATGTTGGTTTATCCAATCCGCCTAACATATGTAACAATGTGGACTTTCCACTTCCGCTCGTTCCAACTACTGCAAGAAATTCTCCTCTTGATACTTCTAAGCTGACGTCATTTAATGCATAAACCACTTGATCACCAGTTTGATATTTCTTTACTAAATGTTCTACTTTTAAAATAGCCATCTTCTACTTCTCCTTTTTTCTTACTCCCACCGCAAAACTTTGTTCTTCTGTAAATCTTTGTTTTTCCTGCATTAACAGGAATTTCCTACAAAAACAAAGGACAGTGATTTACTGTCCTTATTGTATCAATTTATTCTTTCTAACTTCTTTCACAAATCTAACAATGTTGAAAGAATTGTAAACTATACTTCACTCTATTCCATCTTCCTTTTGGGTAAATACAGTATAAATTCCGAACCTTTTTGTGGAACCGACTTGACTTTCACATAACCATTTTCTTTTCTTAAAATTTCTCGGGTTAAATATAAGCCAATTCCAACTCCTTCTTTCTGTCTTACTTCTTTCCCACGGTAGAAACGTTCGAATATTTCTGCACATTCACTTTCAGAAATGCCTATCCCTTGGTCCTTTACGGCAATTGCGATATACATCTCATATATCGTAACCATAACCCAGATTGAACTCCCAGATTCAGAATATTTAATTGCATTATCCAAAACATTTTCCAACGCCTCTTTTGTCCACTTCATATCAAAATACGCGGTATCTTTGGAATATTCTTCAAGAATAAGCTGAATATGTTTGTTCTTTGCTTTCATTTTAACAGACTCTACCGCACTTATCACTAAATCCGATATGTTCTGTTCTTCTGGATGCACCTCCACAATATTACTTTCTAATCGAGATATTTTCGTAAGGGCTTGAATTAAGAATTCTAACTTTTCCGTTTGGTATACAATCTCAGAAAGTAACTTTTTATTCTTTTCCTCTGAATTAGTCTCCATATTTTCTTGTAAAAGCTGTGTATACATCTTAATATTTGTCATAGGTGTTTTCGTTTGATGCGAAATGTCCGATATCAAACTCTTCATATTTTCCTTTTCACGTTCCAAATTATCTCTTGATAGTTTCGACGTCCCTAAAAATTGTTTCCACTTAGACTCTAATCGTGAAAGCTTTGTTTCATCATAGTCCGATTCTTGAAAATCTCCTGAAATAGCCTCCTCAAGCATTTTGTTCAAGCGGTCTAATGTTCTATTTCGAAACATATTATTCACCCTGCTCCTTTTTCTTCCACATGTAACCTTGTCCATAAATGGTCTGAATAAAGGAAACTCCTTCCTTCTTATTCTCTAGTTTACTACGCAAACGATTCACTGTTACCGAAAGAGCATTTTCATCAACAAATTCTCCATCTACACTCCAAATTCTCTCAATCATTACCTCTCTTGTCAAAAGAATTCCTCTGTTCTCTATAAAAAGCTTCAATAACTTTTGCTCATTTGGACTAAATATAATTTTCTGTTCTCCAATCTGAAACTGCTGCCTTTCAAAATCAAAGCAAAACTTGTCTTCTATGTATACGCTCCCCCTATTATTTCCTCGTCTAAGCAACGCTTGAATTCTTGCACGTAACACAGCAAGACTAAAAGGCTTTGTCATATAATCATCAGCACCTAAATTAAGCCCCATTACCTCATCCATTTCCATATCATTTGCTGTTAAAATCAATACAGGTAAATTGGACTTTTGCCGAATCCATTTTAAATACTCATACCCACTTCCATCCGGAAGATTAATGTCTAAGATAATGAGTTCTATCTCATATTCCAAAAAATCTGTCTTTGCCTGTTTTATCGTATCGCTTTGAACAAATTCCGTATTCTGTTGTTGCAACGTCATTGTAATCCCATCACTTAACGCTTTATCATCTTCTACAATTTGTATGTACATATTTCCCCCTACTATCTCTTTTATCAATGCAACTATTTAACCCAAATACTCAAACGCATTTTCAACATGCTTAATTGTTCCATCTCCATAAATCCCAATCACATCAAATCGACATGGTGTATCCATCTCATAGCTTCGTACCATATAATACGAAAGCATTGCTCTACAAATTCGCCTTTGCTTCCGCACATCTACCGCTTCTAATGGATCACCATAGGCTTTCCCTTCTCGAAACTTGACCTCTACCGCAACTAACACACCATCCTTTTTCGCAATGATATCTATCTCTCCCTGCCGATTTTGGTAGTTTCGTTCTAAAACATAATACCCGTGTTCTTCCAAATATTCTACTGCTTTTTGTTCGTATACATTGCCTACTTGTCGTTTATTTCTCTTGATATTTTCCCTTTCCGTACCCAAGCAAAACCTCCACTTATCTTATCTCATTTATAAATCTCATCTACTTCTTTCTAATTGCAAAAAATGAACAGTACTTTCATCCTGTTCATTTTCTGCTTTCCTCTTATTGTACTATTTATAAATACTTATCAATATCTATCGAATTCTAGACTTCAACTGATCCATATCACTTACAAATACTAATATTTCCGCAACTACTTCATACAAATCTTGTGGAATCGTATCCCCTATCTCTAACGTCGATAAAGATTCTGCAAGATTTTTATCCTCATGAATTGGAACATTATTTTCCTCTGCTGCTTCCACAATCTTATCCGCAACATAGCCACGTCCACTTGCAATTACTTTCGGTGCTGTATCGCCTTTTTCATATTGCAAGGCAACTGCAGCCTTATTTCTCTTATCAAATATACTTCCCATGCCATCCTTCCTTTCTACACGAAATTCGTAATAAACGTTTTTCTGTGTATCGGACAAGAACCATATTTTCTTAACGCCTCTATATGTTCTTTTGAACCATATCCTTTGTTACTTGCTAGTCTATACTCTGGAAATAACTTATCATACTCCACCATCATACGGTCTCTTGTTACTTTTGCAACAATACTAGCTGCTGCAATGGACATACTCTTAGCATCCCCTTTGATAATATTCACCTGTGGAATATCCACTTCTGGAATGGTAACGGCATCATTTAATAATAATGTCGGCTTCACTTCCATATTATCTAAGGCAATACGCATTGCTTTAAATGTTGCTTGCAAAATATTAAGCTCGTCAATCTCTTCTGGAGACACTACTCCAATTCCAACTGCAACTGCTTTTTCCATAATTTCATCATAAAGCATCTCTCTTTTTTTCTCTGAAAGTTGCTTAGAATCATTAATATACAAAATCTGTGCATCTTTCGGTAAAATGACACCACAAGCTACAACAGGTCCACAAAGAGGTCCTCTTCCAACTTCATCAATTCCACAGATAAAAGCACTATCTGCATGTTCCTTTTCATATTGTCTCATCTGTTCTAGACGTTCTAACTCTTTTTCATAAGCATCTTTTTTCTTTTCATATTGCTGTACAAGTTTTTGAACACCAGCGCGTTCGTCAGCACGATGCATCTCGATTACTGCCTCTAACTGTTCCCAACTTGCAGCTTCTAACTCTTGTTTTATCTCGCTTATCTTCATACTAGCCTCCAAACCTCGGATGTATTCCTTACTAACTCTCTTCATCCTTCGGTAACAACCAATCCACCTTAGAAAGAGGATATATTCTCAGAAATGCTTCTCCTATAATCTCATCTTTTCTTACTGCACCAACTTCAGGATAACGACTATCCAAACTGATTAGCCGATTGTCACCAAGAACAAAAAATTCTTCCTCTCCTAACTGCATCTCCACCGGCTCTGCATATGGATTAATAGGATCTAGTCCATAATGTTCCACTAGTTCAATTCCATTAATATAAATCTTTCCTTCTCGAATCTCGACTGTCTCACCTGGCAGTCCAATGACCCTTTTTATTAAATTTACCTCATTATCTTTAGATAATACAACAATATCAAAACGCTCTGGATCTTTCCATTGATAGGTTAGTTTATCTACAAACAATCTATCACCATTTGAAACTGTTGCCGCCATCGATTCACCATGTACCTCAGTAATCTGCAAGACATAGGAAGAAACAAGTTTTGCAGTAAAAAAGGCCAACACGATGCAAAGGAATATCTGAAAACAGTCTACGGCAACTGCTTTCTTCTTCATTCCTTCTTCATCCTCTAAAACGGATATATATGATGCATGTTTATTTGGTTCTGAATAAAATCGTCTCCTACGCTCAAGAGAAGCATGATATGACTTTTTATATGGACTACCATCCATCACATCCTCCTCATCAGCCTTTTCATAATACATATAGATATCTTCACAAAATTCTATACTATCCTTGATTTCTTCCTCTTTGTTCATCCGAACACTCCCTAATTATAATTCTGGAAATTCTAAAGTAATTCTACCTAACTTACCATTTCTAAAATCATCTAATAATAAACCAGCTGCTTTTTCATAATCTGGTTCATTCCCCTTCAATTTACAAGAACGAACTTCCGCAATGCCTTCTAACACCTTAACTCTATCCATATCTTCTTGGATTGTATAACGTTTTTCCAAAACTCCTGCATAGTGTTCTTGTAAAAAAGAAATTAATTCAAGTGCTAATTCTGTAATATTTAAAATCTCATCTTTAATAGACCCAATAAATGCTAATCTTAAACCAACTGCTTGGTCTTCGAATTTTGGCCACAAAATACCTGGTGTATCAAGTAATTCAACACCTTTATTCAAACGAATCCACTGTTTTCCTTTTGTAACACCTGGACGGTTACCTGTCTTAGCACAAGCACGTCCTGCAAAGCTATTAATAAATGTAGACTTTCCTACGTTTGGAATTCCTACGATCATAGCACGTACTGGACGATTTACGATACCTCTCTTACGGTCTCTCTCAATCTTTTCTTTACATGCCTGTTGAATTACGTTGTGAACTTCTTTTACGCCTTTTCCAGACTTTGAGTTTACAAATGCTACAAAGAAACCTTGTTTTTCATACCATTCTTTCCAAAGCAATGTATTTTTATCATCTGCTAAGTCAAATTTATTTAATAAGATAATTCTCGACTTGTGTTTTGCCAACTCATCAATATCTGGATTTTTGCTACTAAACGGAACACGACCATCTACAAGCTCAATTACAACGTCAATCAGTTTAATATCTTCCTGCATCTGTCTTTTCGCTTTGGTCATATGACCTGGGTACCATTGAAAATTCATCTATTCTTCCTCACTCTGTACATTTATTTTACTGACAAATTGAAATGGATTTACTCGTATCCATGCTTTTCCAACTATATCTTCTTTAATAATAGGTCCAACATTCGCATATCTACTATCTTCGCTTCCATTGCGATTGTCTCCTAGCACAAAATATTCTCCTGCATCTAGGGTAATCGGTTCTTTTGCCAATCCACCATTATTCATAAGCTCTACATTGTATTCTTCTTCTAACAATTCGCCATTAATATAGATTGCGCCATCTTTAATCTGTATCGTTTCGCCTGGTAGACCAACTACTCGCTTTATATTATAGTAACTATGTTCATTTCCATTCTGCTTAAAAACGATTACGTCAAATCTCTTTGGACTTTTAAAGCGATAAGATAACTTATTCACTATTATGGACTCACTATCTGCGAGGGTTGGTGACATAGATTCTCCTACCATAGAGGTTTTTACCATGCCAAATGCAACAATAACATAGGATAACAATATAACTGCTAAAATCTCTACAACCCATATTACAATTTCGCGAATGAGTTTCTTTCTAGCTTCTTCTCTTTCTTCCATTTCATAATATAAACTCATGAATAAATCTCCTTCACTTTATTGACCTCATTATACCACAAATTGCATAAACTCAAAAGATAATCGAAAAAATTCCCACGAAAAATATCGTGGGAATTTTTATCTATTATAGACTAACTATAACCGTATTATTATTTAACTAATTCTTTTACCTTAGCTGCTTTACCAACACGGTCACGTAAGTAATTTAATTTCGCTCTTCTAACTTTACCATGTCTAACAACTTCGATTTTTTCTACGTTTGGAGAATGTAATGGCCAAGTTTTTTCAACACCAACACCGTTAGAGAATTTTCTAACTGTAAATGTTTCTCTAGCGCCACCGTTTTGTCTCTTTAAAACAGTACCTTCGAAAACCTGAATTCTTTCACGGTTACCTTCTTTTACTTTACCATAAACTTTAATCGTATCTCCTACTCTGAAGTCTGCGATTTCAGATTTTAATTGAGCAGCTTCAAGACTCTTAATAATATCGTTCATTGTTGTTCCTCCTTCATAATTTTGATGTTCTTAATACATTTTAATGTGTTTTACTTATCCGAAAACACTGTAACAGAGGACCATCTAATCTCACAACGTTTTAATTATACAACGCGTTACGATATAATTCAAGTACTTTTTTCAAAAAGTTCTAGCTTTTTCTATTTTTTATTTATTCAACAAATCTGGACGACGAACTATTGTTCTCCTTAAAGATTGTTCTTTTCTCCATTTGTCAATGTTACCATGATGACCTGATAATAAGACTTCTGGAACTGCTTCTTCCATAAATACAACTGGCCTTGTGTATTGCGGGTATTCTAACATACCATCAGAAAATGATTCTGTCTCAGCGGAAATATCATTATTAAGAACTCCTGGCACTAATCTTGCGATAGAATCCATCACGACCATAGCTGGAAGCTCTCCGCCTGTAAGAACATAATCTCCGATGGAAATATTATCTGTTACAATCATTTCTAATACACGTTCATCAATGCCCTCATAATGTCCACATAAGAAAATTAAATCTTCTTCTTTTGAAAAATCTTGTGCAATCTTTTGTTTGAATACACTTCCCTGAGGAGTTAAATAAATTACTCGTGGCATCTTTGCAAGTTCTTCTTTTTTTTCTAACTTTCTACGTGCCTTAATCAATTCTACTGCATGTAAATATGCATCGTAAACAGGTCCTGGCTGCATAACCATTCCAGCCCCTCCACCATATGGATAATCGTCTACCTTTCCATGTTTATTTCCAGAAAAGTCGCGAATATTAATGGTCGTTAACGAAATATGTCCTTTTTGTAAGGCTCTACCGATTACACTTACCTTCATCCCATCTTCAATCATTTCTGGGAATAGTGTTAATACGTAAAAATTCATATCTCCCCTACTTTCTTAATTAATATCAAGCAATCCTGGCAATATATGAACTGTTACAATTTTTCTCTCTGTATCAATATCTAATATACATTCCTTTGTAACAGGGAATAGAATCTCTTTTCCTTCCTTTGTTTCTACAACAAAGACATCATTTGCACCTGTCTCTAAAACGTCAGTAATTACGCCAAATTCTTCACCGTCTTCGGTAACCACTTTTGCATCTAAAACATCTGCTAAATAGAATTCGTCTTCTTCTAGTTCAACAGCATCTTCTCGATTAATAAGGAGATCTTTTCCCTTATACTTTTCAATATCATTTATGTTATCAATTCCTTTAAATTTGAGAATTGCCATATTCTTAAAGAATTTTACACTTTGAATTTCTAAATCAATTTTTTCTTTTCCTGTATCTAAAATAACCTTCTTAAGTTCTTTAAAACGTACAACATCATCTGTAGTAGGGTATACTTTCACCTCACCGCGAATTCCATGTGTATTCGCTATTACTCCAACTCTAAAATAATCTATCATGCCTTCCTCCAAAAAGTGTTACATCACAAAGAGGAGATGTTCGAAACATCCCCCAATCATCTACTGTAATATCTCAACAGTTACCTTCTTTTCCTCTTTTGATGCCGCAGCTTTTACAACTGTACGAATTGCTTTCGCAATACGTCCTTGCTTTCCGATTACTTTTCCCATATCTTCTGCTGCAACCTTTAATTCAATTGTAATACCATTTTCGTTTTCTGACTCTGTAACAACAACTTCATCAGGTTTTTCTACTAGTGATGTAGCTATAACCTTAACCAAATCTTTCATATACTTCTCCTCCACTTTTTTTGTACTACAAAATTCTTAGACATGGTACTATTTTCAAAAAATATATCTAGTACCTCACCTAAGAATGTAACACAACTATAAAATCGTAATACAAGTCGTTACCGACCTGTAATACGATTTCTTAAAGGTTCTTATTACATAAGACCAGCTTTTTTAAATAATTTACCTACTGTATCAGTTGGTTGTGCACCGTTAGATAACCATTTTTTAGCTTCTTCTTCGTTTACGTTGAAAGCGCTTGGTTCTTGCATTGGATCATAAGTTCCGATTTCAGCGATGAACTTACCATCTCTAGGCGCTCTACTATCAGCAACAACTACTCTATAGAAAGGAGCTTTTTTCTGTCCCATTCTTTTTAATCTGATTTTAACTGCCATTCTCTTTCACCTCCTCAAAATTTCATCTGTATATTATAAATTGCTTGTAAAAGAAATTTACAGTAAATAACGAACTGAATCTAATTACTTACCTTGCAATTATAAGCTTTCCTGATTTCAAATGTCTATAGGAATCAACTTCCAACTATAAGCCGAATGGTAATTTAAATCTCTTCTTAGATTTACCACCCATCATACCAGACATTTGTTTCATCATTTTCTTCATCTGCTCTTGTTGTTTTACCAGCTTATTCACTTCGCTAATATCAACACCAGCACCTTTGGCAATTCTCTTCTTTCTAGAAGGATTTAATAATGCAGGATTCTTTCTTTCTTCCTTAGTCATAGAATAGATAATCGCTTCTACACCTTTAAATGCATCATCATCTACTTCGATATCACTTGGAAGTCCCATATTCGGCAACATACCAAGCATACTAGAGATACCACCCATTTTTTTCACTTGTGCCATAGACTCTAAGAAGTCATCAAAGTCAAATTCTGCTTTTTTAATCTTACTTTCTAACTCTTTTGCCTTATCTTCGTCTATCTCACTTTGTGCTTTATCAATTAATGTTAGAATATCACCCATTCCTAAGATACGGGATGCCATTCTGTCTGGGTAAAACTGTTCTAAATCAGAAAGTTTCTCACCCATACCAATATATAGAATAGGTTTTCCTGTTACTGCACGAATGGATAAGGCAGCACCACCTCTTGTATCACCATCGAGCTTTGTAAGGATAACACCTGTAATAGCAATTTTGTTATTAAATGTTTCAGCCACATTTACAGCATCTTGACCTGTCATAGCATCTACAACAAGAACTGTGTGGTCAACATTTATGTTCTCTTTGATTTCAATCAACTCATCCATCATATTTTCATCAATATGAAGACGACCTGCTGTATCTAAAATCACAACATTGTGATTATTCTTAGCAGCGTGTTCTAATGCTGCTTTTGCAATATTCACAGGTTTGTGCCCATCTCCCATGGAGAATACTTCGACACCCTGTTTTTCACCATTTATCTGCAATTGCTTAATCGCTGCTGGACGATAAACATCACATGCAACAAGCAACGGACGTTTTCCTTTTTGCTTAAATTTGCCGGCTAATTTTGCGGTAGTTGTAGTTTTACCTGCACCTTGTAAACCACACATCATGATAATCGTAATCTCATTACCAGGTTTTAATGTAATCTCTTTTGTTTCATCACCCATAAGAGATACCAATTCTTCATTAACAATCTTAATTACCATCTGTGCCGGGGTAAGGCTGTTCATGACATCTTGTCCAATAGCTCGGTCTTGTACTGTTTTAATAAAGTTCTTTACAACTTTAAAATTTACATCAGCTTCTAAAAGTGCCATCTTTACTTCTCTTAAAGCAGCTTTGACATCCGCTTCTGTTAAACGGCCTTTACCTTTTAAATTTTTGAAAACATTTTGCAGTTTTTCTGATAAGCTGTTAAATGCCACACGTACCATCCCTTCTATAGTTCATCTAATATTTTAGTCGTGAGATGCTGAATTGTTTCAACATCCTCATGATACCCTTCCAAATTCTTGGATAGAGTTTGAATCTGGTTCACCATTTCTTTGGTTTTCTGAAATTTATGAACTAATGAGAGCTTTTCTTCATACAACCGAAGTTCTTTGCTACTCCGTTTTATGATATCATACACACCTTGTCTTGTCATCCCTTTTTCTACAGCAATTTCACTCAAGGAATAATCATTTAAAATGTAATCTTCAAATATCTCACGTTTATGTTCTTTTAATAAGGCACCGTAGAAATCATAAAGTAATGACAATTCCACTATATTGTCCATTTCCATGTCAAGCACCACCTGTAAAGGAATTTTCTTTACATCGGTTAGTATATAGGAAAACAAATTGGTTGTCAAGTATTTTTTGCAAAAAAAGAAAACCTGTCCAGATGTTATCCAAACAGGTTCTCATGCGTACACAATATATAAAACTTAATACAAAAACAAATTCATTAAATCTCTTTTACCAAGTCATCCAAGTCGCCATAAACAACTTGAATATTTTTTGTAAATCCATCAATTTTTCCCATAATATTTTCACTAGACGTTGAGCTTTCCTGTGAACAGCTAGAAATCTCTTCTGTAGTAGCAGATAATTGATTAATACTATTTACAATCGTTTTGTTGGAATCATTAATTGTATTAATATCATTTACAATACCTTCTACCAATTCCTTCAACTTATTCATATGTTCACCACTACTAGAAAAACTCTTATTTACATCAACAATCTTTTGATTTTGTCGATTTATTCCCTCGACAGATTCTTCTAAAATTCGCATCGTATTATCTGTAACTTGACCTAATTCTTTAATAATTTCTGTAATTTGCTCCGTTGAGGATTTTGTCTCATCCGACAGATTACGAATCTCATCTGCTACAACTGCAAAACCTCTTCCTGCATCCCCTGCTCTTGCTGCTTCAATAGAAGCATTTAAAGCAAGAAGGTTTGTTTGATTAGAAATGGATAAAATTGCATTTGTAATCTCTGAAACATCCCTCACTCTAGCTACAAGTGTTTTAATAATCTCAGACATCTGATTGGTATTTTCATTAACACTTTGAGACTGAACTGTTAATTCTTTTGCTAAACCAATACCATTTTGAATAATATCCAGTACATTTGAAGATGTATTATGTACAATTTCAACATTACCCATTGTCTTTGCAATAGCTTCCTGAATATCGGATGTCATATTTGCCTGATGTGTAATTTCACTAACCGTATCCTCTGTACTATCAGCGATAGAACGCATTGAAACACTGTTATTTTCTGCTTGATGATTGATTTCCTTTAGGTCACTCATTATTTCATTAAACTTATTATTAATCTCTGTTACAGTAGTTACAACTCTTTTAGTTGTATTTTCATTCTTTTTTGATTTTTCAACAATTTGGTCTTGACTTTCTTTCATAAAACGTTTCAATAAAAGTGTTGTACAAATATTAGCCACTATCAACAAACCTAACATTACAGGAATAAACATGGCTTGATTTGAATAAATCTCCATGGAGAGTTTTCCACTTTTCACTTTCATTATCTCACTAACAATATTTGCAACTAATGATGAAATTGTTATTGCACAAATAAAACGAATATCCAATATTAACATTGCAATAAAAAGCATTGGCAAAATATATGTAAAATAAACTAAATCATTAAATGCAAACATTGAAAGCAAATATATAATTACATATGCACTAATCATAACATATAGTATCTTCAAGCTTTTATGCTTTTTTAAATACAACACCGTCAATGACACCATGTACAATACCAATACTACTTTAAATAATAAATCAATTGGTCTACCCTCTGATACAGTTAAAGCACTTATCCCCCAAAATACACACATAAGCAGGGAGATGAAATAAACTAACTTACAACATAATTTCACTTGATGTTCTGCTAATTTCATAAAATTCTCCTTTTCTTCTTATTATAATGTCACTTTATAACCCCAAAAAAGCTCACTCCTTTACCCAAAAATAATATATATTTTCAACATATATTATAACATTTTGCAGCAAATTAAACAATATCCTATTTGCATCTAAAACAAAATACAATCATCTTTGATGTGAACATTTGCCAATTCGTATAATTGCTCTGCAACTTTTTGTAATAACATTTCAAAATTAAAATTACATTCAGGATCGTATTCCATATTAATCACCAAATGTTCATGAACCGAGACAACACCAATGTTACAATCTGCACTTGGAATTTTAGGAGAACCAAACTGTACCTCCTCAACAGAAAATCTTCCATAACCTTGTTCTGCCATTGAAAACCTTCCTACATTACTAATAATAAGTGGCACATGTGCCCCACCAAACATTGCGTTGTATTCTTTTACTAGTTCATTTTCATAACACCCTGCATCCTGATAATTTATCGCATCATAGAAACTACAATCCAGCAACGCTTTCATTGCAGAATTAAACAAACTAACATTTCTATCTTTTAAACGAGCATGAATCTGATTATGTAAATACATTGCATTATCCCAAAAACTTTTTTCTTCATCATATGTACTGTCAATTGCTAAGGCTCCCCCAAAGTTTCCTAATCTTCCATAACCATCTGGAATTGAATCTACAATAACCACTATCTTCTCTGATTCAATAAAATATTTAGCAACTGCTGTAACCAATACACTGTTAATACTTACACCATTTTCTCTTGCTAATTTATGTACACTTTTTAAAACATTCTTATGAATTCTAACACATTTCAAACTTGAATTATGAGTTTGCCAGTACTTTTCAAACATTTGTAAATAGTCATCATAATCGAAAACTATTTTTTCTTTTTTCCACTTCCTATTAATTTCATCTGAGTACGCCTTTATCAAATCACTCAATTCCAGTTTTTCATCTAAATACTCCTTACTTAGCAATTGCAACGGAATCAATTTTTTATCATTAAACTGAAAATTCTTTTCATCTATGTCTTGTAAATTTCTCATTATAGCATCAATTAATACTAATCCCGACTTACCATCTCCCCCAAGATGATGTAAGACCATGCGTAAAACAAGATGATTGTTTTCCATTTTTTCAATGTAAAAACGAACTAACTCTCCTTGATCATAACGAAATGGTATGCGTTGTTGCTCATGCATAAATTCCTGCTCATTCAAGTGATAATCTCGAACCTCTATAAAAGGAGAACATCTATTTTCGCGCATTACATAATAAGCATCTCCATATTCATCTTGCAAAATGCGACACCGTAAACTTTCAAAATTATTTACTGCGTAATCAATTGCAATCTTCAAATCTTCTACATTTGCACCACCAGAAATTACAACTGAGTAAATTATATGCATTGATGTCCCACTCACCATATTTCTTTCGAAACAAATTTTTTTAATCATATACACACAACCTTCCATCTGTAACAAAATTATCTCATCCTAATGTTATTCTACAAGTCATCATCCAAATAAACGCCTTTCAATATTTTACTTCCCTTGTCTTAAATAGTCTTATCTTTAGTATAACACCCTTGAATATAATCTTCAACTTTTTCCCAGTCCAAACGATTATTATTAGTAATTCCTATTTTTTTTTCAATTTTTTTAAAAATTTGTTTTACTTTCTTCTATGACATAAATTATTTCAAAAAAATAGTTTGTAACTCCACACCTAAATATTGCAAAGTTACAAACTCCAAATTCACTCATAAAATTCTAGTCTATCTTATATAGTCTTAACAAGATTATCTAAATCTTGATATACAATCTGAATTTCTTTCGTAAATTCATCAATCTTATCCATAATCATCTCACTTGACGTTGAACTTTCTTGTGAGCAACTTGATATTTCTTCTATGGATGCCGATACTTGATTCGTACTATTTACAATCATCTTATTGGATGCATTAATCGTGTTGATATCTACAACAATTTCATCCACCATTTTTTTAAGATTATTCATACAATCCCCACTACCGGAAAAGCTTTTATTTACATCAATAATTTTTTCATTCTGCTTGCTAATACTTTCAACGGACTCTTCCAATATCTTCATCGTATTATGTGTTACTTGACTCAGCTCATCAATAATTTCCGTAATTTGCTCTGTAGAAACCTTTGTCTCATCTGATAATTTTCGAATCTCATCTGCAACTACTGCAAATCCTTTTCCTGCGTCCCCAGCACGTGCTGCTTCAATGGATGCATTGAGTGCTAGTAAATTTGTTTGACCTGAAATAGATAATATTGCATTTGTTATCTCGGATACAGCTTTTACTCTTTTAACAAGCACCTTCATAGTTTTAGACATTTGATTTGTATTATCATTAACATGCTGTGATTGAGTTGTTAAGTCTTTTGATAAACCAATTCCATTTTGAATGATATTTAACACATCTTCTGTTGTATTGTGTACATTTTCAACATGTCCCATTGTTTGTGTAATAGCATTTTGTATATCGGAAGTCATACTTACCTGATGCGTAATTTCGTCAGCTGTTTCTTCTGTACTATCCACAATTGCGCTCATGGATGTATTATTATTTTCAGCTCTACTATTTATCTCTACTAGTTCACCCATAATACCATTAAACTTACCATTTATCTCTGTAACGGTATGAATAACACTGCGCGCAGTAGACTCATTTTTCTTAGATACTTCAATAATTTGTTCTTCATTTTCTTTCATAAAGCTATAAAACAATTTTGCCCCCAGGAAATATACCAAAAACATAATTCCAATCATACAAGGACAATAGAGAAATTCAACCTGACTAAATATACCTAATACAAATGCTTTATATAGAAGATTAGCAAGATTAGCGATTTCTGTTGCGATAGAAGCAATTACAATAAACTTTGTATCAAAATATAACATACCAATAAAAATAATTGCAAACATATATGTGTAATAACAAATATCTTCAAATAAAACCAATGTGTAGCAATAGTTCACAAAAAACAAACCAGATATTACATATAAAGCAACATTTGAATCACGAAGTTTCTTATATGCAATGGTAACAAGACCCATAATAGTAAAGGTTACAACAAGTAAGTTATAATACAAAGTATTTCTTACTAATGCATAAAGCACAAAATTAAATAGGTAGAAAGCGCATAAAAACATTACTACTATGTAAAGTAACTTATTACAACGCCTCACTTGACTTTTCTTCAATTCCATTTTTTCCTCTCCTCCTCTGGATTAAATCAAATTCTTTTTTCATTCTATCAGCAAGACCTTGAAAACGATTATCGTTTTTCATTGTAAGTACATTTAATACTAATGTATTATTTATTGTAAGAACCGCTATGTTGCACCATGTATGTAAAGCAATTGGAGAAATGAATGTTATTTTTTTGATTGAATACTTTCCAAAATCTTTTTTTATTTTCGCAACACCGATATTACTTAACAATATAGGCATTCCATTCTTTCCAACAAAAAATGTGTCATCATAGTCATCTACTACTTTACACCTACAACCTTTAAAGAACCTTGCATCTGCTAACCCATTTTCAATATTATTGCGAATCATACTTCCAAGTAGTAATTTTCCTCTTTCTCTTGTATAATTCTTTACAATACTATCTATAGATACAACATTTTCCCAAAAACTAAGCTTGTCATTATAGGATTCTTCCATAGCAAAAATGTCAACATAATTCCCCATCTGCACATTCCCTTCTTCTCTGACATCTGCAATAATTCCTGTCTTATTATTTTCTCTCTGAGACTTAATGATGATCGTATAGAGCAAATTATTAAAGGTTACCCCATAATGTCTACATTGTTCTAAAATTACATTTAAAGCATCACTATCTAAACTTATTAAATTCACCTGAACTTCTCGTTCACTCCAAAATTCACGAAAAATTTCTGTTCGTTTGCTAATATCGAATATACGATTTTCTTTTCTCCATTTTGCATTCATATCATCTAATGCTACTTTTATCAATTCATTCATTTCCACATATTTAGATGCATACTCTACATCCATAACTTTTACAAAACGGTCTTTTTTACCTTCATCCAAGACTGCTCCTGATTGCAAATTTTCCAATATATTTTCAATCAATATCAACATTGATTTACCATCACCACCTAGATGATGCATTACTACAAACAATTCTGTTTCATCTGCATACTGCCCAATTACAAATCGAACCAATTCACCATTTTGAATATCAAATTCTTTCTTATATTGGCAGTTAACAAACTCTTCCATACCAACCTTCTCGTAACAAACTTGAATATCTGGTATCACATCACTTTCCAGTGGAACATAATAACAATCTCCATCAGAATCCATTAGTATCCTAGCATTTAGTATATCATGTTCTTTCAGACTAACCATGATTGCTCTCTCTAAATCTGCAACTGTTGGAGTTCCAGAAATCTCCACTCGCATAATAATATGCGCAACTGGATCAAATAAATAGTGTCTGTCAGCTTTAATTTTAGTCAATCTCATATTCTTCACCTTTCATTCTAATTTTACTAATATATATCAGCTATACAAAACACCTTAATAGCTAAACATATTTATTATACCACTATTTTATCACATGGCAACAAAATCTGCACAATATACTTTTTTTATTTTCTAAACTTTATTCAACTATTTCTTTTTATAATAACAGAAATTAATCTTATATCAATGAATATGTAATATATTGAACACATAAAGTATACTAATATTATACGAATAGGTATGTCCTATGAAATTACTTTTCATTTTATTATTTTCCTTTTTTCATATTAGCTCTTCGTTCATCACACCCGCTATGCCTACTATCACAACAACATCTTTTCAAACAGAAAAGAATCTTCCAAATAATATTACGCATATAACATACGTTACAAATTCATACCAAAATAATGTTGAATCTTTTCACAGTTACTATTCCTATCCATCCTTTCCACCTCAGTTTCCACAAGCCGAAAAACTAAATTCTTTTTATCAAAATCAATTTTTCAAAAATTTCAAAAAAATCCAAGAAATACGGAACAATGCAAATAGCGTTACGCTATCTGAAAATACGGTGTGTGCATACGACCATACTTTTGAAGTTCAATTCCTTTCTCACAACTTTTTAAGTATATTAGAGAACACCTATACATATTGTGGTGGCTTACATGCTGACAGTGTTTATGAAGCACATACATTTTCACTGAAAAACGGTTCTGAGTTAAAGTTGGAAAATTTGCTTTTAGGCTCCGTGACAGATATCGAGAAGAAGATCAAAGAATCCATTATCAACTCCATCAAAGCAGCACCAGATGATTTCTTTCCTGATGCTATCGAAATCGTTC
This sequence comes from uncultured Anaeromicropila sp., assembly GCA_964409685.1. Lineage (GTDB taxonomy): Bacteria > Bacillota > Clostridia > Lachnospirales > Lachnospiraceae > Clostridium_AI. Next base: position 31,940 of record CAYPEJ010000038.1, read on the forward strand.
ATAATATGCCCCTCGATTCTTTTCACTTTTACATCAACCAAAATGGAATTATCATTTTCTTTAACACCTATGAAATCACCCCATATGCCAAAGGTTATATAGAGTTTAACATTCCAACTTAAGAAGCTGTTGTCACTTCATATGTGACAACAGCTTTATCCTATTTCACTTCCACATAATGAACAAAACGATTCATCTCAAGTATTTGAACAAATTGAGAAAGACGTTCATACAAAGGCTCTGCTTCTTCTCCAAACTCTTCCTTTACTAATTGTCCAATATCATAAACAGTTCTTACTCCGTCAATTTGTCTCCAGACAAAACTCCCAAGTGGATCTAATGTGTAGTATGAAAATTTCGGACTTTCCTTTATCAGCTTTCTTGCAATCTTATTACAGATTGATTTTCGCTCAATACACATCACGATATTACCCTCCTCGTCTTCTTTGAACTGCTGACTTTCAAACTTAACAGGAATAAAGTCTAAAAAATTAGCTGTACCTTTATTTTTCTTCTTCATATTGAATTAAACCTTTACCTACTTTCCTTCTTTTATTCAATGCAAAATGGAATAGCATTACAACCAATCTTGCAAAGAATACAAGTGAACCGACCATTCCCAATAAAAAACTCCAGCATTAACACAACTTCCTGCCATGTTCTTTTACCAACTGGAATATTTACAAACACCGCCAAAAGCACACCCAGTAACCCTTCTCCAACGATTACTCCTATATGTTTATTAGAATGAATATGTGACTACAAATATATTTAAACAACACCTATTGAATAAATATAAATAGCATCATCATTTTAACGTGTTAAAGCACAAAAATCAATAAAATTATCATGGCAAAATATGGTTTATACCAAATACCCAACAAAATGAAATATCACATCCTATTTTGTGTGTATTTATAACAAAAATACTTGCTTCTATACAAGGAAGAAGTCAAAGCAAACGTTCTATTCTTATTTATTCCCAAAACTTATACTTACACAAAATTTCTTTACAACACAAAAGCCAGCGCGTATTATATCGCACTGACCTTTGATTCCTTTTCACTCAATTATACTGGATATGCACCATTGTTTATATCTGCAACTTTAGAATCCACCTTTGTTTGTTGCGCTTCTCTGTATTTAAAGAATTCTGTTGCAACTTGTGGGAACAAAGCGTAAGAAAGCACATCTTCGTCTTGTTGAATCCATTCTGGGTTCATTTCACTTCTAATTTTGTCTAATTCTGGCTTAATTAAGTCTGCTGGACGACATGTAATTGGCTTTTCATTTCCAAGAGCCTTTTTCTGTACTTCCTTATTGAATGGTTTTACAGTTTGACCATAATCACCGTGTAATACAGCTTTTGTTTCTTTTGTCATCATTTTGTAACGTTCACCCATAACAACGTTTAATACCGCCTGTGTACCAACGATCTGTGAGGATGGTGTTACTAGTGGTGGTTCACCAAGGTCTTTACGAACACGTGGGATTTCTTGTAATACTTCATAGTATTTGTCTTCTGCATGTTGTTCTTTTAATTGAGACACCATGTTAGAAAGCATACCACCTGGTACTTGGTATAGTAATGTCTTAATATCAACACCCATAACTTTTGGATTTAACAATCCACTTTCTAAAGCATCATCACGCATTGGTCTAAAATAATCTGCGATTTCTGCTAATAAATTTTGATCAAATCCTGTATCGTATTCTGTACCTTTGAACGCTTCAACCATTACTTCTGTTGCTGGTTGGCTTGTTCCCATAGCAAATGGTGACATTGCTGTATCAATTACGTCACATCCTGCTTCCACTGCTTTCATGTATGTCATAGAAGCAACACCAGATGTGTAGTGTGTATGTAATTGAATTGGAATCTTAACAGATGCCTTCAATTCAGATACTAATTCTGTTGCTTTTGCAGGTACTAAAAGACCAGCCATATCCTTGATACAAATGGAATCTGCACCCATAGATTCGATTTCTTTTGCTTTTTGTTTCCAGTAATCCATTGTGTATGCATCACCTAATGTGTAACTTAAGGCGATTTGCGCATGACCTTTTTCTTTGTTTGCAGCCTTTACAGCTGTTTCAAGGTTTCTTAAGTCATTTAAACAGTCAAAGATACGAATGATATCAATACCGTTTGCAATGGATTTTTGTACAAAGTATTCTACTACGTCATCTGCATAATGACGGTATCCAAGAATATTTTGACCTCTGAATAACATTTGAAGTTTTGTATTTTTAAATCCAGCTCTTAACTTTCTAAGTCTTTCCCATGGATCTTCTTTTAAGAATCTTAAAGATGCATCAAATGTAGCACCACCCCAACATTCTACAGAATGATATCCTACTTTATCCATCTTTTCAATAATAGGCAACATTTGCTCTGTTGTCATTCTAGTTGCGATCAAAGACTGATGCGCATCACGTAATATCGTTTCAGTAATTTTAACGGGCTTTTTTTCTACAGCCATATTATTAACCTCCTTAATGGTTTACAGATACTCTTTCCGTCAAACCTTTGATTGCATAACGCAAGATAGTATTATGTACATTGCCTTATGCAATCATAATCTTGTAGTACAAAACATATTTTTCTTATTCTTACACTCCGAATATGGCCATGAATACACCCGCTGCAACGGCAGTACCAATAACACCTGCAACGTTAGGTCCCATAGCATGCATTAATAAGAAGTTTGTAGGGTCTGCTTGTGAACCAACTTTTTGAGATACACGAGCAGCCATAGGAACGGCAGATACACCTGCTGAACCAATTAAAGGATTTACCTTACCACCTGTTAAACGGCACATAAGTTTACCAAATAGTACACCAGCTGCTGTTCCGATTGCGAACGCAACTAAACCTAATACTACAATCTTGATAGTTGTAACTTTTAAGAATGCTTCTGCACTTGTTGTAGCACCAACAGAAGTACCAAGTAAAATTACAACGATATACATTAAAGCGTTAGAAGCTGTTTCAGCTAATTGTTTTACTACTCCAGATTCTTTGAATAAGTTACCTAACATAAGCATACCAACCAAAGGAGCTGTTGTAGGAAGAATCATAACAACTACGATTGTAACAACAATTGGGAAAAGAATTTTTTCAAGTTTGGATACTGGACGTAATTGTTCCATTTTGATTTCACGTTCTTTTTGTGTTGTTAACAACTTCATAATTGGTGGCTGAATAATTGGAACTAATGACATATATGAGTATGCTGCTACAGCAATTGGTCCCATATATTCTGTTTGTCCTAATTTACCAGCTAAGAAGATTGATGTAGGACCATCAGCACCACCAATAATAGAAATCGCTGC
>CAYPEJ010000039.1:0-4504 GCA_964409685.1 uncultured Anaeromicropila sp.
AAAATTAACAAATATAAAATTAACTCCTTCTAAAAATTAACAAATATACTACTAAAGTAGATTTTGTTTAATTCTTTATAAATCCAAAAATAAATACACATAAAAGGATTATCAGTGTATTTAAATCCACAAGACTCCATTTTACCTATTACAAAACAAGAACCTAGCAAATTACCTGGAAATGAGTATTTAGAAACAAAGGAAAAAATTGATGAACTTACAGAAATCCTTGATATAGGTAATGAAATTGGTAGTATTGATAACATTATAAACACTAGAATAAATAGTGAAATTAAAAAATATACTGATAATGAAATTCAAAAATTAGATGAAAAGATACAAAATACCATAAATGAAATTTTAGAAAAAATTGAAAACTTAAAAGAACATTTAGAAGCAAAAGATTGATAAATAAAGTTATAGAATTTTTAAAATCCTTATTTTTAGGATTTTTTAATACTCAAAAATTACAAAATACCACTAAAATGGATATAAACAATTCCAGTAAACTGGAAAATGTAAGTAAAAATACCAGTAAACTGGATTTATCCAAATACCAAGAAGGAAACAATTTGGACTCAAAGTATTTTAATATAGATGAATTTAAATGTAAGCATTGTAACAAAATACCTGAAAATATGCCTCCTGAAGAACTTATAAAAACACTTGAAAATATAAGAGAGCATTTCAATAAACCAGTTATTATAAATTCTGGTTACCGTTGCCCGGAACACAATGCAAAAGTTGGTGGAGCAAAGGCATCCAGACATATTGTTGGAGATGCTGTGGATATAAGGGTTAAAGATGTTAAAACTATAGATGTTTATAATTATGTTATAAATACTTTCAATGATAAACCTTTTGGAATTGCCAAAAAGATAATCCAAGACCCTTTTAGAGGGTTCGTCCATATTGACACAAGAGGAAAAAAGGCAAGATGGGATTACCCAGGTTCTTTATAAAGTAAATAAATGTGTTTTTGTAAAAGTAAAAAATTTAAGTATCTTTGGTTTGTTTTTAAATGGTTTTTTATAGGAAAATTCCATTGTGAGTGTGGTGTAAAATCAAAAATTGTTTTTAAAATTTTACATTATATTTTAATTTTAACAATACTTTTAAGTATATCATATTCTTTAGGTTCTTTAACACAATACATTTTAGAAAAAAAGAATTTAATCTTTTATGATAATTCAACCCCGGTAACTAGGTTAGTTAACCAACTTATGAATTAAGGTTTTTTTTGGAATTAAAAACTCAAGTAATAGAATTTATCCCTGTTGTTATTGTTGGATTTTTGATTGCAGCATATAGAAGTCTAAAGGATTATTTAAATGAGGCAAACAGGACAGATAAAACTCAATGCGAGATAATACCATTAAAAACAAAGATTTTAACGGTTTTAACTGATGGAGTTGGTGGTTCCTTAATTGGAGGGATTATTTACGGACTTTTATCAGTAACTGAATATTCAATTATTATAAAAATTTGTGTTTCCTCAGTTGCAGCATTTATAGGGATTGATAAAGTTGCAGGGTGGGTAGCACAAGGTATCAAGAAAAAGGCTGGACTAGAATGAATTTTTTTTCAAGTTGCGGAAAAAAATGTTTATTTAATTTAATAGCATTTATAGCTGTTATTTTTATTGCATATTCCTTAGGGAAAGCAGTAACAATATATTTAAAGGCAGATGTTTTGGAGGATTTTATTCAAACTTATTTTGAAGTAAACGAAGCAAACTTTACTAAAATGATTGATATACTTGTGGAACACAGAGATTTAAATAAACAAACAAAAAAGATTTTACAAAAACAATATCCAAACTCTAATTCTTTCAAAGACCCTTTAGTTCAGGGAAAAGAAACTCATAAAAAAGAAATTGAAAGATATTTAAAAGAAATAAAAAAACAAATCAAAGAACTTAAAACATATGAGGATTTCCTTGAGGATTTACTAGAAAAAAAAAAAATGAAAGAATAAAACACTTAAAACAATAATAAAAAATAACAAATCTAATACTTATAGTATTATTTTTGTAAAGTTTTATTTTTTAGTTTGTATATAATATAAACAAATAAAATTTTACAAAAATAATCCTATAAGATTAAGTTTTGTTATTTTGGATTCTTAATTAAACTTATCCTAAAATTAAAATATAAACTTTTAAGGAAATAAAAATGCTTTCAAATATCATACTAGCAATTGTTATTTTTGCTCTAGGTTTTATCACTGGTTGTTTTGTTTTTAATAACAATAAAGAAAAGGCCAGTAAAATTGCAGATAAAGTAGAAAAAGGTGCTGAAAAGGCCGTTAAAAAAACAACTACTGCAGTTAAGAAAACTGCTAGTGCTGCAAAAAACACCGCCAAAAAGATACAAAAATAAACAAGAATAGCATAGTTTTTACTTTAGTAAAAGTTTTGCTAAATTTGGATTTGTTAAATGTTTTACAAAGATTTACCAAATAATTTGAGTAATCAATATCCAATAGAGGACAAGGAGGCCATTAAACAGGCAGTTAGAAATGTCCTCCATACTAAAAAAGGCTCAATGCCTGGAAAACCTACTTTTGGTTGTCCTCTAGATGAGTATGCTTTTGAGATGATGGATGACACATTACAAAGTTTACTTACAGGAGATATTAAAACTTCTTTAAGTGAACTAGAACCTAGGATTATTATAGAAGATGTTATTGTAACATTTCAAGAAGCATATAATCGTGTGGATATTGAAGTAAAATATTCCTATTCATTTACAAAAACTCAAGAGTATGAAAGTGTAAATCTAACTATTGAGATTTAGGAGATTTAAATGGATTTAAACAATACCAGTAAACTGGATTTTAACAATCCAAGCCAATTGGAAAATAACAATACATTGGAAAATCAAAATATTTTAAACAATCCAATTTTAAAAAATCAAATCATTGATAACACCAAGGAAATTGAAAAGGTTTTAGACAATCCAAGAAAAGAAATACCTAAAACTGAACTTTTGAATATACTTGAAAATTCTATAGAAAAAATAGAAATCAATGATAATCAAATTTATATAAAATTGAATAAAGATTTAATTTTACACTCAAAAAATACAATTTTTATAAATGATAATTTAAATATTCAAATAGCAAAACAAATACATTTAAATCCTGTAGTAAAACTTTTTAATAAAATAAATAACTTAATTAAAGGTTAAAACATTGCAGTATATTTACATATTTTTTACAACTATTATAACTTGTTTATGTATATACATATACATTTTATATAATCAAAAAAGTGATTTAGAAATAAAAAATTATAAATTAAATGAAGATTTAATCCAAACTGAAATTTCTTTAAGTTTAGAACAAGAAAAAACTAAAATTATGTCTAAAATGAATACTGAAATCCAAAAAGATATGAAACTTTTACAAGAAAAAACGGAAAAATCCTCCTATAAAAAAGTTTATGTAAATAATTGCCAGTATAAAATATATGATTTAAACAAAACTAAAGGAATACCTTTATATATAGGAACTATAGGAAAATGAAATATTTTTTAATTTTTTTAACATTATTTTTCTTTGGTTGCACTAAAACAGAATACATTTACAAATATCCGAAATTACCAGAACCTATAGAAAAACCTGTTTATGTTGATTACAATGTGTCTTTAATGGAAATAAATGATACTGAATATTATGTTTTAACACCAGAAGATGCTAAAAAAATGGGTGAAAACTGGATTAGATATAAAAACTATGCAGAACATAATTTTCTTTTGCTCCAAGAAATAAGAAAAGGCAAATATGATAAAGTCTCAAAATAATCAAAATATTTTAAAAGATAAAATGCCTGTAAAAGGACATTTTAAAATTGAAACTTTAGATAAATTTGGAAATATTTTAGATATACACGAAGAACACAATTTGATAATGAATGGTGCGAGAAACCATTTTATGAAATTGATTTCAGGTTCTTATGATACAAATAAAGTTATAAATCGTTTTGTTTTAGGCACAAAAGGCATAGTTGGTGATAATGATAGTTTACCAAAAACAGCAGAAGATGGATTTGTAGCAACTAGAACTGATTTATTTTGTGGAACACAAAGTCCAAATAGAAAAATATTATTTGAAGAATTAACTTTTAATCCTACAGGTTCTACAGAAAATCAAAATGCTAACAATGTTACGGATTTCTCAAATAACACTTCTACCGTAAATATTGTAGTAAATGAATATGCAGACGAACCACAAATAACATATACTTTTAATATAACTAGTGATGCCTTCAATGGTGCTAATGATTATATGAAGTATAATGAAGCAGGATTATTTGCTGATGATACTTTAATAGCAATGAGAACATTTAAGACAAAAACAAAAGATTCTACTATAGTATTGAGGATAACTTGGAGTTTAATATTTTAGGGGGCTTATTTTTAGTCTATACTTTACTTCTTTCAAGTATTTTTTATCTTGCTTTAACTATCAATGATAAAAACTTAAAAAGAAATACAAAAAT
>CAYPEJ010000039.1:4514-12055 GCA_964409685.1 uncultured Anaeromicropila sp.
TCAATAAATTCAATACCACCAATATTACCACAATATGAAAATGAAAATGATGAATTAAATTTTAAAAAAGATACTAAAAAATTAGAAAGAATATTAAAGAAATTAAATTCAAATGTTTTTGATAAAGAAATACAAAAATTATTAAACATTTAACAATTGCTGTAATTATCTTATTTTTTAGTATTATGATAACAATATTCTTCCAAGTATAGGTTATGATAAATTTAAAAAATGGACTTAAACAAACCCTTAAAAGCAGTTATAACAAGGAATACTAAATTTACCGGAACTTGCTTTTATTCTTTTGAATACTTTTACAGGTTATGGGAAATTGATAATGAGTTTCTTTACATCTCAAAATATCCTATTTTAAACAAAGATTTTTTAAACCTTAAATATAACTTAAACCAAAATGTTTTCAAAAATATTATAACAGCAGAACCTTATAATTTTGAATACAAAATCTCATTATTATTTGATACTCATTGTTTTGATGATACAATTAAATCAAAAAATCCTTTTGTTATAACAAATTCAGAGAAATTCTTTAAAAACTTTAAAATCTTTTCAGAGTTTTTTGGTCCAAAAAATTACATTTTTAAACATTATTTTGAGATTTATAAATTGTTTAAAGAAAGAGAAAACAAAACTTACATAAACTCAATGGAAAGAAATTTTATAATTTATAAAATTATTCAAAAATACAAACCCTATATCCTAAAAGATTTATCAGGATTTCAAACATTTGAGAAAACTGCCTTTTCAGGCGATATTTTCAAATATTTTAACAAATACTTATATATAAAAACTCCTATAACATTTGATAGAAATCCTAGAATGTTTAGTGAATGTGCCTATCAAGGTATTGATTGTGAGTATATCAATCTAGGTGGTTCAATTGACCCTTCTTATCATCGTTTTAATGACAGAATGGATTTTGATAAAAGAAGTATTTTAGATGATAAAGTAATTGAAATGATTTTAAATTTATAATTTTTTTGAATTCATTATATTATATACAATACAATAAAAATTTTTTTAAAAGTAACAAAAATATTTACTAAAGTAACAAATATTTCACTAAAGTAACAAATATTTCACTAAAGTGGTAGACTTTGTTACCAAAGTAAATATTTTGTTAATTCTAAATCCTCCGAAACTTAAAATAAATACAAACAAATACTTTTAGGAAATCTATAAATGGCAGAAAAAACTTTAGTTCCTTTTTCTTACAATGAAATTTATCAAGGAATCTCAAAAAAATTTTTAGAAAATGGTTATGATATTCCTTTTGAAGGTTCTAACACAGCAATCCTTACCTCTATCCTTTCATATCTAGGACAAGCAATTAACCTTAATACTGCTTTAAATATAAATGAGAATGTCTTAACTTTAGCAAAAAAGAGAAAAAATGTTGTTAATAATGCAAGGATTTTATCCTATGAAGCAAAACATAGAATTTCTACACAATTAAACATTAACCTAAAAGTTAAAAAAGAAGGTTTTTTTAATCTTAAAAAATACCAAGAATTTGAAGTAAATGGATACAAATACTATTATTTTGGAAATGAAATCCAAAAACTTTTCAACTCCTCAGATATAGGAACTTTATTACCTATTACAATAAAAGAAGGAACTTTAGTTAAATATGAGGATTATCCAGATGTTTTAGTATATTCATTAAATGAGAAATATCAATACATTGATATTCCTTTTGATGATATAGAGGATAATGGTTTATTTGTAAAGGTTGATACTTTTGATGATACAGGAAATATTGTTTCTAAAGTAGAATACACAAAGAAAGAATTTAATTTAATTGATACAGCAGATACTTTCAAAAATGTTTATTTTAGAAAAGATGATTTAGAATCCGGAAATGCAAGAATTTATTTTAAAATTGGAAATTATGGAGTTACTTTAAAAGAAGGTTCTACCATTTATGTTGATTTATTAAGGAGTTCAGGAGCAGAAACAATATCAACTAACTATCAAGATGCTAATGTTATAGGTGATTTAGCACAATTAGTAGATATTGTTAAAACTGGTGCAGATGCACCAAAAATATCAGTTTATGGTAAAGATGAAGAGGATATAGAAAATATAAAAGAAAATGCACCTTTATTCTATAACACAGCAGGCAGGTGTATAACAGAATATGATTATAAAGCATTTTTAGGCACTTCTAATGCTATCCTTGAAGGCAGTGTAAAAGGTGGGGAGGATGAGCTTTCCCCTTTAGTAGGTAGAGTTTTATATACTTGTATTCCTAATACAAATGAACCAGATTTTGAAGTTCAAAGTTTTAATGAAAGTTTTCAAACTATACAAACTTATAATAAAGATGCTGTTTTTGAAAGTTTTGATATTTTAAGAAAAGTCAATTATAATCAAAATTTATTTTTAAAAGATGGAGATTTAATCGGAGACACTGGAATTATCCAAAGAATTGAGAAATATTCAGCACCAGGTTTAATCTCTTATGTTAGAAATCCTGTTTATGTTTTTGCTGATATTGATTTATCTATTAAAAAATATTCAAATAATTTAACAAAAATTGAAACTCAAAAGAAGGTTTTTGAGGTTATAAAAGAGTATTTTGATGCTAGAAAAGGATTTAATGTTGATTTTGTGGAATCTACATTGATTAAAAGAATCTCAAATAGTTTAGGGGATGAAAACGGATTTAATATAAGTTCTTTATTTAGCATTTATTTAGATAATGAAAACATTACAAAAAATATAAGTAAAAACTTTGATTACAATACAAATATAATTTTGTATGAAACTCAAGAAGATATTTCAAATTTTATTTTTAAACTTAACTTAAATTCTATGTGTCTAGAAGGCGATACAATTAAAATTAAAACAAATAGGAATATTAAATATTTACAAGAAGAAACTAATTTAATTGAATACACAATAAAAACCTCTGATTTGATTTCTAGTTACATAAATATCCCTTGTGAAAAAGTTCAAACATTAAACATTAAAGTAGAATGGAAATCAAGCAATCAAGTTTCTAGTGTTATTGGTAAAGAAGTTCCATTGAACTTAACTACCAATTACTATACTTGTGAAATTAGAAATTCCGTTGTTAATATAAATGTTCTCTTAACACCAACTCAAAAAGTAGGAGATTCTTACGATTTATATTTTGAAAAGAATGGATTATTATCAAAAATAACACAGGACAAAGAATATTTTTTAACAAATTCTGATATAAATGCAGGTGAAATAAATGTAACATTTATTGATAAATTAAAATATTTGGATGAAATTGAAAGTCCAGATTCTGTTATTATAAAGTTTAAAACAAGAGAAAATGGTGAACTTGTTTATTGTAATGCTGTAAAATGTGATACAATAGAAGAATGTAAAAATCGTTTAGAACAAGATAAACTAGGCATTTATGATAATTTAGACACAAGTGAGTTTTTTGTTACTTCAGTATTAGATTCTAAAAATGCCTATAATATAACAATGTATTTGCCTACATATTTTAAAGCACAAGACACTATAACATTTTCAGGGGTTGGAGTAAATGCAACTTATCAGTTAACTGAAACTGATATTAAAAATAAAAGAGTTACATATAATTTACAAATTCAACCAATAGAAATACTTACTTTTGATTATAACTCAAAAGCAGATTATTTAATGAATATTTTCAAAAAAGAATCTTTTGATGCTTCAAAATTGATTATAGAAAGTGATGATAGAATCCAAACTTCAAATCTAGGGGCACTTGAAAATACTATTCCATATACTCCTAGTTCTACAAATGATAAAAAGATTAAGTTTAAAGATAATTTCAGTGTTAATTTTTACAGAAATCAAAGAAACAAACTTGATATAAGAAATTTAATTTTAAATTATGGTTTATTGGATGAACTTACACAAGAAGGAAAAAACTCAAACATTGAGTTAAGTGTAGATTTTGTTACTTCCAGTGATAAAATCATTGGAAACTATGAGTTTCCTTATTTAACCTGTGAAACGCCTTCATTATTAGGCACAATAACTTTAGTTATAAATATGGAAACATTTGGTAAAGACTCTAGTTTTCAATTTAAAGAATTGCAAATACCAATAAAAGAAACAACTTTAGACACTACTTCAATAAATGAGGGACTAGGGGGAATTTATTTTAATCTAGAATTCCCTCCAGAAGGTATTTATGATGAAAATGGAAATATTAACATTTCTAAAATACCTACATTCTTTACTTTTTTAATAGAAAAAGATGGTGAACTCTATAATCCTATAAAATTACACACAAACCCTAAAACAATAGATATAAAAACTGATAAATTAAAAGGATTGTTATACATTGATTTTGGTAAGGAAACTGATAAATTACCAAGTATTTATCCATATTTTGTAAATGAAGAATCTCTAGCACCGGATAACACTTACAAATGGTTAAGATTTCCAATATATTATGAAACACCAGAAACTAAAGAAATTATTGGAACTTTTATAATTTTAAACAATTCTAATCCAAGTATTCGTGTAAAATTAAGAAATAACATTATAAACTTAATAAGTGATTGTGAGTTTGAACTAAATTATCCTTCAGGTAATTTTACATTAAGTAATAATATGGTTTTAAGATTAAGGAGTGTTACATTTAATCAAGATTCCAAAAATGCAGAATTTAGGAAAAAAACAAAACTTGAAAGAACACCAGATGAATCCACTATAGGTGATTTCAGTAATTTTTATGATTTATAAGAAGTAAGATGATTACACAAAACATAGCAAAATCCATAATTCCAGATAACTTAAGAGAAGTTGAACTATTTAATAAAATTGTAGAAATTTTTATTGAATATATGCAAGAAACTTCTCAATTGTCTTTAGACACTACAAATCTTTTTAACAAGCCAAAGGAAGAATTTTTTGAAGAAATTATTAAAATATATGCAAGAAACTTTTATGAAGTTGTAGAAAAATCTAAAAATAACCCAGTTTTAAAAGAAAAAATTATACAAGAACATAAAAAGTTTAATTTAGAATACACTGATAAACTGAGTATAAGTGTTTTAAATTTACTTGATTTAGATAAATTAACTTTATTAAAGAATTTCCAGCAAAGTAAAGGAAATCTTAAAAGTATAGAATTCATTTATGAAATCTTTAATAAAATTCAATTTGAAAATAGTATTTTACAAAATGATAAAATTTTTGAAGTTTCAAATACTGAAAATATAATGGAATATCAAGTAAAAACAAATATGCTGGAAGAAATATTTGTTAATTTTGTAAAACCATTAACACACCCTATTGGATGGAAATATGTTTATTCAAGGTTAGTTACTGAAATATTCAAGGATTATTTCTTTGTAGAAGAGATATATGATATTTCAATACTCCAAGTATATCACAAAGATTTTACAGATGATTTTAAATTAAACAGAGGATTTCTTTTTGAAAATGATTTGCAAGGAAATGCTTTATTAGAAAATGGATTACCAAGAGTTTATAAAGCAGAAAATAAAGATGTTTTAAATGTTACAAGATTTGGTAGTTTTTATAAAACTTTAAGTTTAGATTCCGAAGTTAATTTAGTTCAAAATCCAGTAGTTGCAAATATTGAAACTACATATAATCAAACACAAGAAAATACTACAATTACAATAACATTTAAATCAGGCGAAATATTAGAGCAAACTTCAAATCCTAGAACCTTGAGATTGTATTATGGAAAAGGCCCAAATGATTTAAATAAAACAATAAAGAAAGACTATACTCCTTTTATAGGCAGTTATTCATTATATTTAAATTATAATACAAGACTTGAACTAAAATTAAAAGATAAAATTGATTTTAAAAGTTCATCAGGCTTCCTTGAAACCACTGGAAATAAGTTATTTTGTGGTTGTGGAAATGCCTATGTCTCTAAAGATTTGAAATGTGGTGATAAAGTCTTAAATCAAACTGATTATAACGCACAAACTATAGTTTCTCCATTATCTTTAAGTTTAGAACCTAGACAAGTTTTTAAAGGTGTAAAATACAAATATCCAAAAATGTATTTTTACATTGATTTAACAAAAATTAAAAAAACAGAGTTTCCTTTAACTATTTCTTTAGATGGTGATGCCTTTACATTAAATTACACAAAGAAACACATTAAAATTGTTAGATTTAACGGAATTAAAATCAATAAAACAGGAACTTTAGAAAATGGTTATTATGATAAAACTTTTCAATTAGAAATTATAAATCAAAATGGTGAACTTATAGAAAGTATAAATTTTAACTTAATTCCAAGAACTGATTATACACAAGAGGATTTAACCAAGAGTGATATGGACTTTGAGAAATCCTTAAATAATGAATTCTCCAGAGATTCTTACATTTTAGATATTGGAAACATCCAAATACCTGATAATTTTCCTGGAAATGCGGAATCTTATAGTTTAGTCTGGGATTATATAGAATACACATATTTTGCAGATATTGGTTTATCACAAACCCCTAAAATTAAGAATTATATAGATTCTTTTGAACTTTTCAATTACAAACCACCTTTATATTACAGCAATTTAATAGGACATTTTAGAATTGCAGGAAATGATTTTGGATATAACCAAGTAAATCAAAAACTAATATTACTTGGAAGCCAAGGATGGTTCGTAAATGATGAGTTTAGTATTGAGGCATTCAATGCGTAAGGATTCTTATGGCAGATTTATTTCAAAATAACATTAACAAATATTTAGGAGATGTTGCTAGAAGTGCAAAATTTTCAGTTCAATTTGAACTCCCTCCTGAACTAAATTTAACAATATCATTAACAAATAATTCAAAAACAGAGAGTCCATTGAGTGGAACTGAAGCAAGTAGGGCATTAGAGTATTTTTGTTATGGTGCTTCATTTCCTGGAATGGTTGGAGAAACAATAGATTTTAAGTATTTAGGCAGAACTATTCCTGTTCCAGGGGTTGTAAATCCTACACAAACATTCACAGCAACTTTTTACAATGATGAGAAACACGGAGTTAGAAAGTTATTTAAAGAATGGATAGAATTATATCAATACTGGCACACGAACTCAAATGAAACCACTAGGGTTCGTCCGAAACCTGCTACATTTATGGCAATTTATCAATTAGATTTTAAATTAAAAAATAACATAACATTCTATTGTTTATACAATCCATTCCCTGTAAGTATGAGTGATATAGAAGTTTCTTATGAAAACTTAAATCAAGTTGAAACCTTTACGGTAGAATTTAGATTTACACATTATGACATTGGGTCTGTTAAAAACAATGGATTATCTCAAGAAGATGTAAGCCAATTAGTTAAAAGTGCAGCAAATGATATAGTTAAGAGTGCAGTAAATGCTGGTAAAGATATGGTTAAGAATATAGGCAAGAATTTATTAAGTTCAGCAATGAGTAATTTAGGAATAAATGATATGCTACAATCAGCAAAAAATACCACTCTAGAACTTGTTAATTCCGCAAAATATAAGGCAGAAAAGTTTTTTATGGATTAAAATTTTACAAAATTATACAAAATTATAC
>CAYPEJ010000039.1:12155-34859 GCA_964409685.1 uncultured Anaeromicropila sp.
AAGGCAGAAAAGTTTTTTATGGATTAAAATTTTACAAAATTATACAAAATTATACTTTAGTATTATATTTGTAAAGTATTATATTTGTAAAGTATTATATTTGTAAAGTATTATATTTGTTAGGATTTTAATTCTTAATTAAAAAAATAATAAAATTTAAAAATGTATAGTTATTCTAGAATTTCAACTTTTTTACAATGTCCTAAAAAATATGAGTTTACTTATATTCAAAACTTACCTAAACAAATGAATAATGCACTTATAAAAGGCTCCAAAGTTCACTCAATTTTTGAGAACATTGACACTTTTATAAAATATAAACAAACAAAATCTAACAATACCAGTAAACTGGGTTTTAACAATACCACTTTAGTGGAAAATGTAAATTCCAGTAAACTGGAAAATAACATATTGATAAATCCTAAACTTTTGAATACCTTTGAAACTCAAGAATATTCAAGTATTGTGGAAAACTTCATAAAATCTCCTTTAGGAGAATTATTGAAATATCCTAATTCCAGGGAGGTTGAGATATTCCTTGATAAGGATTTTAATCCTGCATTAAAAGATAAGTATTTTGTGGGTTATATTGATAGAGTTAATTTTACAAATACCGGGATAGAAATAATTGATTTCAAAACAGGAAAATACAAGGACATAAAATACCAGGATTTTAATCAATTAGGACTATATGGAATTTATGTTATGAAGAAATATAACCTTGATAAGGTTAAATTAAGGTATGTTTATGTAGAACATAACAAAGAAAACACTTTAGAAATTGATATTCCTTTTATCAATGAGTTAACTCAAAAGTATAAAAATATTATCAATGAACTGGAAAACACCAAAGAATTTAAAAAATGCGTAACTAGATTATGTGATTACTGCGATTATAAGGATAAGTGTTTTGGAGATAAAAAGAATATATTGGATTTTAACAATACCAATAAATTGGATTTTAACAATACCCCTTTAGTGGAAAATAAAAATTCCAGTAAACTGGGAAATTTTAATACCACAGAATATACAAGTTTTTAATTATAAATATATCACAAATGAATTACAAAACAAAAACATTTACTTTAAATGAAATAAAACCTCTAACATACTCCGAGATGGTAACATTAAGGAATAAACTCCTTCATAAAAATCCTATTTGCCCTTTATGTGAGACAAAAATCTTAAAACCTGTTATGGACCACCAGCATATTACTTCTAAAGAAGTATTAGGAGAAAATGGTGCAGGTTTAATCCGTGGAGTAATTTGTAACAATTGCAACCAATTATTAGGTAAAATTGAAAACAATTCTAAAAGATTTTTAATCAAGGATTTACCAAAATTTTTGGAAAATGTGGTAAAATACCTGGAACAGGATAATTTACCATTTATCCATCCTTCAGAAACAAAAAGATTAAAAATACAGGTTAAGAAATCGGAATACAATAAAGCAATAAAAGCATTTGCTTTAAAATATAATAAAGGAATTGAATACACAAAAAACAAATACAAATACTCAAAATATCTTACAAAATCTTTAGAAACTTTATTTGAGAAAATAAAATAACAAAAGTATCACTTATAGTGAAGTATTTGTTATTTTTTGAATTTTTTATTAAATTGTATATAATATAATGAATTCAAAAAAAATTACTAAAGTAAATATTTGTGTTACTTTAGTAAATATTTGTAATTTTTGCAGTTTTTGGATTTTTAACCTTATAACCTTTATAATAACAAAAAAAGGTTTAAAATGTCCCAACTTTCTAAAATAGAAACTTTTATTCCAAATATTCGTTATTTAGGCAGAAAAAAGAATGAAGTATGGTTTTATGAGTATCAAGAAACAGAAAATGGCTATTTTAAACCTTTTACCAAAAAAGATATTTCAATGAATATCACAAATGGTTATTTTTTCTTTACTAAAGAATTTGGTAACCTTAAAATTGTCTTAAAGACAAAATCCCCTAAAGTCTCCAGTAGCTTCTTAAATAAGATAAAAAATTCTATAGAATTTTTATGTCTTTGATTAAATTTTTTAAAAAATTTCACTTTAGTGATAAAATTTAAGAATCCTTAAGGTTCTTTTAAGCAAAAATATGCTATAATATTAAAAAATGAAATTGAAGGAGAGAAAATGTCAGTAAATATGCACTATTGCAGATACCAAAACACAAGCCGAGCTTTCCAGGAGCTTACAGAACTCAATGATTTGGAAATTGAGGATTTATACGAACTTTCAGAGGACGAAATGAGTAGACTCAAGTCTTTGGTATATGAAATGGATAGACTTGTAAGTAATTTCAAGGATAGATTTGGAACTGGACAAGATGCAAGTGTCTCTGATTGTTTAAATGAGATGGTAACTGAATTAAAGGAATACGAAAATGAACTTGAGTAAAGAAACTTGAAGAGATATTGATATTAAACTAAATGAGTTTCTTACTTGTTTTGTTAATGTGGAACTTGTTGAAGGAGGCATAAACATTGATTGTAACTCCTCCTTCAGAGGAACTTTAGTCTTTGTTGTCCCTTTCAAAATAGGGGATATTAAATGTGAAATAAGAGTTTTCAAAGGTTGCCCGGATATTTCTTCAGAAAACCTTAATCTTATCAAAGAAATTATAAAATCTGAAATCCAATAACCGGACTTTAGTATATTTTTGGTAACCAATATTACCATAAATTGGAATTAAATATGTTTTTAACAAATGATTATATTTTAACAGCAGAATTTTCAAAAAAACTGAATATTTCTATAAATAACTTCTCTAACTGGTATAACCAATATCCGGACTTGGTTGATACTGGTTATTTAGTAAAACTTGGTGATTGCACCTTTTTCAGGAAATCTATAAAATTGCTATTTCCTAAATGGAAAAAAGCATTAAAAGAACTGGAATTTACGGACTTTTCAAACATTTTACCTTTACAATACCTAAAAACTAATTACTCTTTTGATGAGAAGTTTTTTGATAAAGGTGAAAGATGCGTAATTGCTGGTAAAACAATGTTTAGATTTGATAAAGAATTTGCAGATTTTCACAGAAACAAAGTTTGGTATAAAATGACAAACAATGAGTTAAACGAAGCTTTAAAAGAAATTCAGGATTTAGAATATTTTAAAGTTCGTCCTAAAATTTATGTTGTATATTATTGAAAGGATTTAAATGATTTTATTTTACTTTAAGCTTTTTCTAATTATGGCTTTCTTATCAGGTTTAGGATTTTTGCTTTATAAATTAACTGAAAGACTTGGATATTTACATTTTTCCTTTGGTTCATTTGTTGTTTTTTATGAAAGTTTTATAGTTTCATTTATGATACTTTTTATACTAGGATTTATAGGCATTTATAATCTTTTCTATTTTATCTTATTTTAAGGAAACTTTAATGGATTTTAAACCTTTAAGAAATATTGTTTATGTTGAAGTAAAACATAAAGAATTTAAGACGGAGACTGGGATTATCACACAATTACATAAAAAGATAGTGCAAGACAGGCCTACAGAAGGAAAAGTAATTGCAGTTGGACCAGATGTGAAAAGTGTAAAAGTAAATGATTACATTTACTTTGAGAACATTTCAGGCATTGATATTGATAAAAATCATTTAGTTTTGAAAGAACCTACAATTTTAGGTATTTTGAATAAGGAATAAAAATGAAAATAGCATTATTTGGTTATGGTGTTATAGGACAGGCATTCCATAAAGAATACTTAAATTATAAGGTTTATATTCAAGACCCTGGTAAAGATATAGAAATTACTCCTGGACAATTAAAGAATTGTGATATTGCTGTTATTTGTGTAAATGCTGATTTTCAGGAAGGTTGTGGCTTAAATACTGAAAATGTGTGTAGTGCTTTGAGATTTTTAGCAGAAAGTGATTTTGAAAATCTAATCTTAATTAGAACTACCTTATTACCAGAACAGGTTGAAGTTATTGTTAAAACTTTTGATGATTTGAATATAGCAATTTGGCCTGAGTTTTTAAGAGAACATAAAGCATTTAATGATTATTCAAAAAGTGAAGTTTTAGGAGGAACTCCTAAACAATTGCTAGAATTTCAAAAATTAGTAAATAAGAATGTTTTACTTGTAGGATATAAAGAAGCAATGGAATTAAAAATTGCAAGGAATCTTTATGCTGCTATGAAAGTTTCTTTTTGGCATTCTTTGTATAATTCTGGATTTATTGAAAATCCAAGAAAGTTTAAAGAAAACTTTGATAATTTGCAAAACATTATAAAGCAAGAGGATTGTAATAAGTTTTTAGATGATGGAAAACAAGGATTTGGTGGTAAATGCTTACCTAAGGATTTAAGTGGTTATTTAGAAATTGTTAGGAATCCATTGTTAGAATTTGTTAAGAATTATAATGATGAAATAAGAAATCAAAAATAACAAATATTTCACTTTAGTGATATTTTTTGTTATAAATTTAAACTAAAGTGATATTTTTGTTATAAATTTGTATATAATATACACAAATAAAATTTTTCAAAAAACAAATCCTATAAGATTTATTTTAATGTATTTTGGATTCTTAATCAAACAAAAACTATAATTTTACTATGGCAAAGAACATTTTTAACACATTTTCTAATTGTTTAAAACAATTTAAGTATAATCCTGATGATGAGTTTAATTCTTTTATGTTTTGCAGGTATTTAAGCAATTCACCAAAGACAATTAAAGCAGCACAGGCAATTAACATTTACTATAATCAAATGGATAATCAAATACAATATGAGTTCATAAAAAATTTAAATCCTCCTAGATTTATAAGATGGATTTCAATTCCAAAAGAACCTGATTACCAGGAAATTATGGAGAAATATAATATCTCTAAAGAAAAGGCAAGAGATTATAAACTTTTACTTGACAGAATAGGAAAATAAATGGATAAATTTGAATACATAAAAGAGAGATTTGCAGAAAAGTATGATACTGCTGATTTTGATATTTCTTACAGAAAATACCTTTCTTTAAAACCTTTTAAGGCACAGGATAATTTCTTTGAAGTATCAGACAAAAAGTTAAATGATAAGGATTTGCTTGTTATTCGTTTAGCAACTCAATATCATTTAGAACAAGCATTAGAGGCAGCATTATTTGATTTAAGAGACCCAAACCTCCAAGAAAACCTTTCTAAAGGTAATATTGGAACTGCTGGTAGAATTGCAAAAGTGCTAGTAGGCGGTTCAATTGATGATGAGAACGAAATGGGAAGTGGCAGATTTATGAAGAAACCAAGAATTGCTACATTTCCTAATACTCAAAAAACTAATATTCCTATAACAAAAAGAGTATCAGTAGTTGCAAATTGTTCTCATCATTTTTTAGCATTTAGCACACAATTTGATAATGAGTCTTTTGCAGTTATTTCATATATACCAGATAAGTTTGTTTTAGGCATTTCTAAACTCCAAAGATTAACTGACTGGGTATGCAGGAGATATTGGTTGCAAGAGGATTTAACAAAAACCCTTTATGATGAGATTTCTAAAACTGCAGAAACCCCAGATGTCTATGTAGGCTTGTTTAACATAAAGCATACTTGTGAATGGTTGAGAGGCAGCAAAAACCCTGAAAGTGGTTTCAGTAGTGAATACTATGGTGGTGCTTTTAAAGATAAAGCATTGAGAGATTCTATAAAAGGCTAAAACACTTTTGGAAACTACTATTTACGACCCTAATGAATATTTCTTTACTCCTAGACAAAAGGAGGTTTTGCTAGCAAGAGAAATAATCCTTTTAAATGTAGAAATATTCAATACTAAAGTATTTACTTATGATGGTGATAATATCCTAAAGGATATTAAACCACAAGGTAAGGAAATTGTAACATTTGAGGATTATACAGAGATTGCCTTTGAACTAATTTTTATGTATTCAACTTACATTAAATTATATGATAAGTTTAATTTACATACAGAAAATCCAGTTTTAGATGCGGAACACATTTTGAATATGTTACAAATAGGCACTGAAAACTTACCAGAATTTGATAATATAACATTAGGATTTATAAATTCTACCTTGATTTACAATTTATCAAGCAGAATTTTTAATGCTTTTCAAGGATTTTTATTTTCTTTAGAAAAAATGTTTCCAGAAAAAACTAAAGAAATTAAAAAATTATATGTAACTTTAACTAAAGTTAAAAGTGAGGACATTACGGATACCTCTTTATTTTGTGATTAAAAGGAACCCCAAATGAGAAAGAAATTTATTGTAGATATGTGCTATTTAAAGGATTGTTTAAAAAATATAGATGATTTTAAATCTCAAAGAATTTGTTTAAACACATATATTGATTTTTTTAACAATGTTACAAAAAGCAAAAGATTGATTTATGATAACTCTAAATTGTTATTGAAATGTTTATCTCAAAGAGATTTAAGTAATATTTTAGGGGTTTTAAATAACTTATTAACATTAGCAAGTTATTTAAGAAAACTTGATAATATTTCTCAGAAAGATTCCTATTTTATTTATGAGAATATAAATTATGTTGATTTAAATTATATTATAAATTTAATTGATGATATAATTAAAAGACCATTTAGATTTGAGTTTTCACCTGTTATAAGAAAACACCAAGATTTCCATAAATACTTGAGACTCCATAATGAGGGAATTATATAAATCAATATATTGGAATATTTTAAAAATACCAATATATTGGAATAATATAAACACTAAAAGGAAATAAATGTTATACATATCTTACATTCCGCAGATGTATGAAAATTTAATAGTTTCAGCACAAACCAATAATAAGGTAGTTTTACCAGATGTGATGACTATTGAATGCCTAGATTCTAACCTTTTCACAATTATTTTAGATGCACTTGCAAATAAGAAAAAAGTTACATTTGCAAAAAACTTAAAAGAATTAACCCCTAATGATTTGGTTATTTCAGAGGCACCATATTTCAATACACAAGCATTTCAAGCAACTTTAATGAGTGAAGCAAATAAGTTTTTCTCCTTAATTCCTCAATACACCTATTTTAGGTATTCTTTCCTAAATAATATTTTCTTAAGTAAAGGATATTACCTTACAGAGGAAAATAGAGAAGTTATTTATGTTAAAATCATTGAGAGTGAAGATGAAGAATTGATTAAGTATTTGGAAGAATATATTTCAATTGTAAATCAATTGAATAAATTTGAGAAACTTTATCAATGTTATGTAAATGCTATTGAAAGAATGAATTTAGAAACAGACGAGCATATTTTACAAACTATTTTAGACGAAGCATTACAATTCTTTACAAGTGCAGAAAAACAATTTTTGAGTGTAGATGCTGAAGGTTGGTTTTCAAGTTTCACAGGCACAAGAAATGAAGTCCAAACTCCTGGAATTAAAAATATGAGTTTAGAACAAATCAAAGAACTTGAGAAATCCAAAAATTCAGATATTTCACAAAAGTAAAATATTTGTTACTTTAGTAAAAAATTATCACTAAATGATAATGTTAATTTATTTTAGAACTTAAAGGAAACTTAAATGCCACCTTGTGCTAGAGCAGTAATGGATATGACCTCAGGCGGTCCAGCAGGCCCTCCTGCTATGTTTCCAGTTGGCTCAACTAAAGTATTGTGTAACAATATGGGAGTTTTAACCGTAGGTTGCTCTCACATACCAAATCCATTAAATACAGGACCTTATCAAATAGTTGCAGGTTCTGGAACCGTCTTTGCAGAAAACAAACCTATAGCAAGACTTGGAGATATGGATAGTTGCCCGGAGTGCATTGCAACTGGTTCAGGTAATGTTATTGTTGGTGGATAATCAAAAGTTTAATAATTTAAGCAAAATAACAAAATAATAATTTGTTATTTTTAATTAACAAAAATAATACTATAGTATAAATTTGTTAATATTAAACATAACAAAAATAATACTATAGTATAAAATATGTAAAATCCTTAAAACTTTTAAAAATAAATACAAACAAAAGGTTTTCAAGTGATTTATACAATTAAACGCTCTAAATTCAATGAACTAGACAAAAACTCTTACAATTTAGTTTTAAGTATTGATAATGATTTTTATATAGACTCAAATGAGAAACTTAAAACACCTTTCACAAAAACAACCTTTACAAGAGCAGAACTTGATACTATTTTAAGAGAACAAAAAGATTTAAAAATTGCAGAATTAAATTTAGCTTGTGATAAAAGGATGGAATCCTTTACTTCAGATGCACTTGGTGAACCACATAATTATGGAGTAACTTTAGAAGACCAATTAAACCTCCTGTCTCTAGTAGTTGCAAACCTTGGAAGTTTCTTTAGATGCAAAAAAGAAAATGAAACTTCAAAAAATGTATTACACACAAAAGAACAAATCCAAAAAGTTTTTAAAGACGGGTTAATTTTTAAATCACAATTACTAAATGCTTGTGGTAATTTAAAATTATATGTAGAAACTTTAAATGATATAAATGCTATCAAAGCATTAACATTTGATAATTACTCTTTTGAAAAGCAAACCATTGATTTACCTGTTGTTAAATACCCAGATTCCGAAGACACAAAACACTTATTAAACTAATGGAAACTTTATGTATTTTCACTTTGAAACTATCCGCACTTATACAGGTTCTTTATTATCCTTATTTGGTGATTTAGAAACACAAACTACCTTAAGTAATGGGAAAATACATACTTCCAGAGTGCCTATACAATATTCAAACAGAGAAAAATCGGACATTATCAATCAATTAACTTACGAGCAAATATTTAGTGCAAACTCACAAATATTGCCTAGAGCAGTGTTATTGTTTAACTCAATGACACCAGCAAGAGACAGGGCAAAAAATAAGTTTTTTAAAATTGCAAATATTAAAATAGATGATGAAACTTTACAATATCAATTTAACTCAATACCATATAATTTTGAATACCAAATAATAGTGCAAACTAGGGGTATGAGTGAAGCAGCACAAATTATAGAACAAGTTTGCAGTTATTTTAATCCTTCTTACAATATGAAAATAAGAGAAATTCCTTTTGAAGGAATAGAACCAACTTCAATAAGGTTAGAATTAACAGATACACAAATAGAACAGCAAGATATTGATGATTACTCTACGAATATAGTTACTATAACATTTGGTTTAACATTATCAGGCAATTTATATCCTTGTATAAAAGATTCTAAAATAATTAAGAAAATCCAGTTATTTTTAAGTGAAGGTAATTACAATAGAACTACAAGTATAGAAAGTGATGAAAACTCTACAATTTTAAATCAATATACAGCAAAAATAAAAGATATTGTTTTTGAAGATAATAAAATTAAAGCAATTTATGAGTCTCAATGTGAGAAAATGATAAAATTCAATTTTGAATGGTATATAAATGGAAATCCTATAGTTTTCAATACACAGGAGATTCCTTATATCTTAAAAGAAGGTGATATTGTAAAAGTCCGGGCATATACGGATTTAACAAGTTCAGACTTTTTTGAGAAAGAATTTTTTAAAGATGATTTATTATATAATATAAACATTAAAAATATAAATTTCATACCATTTACAGAAACTGATTTAAAAGATTATATCAATGAAAACACTTTATTATATAATGGTGTTTTAGAAGTTGAATTTGAGGATTTAAATCCTAAAAATGTAAGTTATACTTATAAATGGAAAATTGATGGTGTTTTACAAAAAGACACAAATAAATCAATAAAATACAATTTGAATACAGAGCAAAACACTCAAGTTAAATTCAAATTTATAGAAGTTTCTATCATTTGCAGTGATGGAAGAAAAGCAAGTTTTGAGAAATATATGAATTAAGGCAAGTTTTATGGATAATGAAAACACATTGGAAAACACTGAAACCAACCAAGATTCCAGTATACTGGTAAATGGAGACACACAAAATACCACTCCAGTGGAAAACGGGGGTTCTCAAGTAGAAAATCAAACCCCAGAGGATTTAGTTGTAAATCCATCACAAACTCCCCAAGATGCTTGGGAAGAGGACGAAGTATTCACCCCTGATGATACAAATACGGAAAAAGAACCTGTGGAAACAGGGCCTGGAGTTGTGGAAAGTCTAGAAACAACTAAAGCAAAATTAACCTTTAATAAAGAGGGTATTTATGTTGGTGAAAATCTAGATTTACTCCATAAATTTGTTAAACAGGAAGAAGTGGATAAATCCATAAAAGCCGTAAATACAAGAATTGATAATTTACCAAATAAAGATAACACATATACAAAACTTGAAACTGATGCTTTTTTAAATGAGAAGGCAGACATAGAATCCGTTTATTCAAAAGATGAAACTTTTACAAAGTTTGAAGTTCAAAACAAACTAGCAGTTAAATTAAACTTAAGTGAAGCTTATAATAAGGTTGATATTGACAGAGGATACCTAAAAATAAAAGATTTACCAATAAACATAAATCCTAAGGCAGTATCACCAAATATAACAGATTTTAATGCTGCCTCATTATCACCTTTTTCTCAAGATGCTTTCTCATTTACACAAGAACAATACGATGCTTTAAGCAATGAGGAAAAATTAAACAATAAACTTTATATAATTGTAGATGGAACTACTGAAGAATTACTTGGTTCGACTAAACCTCAATTGGTTGCAAATCAAGTAAAGGCAGTAAAATCCGGGCAAACTTTAGAATTAACATTTAATTTAGTTCCACAAACTACTTTAGAAGGTGAGTGCACTGAAGGAAGCATTAGAATTGAAGGAAATAAAGCATATTATAAATCTCCTTTAGTTTCAATTACAAAAACTACCTTTTTAACATTTAGAGGAGTTAGAAATAATTTAAAGTCACAGGCACTAGAAATTCCTATTGTAATTGCAAATATTCCTGAAAACAATAAGATTGTTTCTTTTGATGGAAATGGTGAAGCATCAGGCAGTATGAACCAAGAAACCATCATTTTAGAAGATGGTAAATTCACCTATGAACTACCAAATTGTTTATATAAACCACAATATAACCTAGAATTCAAAGGTTGGAGCACTTCTACAGAAGATGAAACCAAATACCTTGGAACAACTGGTGATATTGTGGAATTTACTGATAATTCTCCAATTACCTTATATGCTATTTGGCAAAACAAAACTAATAAAAATGTTACAATACATTATCACGCAAATGGTGGTAGTGGAGAAATGGAAACTCAAGTTATCAATATTGGTAAATTCACAATTCCACAATGTAATTTTGCTCCTCCAGCAAGGAAAGTTTTTGCTTTATGGAGTGAAAACAAACTAGGCACATTTGGTCAGGTTATGCCTGGAGAGGAAGTTTCATTCCCATTCTCAAGGGAAGTCCATTTATATGCTATTTGGAGAGGTTATGAAGAGGATTTATTAAGGCAACCGGGTATCCCAACTCCTAAAACAGGATATCCAGAAACTTTAACTGAAGGTGAGACTGGATTGATTGAATTCACTAATATTGTAGGTAATTTAATCATCACTGATAAGTCTAATTATAAGAACAATTCAGCAGAGGTATTTGGAAACACTATAAAAGTTACAGCATTATATGGTAGTGTAACGATGAGACTAGTTATTTACCAAACTTCTCAATATGGTGTAAAAAGTGATGAGTGTATTATAGAAATTCGTGTAAATGAAGCAAATCCTAAAAAACTAGAATTGGTTGATAATCAAGTATTGACTGGATTAGTAAGTGAAAGAGTAAATATCAATTTCAAAAATGCAGAATATAAATTATCAGTTGTGGATAAAACAAGTTCTACAAGTGCAGAAATTGGTGAGGATGATATTCAAATAAACGGAGACTCTATAAGTGTTATTTCAAATACAGAGCAAACCATTACTCTACAAGTAATACAGGTAAAAATAACCCGTGAAAATAAAATCTTAAATTCCGATATTTTAGAAATCCCTGTAACTTTTGTTTCTAGTTTAGATACAGGTAGTGAGACTGAAGAGTTACCTAGTGAAGGAACACCAGAAGATGGTAATTCTTAACAAAAATAAAGTTTCAAAAATACTTTATAATAAAAATAGAGTTTCTAAAATCCTATTAAATAAGAAACTTTGTTATACAAATGAACTATCACCAGAGGATATTGAGGGTAAATTAAATTATAAATTGCCTGATATTCCTGGTATTAGTGATTATTTTATATTTTTGTTATTAACACATAAACCTATAACAAAAAGAGAAACTTTAGTTGATACTTGTATAATTGATTTATGTTCTCAATATGTAAGAAATCCTCAATTATCCTGTGATTTTGAGGTTGTTAAGTTTTCAAAGTTTGGAATTTCATTATCAAATTCTCCTTATGATGGCACTTCCGCAGATGTATTTTTTGGTAATTATTTGGGAGATTATGTAAATGGTTCTCAAAATTTAAGTTTTGGTTTAGATAAAGAAAGAATTGTAACAAGCCATTTAAGTTCGGGAATAATCTCATTCTTTGAAGGCTCTCAATCTCACTATAAACCTATAGAAGGGATTTTAGATAATTTCTCAATATGTGCTAATATAGATGATAAGCAAATTATTTCAATGTTCTTAATAGGACAAGGGAATAAAGGCACGGATGAACCATTAAAACAAATGAGTTGCAAGATTGATTTCTCAATGGATAACAATATTATTGGTGAAAGTGCCTATAATGCCTATACTTATTGTATCCACTCAAGTGGTAAATACAAATTGCTAACAAAAGATTCTTTTTTTAACAGAGACACCAATAAATTGGAATTTTCTTATGAAACTGATATTTTTGATTGTGGTTGGTTTGATAAGATTGAAGGCACTTAAACTTTAAAAATAAACAAAAATTAACAAATATTTTACTAAAGTAACAAAAATTAACAAATCTTTTTCTAAAGTAACAAAAATTAACAAATCTTTTACTAAAGTAACAAAATTGTTATTTTTGTAAAAATTTTATTGAATTTTATATAATATATACAAATCAATAAATTTTTTTTACAAAAAACTTTACAAAAATAACAATTTTGTTACTTTAGTAAAATATTTGTTAATTTTTGTTACTAAAGTAAAATATTTGAATTTCTAATCTTCTTTCTATTATAATACACAAATGAATAACAATTTTATACCTTCCGATTTTGAGGATATTTTATTAAAATATCTTATCATTGATAAAGCTTTTTTCTTAAAAACACTCCCTGTCCTTGAAAGTTCAATATTTAACTCTCAAGCAATTTCTAACATTTACTCAATAATGAGAAAATATTATGAAGTTTATAAACAATCTCCTGGAGAACAGGAAGTTTTAACACTTGCAAGAGATATTCCTTCACAGGATACAAGAAAAGAAATTGCAGAAAAACTTATCAATTTAAAAAATGTTAATCAAATTGATTTAAAGTTTCTCGATGATTACACAATACAATATATCAAAAACCAATTATTTGAGAAGGCACTTGTTGTTGGTGCAGATTTCATTGATAAGAAAACTGAAAGTTCAAAACAAAAAGCAAAAGAACTCATTGATAAAGCACAAACCATTACTTTAATCCAGGATTTAGGTGATAATTACCTTGAACTTGATAATCGTTTAGAATACTATCAAAACCCTGAAAAAGGCTTAAAATACAAAGATTTTACAGAGTTTAATAAGTTTTTAGGTGAAGGCATTTTAAATGGAACATTAAATGTATTTTTAGCACCACCTGGAATAGGTAAGTCAATGATGATTTCTTTTACAATAAGTGATTTCTTAAAACAAAAGAAAAACATATTATTGGTATCAATGGAAATGTCTAATTATGAATTTATGAAAAGATTAGATGCTAATTTACTTGATATTCCTATAAAAGAACTTTCAAATCCTGATTTTAAAGAACAAATAAAAGAGAAATTTAACATTATCAAAAGTGATTTAGGAAATTTGTATTTACAAAATTATCAACCAAACACATTTAGTGCAAATACCTTAAGTGCTTTGTTAGATATGTATAGGACAAATGGCATTTCTATTGATTGTGTATTTTTAGATTATCTAGGCATTATGAAAAGTGATAAATTGCAACCAAATGCAGGATTATACTCATATATTAAGAGTATAGGGGAAGAAGTTCGGGGAGTTGCAAAACAATGGAATATACCAATTTTTAGTGCCTCACAATTGAATAGAAGTGGTGTAAATAAGGATTCCAAGGAAGTTGATAATTCTCTAATATCAGATTCTATGGGAACTGCTATGACTGCTGATTTACTTGTTATGCTATTGCAAACTGAAGCACAAAAAGAAGTAAATCAGATAACATTTAAAATAACAAAAAATAGATATACTGGTTTAACCAGAGAATTTAAGGCAGATGTAGATTATCAAAAAATGAGATTTGTAAATCCTTTGGTTACAGAAAAGAAAGAAATCATTGATTTAACATTAAAACCTAAAGAAATTAAAAGTGTTGATTTAATAGATTTTAACAATCTAATTTAAACAAATTATTATTTTTGTTAAATTTTATATAATATAAACATTTACAAAAAATATTCTTTAGAATAAAACATTTACAAAAAATATTCTTTAGAATGAAATTTGTTATTTTTTATATAATATAAACATTTAACAAAAAATATTCTTTAGAATAAAATTTGTTAATTTTTAAAACTCTTAAAATACTTAAAATCTTAAAATAAATACACATAAAAGGTATTCCTTAAAAATGCTTAAACATAAATCTCAAAAACAATTTTATGCTGATTATGCTATTAAAAACGGGCAGAATTTAGATGAAAGCACATTAAACTTATATGCAAAAGAGTTAAAAAAAGAGGTTGATGATGCTTACAATTTAATAAGTATTTTTGCAAACTTAACTCCCTTAAACTATGAGTCTACCACAGAATACCGAGAAGGTGAGATTGTTTCTCATAATAATGTTAATTACATTGCTTTAAAAGATACCGTAGCAAATGAACCGCCTAATGATAAGTATTGGGCTGTTTTTGATGATTTTGCTACAAGTGCAAACTTAAGTAAATTAACGGATTTTTTATCAAAAACAAATCAAACTCCATATAATCCAGAAGAATTAACACCTGGAGAAACCTCAACTGCTTATCATCCAGCAACTTTAAAGTTTGTTGAAGACAGGATAAATTATCATTTAAAAAATTCAATTATTACAAATTCTGATAGATTAGATGGGTTCCACGCCTCACATTTTGCTACAAAACAAGAATTAGATTCTATCAATATGAATATCCAAACTGATACCACAATGTATGACCCCTATAAATTACCATTTAAAATTGAGGATATTCCTACAATAATTGATACTCCAGTTGAAAACTTTAAAAATGTTTTAGACACAAATAATTTTAATACAATTTATGATAAAATAAAATTAGAAAAGAAATACTTTTTAAAACTAGGCAAAAATCAGGTTACACATTATGAAATTGAGGAAGTTCCAGTTGAATATCAGGTAGAAAATCCTGATTACATACCACCAACTACATTACCTGGAACAGATGAAAACACTCCAGTAGTTCAAGCAGATACACAAGATACACAAAATACCACTGAAAGTGGAGATATTTATAATGCAGAAAATACAGAAAATGTTGATACCACTAGCCCTACACTAACAAAAACAAAATATCACAGAATATTAAAATTAGGGATTGCTGGGCCTTTTAAAGATTTAGGGTGTCCAGGTTATACAAATGGCTTAATTTTTATGATAATTGAACTTGATACTTTAAATGATACTTATATATCAGTTAATTTCTCAAGCAATTGTTATAGAAATATAAGTGAATATGATTATAACAATTTAGACAAAAAAATAGGAATAATCAATTACATTATTCAAAAAAATGATTATTTAAAAAAGGCACAAAATCTTAACACAGAAAAAATAAATGAATATCAATATAAAGTAGTTTGGGAAGACCCTGATAATGTTATTTTAGGTGATATTGTAACTGCTACATTTGAAGAAACTAAATTAGTTATGAAAGAGGGCAGTTTCCCGGAAAATGAAAATGATGGAACTCTTTTAGTAACTAACACTGAAAAGAACAAATATGAAACTGATGGATTTTTAGTTTCTTTATTTAAAAGTGGAGAATACTATTTCAGGTTGTTCTCAAAAAGTAAAGAAGGTCTTGTAACTGCAAGTGATTATCATTTATTGAGTTACTCAAAAATTGGAAAAGATGTTTTGAGTGTCCAAATAGACCAAAACGAGAACAATACCATTACAAATGATTATCCAAACTTAAATAAAGATGAAATTATGGAATTTATTGGTTGCTATCCTTGTATTTTGGAGGATGGTGTAGAAACAACCAAATTAAATCCTAATGATTACACAAAGGATATAGAAGGTAATCCTGTTGATATTTCCACACTTGGAAAAGATGTTATGATAGCATTCCCTAGAAGAGGGTTAAGAATTTCAACTGCAGAAAATGTAATTTCAATAAAAATGACTAAAGACCAAAACTCAAATGATGCTGATTATTACGCACACACTTACGGAGATGAAAGGAAGGATATATTCTACATTGGAGTATACCCTTCAAGTATTAGTGAAACTAAAGCATATTCAAGTTCCGGAAAATCTTTACCATCAGGTAATATAACAATAGATGATTGTGCTAGTTATTTTGCAAATCGTGGAGACAAATTTACTTTAACAGGATTTTATCAGTATTTGTATATTCAATGTTGCTGGTTATTATTACAAAATGATTTAAATATAAAAAATTATTTTTCAAATCAAGATAACCATTTAACAGGATATTTAAACAATACAGGCTTAAATAATTTACCAGAAACATTACCTACTAAAGAGGTTAAAGTATTTGGAATTGAGGATTTTTGGAATCCTAATTATTTTTGTTTAGGAGGTATAAAAACTGGGGGTGATGGTAAATTATATCTTTCAAAAGGCCCATATTTCACTGATAGTGAATTTGTGGAAGGTGTTGATATTCCTCAAGGCACAGGTAGTTCATATTTAGAGAGTATTCAAGCATCATCAGAAACAGGATTTTTATTTGGTACTAAAACAACTGAAACTACTAATTTCTTTTGTGATTTTGAAGCAAATACCAAAAGTATAGTAAATTCCATTGATTTTAGTTCATTTAATAAAAATAACACAAATGGTAATTTTACTTCTAGACTCCTATGTTTCTTACCTCAAATACAAAATTCAGGAATACCTAAACCTACAACTGATGATTTCACATATTTAACACAAACGGAATTAAAAAAGTTAATGCCTTTTGTAGGAAATATTGTCTCCCCTAATGATGGACTAAATGCAGATATTTCTCCAGAATCTGGAGAAGAAATTTTAGAAGTTGATACTGATAAATTAGGATTAAACAAAGGGATTAGATATTTTAAGAAACCCCTAGCTCAAGATTTTTATTATGAGATAACAGAGGATGATTTTAACACATTATCAGGCAATGGTGTTATTAGTAAACTTATATAAAAGGATATAAATGTTTTTAAATGAAGGCGGTAATATAACAATTACAAACTCTCAAACAAATAAAACATATTCAGCAGAAGAAGTTGATTTAACAAAAATAAATTTAAACAATTTTAGAAAAGAAATTAAAAAATTCTTAAAAACTCTAAATGAACTTTTCAAAAAAGAATACAAAAAAACATTATGGAAAGATAGTGATATTGAAACTGCCTTTATATATAATGGGAGTTCAAGTTTCATTTTGCACCCTGATTATGAGGAGTCTCAAATACTTAAATATAAACCAAAAATGGGGGATATTGATATAACTATTCCTGAGGAATACCTTAAATCATTATACCTTCTTTTGGAAAAACTTAAAAATAAACCCTTAAATTGCTTTCAATATAAAGGAAATTGGAGAAATAACCCAGATTCCCTTGGAGACCAATTAAATACAATTTTTAGAATGTATTTTGATGATGATTTTAATCCCGTTGATAAAAATGGAACACAATTTATAAATTTGCAAATTGATTTTGAAGGAGTTAGTTTTGTAAATGGTTCACCAGATGAGTTTGCAAAGTTCGGACACTCCAGTTCTTTTGAAGATGCAAAAGAAAACATTAAAGCAATGCACCACAAAATATTGATTTCTTCAATATTTACAGCAATTTCAAAATTACCAGATTCTATTGTAGTAACTAAAACTTCCACACCTGATAATTTAAAACAAGTAACTTGGAATAAAACAAAACCTGCTAAATTAGTTAGATTTTCAGGAAATTCAGGCATTTATAATTGTCTAGAACCAATGATTGATAATGGAAAACAGGTAGTTTGGAATGGTTTGAAAGTTTATAAAGAAATAGATTCTAAAGAAGGCAAATATGAAAAGGATTTAAATAAGATTTTTGAGTTTGCCTTTGGAGGAAAAGGAAATATCAGTGATTTCCACTCATTTGTGGGATTATGCAAATGTATAAAAAAATATTGTGATAAAGAAACTCAAAATGATATTTTAGAGATTTACATTGAAGGCATTTTATCAGGCAAGGCACCTCCAAAACATAAAGACATAAACATTGATATAGAATTAAAAATGAGTGCTATAAATTATTATTGTAAAACAACTAACACTAAAGTAAGAAATTTAGAAACAAGAATACAAAATTATATAAGAAAGTTTAAAAAATAAGTATTTCACTAAAGTTTTTAACCACTTTAGTAAATAACCAAATATTTTGGTAAATTTAGAATAAACAAATGGCAATTGATATTTATGCTGGATATGATGCCTATACCAGGCATTGCTTTAATTTATTTGACAGAGGGATTATAAATTCTCCACATATAAGAACCTTTGGTGCAAGAGCATATAGAGAATGGTTAAAAATTAAGCAAAGGCAAGCAGAGGCAGAGGCTGCTGCACTTGTTGAGGCTGAAACTCCTGAGCCTGAAATAACAACTCCAAAAACAATTAAAGAAAAATACGAGTATAATCTAAATTATCTTTCAGATTTCATTGATAAAATTGTTGATATTTTAAAAACTGAAACTATTTTGGATTCCGATGATACGGAAAATGAAGGTTCCAGTATACTGGAAAATACAGAATCTAATGATACCACTAAAGTGGAAAATGAAGGTTCCAGTATACTGGAGTCTCCGGATTCTCCAAATACTGAAAGAAAACAAACGGCAAAGGATATTATTGAAAGGTTAAAATTATTTTCTAAAGAAATACCTGATGATATTACTTTAGACACAATAAACCAAGATAATTTCTTGTTTAGTTTGAGTTATAAAAAAATTGCTTTATTAAAAAATAAAGTAACAGATGATACAAAAACCTTAACAAATCCTGACCTAGAAACAAAGAAAAATGAACTCTTAATTTATATGATACCTGTTTTACAGGAAGTTAGTAGTTATTTTACACTTTCTTTTTTAGATGAAAAGGTAGAATACTTAAATAAGATTTTTGAGAATTATACACCATTTGTATTGCAAAACATTGATAACAATAGAGATTTTTATTTCTCTTATAATTTTGTTGATTTCAAATTAAAACTTTATATGTATTCTAAAGATTTTGATTACACCTCTTTAAATAATTCCAGTAAACTGGAAAGAAAAGTTAGTCGAATGTCTAACACGGTTCAACCAAATCCAGAGCCTCCTCCTAAAGACCCTGAAACTGACACTGAAACTGAGGATTTAACAATACCTGAAACTGAATTTTATTTGGAAGTTCAAAAGAAAAGATATGATAGTGAAGGGATTTACTTGCCTTATAAGATTTTTGCAGGTTTTAATGATAAAATTTTATCAAATGTTTTTAATTACATTGATAAACTTTGGTTACTTGACACATATTGTAATAAAAATTAACAAAACAAAAAAATTCTACTTTAGTAGAAATATTTGTTATCTTTTGTTTCTAAAGTTTCACAAATATTTCACTAAAGTGATAAATTTATTCCTTTAGGAAAATATTTGTTTTGTAAAATTTTTTTATTAAATTGTATATAATATAATGAATTCAAAAAAAATTTATCACTAAAGTGAAATATTTGTTACTTTAGTAAAATATTTTACAAAATTTTCAATTATTTAAGGTTCTTTTAAGCAAAAATATGTTATAATATTAAAAACAAAGGAGATATTATGACTGCTTACAAAAAGAAACTTAAGTTTTATAAAGAACTTACAGAAAATAAAATACCTTTCTATGAAATAGACCCGGAGATAAAAATAGAAAACGGAGATTTCAATGTTCTTTTTAATTATGCTGATACATTAGGCAAAGGATACCAAGATGTTTCTTTATCAGAAGGAGAACAAGAGGAAGTAAAATTCCGTGAGAAAATCTTAAGCATTGCTGAAAAGAACCAAATAAAAGGGTATTTTGAGGTTTATGATAAAGAGGACTATTTAGGATATGATATTGTTTTTGTGGGTTATTATCCAGAAGAATAAATTAAGGAGTTTAAAATGATTTTATTTCTTACTTTACTTACATTTGCATATATAGCAGCAAATTTCTTAAAAAAGGATTACAATGTGTGAAAGAAGTTTAACAACTGATTTAAACAATTTACCAGCAAAATGCTATGATGAGGCTATTCAAATACTTAAAAATCTTAAAAGAGAAAAACCTAAAAATGTTACAAATTTAATTCTTTTATTTAACGGAATTGATAAGGTTTTTTTGAACTCAAAGGAATATTTTGAACTTGTATTCTTTAATGGAACTTGGTTTGGTTATTCAATTGATAAAGATGGAGAGGATTTTTTTGTATTCTTAAATGATACTAATTTTAAAGTAAATAATATCATTGGAAATGCAGAAGATGCTTATAAATTGCATAGAATTGCTAAAGATTTCAATACTGAACTCGGAAAATTGTTATGTAATACAGAATATAATTATTTTGATAATCCCTTTGAGTATTACTATTCATTGATAAAAATTGCTGTAGATTACTGGAACCCAGTTAATACCAGTCATTTTAAAGACATTCTTTCAAAAGTTTAAAACATTTCAAAAAAACTAAAATAACAAAATTTATCACTAAAGTGAAATATTTGTTATTTTAGTAACAAAAATAACAAAAATAACAAAAAAAACAGAATACTACTTTAGTAGAATATTTGTTATTTTTGTTATTTTTATATAAAAGGAAATTATATGTTATATTTGATTTTATTTGTATTCTTTTGGATTACTACAATTTTATCATATAAACAAATGAAAAGTTCTTTCAATAACCATTATGGTAAATATACGGAGAAAATAAGAAATGACAATTTTATCTTTTTCTTTTTTAGTGTTTTCTTTTGCATTGTATTTTTTATTATGATGCTTTTTAGTCTTATTTTTTAAAATACACAAAATAATAAAACTCTACAAAATAATAAAATTTATACTAAAGTATAAAACTTATTTTTTGTAATTTTATAATAAACATTATGATTTTTAATCTTTTATATGCTAAAATACACAATGAATAATTTACAAATAATTTCTACTGCAGTAGAAGTTCCTAATAATCCTGATTTGTTTTGTAAAAGAGCAAAATTAGATATAGGGACTTTTTGTAATTATAAATGTGATTTTTGTTATTATAAATCAAAACTCCATTCAAAAACACCTTTACAGGTTATTTTAAATAGATTTGAAACCCTTTATAATTTAGGGTGCAGAGACTTTGATTTATCAGGCGGAGAACCTACAATCCATCCTGATTTTATAAAAATAATAGAAATTATCAAAAAAAGAAATTGTAAAGTTTCTACCTTAACAAATGGTTCAACTTTCAATAATTTAGAATACCTAAAAAAGGCAAAAGATGCTGGATTAGATGAGATATTGTTTTCATTACATAGTATTGGAGGAATACACAATGCTTTAGTTCAAAAAGATGGTGCGTATGACAGGATTTTGAAAAGTATTATAAATGCTAAATCTTTGGATATTTTAACACGAATAAACTCCATAGTTACTGATGGTAATTTAAAATATATCAATAAAGAATTTACGGAAATTATTGAGTTCATAAAACCTTATGAAGTGAATTTCTTGCCTTTAAATTATTTCAGTGATGCTAAAAGCCTTAAATATGGGTTGGACTATGAGAAAGCCAGTATTGTGTTTAAGGAGTTTATTAAACATTTTGAAAACTTTGAAGTATCAAGCAGTTTAGGGGTTTCTAAAATGAGGATAAATATAAGATATTATCCTTTGTGTTATATGGAAGGTTTTGAGAAATATGTTAAAGGATATTATCAGCATATTTTTGAGAACCTGGATTGGAGTTTGGCTTTTTATGAATACAAAGAAAATACATTTGAAAACTTAAAAGAACAAGCAAAAATTAACAGGATTAAAAATTACAGAAAAACAGAAAATTGTTTAAAATGCAAATATTTCTTTATTTGTGATGGAATAGAATTTAACAATACAAGTAAAGAAAAACCTGTTTCTGGAAAGGTGATTAAAAGGGTAGAGGTTTAGGGACTTATCATTGTTAAACACACATTTTTTGATTTAGATTGTGCTATGCACTTTTTGAATTCTTAAAAAATCCTTAAGTTCTTTTTGATATTGCCTTATAAGGCATATCTTAAAGAGGTTTAAGGAATGTTTAAGAATTCAAAAAGTGCAGGTAAAAAATTTGATAGGCACTTTTTGAATTCTTAAAATATTCTTAAACTTTTTGATATTGCCTT
>CAYPEJ010000040.1:0-32271 GCA_964409685.1 uncultured Anaeromicropila sp.
CTTAATCTTATAAAAGCGATTCGCAGCAAAACATTTTTGTTTTGCTTTTTATTTGTGTGTTTTCCTTACGTCTTTCAACGCTTAGAATGAGTATTGATATCTTTGATTTAAATCGTAGATATTTTTTAGTAACACATCTTTCGATGTAATTACTGGATGTCTTTTCTATCTGTTAAACATTGTTATTCGCATATGCTATTCTACAAATGTTTATCTGTATGCAGTTTTCAAGGTACATATTTCTTTCAGATACTATACAATAAACATAATATCCAATGGGCTTAAATGGACTCGAACCATCGACCTCACGCTTATCAGGCGTGCGCTCTAACCAGCTGAGCTATAAGCCCATTTTTTAAGTTTTTGTATCAGTTGTTTGCTCTCGTCTGACAGCTAGGTTATTGTATCATGATTAAACTTCTTTTGCAAGTACTTTTTCGACTTTTTTCGACATTTCCACAATGTACCATTTCCTCGCATGAAATACATGACTTTACAAACCTCCTACGACTTCTAAAAATCCCCCAAAATAGAGCCAAAACACAAACATAGTAAATAAATCGTAAAATAAAAAGAAACATTGCATCATAACCATACCGTTATCACACAATGTTTCTTCTTTTCTAATAGCATTTTTAATAGCATTGTCTTAATTACATTTCCAATCACGCAAGCTCTTTCACTTACTTCACAGATACATCTACCGACTTACCATCTCTGGCAACCGTCAATTTAAGATTATCCGTCTTCATGTTTTTATCTACTTCAAAAACAATAATTGCTTTTCTCTTTCCGCCGCTCTTAATTTCTTCTTTCATAAAATGAATATCTTCTTCTAGCAACGTTACAAGAGCTCTTGCATCAGAATCGCCTAGAGTCAATTCTATATTCTTACCACTTGTCTGGAATGTCTTCTTACTACTTCCACTATTTTTAATCGTAACATCAAGTACTAATAACTTTTTCCCTGAATTCGCTGTCAGTGAAAAATATGTACTTGAGCTATTCTTTGGATAGCTATCATACAATCCATTCAACTTAACTGATAATTTAAAATCATTACTTCCAAACAGACTACCTACAGAAGTAGCCGTATCACTCTCTGTCTTTGCTGCTGCACTTGAAGTAGGTTGACTTGTCTGTGCATTATCTGCTGCCAGCTTATCTTCTTGAACAGGCTCTTTCGAAGTTTCGACAGGTTCTTCTGACTTTTCTGGTTCTTCTGTTTTCGTAATGAGCATTTCAGAACTGTCATTATATTTTAACAATCTATATGCAATGTATTCTGCAATTTGACCACTTTCTGTTTTTGTCAACTCAGTACCTTGACAACCAGTAAGTAATAAAGATGCCGCGACTATTATACATAATTTTCTCTTTATCATTCAGAACCTCCTTCTTATGATAAATTCATATAATTTAATAATAGCACTTTTTCATTTATTAGACAATCCCAAAATGTAATTTTTATTCCTATATCTTGTTCTAATTATTTTTGATATCCACATCAAACCAAAAGCAAACGCCATCTTCCGTATTGTAAACACCACACTCATGATTCAACGATTTCATTGCTGCACTAACAATAGAAAGACCAATACCATTACCGCCATATTCCCTTGTTCTTGCTTTGTCCACCTTGTAAAATTTAATCCAAATCTTTTCTAATTCCTCCTGAGGAATGCATTTTCCAGTATTGAACACGGATACTCTTAAGGAGTCACCATATTCATCTAATTGAACACGAATCCAACGTTCACCTGCTACATGATTCAAAGCATTGCTTATGAAATTTGTAAATACTTCTTCTATCATATATTCATCCGACCAAACGAATAATGGTTCTGAATATGGAAAATCAAGCTTTACATCTTTTTGTTCAAACATAATTGCAGTGGAATTTAAAACAGAATTCATCATTTGAATGATATCGAAATGTTCGATTTGTACAAAGTTATTGCCAAATTCAAGCTGATTCAATGTAAGCAGTTTCTTAACCATCTTATTCATTTTCTGTGCTTCGTCTACAATTACTTCGCAGTAGAATTCTCTACTTTCTGGATCATCATTTACATTTTCAATCAAACCTTCTGCGTAACCTTGAATTAAAGCAATTGGTGTTTTTAATTCATGTGATACATTGGACAAAAATTCTTTTCGCATTTCATCGATCTGCGTTTTTCTTTCATTATCTAATGTTAATTCAATATTTGCTGTCTTCAGTTCAGAAATTGTATTTTCTAATTGATCCGATAGTAAATTAATACTATTTCCCAATTCTCCTAGCTCGTCTTGCGATTTCACTTCATATTTTGCGGTAAAATCTAAATTTGACATTCTCTTAGCGATATCTGCTAGTGATAAAATTGGATTTGTAAATTTTCGTGTTACATAGTACATAAGAAGCATACCAACAATAGATATAAAGATCCCAATGTACACTAAAAATCGATTTGTCGTACGAATTCCCATTCGCATACCTTCTAAATTAGAACGTATTAAAATGTAATCTCGATTATCACTATCTAAGTGGGCAATTAATTCTAGATATTCTGATTCTGTCTGTTCATCATATCTAGTATAAATTTGATACATTTCATTGGACTCAATAACATCCATTCCTGTATCACCTTCACTATTGAAGATTTCCTTCCAACGTTCCATTATCAAGAATCGTACTCCCTGTGTAGAATCACTTGGGAAATACATACTTGGATACATATCTTCTCCGATATATTGTCTTCGAAATACATAAATATTTACTTGATTGTTTTCAGCTAGAGCTGTAATTTCATCTTGTTCATAATCTTTCTGTAGGATACCATCTCCATTAAATCCTTTGTGGGTACGTAAATAGCACTCTTGAACACTATTATAAGTATTAAAGAATTGTTGAATTTTATTATTTTGATAATACATCGGATAAAATGTTAGATTCATAATCCATAGAAGAACTACAATCAACATAACGAGCCCCATAAGCATCAATGTCAATTTTAATCGGATCGAATTTTTTATTGCTTGCAAATATTTTTTCATCAAGCATCCACCTCAAACTTATATCCCATTCCCCAAATTGTTTTAATGTAGTCTCCTTTTGAGCCCATCTTACTACGCAATTTTTTTACATGGGTATCAATGGTTCTTGCATCTCCAAAATAATCATAATTCCATACATTATTTAGAATTCTTTCTCTGGATAACGCAACACCTTTATTTTCAACAAAATAAGACAGTAGTTCAAATTCTTTAAAACTTAATTCAACCACTTTACCATCAATTGCAACTTCATGGGCAGTACGATCTAATACAATTCCACCAATCTCTAATTTTTCATCATCTAATACATTGGTTCTTCTTAAAATTGCATTTACCCTTGCAACTAAAATCTTTGGACTAAATGGTTTACTAATATATTCATCAACGCCTAAATCAAATCCTTGTAGTTCGTCGTGCTCTTCTCCTTTTGCTGTCAACATAATGATAGGCACTTTGGAATACTGTCGAATCTCTTTACACACTTGCCATCCATCAATCTTAGGCATCATTACATCTAAAATAATCAAAGCGATGTCTTTCACTTTATAAAATGTATCCAATGCCTGTTCGCCATCTTCTGCTTCCAGAACATCAAATTTTTCTCTTACTAAAAAGTCTTTTACTAGTTTTCTCATACGACTTTCATCATCTACAACTAAAACTTTCACCATATCCATAGTTAATCGCTCCAATCCCATCATTTCTTTCTATTTATTGTACAGAACAATTGTGATAAATTTGTGAATCTGTGACAATTTTCCAACATGAAATAGCGGTAGTGTTATTTCCTATTCCAACATATTGTAACCGAGTATAGCAAAAATTGCATTAAAATATTAAAAAACTTTGTATATTTTTGAATCAAACAAATTAGTTGATATCTTCTTTTATGTATGGTAGAATTAGGAAAACTGATGTTGAAAGGAGATAATTAATGGATATAATAGCTGAACGTTTAAGGATTGCCATGAATATGAGAAAGATGCGACAAGTCGACATCATTCAAGCTACTGGGATTAACAAAGGTTCCTTAAGTTCCTATTTATCTGGAAAATATCAACCAAAGCAAACCAATATTTATTTATTGGCTGAAGCATTAGATGTCAATGAAGGCTGGCTTATGGGACACAATGTACCAATGGAACGGATGAAGGAGACTCCTTCTGAATTTCATCCATTATCAGATAATCCAGAATGTGGAACAGAAGAGGAAAAGTTATTAGAATATTTTCATTTACTTAATAATTATGGTAAGCAAGAAGCAATTAAAAGACTGTGCGAACTAAGTCAGATTACTTCGTATCGTAGATTGACGTAATGGACAACAGATTTTAGACTAGAATTAGACTCGAATAAGACTCGAATAAGTAAATTGGCTAAAAACACACTTTGTACATATAAAAAATAATACATATTACAAAGAACTGTGGTCTTATGGCGATGAGCCATATGTCCACAGTTCTTTTATTCATTTATTCTTCCGTCGTCCGTGTAGAAACTATTCTATCCATGCATTCACGTTATCTCTTAACCATTCACATACTGCATCGATTCCTTCTCCTGTCTTCGCTGAGATTGGAAACACTTTTAGATTTGGATTGCGACGATGTGCATACTCTACTACTTTTTCCATGTCGAAATCAAAGTAAGGTAATACATCAATTTTGTTAATAATTAGCACATCACATACCGTAAATACCAAAGGGTATTTTAACGGCTTATCATGTCCTTCTGGAACAGATAAAATCATAATATTTTTCACTGCACCTGTATCAAATTCTGCTGGACATACAAGATTTCCTACATTTTCAAGGATAGCAAGGTCAATATCTTCGGTTCCAAGTTCTCTTAACCCCTGTCTTGTCATATCTGCATCTAAATGACACATACCTCCAGTGTGTATTTGAATGGTTTTTGCTCCTGTTTGCTTCGCAATTGTCCATGCATCAACGTCTGAATCAATGTCCGCTTCCATTACCCCAATAGAAAGGTCTTCTTTTAAACGGTTAATTACATTTACAAGAGTTGTTGTCTTTCCACTTCCTGGAGATGACATTAAGTTAAGAAGAAATGTCTTTTCTTTCTTTAACTGGTCACGTAATGCCTGTGCATCCTTGTCATTGTCTTCAAAAATACTTTCTTTTACTTCAATAATTTTCATTTCACCCATATCGTTTACCTTTTCCTATCTACATTCCATTTTAGTATTGTATTCCTTTTCTGCTTTGTACTGTTTCTGTTGGCTGAAATCGCTTTCTCACCTAACATGCTTCTAGTTCCTTAATCATACATTCATTTCCTTTTAAAAGATACGTATGTTCACTACTGCAATGAGGACATATTCTTCCAAACTTCACCGTTTCGTACTCTTTCTGACAATCTTCACAATATGTTATGGCTGGTAGCATTTCAATTTTAAGCTCTGACTCCTTTAACAAGTCATTCTTCTTACGATAATACTTCCAACAGTCAGTCAAAAATTCGGGTACAATTCCGCTTACTTCCCCAATTTGAAGAGTGACTGCTTCTACTTCCGAAAGATTATGTTCTGCTGCAATGGCCAACACAGACTTTGTAATGTGTACAACAATTCCTAACTCGTGCATAGCTCACCTACTTATCTTTCTTCTTAAAACGAATTTTCACTTCACGTTTTATCATGTATGGTAAAATGGATTTCATTTTATCTTCCGCTTTTACCATTTTACTTGCACCTGGTAAATCACGACTTAACTTAATCGCATCAAATTCACATTTTGTAGTACAAATACCACATCCAATACATTGATTTTCATCAATTACTGTTGCACCACATCCAAGACAACGTTTTGCTTCTATTTTTATTTGTTCCTCTGTTAAAGTACTTCTTAAATCACGGAATGTTGCTTTAGCATCGCCTTCTTGTAGCTTTGGAATCTGTCGTTTCGCGTTATCAAATGTTTCTATCTGTAAATTATCTTTATCTAAGGAAATAAACTCTCTTCGATTACGTCCTAATGTCAAGCTATGCCCTTTATGAACAAAACGATGAATGGATACACATCCTTCTTTTCCTGCTGCAATGGCATCAATGGCAAAGCGTGATCCTGTGTAAACATCTCCACCTACAAAGATATCTGGTTCGGCTGTTTGAAGCGTTAAGGCATCTGCTTTTACAGTTCCATTTGGATTTAGTTCTACTTTTGTACTATTTAATAAGTCACCCCAAATGATATCTTGTCCGATGGAAAGCATAACATGTTCACATTCAATTGTACATAAATCCTCTTCGTCGTATTTCGGATTAAAACGTTTGTTTTCATCTAGCACGGAAATACATTTCTTGAACACAACACCTTTTACTTTTCCGTTTTCTACTAAGATTTCTTTCGGCCCCCAACTATTGTTAATCGCAATTCCTTCTTCCTCTGCCTCATGTACTTCTTCTAAGGCTGCTGGCATATGTCCTTTTGCTTCTAAGCAAAACATAGAAACTTGGTTAGAACCTGTACGTAATGCCATTCGTGCAACGTCGATTGCTACATTACCACCACCAATTACTACAGTACTTCCTGTTAAGG
This sequence comes from uncultured Anaeromicropila sp., assembly GCA_964409685.1. Taxonomy (GTDB): domain Bacteria; phylum Bacillota; class Clostridia; order Lachnospirales; family Lachnospiraceae; genus Clostridium_AI. The sequence goes on from CAYPEJ010000040.1 coordinate 6,600, forward strand.
TCATTTCTTTTTCTTTCAGGTTAGCTTCTCTAAGGAAATCGACACCTGTTACAACACCATCTGCATCTTCACCTGGAATGCCTGCCATACGTCCACCTTGTGCACCGATGGCTAAATAGAATGCTTTGTACCCCTCTTCACGAAGACTTTCAATGGTGATATCTTTTCCAACTTCTATACCGCACTTAAATTCCACACCCATCTGACGAAGTACTTCTATCTCTGCTTCTATTATGGATTTTTCTAGACGGAAGGATGGGATACCATTTACAAGCATACCACCTGGTCGTTGTTCTTTTTCAAATACTGTAACTGGGTAACCCTTTTCGCGCAAATAATACGCCGCTGTCATACCGGCTGGACCTGCACCTATTACAGCGATCTTTTCTTCAAATAGTTTTCCTTCGTGGTTTTCTACTTCTGGAATATATCGTTGTGTGACTGATAGTTCTTTTTCTGCAATGAACTTTTTAATTTCGTCTATTGCAACTGCTTCGTCTACAGTACCTCTTGTACATGCGTCTTCGCAACGTCGATTACAGATAGCACCACAAACAGCTGGGAACGGATTTTCCGTCTTAATCAGCTTTAGCGCATCCATATATCTTCCTTGTGATGCCATCTTAATATATCCTTGTACTGGTAGATGAGCAGGACAGGCAGATTTACATGGCGCAGTTCCTGTTTCGTAACAGTTAATTTGATTGTTATCTCGATACTCTGGATTCCATTTTTCTTTTCCCCATTTTACTTCATCTGGAAGTTCCTGCTTTGGATATTGAATTGCACCATCTTTGGTACATAGTTTTTGTCCTAATTTTGCAGCACCTGCTGGACAATATTCTACACATCGTCCACAAGCTACACAATTTTCCGCTGTTACTTTTGCACGGTATGCGGAACGAGAAAGATTTGGTGTGTTGAATAATTGAGAGGTTCGTAAAGCGTTACAAACACCTACTGCACAGTTACAGATGGCAAAGATTTTGTCTTCTCCATCAATATTAGTAATCTGGTGTACATAACCGTTCTTCTCAGCACGTTTTAGAATGTCTAGTACCTCATCAAGTTCAATATAGCGTCCTTTTCCTGTTTCAACAAGATAATCTGCCATATCCCCTACACCGATACATAGTTCTCCTTCAATATCTCCTGTTCCTTCTCCGCGTACACGTTGTTGTCTCCGACATGAACAGGCTCCTACAGCATATTTATCTTTGTATTTGTTGAGCCAATAGGAAATGTGTTCTACACTTGCAGATTGCTGCTGGGCTGGAATAGCTTGTTCTACTGGTATGACATGCATTCCGATTCCTGCGCCACCTAAAGGTACCATAGGGGTTACCTTCTCTAGGGGCAATCTTGCCATCTGTTCAAAGAAATCTGCGATTTCTGGATGTTCTTCTATTTGTTTTTCGTTCATTACCATGAATTCTGCGCAACCTGGCACAAACATTGATAATATGTATTGCTTATGGCGATCCTTGTTCTCCCAATTATATTCGATTAAACCAATCACACTCATCTCTTGCAAAAGTTCTTCTGTTCGTTCTAAGCTTTTCTTACATTTCTTTGCGATTTGCTTTGCAGTTGCAGGCTTCCTCACTTTCATAGCAAGGGCAACTTCTGCCATTTCATCTGTAACTACTCCTGCTAGTCCCCAATACTCTGGATCATTTTCTGTCACTTTCACTCCAATTCGGTCTGTAATCTTTTGTCCCAATTTTAGTATTAGTTCTCTTGGTTCGCTCATAATACCTCCATATATGTCTATCTTTATTGTCTATTACTTTCCCCTGGTTAACGTGTACTCTCATAGTTAATTATAATTGATTTTTGCGAAAAAGCAAAGACATATTAGATAAAAGTATTTTCTCAACACATATAAAAATATATGTTCACGTGGTGACAAATATTTTTATATGTGTTAATATATTAATGTCAGGAGGGCATACTAATGAAAAGTTATTCATCAAGGGAGGTTATCAAGATGCTATTAGACGATGGCTGGTATGAGGTAAACGTAACAGGTAGCCACCACCAATATAAACATCCGTCGAAAAAAGGGCGTGTCACAGTAAAACATCCTGACAAGGATATTCCCCAAAAAACTCTACATAGCATTGAAAACCTATCTGGATTATCTTTTAGATAGTCCAGATTCCCTCCGAATAAATGAAGGAGGTTTTTGTATATGAAGAAAGTAGAACGATACTTTTATCCAGCAGTATTTACGTATGAGGAAGGACAGGAAATTGCTGTTACATTTCCAGATTTAGATTGTGCTACAAGCGGAGTGAATGATGATGATGCATTTCTCTCTGCAAGAGAATGTCTTGGATGTGTGTTGTTTGGTCTCGAAGAAGATAACGAAACAATTCCTATTCCTACCCCTCTATCAGAAATAAATCTACAAGCAAATGAGCGTTCTATACTTATCGATGTATATATGCCATCAATCCGTATGGCTCATATTAATCGTTCCGTGAATAGAACCGTTACATTACCTGCCTGGCTCAATGCAATGGCATGTGAAAGAAATATTAATTTCTCTCAAGTTTTGCAGGATGCATTAAAGAAACAACTCAATCTAAAAAACAATACATGATATACTTGTATATCGTTGTATGAGTTTTAACAACTAATGCAACATGAACTGCAACACAAAAAGGTCATTGCTTACTTTTACATATTGTAAGCAATGACCTTTTATTCATTCTATCAGACATCCCTAACCGTGTTCAGATATGTCTCGATCAAGTGGAGTAGACGGGAGTCGAACCCGTGTCCAAAAGCCCATTCATTGTACTTCTACTATCATAGTCAGTTCTTTGACATTCCCTCCACTTGACGGGAACTAACACCCTTCAAGCTTTAGTAGCTTCATAATACGCCCGTTAGCTCAAAGCTTTGCTAACGTCGTTTCCTACATAGTCGATGCCTGAGTTTAAAGTGTAGGTGCTTTAAGTCAGACAGCAGCCACTAGGCTGCGTAAGCTAAATTTTCTTCAGCGTTTATATTTAATTTGTGATTTGACGCATCACCTGCGGATAGCTTCTCCAACTTCAAGACCCCTGTCGAAACCTTTACTACCCCGAAAGATATAGTAAGGTTTAACTCGAATCCTGAGTTATGTGACAATTATATGCCAGTCGAATTCATTTGTCAAGAAATTTCATCCGAGGTAATATTGGTAAATACTACCTCGGATGCGTTCAAGTTTTACTTTAATACAAATTTTTCACTTTGAAATCTTTTTCTGCTTCTCTTCGTTGGTCACGCTTTGCAATATCTTGACGCTTATCGTGTAATTTCTTACCACGTGCAAGACCAATCTCAAGCTTTACAAGACTTCCTGATAAATATAAATTCAAAGGAACTAATGTATACCCTTGTTGTTGAATCTTTCCGACAATTTTATTAATCTCATACTTATGAAGTAATAATTTCTTCACGCGTAATGGGTCTTTATTAAAAATGTTTCCTTTTTCATAAGGGCTAATGTGCATGTTGTAAATAAACACTTCGCCTTTTTCAATACGAATAAAGGATTCTTTTACACTACACTTTCCAAGTCTTAGTGACTTTACTTCTGTTCCGTGAAGTACCATTCCAGCTTCATAAGTTTCTTCAATGAAATAGTCGTGTCTTGCCTTTTTATTATTTGCAATCAGTTTTCTAGATTTTTCTGCCATACTTATTCTCCTGTTACTTCTTCTTGCTCCTCTTTTTGCTCAGGAATAAAATCTTTCTTTTTCTTCTTTCCTGATTTTTTTGGCTTTTTGCCTACATTCTTCTCTAATGATAATTCTTCGCCATCTTCTGGAGCAATCTCAAAATCAATTGTCTTTAACATTTTATCAACAGCTGTTACAACAACTTTAATTTTTTCTCCCAATTTATAGGTGATGTTCGTGTGCTCTCCAACCATAACATAGCGTTCTTCATCATAGAAATAGTAATCGTCACGTAGGGAAGTAACATGAATCATGCCTTCCACTGTATTTGGCAACTCTACATACATTCCCCATGTATTCATACCAGAGATAACACCTTCAAATGTTTCCCCGATAAATTGTGCCATATACTCTGCTTTTTTCATCTTACTTACTTCACGTTCTGCCTCTTCTGCTCGACGTTCTGTTGTACTAGAACGAATTGCAACATCTGGAAGAATTCTTTCGTAGTGTTTGTATCTCTTGTCAGAGATACCTGAACGAAGATTTTCCTTGATAATTCTATGAATCTGTAAATCTGGATAACGACGAATTGGCGATGTAAAGTGACAGTAATATTTTGCTGCCAAACCAAAATGTCCATCCCCTGTAATCGTGTATTTCGCTTGTTTCATAGAACGAAGAGTTAAACGACTAATCAATGCTTCTTCTGGAGTACCATCAATTTTCTCAATTAACTTCTGTAATTCTTTTGGATGAATCTCGTCTTGCCCCATCTTAATGGAGTATCCAAAGTTATTGATAAAGATACCTAACTTCATAATCTTTTCTGGATCTGGATTCTCATGAGAACGATATACAAAAGGTAGCTCTTGCCAGAAATAATCTTCCGCGATTGTCTCATTGGCAATTAACATAAAGTCTTCGATAATCTTGGTTGCTGTATTACGTTCATATGCTTTTACTTCAATTGGTTTTCCCTTTTCATCTAAAATAATCTTACTTTCAGGGAAATCAAAGTCAATAGAACCACGTTTTCTACGTTTTTCACGCAAAATCTGTGCTAATTCTTCCATTAATTTGAACATTGGAACTAATTCTTCATATTCTTTGATTTCAGCCTCGTCTTTATCCTCAAGAATTTTCTTAACACTTGTATAAGACATACGACGGCTTACATTTACAACTGTTTCCGCTATTTTATGACTTACTACATTTCCTTTTGCATCAATATCCATAAAGCAACTTAGTGCCAATCTGTCAACGCCTGCATTTAAGGAGCAGATACCATTGGATAACGCGTGTGGTAACATTGGGATAACACGGTCTACTAAGTAAACACTTGTTCCACGGCTTAAGGCTTCTTTATCTAGCGGAGAACCTTCTCTTACATAATTCGTTACGTCTGCAATGTGAACACCTAATTTATAGATATCACCTTCTTTTGTTAAGGTAATGGCATCATCTAAGTCTTTGGCATCTTCACCATCAATCGTAACCATCTGCCATTCACGAATATCCATTCTACCAGCCCAATCCGCACTTGTTACTTCTGAAGGGATATGTTCCACTTCATCCATGACTTCTTTTGGAAATGCCTCTGCTAATCCAAATGCCTTCACAATCGAACGAATATCAACACCTGGATCATTGATATGTCCTAGAATCTCGATAATCTTACCTTCTGGTTTCTTATCTTTTCCACCAAAGCTTGTAAGTTCTACTACGACTTTGTGTCCACTTACTGCACCTTTTGTCTGAGACTTTGGAATGTAAATGTCTTTTCCAAATCTTTGATTGTCTGCGATTACAAATCCGAAGTTTCTACTCTTTGCAAATGTACCAACAACTGTTACTGTTCCACGCTCTACTATGTTTACGATTTTTCCTTCTCTACGTTTTCCCGTCTTAACGTCCAGCACTTGAACTTGTACAATGTCGTTGTGAAGTGCACCTTTCATGGCATTTTCAGGAATAAAGATATCTTCATCTTCTCCTTCCACACGCACGAAACCAAAACCTCGTTGTGTACCGATAAAGGTACCTGTCTTTAGATTTGCATCTGCTACTTTAAATTTTCCTTTTACGTCTATAATAATCTTGCCGTCTGCTATTAAAGATTCTAATACTTCTCTTAGGTCATCTTTTTCTCTCTTTGGTACTTGAAGAATATTTACCATTTCTTTAAATTTAATTGGTTTATATTCTTTGTTAAGCATAAACTCATAAACTAAATTTTTCTTTTCTTCTAATATTATTTTTTCTAACATTCATTTTCTCCATTTCGTACCATATGATATTTTATAGTATACCACAATTAGAAAAACTATACAAACGGAAAAAGGCTGTCACAACAATTTGTGACAGCCTGTCTATATCCAAATATTTATATACTACCAGTTCATACATAATAAAACAGAAAATACAATGAATGTAGCTGCTAAAATCTTAGTAGCTTTTTCTAGTGCACCTTCCATGGAACGTCCTTTATTTTTTCCCCAGTAGCTTTCAGCGGCACCACTGATGCTTCCAGATAAACCTGCTTGTTTACCTTCTTGCATCATTACAACAACTGTAAGTGCGATACAAACTAATACATAAACGATAGATGCGATAGTTCGTAACCAAGACATACTTACACCTCCAATACATGCTTTTTATTCGATTACTCGAACACGCTAGTATCTTTATATTACCACAAAATGTTACTACATTCAACCACTATTTCTGAAACTGGTTGTAGGAACTATTTTTTGATAAGAAGGGATTTACCTGTCATTTCTGCAGGTTGAGCCATACCCATCATTTCAAGAAGTGTTGGAGCGATATCAGCTAGACATCCACCATCTCTTAATGTGTAGTTTTCATCATAGTTTACTAAGATAAATGGTACTGGATTGATTGTGTGAGCTGTAAATGGGGCTCCTGTTTCATAATCCACTAATTGTTCTGCGTTACCGTGGTCAGCGCAAATGAACATTTGACCATCTACTTCTTTGATTGCATCTACAGTCATGCCAACACATTTGTCTACTGCTTCAATTGCTTTGATTGCTGCAGCTTCTACACCTGTGTGACCAACCATATCTGGGTTAGCAAAGTTTACGATGATAACATCATATTTGTCAGATTTGATTGCATTTACTAAACCTTCTGCAACTTGGAATGCGCTCATTTCTGGTTGTAAATCATAAGTTGCAACCTTTGGAGAATTTACAAGAAGTCTGTCTTCTCCTTCGTATGGTTCTTCTTTACCACCGTTAAAGAAGAATGTTACGTGAGCGTATTTTTCTGTTTCCGCTGTTCTTAACTGAGTTTTACCATTCTTAGAAAGGTATTCGCCTAATGTGTTGTTGATTTCTGTTTTGTGGAAAGCAACGATTTTATTAGGAATTGTAACATCGTACTCTGTAAATGTTACGAATGTTGTTTTAATTCTATTACGTTCGAATCCTGTGAATTCATCATCACAGAATGTTCTTGTAATTTCTCTTGCTCTATCTGGACGGAAGTTGTAGAAAATAACAGAGTCGTTATCTTTTACTGTCGCAACTGGTTTACCGTCTTTTTCTACAACTGTAGGTAATACGAACTCATCATTTTCACCTTTGTCGTAAGATTGTTGAACTGCTTCTACACCAGATGAAGCTTTTACGCCTTCGCCATCCACGATTGCTCTGTAAGCTTTTTCAACACGGTCCCAACGATTATCACGATCCATTACATAGTAACGTCCCATAACGGTTGCGATTTCTCCAACACCGATTTCTTTCATTTTAGCAACTGCTTCTTCTACAAAGCCAAGACCAGACTTAGGATCTGTATCACGACCATCTAAGAAAGCGTGAAGATATACTTTTTCTAAGCCATTTTTCTTTGCTAATTCTAATAAACCATACATATGTGTAATATGGCTGTGTACACCACCATTGGATAATAAACCAAATAAATGTAAATCAGAATTGTTCTTTTTGCAGTTTTCAATTGCTGCTAATAAAGCTTCATTTTCAAAGAATGTTCCATCTTCGATTTCTTTTGTAATACGAGTTAATTCTTGATAAATAATGCGGCCAGCGCCCATGTTTAAATGTCCAACTTCAGAGTTACCCATTTGTCCGTCTGGAAGACCAACTGCAAGACCACTAGCATAACCTTTTACATATGGGCATTCAGCCATTAATTTATCCATAACTGGAGTATTAGCTTCTTTTACTGCATTCGCTTTTTCAATTTCATTTAATCCATAACCATCTAAAATCATTAAAACAGTAGGTTTTTTACTCATTGTCGTACTCCTTTTTTTTACTATTGCATTGGATAAAAAATTTCGATATGATAATTTTTATCAACGAAACAGACGGACTAACGCCCGCCTGTTTTTTTAACTATTTATTATAGTTAACAATTTTACCAAAGTCTGGTTTTAAGGAAGCACCACCAACTAATCCACCGTCGATATCTGCTTGTGCAAATAATTCTGGAGCACTAGCTGCAGATACACTTCCGCCGTATTGGATACGGATTGCTTCTGCTGTTGCTTCATCATAAATTTCAGCGATGCAAGCACGAATTGCTGCACAAACTTCTTGAGCTTGCTCAGTTGTAGCAACTTTTCCTGTTCCAATAGCCCAGATTGGTTCATAAGCGATTACAGCTGTTTTAGCTTGTTCGCTTGTAACATTTAAGAAAGCAATTTTAATCTGTTGACGAATCCAATCAATTGTAATGCCTTCTTCTCTTTGTGTTAAGGATTCACCACAGCAAATGATAGGTGTAATACCATGTTCGAAAGCTTTTAACACTTTCTTGTTTACTGTTTCATCTGTTTCAGCGAAATATTCTCTTCTTTCAGAATGTCCGATGATAACATATTTTACTCCGATGTCTGTTAACATGTTAGGAGCGATTTCCCCTGTAAATGCTCCACTTTCTTCAAAGTACATGTTTTCAGCACCAATAACAATATTACTATCTTTAGCGGCCTCAATGGCTGTTGTTAATGAAATAGCTGGAACGCAAAAAACCACGTCTACTTCATCATTTTTCACTAAAGGCTTTAGTTCTTCTATTAATTTAACTGTTTCACTAGGAGTTTTATTCATCTTCCAGTTACCAGCAATAATCTTCTTACGCATAACAAACCTCTCCTTTTATTAATTACATCGCCCGAATTTATAAGTTAGTTTTACATACTATTTATCATTAGCTGCTGCAACGCCTGGTAATTCTTTTCCCTCTAAGAATTCTAAGCTTGCTCCACCACCTGTAGAAATGTGAGTCATCTTATCACCGAAACCTAAGATGTTAACAGCTGCAGCGGAATCACCACCACCGATAATTGTTGTTGCATCTAATTCAGCTAAAGCTTTTGCTACTGCTACTGTACCAACTGCGAATGTTGGCATTTCGAAACAACCCATTGGTCCGTTCCATACAACTGTCTTAGCATCTTTTAATGCATCAACGAATAATTTTTGAGATTCTGGTCCGATGTCAAGACCTTCCCATCCGTCTGGAATGTCATCTTCTTTTGCGATGATTTGTGTATTTGCATCGTTAGAGAAGTCATCAGCCACTACTGTATCAACAGGAATTAATAACTTAACGCCTTTATCTTCTGCTTTTTTAAGCATATCTAAAGCGTATTGTTTGTAATCTTCTTCTAATAAAGAGTTACCAACTTTTTTACCTTGTGCTGCCATGAATGTGTAAGCCATACCACCACCGATAATTAATGTATCAACTTTTTCTAATAAGTTGTTAATAACGGAGATCTTAGAAGAAACTTTGGAACCACCTAAAATCGCAACAAATGGTCTTTCTGGGTTGTTAACAGCATTTCCTAAGAAATCAATTTCTTTTTGCATTAAATAACCAACAACAGCTGTATCAACAAATTTTGTAACACCTACATTGGAGCAGTGAGCTCTGTGAGCTGTACCGAATGCATCGTTTACAAATACATCAGCTAAAGAAGCTAATTCTTTGCTGAATTCTTCGCCATTTTTAGTTTCTTCTGCTCTGTAACGAGTATTTTCTAATAATACAACGTCGCCATCGTTCATTGCAGCAACAGCTGCTTTTGCATTTTCACCTACTACTGTAGCGTCAGCAGCAAATTTAACTTCTTGTCCTAATAATTCGGATAATCTAACAGCAACTGGTGCTAAAGATAATTCTGGTTTTGCTTCTCCCTTTGGTTTACCTAAGTGAGAGCAAAGAATTACTTTACCGCCATCAGCGATTAATTTTTTGATTGTTGGTAAAGCAGCTACTAGACGATTTTCGTCTGTAATTTTACCATCTTGAAGTGGAACGTTGAAGTCACAACGAACTAATACTCTTTTTCCTTTGACATTGATGTCGTCTACTGATTTCTTATTTAACATGCGTTAAACTCCTTTCAATTTAAAACAAAACTTTGTTGAAACTAACGTTTCAAAAAAAGAGTCCGGCCCAAACGACCGGACCCTTATAGGTCAATATATATCAAATAAGTATCCCTACTATAAAATTAACTATTACATTAATTATGCTAATTCAGCGAAGTATTTGATAGTTCTAACCATTTGGCTTGTGTATGAGTTTTCATTGTCATACCAAGAAACAACTTTTACTAATGTTGTGCCATCGCCCATATCCATAACTTTTGTTTGAGTTGCATCAAATAAAGAACCATATGTGATACCGATGATATCAGAAGAAACGATTTCGTCTTCTGTGTAACCGAAAGAAGCACTTGCTGCTGCTTTCATAGCTTTGTTGATGTCATCTTCTGTTACTTTACCTTCGCAAACAGCAACTAATTGTGTTAAAGAACCTGTTGGGGTTGGTACACGTTGTGCACATCCGTCTAATACACCATTTAATTCAGGAATAACTAAACCGATTGCTTTAGCAGCACCTGTAGAGTTAGGAACGATGTTAACAGCAGCTGCACGAGCTCTTCTTAAATCGCCTTTTCTTTGTGGTCCATCAAGTGTCATTTGATCACCTGTGTAAGCATGGATAGTTGTCATATAACCTTTTTTAATTTTAGCTAATTTGTTTAATGTGTTAGCCATAGGTGCTAAACAGTTTGTTGTACAAGATGCTGCGGAAATAACTGTATCTTCTTTTGTTAATGTATTTTCGTTTACAGAATAAACGATTGTAGGAAGATCGTTTCCAGCAGGAGCAGAAATTACAACTTTCTTTGCACCAGCTTTGATATGAGCTTCAGATTTTGCTTTAGATGTATAGAAACCTGTACATTCAAGTACTACGTCTACACCGATTTCTCCCCAAGGAAGTTCTTCTGCATTAGCTTTAGCGTAGATTTTGATTTCTTTGCCGTCAACAACGATAGAATCTTCTTTCGCTTCAACTTCTTTGTCGTATCTACCTTGAGATGAGTCATATTTTAATAAATGAGCTAACATTTTAGGACTTGTTAAGTCGTTGATAGCTACTACTTCATAACCTTCAGCTCCAAACATTTGTCTGAATGCAAGACGTCCAATACGTCCAAAACCATTAATTGCTACTTTAACTGCCATGATTAATATTCCTCCTATTGAAAAAAAATTATTTTATAATTACTACATTTCGTCTCTTGACTATTGCAGTGATTAATTCTGACTTCAATGAGTTTGTTTTCTTTTTCACAAAACCCATACCTATTTTAACTAATATGTCCCAAAATAGCAAGTGTAAATTGATTTTTTTTTATTTTCCTAATATTTTTGCACGATTTCATCTCGCATATAATCCGCAATATTCATGGAATGATCGGAGATTCGTTCCATATTTACCAATAAATCCACAAAAACAACACCGGATTCTGTGTTACAAATATTCTTGGAAAGTCGCATAATATGGCGTTCTCGGAACTCTTCTTCTAAATTATCTACCAAATCTTCACATTTCACTACATTTCTAATATATTCCACATTTTCTGTTTTTCGTGCTAACAAAGAATTTTTAAAGGAGTCTACTGCAGCATCACAAATTTCTCTCATTTCCTTTTCAGCTTCTTCTGTAAATTGCAAATTTTTATCAATTCTTTGTTTGGCTAGCTCTGCCACATTTTCCGCATGGTCACCAACTCTTTCAAAATTTGTTATAGTGTAGAACATGTGATTGACAATTAATTGTTGCTTTTCTGCCAAAGATAAATTACTTATTTTTACAAGATAACCAGTAATTATATTTACCATATCATCAATAATTTTTTCCTGTTCAAACACTTTTTGGACTTTTTGTTCATCTTGTTCCAATAATGCACTAATTGCACAGTTTAGATTTTCCAATGCAATTTCTCCCATGTGAAGAACTTGTGCAACTGCATTTTCAACCGCAATGGATGGTGTCTCTAAGATTCTTTCATCTAGATGTTTTCTTAACGTTTCAAGTTCATCTTCTTTTACATTGGATTCAGATTCTTTCACTAGTTTACCTGACAATTTTACTAATTGATTCGCAAATGGGAATAGAATTAATGTATTTGTAACATTAAAGATAGTATGGAATATGGAGATATTGATACTATTTATTTCCGCATTGGCAAAGGCAGGTTTCCACATAAAGACAAAGAACATGAGGACCCCGAATATAACTGCACCAAAGAAATTAAACAGAAAATGGATGATTGCGGCGCGTTTTGCTGTTTTATGAGCACCCGCACTTGATATTAATGCAGTTACACAAGTTCCCATATTTTGTCCTAATGTAATGTAAACTGCACTATTCCAACCTACCATGCCATTTGAGGCTAAAGTCTGCAAGATTCCCACGGATGCGGACGAACTTTGGATAATAGCGGTTACCACTAATCCTGTTAAAATGCCTAGAAATGGATTTCTTCCAAGCACATGAAATGCATTTGAAAATACTGTTGATGTACTGTATGGCTCAATTGCATTTGACATAAAATCTAATCCGATAAATAAAATACCGAATCCGCTTAGAATCTCTCCTGCTTCTCGTTGTTTTTCATTTTTTAGAAACATAATGAGAAACGCACCGATTGCGATTAACAAAGGTGCAAAGAAGGATGGTTTTAGAACACTTGCCCATTCCCATTCATTCATGGAAACAAGCCAACTTGTAATGGTTGTACCAATATTTGCCCCCATAATAACCCCTACTGCTTGGGAAAGACTCAAAAGCCCTGCATTTACAAAACCAACTACCATAACTGTAGTTGCTGAACTACTTTGAATAATCGTGGTAATTAGGGCTCCTACTAATACGCCTAATACACGATTATTTGTAATGGTACCAAGAAAGTTTCGCATACGATTTCCTGCAGCTTTTTGCAGTCCATCGCCCATTATGTTCATTCCGTATAAGAACATTCCTAGTCCACCTGCAAATGAAAATATAGTTCCTAAAATCTCAACTGACATAATTCCTCCAATTTATATAAGTATACTACCTCAGTATTGTTTACAAAATTTGGACTTTTATACAAAAAATGACCCTGCAGGTTAGATACTGTTTGCATCTAATCTACAAGGTCATTTGTAGTGCTATATACACATTCTATATTCTAATTATAAATTATTGTATAACTCTTCATACTTTCTTGCAGAATTACTCCATGAGAAATCACAGCTCATACCTCGATCTACAAGCTTGTTCCATTCACGTTTATGATTATAGAATACATTTTTTGCATAGTTAATGGTGTTCATCATCTCATGAGCATTATAGTTACAGAATGAAAATCCTGTTCCTGTTCCTTCATATTCGTTGTATGGAATAACTGTGTCTTTTAATCCACCTGTCTCACGAACAATTGGAACGGTTCCATAACGAAGACTCATAAGCTGACTTAATCCACATGGTTCAAATAATGATGGCATAAGGAACGCATCACAAGCTGCATAAATCTTATGAGAACGTTCATTGGAGTAATAAATATTGGCAGAAACTCGGTCTCTATATTTCCACTCGTAATGACGGAACAAATGCTCGTATTTCTCTTCACCTGTTCCCAATACCACTAGTTGTACATCTTCTCGACAAATTTGTTCTATCATATAGTCAATTAAATCAAATCCTTTTTGGTCTGTAAGTCTTGAAACGATACCAATCATAAAGACTTTTTCATTTCTACTAAGACCTAACTCTTCTTGTAGACCAAGTTTATTCTTCACCTTTTCTCTACGGAAATTGGATTTGTTATAATTCTTATATATCAATGGATCTGTCTCTGGATTGTATTCATCGTAATCCAATCCATTTACAATTCCAACTAATGAATTACTTCTTGCATTAATCAATCCATCCAGTTTTTCACCATAAAATGGTGTCTTGATTTCCTCTGCATATGTCTGGCTTACTGTTGTAATCTTATCTGCATAAACTAATCCAGCTTTTAAGTAATTAGCATCTCCATATGCTTCTAGTTTGTCTGGTGCAAAATAATATGAACTTAAGCCCGTAATATCCTTTACCGTCTTTAAGTCCCATATACCTTGAAATTTCAAATTATGTATTGTCATGATTGTTTTGATGCCACGATAAAATGGATTATCGGAAAATACATCTTTTAAAAAAACTGGTAATAGACCTGTTTGCCAGTCGTGACAGTGAATAATGTCTGGTCTAAAATCAATTGAAGGCAATGCAGATAATGCAGCTTTACAGAAAAATGCAAACTTCTCAATATCCTCATATATATTGCCATATGGCTTTGGTCCTGCAAAATAAAATTCATTGTCGATAAAATAAAAAGTAACACCATCATATACGGTTTCTAATACACCTACATACTGTGAACGCCATGAAAGGCGACAATAAAAATGTGTCTTATACTGTAATTTTTGTTTATACTCATCTGGAATTGCCATGTACTTTGGCAACATCACCCTTACGTCGTAATTTTCCTTATTAATGTATTTTGGTAATGAACCAACCACATCTGCTAATCCACCTGTTTTTATAAATGGAACTACTTCAGAAGCGACAAACAATACTTTCTTCATAAGATACCTCCCAGATACTTGATTTTATAATTATACATGATTTTATCTCAATATGAAAGTATTATATTTCATTTTAGTTCTAATGATAAACAATTATGTACGCATTTTATATTCAAGACGAATTTTGTCTGCAATTAAAGCAACAAATTCTGAGTTTGTTGGTTTTCCTTTTCCGTTAGATACGGTATAACCAAATAATTCGTCAATAGTATCCATCTTTCCTCTGCTCCATGCAACTTCGATAGCATGACGAATCGCTCTTTCTACTCGACTTGGTGTTGTTTTATGTTGTTTTGCAATGGATGGATATAAAAGTTTTGTAATAGAGTTGAGCATCTCTCCATCTTTTACAGACATCATAATTGCATCTCTTAAATACTGATATCCTTTGATATGTGCTGGAACACCTATCTCATGAATAATGTTTGTAACGTCAGATTCTAAGTTATGTTCTAACGATACTGGTCTATTTTCATAAATTGGAGAACGTTTTTGAACAACCAAATGTGGCGTGGAAGCCTGCTTCAACTGTTTAATACGAGCCAAAATATTCGATGCTTCAAATGGTTTTAGAATGTAATAGCTTGCACCTAACTCAAAAGCGTTTTCCGTAATTTGGTCTGTACTTACTGCACTTACAACTACAAAATACGGAATCTTCTTATATTCGGTGGAATGATGAGCCTTTTCTAATACACCAAGACCGTCCAACTTTGGCATAATTAAGTCCAGTAACATTACATCTGGTTCTTTATCTTTAATAAGTGAAAGTGCCTGTAAACCATCATAAGCCGTTCCTACAACCTCGATTTCATCATCTTTTTTCAAATATTCTACTAGTGTATCAACTGTTGATTCGTTGTCGTCTACAACAGCAACTTTAATTTTAGCCATTATTTAAAATCCTCCTTAATTATTCATATCCTCGGTCTCATCTGCTAACACGGAGCATAGTAAAATTATACATTTATATCATTCTCTAGTCAATTGATAGTTCTTTTTTACTATGAAATGTCAGCATTTGATCCGATTTCTCCCAAAAATTAATTGTAAATTTTTGCCATGTTTGTATTATATACATTTATTTCCAATTTATCAATTTATTTTAATCGCAAATTCCAGCAAGTGTCTTACTATTCTGAGAATTTAATCATATTTTCTACAAATATCCCGTAACCTCTTGTCGAATCTTGAACAAACACGTGAGTAACTGCACCAATAATTTTGCCATTTTGTAAAATAGGACTTCCGCTCATTCCTTGTACGATTCCGTTAGTTAATGACAATAATTTTTTATCGGTAATATGGAGAACCATACCTTTGCTGTAGTTTTCTGTATTTAATTCGATTTTTTCTATTTCGATTTCGTATTCTTCTATTTGGTCTGATACTTGACACAGAATTGTAGCCTTTCCAATCTTGATGTCCTGCTTCAAACCCATAGGGTACTTTTTCATTTCTTCTGTATTAAATGTCGAATCATCGATTTTACCAAAGATTCCCTGCTTTGTGTTTTTACTAATTGAACCATAATGGTCATCGTCACCTTTCCGAATGACACCTACTACCTCACCAGGTGAACCTTTTTCCCCCTTATTGATTTGAACAATATCTGCTTTGTATAGACCTCCTTCCCTAACATTCATGAGTAACCCTGTATCCACATCAGTGATTCCGTGACCTAATGCTCCAAAAGCATTACTTTCATCCACATAAGTCAATGTGCCAATTCCTTGTGTATCATCACGAATCCAGGCCCCAATTTTGTATACCCCATCCGATGCTAATACTGGTTTTACTATCAACTTAATACTCTCATTGTTTCGAATCACTTCTAATTGTATATCATTTCCATTGCATTTTTCAATCTTTTCTATTAAATTTTTTTTATTTTCTACAAGATTATTGTCAATCCCTACGATATAATCGCCAGATTTTAGTATATTTAGTGATGGTTCATAATTCATTCCATCTTGACCAGAGATGATCCCTGTTCCCAATACTAATATACCATCTGTCTTTATATTAATTCCCACTGACATACCACAAGGATATAAATACTGTTGTTCGATCACATCAATCTGAATACTTTTGTATTGTAATAGACCAAATAATTTTAATTTCACCTCATAAGAACCTGGTGTTTCAGAATAAAAATGAATTGGTTTAGCAAAGTTCAACTTAATCTTATCAGAATCTACCTGTTTATTGTTGATGGATAAAGCACCTACTGGTGCAGATTCTATCTGACCTTCCACGGGTAATGAAAAATCTAGTTTTTCTTCTTTATTTACAATTATTTTTATGCTGTCTGGTATCTGTCTATCTATCGTTCTATATGCGAAAAATCCTATTCCAACTAACACAAAGAGCAAAACTACTATTAATGTTCCTCGATATAACTTTCGTCTCTGCATAAGATTCACCCCATTTACTCATTCGAACTTTACGAAATGTCCTTGTAATCAAAAAAAAGAATATACTTATCGTATATCCTTTTTTAGTATGTGTGTATCTTGCATTTTCAAACTAGTAGTTTTTGGACTTTGACGCTAATTCTTTCATTTCTTTTGCACTTTCAATGACTTTTTCTGTAATAATCGCGCCACCTAATATTCTTGCTAACTCTCGAATAGAGTCTTCTACTTCAAGCTGTCGTATATTGGTAACCGTCGAGGTTTCTTTCATGTTTTTTTCAATGATATAATGTGCATCTGCCATAGCAGTAATCTGTGGTAAGTGTGTGATACAAATTACTTGATGCTTCTTCGAAATGTAAGATAATCTCTCAGACACTTTCTGAGCTGTTCTTCCACTGACACCAACATCAATTTCATCGAATATAAGTGTTCCTATCATATCGTTATCTGCCAATACAGATTTTATCGCTAACATAACACGCGATAATTCACCACCAGATGCAACTTTTCCAAGTGGTTTTAAATCTTCACCTGGATTCGTCGAAATATAGAATTCCACATCATCAAAACCGTTATTCGTATAGTGATTCATCCTATGAAATAAAATTTCAAATTTTACATCTAAGAAATTCAAATCCACTAATGCTTGATAAATTTTTTCAGATAATACTTTGGCATGTTTTCTTCTGATATTAGAAATATTCTGACAACATTCTTCCAATTCGACTTCTAACGCTTTTAATCTTTGTTGTAGTTCTGCTTGGTACTCTTCAAAACGTTGATATTTTTCTAATTTTGCTTTTGCTTCTTCGTAGTACTCCATAACTTTATCTACGGTACTTCCGTACTTTGCTTTTAGTCTTCGAATGGTATCTAATCTTTCTTCAATTCGTCTAAAGTCTTCTTCGTCATAACTCAAATGACTCATGTAGTTACTTAATTCCATGTTTAAATCATTGACAAAATTATCAATTGTTTCAATTTGCTCTGCGAATCCTGCCATCTTGGAATCCAAATCGCTTATCTTGGCAACGGAACGGGCTGCCCTTCCGATTAAGGATGACACAGATTCTTGTGAAGATGAGGTAAGTGCATATACGGATGATAACCCTTCCATAATAACGCCCATATTGGCCATCATACGATACTGGGCATCTAATTCTTCCTCTTCACCTTCTTTTAATTGAGCTGCTTCTATCTCATTAATCTCATATTCTAAAAATGACATCTCTCTTAGTCTTTGTTCTTCGGATGTATCACTGGAATTCAGTTCTTCTTTTACTTCTTGATAAGAAGCGTAAAGCTTTCTTACTTGTATTTTCCAATCTGCAAGTTCTGCCTTGGCAAATTGGTCTAAAATCGAAAGATGCTTTGTCTTATAAAGTAATGATTGATGTTCATGCTGCCCATGAATATCAATTAAATGTCCACTTAATTCTCGTATAACAGATACAGGAACTGTCTCACCATTTATCTTGCAGACACTTCTACCTCTCATAATCTTACGCGATAGAATAATCTGTCCGTCTTCCATGTCTAAATCATATGTTCTGATAATCTCTTCTATAGAAGGATCATCTACTTGAAACACAAGTTCCACTAAACCATAATCGGCTCCTTTTCGAATAATGTCCTGTGGAACTTTACCTCCCAAAGCTATGTTAATGGAACCAATAATAATAGACTTACCAGCTCCTGTCTCACCAGTTAATATATTTAAATGCTTTGCAAAATCAATCTCGATCTCATCGATAATGGCTAAATTCTTGACGTGTAAATTAACAAGCAATTTATAACCTCCTAACAAAACGTATGTTCTTTTCTTTTTTAAGATTACCACAAATCGAACATAAGTTCAACTCTTTTTTTATTTTCGTATTTATTTACTTTTTGTATAAAGTGTGCTAAAATTAGCAAAACTTTTAGCTGTTAGTTTTCTTATCATACGTATTTTTTAAGTTTTAAAAACAGCATGCAACATGAAAACTAAATAATGAATGGAGGAGATTTTTTGTTAGTATTTGTTGCAATGGCTGCTTATATGCTAGTTGTATTGGCAGTAGGTATTTACTACGGAAAGAAAAACAAGACTTCCGATGATTATTTTATCGGTGGAAGAAATCTAGGCGCATGGGTTACGGCTATGAGTGCAGAGGCTTCTGATATGAGTAGCTGGCTTCTTATGGGACTTCCTGGTCTTGCATATCTAACAGGATTTGGCGAAGCTGGATGGACTGCTATTGGATTAGCGATTGGTACATATTTAAATTGGAAGCTCGTTGCAAAACGACTTCGTAAATACAGCGAAGTAAGTAATAATTCTATTACGATTCCTGATTTTTTTAGCAATCGCTTCCATGATAAAAATCATATTTTAATGAGTATTTCATCTTTATTAATTATTGTTTTCTTTACTGTATACGCTGCATCAGGTTTTTCTGCATGTGGTAAATTATTTGCAAGTGTGTTTGATTTTGATTATGTCCCTACTATGATTATCTGTGGTGCTGTTATCGTACTTTACACTTCCGTAGGTGGTTTTATGGCTGCCAGTACAACAGATTTGATTCAGGGTCTACTAATGTCATTTGCTATCATTGTCGTGTTAATCGTTGGTACAGTAAAAGCTGGTGGAGTAGGCGAAGTTCTTAACTATGCCAAAAGTTTGGATGGATATCTTGATTTATTCCATACATATAATCCTGAAACTGGAACTGCTTCTTCTTATGGTGTAATTAGTATGGTATCAGGACTTGCCTGGGGACTAGGCTATTTTGGCGTTCCACATATTCTTTTAAGATTTATGGCAATCAAAAATTCAAAAGAAATCAAGAAATCAAGAACTATCGCTATGACTTGGGTTATTATTTCATTAACAGTTGCTGTTTGCATTGGTTATGTTGGTGCTACCATTACTTCTAAGGGTATTGGTGGTATAGATGTACTTACAACAAGTGCAGAGGCAGAAACTATTTTTATTCGCTTAACAAATGCGTTCTTGCCTAAATTTATCGCTGGTATTGTATTATCTGGTATCTTAGCTGCAACTATGAGTACTGCTGATTCACAACTTTTAATGGTTGCGTCTTCCGTGGGTAATAACTTATTTAAAAACATTGTCAAAAAAGATGCTACAGATAAACAGATTCTTATTGTAACAAAGGTTACTACTGTTATTGTAGCCATATTTGGTATGATTATAGCGTTAAATCCAAACAGCTCTATCTTTAGTCTAGTTTCATTGGCATGGTCTGGATTTGGTGCATCCTTTGGTCCTTTGATTCTGTTTTCACTATTCTGGAAGCGTACCACTTTAAAAGGTGCTATATCTGGTATGATTGGTGGAGGAGCTTTATCTATTATATGGTCATTATATGTATCGAAATTGGGTGGAATTTTTGAAGTATATTCACTATTACCTGCATTTATCTTTGCATGCTTGTTAATTGTGATTGTCAGTTTACTAGACAAAGAACCATCCAAAGAAATTCAAGATGAATTTGATGCTGTAAAGACAGCGGAGATATAATTCGATAGGATATCTGAATTATATTATGATTTGAAACTCTATAAATTAAGGAACTGTGGTTTTGGTATCACAGTTCCTTTTTTTTGCAATATTTATTGCTTTATCATTTAACCGTAACCTTACAGTATAATCTTACACCTTTTACAATGGCTACAATTCGAGTAGTACCTTTCTTTCTACTTACTACACTACCGTTACTTACAGATGCAATACTAGAATCTTCAGAATACCACTTAACGCCTGAACTTATTTCTTCTACCCATAATTCTTGACGTTCATATTGTCCCATACTAAGGCTCGTTCGGTTCAATCCTACGACCATGACATTAATCATACCAACTTTTCCACTACTGGTTCGAATTGTAACCGTTGCTACACCTGGTTTACGAGCGGTTACACGACCTAGTGAGGATACGGTTGCTACTCTCTTATTGTCACTTGAGAATTTTACGGTATCAGTTGTGTTATTTGGTGTAATGCTATATGGAAGCATTGTAGATGTTCCTTTTACCATTACTAAATCTTTTTGTGAAAGATTTACTGCTGTTGATGGAACTGCTTTATAAACATACACATGACACACTGCTCTTTTACCACTATTATCTTTCGCTTTTCCATAAATCTTACAGTTACCTACTGCTACTGCTGTAATGTTACCATTAGAGTCTACAGAAGCGATAGATGAATTACTGGAACTCCAGTTTACTGATTTAAATGTTGCATTAGAAGGTGATACAGTTGCTTTAATCTTCGTAGTTTTACCAACATACATCTTTATTGTTGTTTTGTTCAATTTTACTTTTGTAACTTGACGTACCACTCTAATCTTACATGTTGCGTATTCACCACTACCATCTGTTGCAGAACATTTAATTGTTACGGTTCCAAGTTTCTTACCCGTAACAACACCTTTTGAATTGACTGTTGCTATCTTAACATTGGATGAAGTCCATTTCAATGTTTGGTTTGTTGAATAATTGGATTTTACAGTTGCCTTTAGTGTGACCTTTTTACCAATACCTAAGTTATAACTTGATCGATTCAAGGTAATCGAAGTTACTGGTTGCTTAACGGTTACAATACAAGTTGCAACGTGTCCGCCATCTTCCGATACTGCTGTAATAACAGCTGTACCTCCACGTAAACCTGATACAACCCCTTTACTTGATACAGATGCAACTTTCGAGTTTGAACTTGACCAGTTAATCTTCTTATTTGTTGCATTTGTAGGTGTAAAGGTTGCTTTCAATGTGAATTTCTTACCTTTTACTACTGTTTTCTTTGTATAGTTCAATTTAATCGATTTTACTTGATCATAAACCGTTACATATAGATATTCTACACTACCTGACTTGGTTTTAACGGTAATAATTGTCTCACCAGCTTTTACACCAGTAACCTTACCAGAACCATTTACAGTGGCAATTGCTTTATCTTTTGATGCCCATGTAAATGTAGTCTCTGTACTATTATTTGGTGTTGGTGTAGCAAGAACTTGATAAGTATCACCGACCGCTATAGTTAAATGATAAACATCAAGCGCAACACCTGTTGCTGCTTTTGTAACAATAATCAAACAAGTACCTGAAAATCCATTTTCTGTTGTTGCAACTACATAAGTTTTACCAGGTCCTTTTGCAGTAACCTTACCACTTTTATCTACTGATGCAATGGATGTATCCATGGACTTCCATGTAATTGAAGTATTCGCATTCTCAGGAGTCATCTTATATCCAATTGTCCCTGTAGCTCCCACTTCTAAGCTAAGCTCTGTAGTCGTAAGAGCAAAGTTGGTAGCAGATTGCGAAACGTTAATAATACACTGTGCCATACAAAGGTTTGGATTGTATGCAGGTCGTACTGTAATAATAGTGGTACCTGCTGAAACAAGTGTAACAACACCTGCTCCATCTACTGTTGCTACGGAAGAGTTTGATGTATTCCAAATTAAATCTGTACTAGTCGCATTAGCTGGACTATATGTGGCTTTTAATTTTACCATTTCTTCATTCAATTTAACATTTAACTCAGCAGCATTTAATGTTAATGATTGAATCGGTGCTAATACCGTAACAGTAACACTAGCTGCAACAAAGTTATCTGTATTCACCGCTGTAATTACTGCTGTACCTGGTGCAAGACCTGTAACAATAACATTTTTATTATCCGATGTAGGGGATAAACTGACAATTTTTTCATCATTTGTAATCCATTTTATAGGAGCCGTACCAATATTTGGAGTAAATGTGGCTACAATGGTAAGAGTTTTATCAACCTCTAAATTTACTTTTTCATAGTTTAATTTAATATCTGTAACTGTACTAACAACACGAACCGAACAGGTTGCTCTTCGAATCTTACCCGACAAAGTTACCTGGGTCAGTGTAATTGTAACATCTTGATTATCTGCTGTAACTTGCAGACCTTTAATCAAACCATTTTCATCAACTGATACATAAGATGGTGCACTGGACTCCCATGTAAAGGTACCATCAGAAGCTCCTGTAGTTTCCCTTAACTGAAGAGTTGCTCCCTGCGCAATGGTTACACTGGTTCGGTCTAATGTAATACCATCTGATACGTGAATGATTACCGTATAATAACCACTCGACGGCAGCGATCCAGCAAGAAGCTGACTAACCATATTCGTATTACTAATATTTACACGAATCTCCGCATCACCGACTTCATCTGCTGTACCATATAGATTGGAAGATAAATATGTGATTACGTTAGAACCACTAATTAAAGATGTCGAAAACATTTTATTAAATACATCTTTTGTTACATTAAATGCTTGTGCTAAATCAAATGAGTCACCTTTGTTCAAATACATTGTTTTGTCTTCGAACTCACCATATACATATAAAGTAATAGCACTATATAATTCCTGTCCAATATCGTCTATGGTCAATCCAGCTTTTAAACTGTTCTCATAAACGCTTTTCGGGAAAAATTTAATATAGTAAACTCCCGCCTTACCTATGGTCTTTAAAAACTTATTAGGCGATGAAGGGGACAATTCAATTAAGTCAGATGTCGTTTTTCCTAAAGAGTCTTCGATAATCTGAGTTTGTCCATTTACTTCGGTTGAGATAACCCATTCTATCTTATCTTTAATAGAACCACCATTTACATTATATGCTGTGTTCGTTGCTAATACATCACTTTCACTATCACTATGGACATAAATCGTACTAGATGGATTGGTAGAAGTATCATCTCCACGTTTTACACTTGGTATAACATATACTGTAATGGTATCCTTTAATACGGTTGTAGAATAATCTGGCAGATATGATGCATTAATCGTCGTCTTACCTGCACCTACAACTTGAACTTTACCCTTTGAAACAGTTACGACGTCCTCATCATCAGATGACCATGTACAATTGGAATCATCAGAATTACCATAGTTTAATGACAAAGTAACTGTTGTGTCGTTTCCACGAATAACTAGCGAATCTCTCTCATCAGTAGGAATTACCGTCTGGAATCCTAAACTGGCATCTTCAAGAATCGCAAACTTAATATCAATCATACAAGTAACGGTCTTGGTTTTACCACCATCATATGTTACTTCGGCTGCAACTGTTGCAAGACCTGGTTTAATTGCTTCAATTAAGCACAAACCTTTTGTCCCTAAATTCTGTTGCAATGTTGCGTTACCTGTACCAGATGCAAGTGTCCACTTAACAGATGTAAAATCTGAAGTATCACTTGTAAGTTGTAGTACCTGCGTCTTTGACCTCATGACAAAAGTCGAACCTGTAATGGTCGTGGATGTGTGAGTGGCTTCATCAATTACTTGAATATCAAAAACCGCACTCGGTGTCGTTGTTGAAGTTGCTAGAGACACAGCTTGAAAATCAGGCCAACATAAAAAAATAGCCATAAAAAAAAGCACACCAATTAAAATTTTATGTTTAAAGTATGCATACTTTTTTTTCATCAAATTCCTCCCTTTAAAAATTGTCCTTTATTATATATATCGTAAAGCTTCTTCCAAAATATTAGAATACAATTTTATTTTTTTCCCATAATGAAAGAAATATCTACGAAACAATATTTTTATTTTGTAAAATATCCTGAATATCTGTTTCTATTATGCCGTAAATACTTTGTCTACTTGCATACAATTCGCAATATTCTATAATCGTACTTACCAATTTCACATAACGATAATACAATGCTCGTTCTTCTTCTGTTAATTCCAAAATACAATTTGCTTCTTCTTTCAAAAAATATATAAACTCATTTTTAGACATAAGTACAGAATTAATAAAACTTTGCTCAATCTCCTCTGTATAATCGTAAAATGTGGCAATTACATCTATTTGATTGGAGATCTGTCTAATCGATTGCTCAAATTCCTCTTGTGTAGTGAAATGTTTTAGAAATAAAGTAAGATTTAAAAATAGAACACGTCGCAACTCTTGGTAAAGTTCATCATCTTCCAACTGCTTATTACTCAAAAATTCAAAAAAATAATTTAAATAGTAAAATGCAGATAGAAATTGATTGTTTCTGCATTTCTCCCCTGATAGTTTATCCCAAGCTCTCCAAGTCCCTTGTGAGGATTGAAATAACTGGTTGGCATTTCCCATACTATAAAATGAAATTATGTCAAATAACATCTGGTAAAAGTAATCCTGTTCTTTTTCATTTTTACAGACAAATAAGGCGTTTGCAAATACATTCAGTTTTTCTCTTATTACCGCTGAATTCCATATATCTTCAAAATACATTTTACTAAGTAAATCGTGCACTTTAAAAGATGCAGCTCCTCTTGTATCAAGACATTCTGCTGCCTCTTTTGTCAAAAATACATCCATTGTTGTAAAGTCTCTTCCTTGTACTAACATACTATCAACCCCTAAACGATTTCTATTTTCCCTTATACACTACAATCTTAGCATATTTCACAAGGATGTTAAACAAATATTTCCTTAATTTTTTCTTACATAACAAAATTCGCGCCTGAATAGAAGAAAAAGAGTTGTATAAATACCCTATACAACTCTCAGACTGTTGACAAAGTGGTCTTAGGATTTGAAAATCCTAAGACCACTT